>NZ_JBEXHV010000003.1:8560-513339 GCF_040608275.1 Micromonospora sp. NPDC005205
GACGACCAGGCCGACGAGGCCAGCCTCGGCGTGCAACGGACGCAGCACCGGCATCGCGGCCGGGCCCGCCGCCGACGACCAATCAGATCTTGGCGACCTGGTTGAAGTTGAGCTCCACCGGAGTCTCACGACCGAAGATCGACACCAGCACCTTGAGCTTCTGCTGGTCGGCGTTGATCTCGCTGATCGTGGCCGGCAGCGACGCGAACGCGCCGTCGGTGACGGTGACGGAGTCGCCCACCTCGAAGTCGAGGACCTTGATCTCCGGCTTCGACTTCTTCTGCTCGGTCTCGACAGCCGGCGCCAGCCACTTCAGCACCTCGTCGAGCGAGAGCGGAGCGGGCCGGTCGGCCCGGTCGGTCGCGCCGACGAAGCCGGTCACACCCGGGGTGTTCCGGACGCAGGAGTACGACTCGGCGGTCAGCTCCATCCGGACCAGGATGTAACCCGGGAAGACCTTGGCCTGGATCTGCGAACGCTTACCGTTCTTGACCTCGACCTCTTCCCGGGTCGGCACCTCGACCTGGTAGATGAAGTCCTCCATGTCGAGGCTCGTGATCCGGGTCTCGAGGTTGGTCTTGACCTTGTTCTCGTAGCCGGCGTACGAGTGCACCACGTACCAGTCACCCGGCGCGTAGCGAAGCTTCTGCCTCAGCTCCGCGACAGGGTCGTAGTCCTCGTCCGGTGCGGGCTCGGTCGTAGGGAACTCCGGCTCGCTGGCGGCCTCGACCGACTCGTCACCAGCCGCCGTCGCGACCGTGGACTGCTCGTCCACCGGTCCGGCGGTCTCGTCGTACTCAGGCACGCTCGCTCACTTCCGTCACTATGGCTGGAGGCAGCCGGTCAGTCCGAGTTGCCAAAGACAAACAACACGACCTTGGCGAAGCCGAAGTCCAGCACACCCACGATCGTCAGCATCACCGCGACGAACGCCACCACCACGGCGGTGTAGGTCAGCAACTCCTTGCGGGTCGGCCAGATGACCTTACGCAGTTCAGCTACGACCTCGCGGAAGAACCGGGCGATGCGGCCGAAGACGCCCACCCGACCCGTTTCCGACCGCGTGGTCGGCCGGCTGTCCGCCGACTCCGCCCGGGCACGGGACCGCGTGGCGGTGCCTCCCCGGGAAACCGGCTCGTCCGCGCCGGAGGCGTCGTCGTCGGCCACGTCGTCGACGACCTCGTCGTCCAGACGATCGTCGCCGTCGTCGTCGCGCCGCTTGTTGTCGGCCACTTCGCCCTCCGTCGCGGAATCTGGGGTCGTACGCCGAGTGGCGCACGCGGCGCTGGTCACGCCGGCCGGACCCAACCGTCCCGCGACGGGCCGCGGCCGGTGGATCACCCGGAGGGCCCCGATTGCCTCGGAGCCACCCCGCCGATGCCACCACCACGGGCCGAACGCCGCCAGGTGGCGGCGCGACCCACGGGAACGGTCAGGCCTGAGGCGCAGGGGTGACAGGACTTGAACCTGCAGCCTGCGGTTTTGGAGACCGCTGCTCTGCCAATTGAGCTACACCCCTATGTGGCAACACTCGCCCCACGCGGCCACAGACGACCGAGCAGGGGTCACTTGCCCCACGGCGGACCAGTGTACGGGTAGCCGCCCGACTTTCCCAACCGGTCTCTCCGCCACGCGTGGCGGGCTCGGTTCAGCCCGCCGTCCGGATGGTCGCCCGCGCCTGCGACAGCACCTTCTCACCCAGGCAGGTGGCGGTCACCTCAAGCCGGGTGAGACCGTCCTCGGTCACCTCGCGGACCCGCGCGGTCACCTCGATCTCGGTCCCCTGGTCATCGTCGGGGACCACCACCGGCCGGGTGAAACGCACGCCGTACTCGACCACCGCGGCCGGCGACCCGGCCCACTCGGTGACCGCCCGCCCGACCAGGGCCATGGTGAACATGCCGTGGGCGATCACCCCGGGCAGACCCACAGTGGTGGCGACCCGGTCGCTCCAGTGGATCGGGTTGAAGTCACCCGAGGCGCCGGCGTAGCGGACCAGGTCCGCGCGGGTCACCTGAAACGTCCGCGCTGGCAAATCCATCTCACGCCTCCCCGCGAATGACATACCTGGCCCAGACCGCCACCACAGGTTCCCCGCCGACGGTGCTCACGTCGGTGCGAGTCGTCAGGAAGCCGTGCCCACCCCTGGTGCTGACGTCCTCGATGGTGTTGGTGCAGACCAGCTCGTCGCCGGCGACCACCGGCCGGGTGTACGCGAACCGCTGGTCACCGTGCACCAGGCGGCTGTAGTCGACACCCAGGGCCGGGTCCTCGATGATCTGGCTGCTCGCGGCCATCGTCACGATCACCGGGAAGGTCGGCGGGGCCACCACGTCGGGGTGGCCCAGCGCCCGCGCGGCCTCCGGGTCGTGGTGGGCCGGGTCGGTGGCGCCGATGGCGCTGGCGAACTCGCGGATCTTTTCTCGGCCCACCTGGTAGGGGGCGGTCGGCGGATACGTCCGGCCGACGAAGGAAGGGTCCAGAGGCATGCCGCGAACCTACACGGAAAGCCCAATCGCCGACCTGATCGGTAGGCGGCGGCGGAGCCGCACCAAACCGGTCAGATCGGCGATCGGAAAGCTTCGACAACGGCCGGCCCTGAGGCCGGCCAGCAGTCAGCGGGTCTCGCGGTGGACCGTGTGCCGACCGTCGCGCGGGCAGAACTTCTTCAGCTCAATGCGGTCGGGGTCGTTGCGCCGGTTCTTGCGCGTGATGTAGTTGCGCTCCTTGCACTCCACACACGCCAAAGTGATCTTCGGCCGGACATCGGTAGCCTTCGCCACGGCGGAGTGCCTTCCTCGCTAACGGAAACAACTACGACGCGCCAGCCTAGACGCTGACAGCGCGGACATGCAAAGTGGGCGCCGGAAGCGCCCATTCTTACGACCACCGGCAACGAGCCCGGAAGACGAGAGTAGCGGTGGCCGGACTTGAACCGGCGACACAGCGATTATGAGCCGCTTGCTCTACCATCTGAGCTACACCGCTGCGATGGGTCCAGCTGAACCCTCGAGCCCCCTTACGGAATCGAACCGTAGACCTTCTCCTTACCATGGAGACGCTCTGCCGACTGAGCTAAGGGGGCCTGCGCGATCTCCCCGTGGGGCGCGCAGGAGTAAGAGTACACGGCCCGGCTCGACAGGTGAAATCGGATCCCCGGTGATCGTCCGCGCCCTGCTCAGGGCACGACACGCAGGCGCGGAAGCTCCCCGTTGGCGACCGTCTCCGGCTCGACCTGGGCACCGAACCAGGCAGCCAGACGCTCGTACGGCAGCGGCCTGCTGAACAGGAAACCCTGCCCGATCTCGCAGCCGATGTCCTGGAGAAGCTCCAGGGTCAGCTCGCTCTCCACCCCCTCGGCCACCACCGCCAGGCCGAACTGCTGGGAGAGGGTGACCACCGCGTTGACGATCGCCAGGTCCCCCGGGTCGGTCGCCATGCCCTGCACGAAGGAGCGGTCCACCTTCACCTCGTGCACCGGCAGCCGGCGCAGGTGCGCCAGGGACGAGTCACCAGTGCCGAAGTCGTCCACCGACAGCCGCACGCCGAGATCCCGCAGCCGTTGCAGAGTGGGGATGGGCCGGTCCGTACCGTCCAGCACCCCCGACTCGGTGATCTCCAGGGTGAGGCGCTGTGCCGGCACCTTGTACTCGGTCAACAGCTCCTGCACCCGGTCCGGGAAGTGCTGGTCGATGAGCGTACGAGCCGAGAGGTTGACCGCGATGGGCAACGGCTGGTCGGCCAGCGCCCAGTCCCGGCTGCGCCGAAGGCCCTCCCGGAGCACCACCTCGGTGAGCCGGCTCAACTGGCCGGTGTGCTCGGCCACCGCCACGAAGTCCTCGGGCGCGACAGTGCCGTGCGCCGGGTGCTCCCAGCGGGCCAGACACTCCACACCCACCAGGCGGCGGTCCCGCAGAGTCACCTTGGGCTGGAAGTAGACCTCCAGCTCGTCCTGGTCCAATGCTCGGCGCAGATCGCCGGCCAGACCCAATCGGCGCAGTGAACGGGACTCCAGCGCGGGATTGAACAGCTGCACGCTGCCTGGCACCAACTTGGCCGCGGTGGCGGCGAGGTCCACCCGAAGCAGCAGGGTCGCCGCGTCGCTGCCATGATCCGGGTGTACGGCCACGCCGACGGCGGTGTCCACGTCGAGGGTGAGCGCGTCGAAGACCATCTCGTCCCGGATCTGGTCGCGCAGTTGGGCGGCCAACTCGACAGCGGCCTCGGCGCTCTCCAACCGCAACGTCACCAGGAACTCGTCGCCGCTCGCACGGCCGACCAGCGCCGACGACGGCGCGTTGGCGCGCAGTCGGCTGGCGACCTCGGCGAGGACCTTGTCCCCCGCGGCGTGGCCCAGCGCCTCGTTCACCTGCCGCAGCCCGTCCACGTCGAAGAGCAGCAGCGCCACCACCTCGCCGGGTGCCCGGATCTTGACCGACTCGTCCAACGCCCCGGTGATGCGCCGTCGGTTGGGCAGGCGCGTCAACGCGTCGTGGTACGCGTCATGACGAAGCCGGTCGACGAGTCGGGAGTTCTCCAACGCCATCGCCGCGTGCGCGGCCACCGTCTCGAAGACCGAGATGTCACGCTGGGTGAAGTAGAGCGGATCGGCCAGCCGGTTGGTGACCTCGAGAGTCCCGATCACCACACCGCCCGAGCGGAGCGGCACGACGACGGTGTCCTTGACCCCCCGCTCGGCGAGGCTGGCCCTGAACTCGGGATCACTGGTCACGCCACGGCCGACCGTCACTGGGCGAGCGGTCTCCAACACCTTCTCCCGCAACGCCGACGGGGTCAGGGACAGATCCAGCAGGCCGGAATCCTCGACTCGCGCGGTGAGCAGAATCTCGGGGTGGCGGCCCTGCGCGGGCAGCCACAGGGTCGCGTACTCAGTCTGCATCAGCGCGCGCACCCGGCCGAGCAGGGCATCGACGAGGGTGCCGTCCTGGCCGCTGGCCGCCACCGCCCTACTCAACTCGTACATGTCGGTGAGCGTGCGGTGCTGGCGGAAGAACTGGGTGTACGAGCGGTAGACCAACCCGAGCCCGGCCGCCAGCGCGGCCAGGGGCACCAACGACCACCAGGACACCTGGATCAGGATCAGGACGACCAGACCGGCGGCCACGTTGATGCCTGCGGTCAGGAGCAGTGAGGGCACCGCGCGGAGCGCTTCGCGACCGCCCTGCCAGCCCTGCAACAGAGTGTGCACCGAGGCGACGGCGGTGAGGCTGACGAGGATCACCACGCTGATCGCGCAGCAGAGACTCACCCAGGTCGTCGGACCGACGCCTGATCTCGGCGGCATCGCCTGGAGGACAAGGGTCGCGAGCGACGTTCCCGCGGCGGCCCGCGCCACGTTGAACCACACCTTGGGCGCCGTGATCCGGTGCCGCAGTTGCGTGACCAGCGACGCGAGCGTGTAGATGACGACGACCGTCAACGGCGGCAGGAAGTAGAGCGCCAACACGAGCGGCAACTCGGTGAGCGTCATGGCCACCGACTGCCGGCGGACGACCAGCACCAGGAGCGGCAGCCCCGCAGCGATCATGGCGACGAGAAGCAGCGCCGCCCAGTGCCAGTCGCCGAACGGACGGTCGGCGATCAGACCGGTGAGCGTTGCGCAGGTGACAGCCAGAAGGATCAGGGGAGCAGTGATGATCCAGGCGTCTTCCGACGACCGGCGCCTCAACTGGTCCCGCGCGATCATTCCGCTCCCTGGCGGTGTGGCGTGTCCCGTGACAAGCAGTGGCCCGTCGGACAGGGGGCCGTCAGACCCAGATGATGTCCCCGAGGTTCAGATCGGCGGGGACACCGTGGTTGCTGATGACCATCGTGGCGACGGCGGCAAGGATGAGGAGCGAGCCATACAGCCGGCCCAACCTACGACCAGACATAAGATTGCTCCTGTCGAAAGGCCTCGTGGGGTAGTGGAGGTTCCACGATCGTGCCACAGCGCGGGCAACCAGAGAAGTGGTGGTCGCCCGACTGGCCCCACCGTCTGTTACTTCCCGCCGTTCGGCCGACCGCCCTCGTCACACTGGGCCAGATCACGAGCTTGCGGGACAGCGCACTGCTTCACGCAGTGTCGAATACGACCTTCAACGCAATTCGGGTCCAGTTGTAAGCACTCGCCACATCCGGTTCGAACGTCACTGTCAGTAAGATCCGGCAGTGAGACCGAACGCACGCCTCAAGTCCGGCCATCGACCACCATACCGGCTCCACGCCATCTGGCTAGTACCTCGTCGGGTTCATTTCAGATGAACGACGCCCCGCACGTCAGCTGACCACTCCCGACGTAGGAGCAGCTCAGTTGCCATGTTCCATCGATCGTGGAAGATGCAGCGCGCGGGCAGGACCGAACGCACAGGGCCCCAGGCTGGTGCGGCAGCGCCAACTGGCTCGACCACAAGAGATCGATCACCGCAACGGGCGAATCACAGCGAAGCGGTAGGCCGGGCTCCAGGACACGGGCACCAACGTTGAAGCCGAAGCTCCGCGGCCCAGGCACCGGGCGACCTCGGTCGATCGAGCTTGGCAGCCGCCACGCAGCCGCGACCCCGTCGAGGAGCAACCGAGGTCGGGGCGGGTGCGAGGCCGGGCAGGGTCGGAGCCGTCACTGGCCCACCCTCACCGCGAGTCGAATGCGGTGGCCTCGGGTGCCGGCCCTCCGGGCCTGTCCGGGCTCGGCAAGATTCCGAGCGGCGAGGTCGAGATGAACAGCGAGGACGGTACGACGGTGCTGTGGCCGCCCTACCGGGCCGGAGTTACTCAGCCGCCACCCGGTCCGCCAGGCAGGCGGAAAGACCATTCTGGAGCTGTGGATGCCGGCCGAGGAACTGGACGAGTTCAACGCGCACATCGTCGGACTGATCGAGGTCGCGCGCGAGTTCCGGTAGCCGCAAAATCGAAGAAGCGCGAGAGGCAAGACCCATCTGTCCACAACCAGTCGCCATCGGCTGGACGCAGCAGGACCTGGCCAGACCAACGACAACGGCCCCCGATCAGCATCTCTGCTGGTCGGGGGCCGTGTCTGCACCTGGTGGCGGGTAGAGGATTCGAACCTCTGAAGCTTTCGCGACGGATTTACAGTCCGCTCCCATTGGCCGCTCGGGCAACCCGCCAGGGCACCCCACCGCGTCGTAACGCGGCGGCGGAAGCAAGGATAGCGGCTCCCCCCGGCACCTACGCAACCGGGTACGGTCAGGGGGTCGTGCCGCTGGTCGGCGGCCGACGGCAGGCCCAGACCGCCGGACAGCAGGAGCAGAATCATGGCAGCGAACCCGTCGTTCGACATCGTGAGCAAGGTTGACCGTCAGGAGGTCGACAACGCCCTTCGTCAGGCGGAGAAGGAGCTTGCGACGCGGTTCGACTTCCGCGGCACCGGCGCTGAGATCTCCTGGTCTGGCGAGGAGGCGATCGGCCTTCAGGCGGAGACCGAGGAGCGCGTCCGCGCCGCGCTGGACGTGTTCAAGGAGAAGCTCGTCAAGCGGAACATCTCGCTGAAGTCGCTGGATGCTGGGGAGCCGCGCCCGTCGGGCAAGATCTTCAAGATCGACTGCAAGGTGATCCAGGGCATCGAGACGGACAAGGCCAAGGCCATCAGCAAGAAGATCCGCGAAGAGGGCCCCAAGGGCGTGCAGGCCCAGATTCAGGGCGACCAGCTGCGGGTCACCGGCAAGAAGAGGGACGACCTCCAGGCGGTCATCTCGCTGCTCAAGGGCGAGGACTTCGGCGTCGCCCTCCAGTTCAACAACTACCGCTGACGGCTATACACAGCGATCCGGCCCCCGGCCACAGGGCGTCCAGCTGAGATCGACTCGACTTCCTGAAAGTCGGGGCGTCCGGGCGGATGGGACACCGCGACTTTCAGGAACCCGAGTCGATCAAGGGCAACCCGATTACGACACGAGCCGACCACGACTCGGAGCCGACCAGCCAGAAGACAGCAGGTCAGACGGGGACGGGGTGTTCGGCGCGTACCGCAGTGGTTTCCGCACGGGCGATGGGCCCGGCGGGTAGTGCGGCGACCGCAGCCCCGACGGCGACCGCCGCCCCGGCGAACAGGAACGCCCAGCGGACGCCACCGGCGTGGTCGACGATCACGCCGGCCACCGAGCCGCCGGCGGCGCTCGACGCCACAGCGACGGTGACCACCCAGGTGTACGCCTCGTTCAACATCCCGGTCGGGGCGATCCGGCCGACCAGGGTGTTCTCCAGGGTCAGCGCGGGCGCGATGGTGGCCCCGCCGGCGATCAGCGCGACACCCAGCGCGAGCGGGTTGGGCATCACCGCGAAGACGGCGAAGGTGGCGGCCAGCGCGGCGAGCAGCAGGGCGAACTGTCGGGTCATGTTCGGTGCTGGCTTGCGGACGCCGAACCAGAGCCCGCCGATGGCGCTGCCGATCCCCCAGACGGCGAGCAGGACGCCGGCGAGGCTCTCCGGGTCGCCGGTGGCGTGGTCGCTCGCGAACGCCGGCACGATCACACCGGCGGCCCCGAAGGCGATGCCGAGGCCGGCGACGCAGATCAGCAGGGCCGGGAAGCCGGCGACCCGTAGCGGGCCGAGGCCGCGCGCGTGGTGTTCCTGCGGGTGCGGACGCCAGCCGCGCATGACCTGCCCGAGGGCCACGGTGGTCGTGCCGACCAGGGTGACCACTGCCGCACCGATCAGCGCGGCCGCCGCGTCGGCGACGAGGACGAAGCCGGCGACGAGCAGTGGGCCGAGGACGAAGACGATTTCGAACAGTGTGGTCTCGGCGGCCAGCGCGGTGTTGCGGAGGTGGTATCGGCCGGAGTTGGGGCCGGTCAGGTCGTTCCAGGCGCCTCGGATGGCGGCGCTGAGGGGTGGGTAGGTAGCGCCGGCCACGCCTGCGGCGAGGTAGATGACGGGGAGCGCGTCGTCGCCGGAGCGGCTGGCCAGCAGCAGCCCGATCAGTGCCAGCGGGTGGGCCACGGCGGTGAGCAGCAGGACGGGGCTGGGGCCGACCCGGTCGGCGATCCGTCCGGCGATCGGGCTGAGCGCGGCGCCGGCGAGGGCGTAGATGCCGCCGGCGATGGCGGCCAGCGAGTAGCGCCCGGTCACCTGCTCGACGACCAGGAGCAGCGCCAGCGGGGTCATGCCGATTCCGAGCCGCCCGATGATGCCGAAGATCAGCAGCATGGGCGCGCCGGGGATCCGCCAGACACCCAGGTACTGACGCAGCGCGGTCACCGTGAACCTCCCGAGGATGTAATGAGCGTGAGCCGTTATGACCCTAACGCCATCACTCGGCCGGTAGACAACGGAAATACAGCACTCCGCCCGTACCCGGCGTGGCCGGGTACGGGCGGAGGCGGTGTTTCAGTGGGTCAGCGCTGGAACTGCACCGGCCCCGAGTTGCGGGCCATCTGCTCCAGCCGGGCGACGCGGTCCTCCATCTTGGGGTGGGTGGAGAAGAGCGCCGCCATGCCGCCACCCCGGAACGGGTTGGCGATCATGAGGTGGGCGGTGCTGGTGAGCTGCCCCTGGGCCGGCAACGGCCGACGTCGGGCCACCGCGTCGATCTTGCGGAGCGCGCTGGCCAGGGCCAGCGGGTCGCGGCTCAGCTCGGCGCCCGAGGCGTCCGCCTGGAACTCGCGGCTCCGGCTGATCGCCAACTGGATCACAGTGGCCGCGATCGGGCCCAGGATCAGGGTGAGCAGCAGCACAGCCGGGTTGGGTCGATCCTCGTCGTCCCCGCCGCCCAGCGGGATGAAGAAGGCGAGGTTCGCCAGCAGGGTGATGATGCTGGCCAGGCCGGCCGCCACGCTGGAGATCAGGATGTCCCGGTTGTAGACGTGGGACAGCTCGTGCCCGATCACGCCGCGCAGCTCACGGTAGTCGAGGATCTCGGTGATGCCCTGGGTCACGCAGACGGCCGCGTGCTGCGGGTTGCGACCGGTGGCGAACGCGTTGGGCTGCGCGGTGGGGCTGACGTAGAGCCGCGGCATCGGCTGCCGGGCGTCGGTGGCCAACTCCCGGACCATCCGGTACAGCTCGGGGAACTGCGCCTCGGTGACCGGTTGCGCCCCCATCGAGCGCAGTGCGAGTTTGTCGGAGTAGAAGTAGGTGACGCCGTTCATGACCAGAGACACGACGACGGCGATGACCAGGCCGCCGCTGCCGCCGAACCAGTAGCCCACCGCCAGGATCAGGGCGCTGAGCAGGCCAAGCAGCGCTGCGGTCTTCAGACGGTTGTGGTGCACGATGTCTCCTTCGGTGCACGGATCGCCGGGATCCGCTGACCGGTTCAACAACCCGGTACCCGCCAACCATCCGTTACAACGCTGAGAGTTCACTGAGACCGAAGTCGCAGGTCAGGTCAACGTCCGGCCAGGTCGAGCACCAGCTGCGGGGCGACACCCAGCACCACGGCGGCCACCGTCGCCACCGCCAGCACCACACCCACCACACCCACCACGGGTACGGCCGCGGCACCGCCGACGTTCGGGGCGGCGAGGGGCGTCGGTGCCCAGAGCGCGGCGGTCACCCGCAGGTAGTAGGCGAGCCCGATCACGGCGTTCAACGCCACCACCAGCGCCAGCCAGGCGGCGCCACCGTCCAGCAGCGCCCGGACCACTGTCACCTTCGCGAACAGGCCAGCCAGCCCCGGCGGCAGACCGGCCAGACCCACCAGCGCGAGACCGAACGCCGCAGCCCGCCACGGGTGCCGCCGGGCTGCCCCGCGCAGGTCGTCCAGCGTGCCGCCGTCCGCACCCGCCGGCCGCAGCGCGGTCACTCCGGCGAACGCGGCCAGCTCCAACACCACGAAGAAGACGGCGTACGCGATGGCGGCCGCGTACGCGGCGGACCGTGCCTCGTCCGTGCGTCCGGCGGCCAGCGCCAACGCTCCCAACGGGGCGAGGATGTACCCGGCCTGCGCGACGGACGACCAGGCGAGCAGCCGGACGGTCCGCCGCTGACGCAGGGCGACCAGGTTGCCGACGGTCATGGTGAGCACGGCGAGCAGAGCGAGCACCGGACCGGTCTGGTCCGCCGGCAGCGCCCGTTGCACCACGGCGAGCAGGGCGACCAGGCCGCCCAGCTTCGACGCCGTGGACAGGTACGCGGCCACCGGCAGCGGCGCGCCGTCGTAGGTGGCCGGCGCCCAGGCGTGGAACGGCACCGCCGCCACCTTGAAGGCCAGGCCGACCAGCAGCACCGCCACCGCGGCGGTGGTCAACGGCAGGTCCCGCAACTCTGGCTGCTCGGCGATCAACGCGCCGAGCCGGTCCAGGTGCAGCCCACCGGTCACCGCGTACAGCAGGGCCGCGCCGAGCAGGGTCAGCGTGGTAGCAACCACGCTGACCACGAAGAAGGTCAGCGCCGCCTCGGCGCTCGCGAGGCTGCCCCGGCGCAGGCCGACCAGCACGTACAGCGGCAGGGTCAGCGTCTCCAGCGCGACGATCAGCGTGATCAGGTCGCCGGCCGCACCCAGCACCACGCCGCCGGTCATCGAGCAGGCCAACAGGAAGGCGTACTCCCCGACCGGTGACCGCCCGGCCCGTAGCGCGGGCACCGACAGCCCGAGCACACCCACCGTGAGCAGCGCGACCACCACGGCGACCAGGGCAGCCCGACCGCCGAAGATCCAGGAGCAGTCGGCGCCCACGCAGAACGTCCGCCGCTCGGCACCCGCCCCGACCAGCGCGGAGCCGACGGCGGTGCCGAGCGCGCCGAGCGCTGCCACGGCGATGGTGGCCCGTGGCCGGGCCACGAGCAGATCGGTGATGAGCACGAGCACGGCCGTGCCGGCGGCCAGATAGGCCGGCAGCAGCGCGACGCTGTCCACGCTCTGCACGACGTTCATCTGAGCTCGCCTTCGATCGCGACTGCGGGGCTCCGCTCCGCTGCACTCCTCGCGCTCACCGGGAAACCACCCCGATCAGGGCGTCGACGGGAGCCTCGGCGACGCCGAGGACCAGCGTGGGCGCCAGCCCGATTGCCAACGCGAGCAGCACCAGCGGCACCCAGGCGGTCAACTCCGCCCCGGCCAGGCCGGGGCCGACCCGACCGACGGCGGGGCTCGGCCGATTGTGGGTGACCTGGCGCAGCAACCGCAGGAAGTACGCGGCGGTGAGCGCCCCACCGACCGCCGCCAGCACCCCGAGGGTGGTCCAGAGCGGACCACCCACCTGCACGGCGGCGATCACCGCGAACGCCTCGCCCCAGAAACCGGCCAGGCCGGGCAGGCCCAGCGACGCGATCGCCGCGAACGCGAGCAGACCCGCCAACCGGGGCGAGGTCTCCCGCAGCCCGGACAGCTCGGTGAGGGTGCCCGTGCCGGTACGGTCCTTCACCGCCCCGGCCAGGAAGAACAGCAGGCCGGTGATCACCCCGTGCGCGACGTTGCCGATCAGCGCCGCCTGGATGCCGGTGGCGGTCAGCGTGGCGACGCCCAACAGCACGAAGCCCATGTGCCCCACGCTGGAGTACGCGATGAGTCGCTTGACCTCCGACTGGGCCAGGCAGACCAGCGAACCGATCAGGATCGCGGCGACGGCGAGCACGCCGAGCACCGGCGCTGCCCAACGGGCGCCCTCCGGTGCCACCCCCACGGCGACCCTGATCAGGCCGTACGTGCCCATCTTGAGCAGCACACCGGCCAACACGACGCTGCCCACGGTGGGCGCCTGGGTGTGCGCGTCGGGCAGCCAGGAATGCAACGGCCACAGCGGGCTCTTCACCGCGAACGCCAACGCGAGCAGAGTGAACGCGGCCAACTGGGTGCCCCGGGACATCCCCGCGCCACCGGTCAGCGTCACCAGGTCGGCGGTGCCGGCGGCGGCGACCACGACGTACACGCCGACCAGCAGCAGCACCGAGCCGAACAGCGTGTAGAGGGCGAACTTCCGGGCCGCCCGACGCCGGTCCGCGCCACCCCAGCCGGCGATGATCGCGTACATCGGCAGCAGGACGACCTCGAAGAAGAGGAAGAACAACACCAGGTCCAGGGCGAGGAAGGTGCCCAGGATGCCCACCTCGACCACCAGCAGCAGCGCGACGAGCACCCGGCCGCTGCCGCCGTCCGGGACCCGCCACATCGTGTACGCGCAGCAGAGCAACGTGAGCAGCGCGGTCAACACCACCAGCGGCCAGGAGATGCCGTCGACGCCGAGGTGGAAGCGCAACTCCAGACCGGGCACCCAGGGCAGGTCCAGTTGGTGCCACGGGCGCACCGCCGGCTCGTTGCCCGACCAGACGACCCAGCCCCGACGATCGAACACCAGCGGCACCGCTGCCAGCAGGGTCAACGCCGCCGCGACAGTGCCGACCAGCCGGGCCGCCCGGTCCCGGGGCGTCGCCGCCACCGCGACCGCACCCAGCGCCGGCACCGCCAGCACCGCTACCAGCAACCCCTGCCCGAACATCACTGGACCGCCTCTGTTCGCGACTGCGGGGCTCGCAAACCCGGCTCACTCCTCGCGCTCACTGGACAACTCCCAACACGGCGGCGGCCAGGCCGATCAGCAGAGCACCGGCCAGTACGCCGGCGGCGGCCCGGGGCAGCGCCGCGCGGTGCAGCGCGGCCAGCCCCGCGCCCAGACCGGACGCGGCTCGCCCACTGCCCTCGACCGCGCCGTCCACCACCACCTCGTCACCCGTGCGCGCGGCGCGGGCCAGCGCGCGGACGGGACGTACCACGAGGGTGCGCTGCACGTCGTCGAACCGGAACGCGCGGGCGAAGACCGGCCGCAGCGGACCCAGCGCGGCGGCCGGGTCGGCGGCCGGGTCGCGCCGCCAGCCCAGCGTCACCAGCGCGGCGCCGAACAGCAGGAACGCGAGCGGCAGCAGCACCCCCGGCCCCAGGTGGACCAGGCCGTCCTCGGAACCCGCCACCGGGACCGTGGGGAACCGCAGCCGGTCGGCGAACGCCCCGACGAACCCGACCAGACCGAGCAGCGCGGCCGGCACGGCCAGCAGCAGCACCGGCCAGCGGAGCACGGCCGGCGGGTCGTGCGGCTGAACCAGGGGCAGGCGCGGGGCGCCGAAGAAGGCGCGCAACAGCAGCCGACCCGCGTACCAGGCGGTGACCGCCACGCCGATCAGCCCGGCGATCCAGACGATCCAGCCCACCCAGGACGGGGCCGGCCCGGTGCCCTCCAGCGCGGCCGACTCGGCAACCGTCAGCACGCCGTCCTTGCTCCAGAAACCGGCCAACGGCGGCACCCCGGCCAACGCGCCAAGGCCCACCACAGTGCACCAGAACGTCACCGGCATGCTGCGCCGCAGCCCGCCCATCTCCGACATCAGCGTGGTGCCGACGGCGTGGATCACGGCACCGGCGGCGAGGAACAGCAGCGCCTTGAAGGCGGCATGGGTGAGCAGGTGGAACAGTGCGGCCGACGGTGAACCGACCGCCAGCGCGCCGGTCATGTAACCCAGTTGGGAAACCGTCGACCAGGCCAGCACGCGTTTGATGTCGTCCTGGGCGGTGGCGGCGAGCGCGCCGAGCAGCAGCGTGATCGCGCCGAGCACCCCCAGCACCGTCAGCGTCACCGGCGCGGCCGTGAACAGCGGGTAGAGCCGGGCCACCGCGTACACCCCGGCGGCGACCATCGTCGCGGCGTGGATCAGCGCGGAGATCGGGGTCGGGCCGGCCATCGCGTCCGGCAACCAGGTGTGCAGCGGGAACTGCGCGCTCTTGCCGGCCACACCGGCGAGCAGCAGCAGGCCGGCAGCGGTCAACGTCGCGCCGGAATGGTCGTGGGCGAGCACGTCGGCGATCCGGAAGCTGCCCGTCGACACACCCAGCAGCGCGATGCCGAGCAGGAACCCGACGTCACCGACCCGGGTCACCAGGAACGCCTTCATGGCGGCGGCGGGGGCGCCGGCCAGTCGGCGGTCGTGGGCGATGAGCAGGTACGAGCAGAGGCCCATCACCTCCCAGCCGACCAACAGCATGATCAGGTCACCGGCGACCACCACCAGCAGCATGGCACCGGTGAAGAGGCTGATCTGGGCGGCGTAGGGCGGGTAGCGGTGGTCCACGTCGACGTCGTCGTGCGGACCGCGGCGCAGGTAGCCGATCGAGTAGACCTGCACGGCCAGGGCGACAGCGGTGACCGCCACCGCGACCAGTACGGCGGCGCCGTCCAGCCGTACGCCGAGGGTCACCGCCAGCCCGCCGAAGTCGACCCAGGTGGCCGACGTCTCCGTCGGCCCGTCCACGGTGAACAGCAGAGCGACGGCCAACGCCAGCGCGCCGGCCGCACCGGTGACGCCGAGCGTCACGGCGGCCGACCGGGCCCGGTCGCCGCCGGTCGCGCTGTCGCGCCGAGGGGCCGGTGGCAGCAGCAGACCGAGCAGCCCGGCGACCAGCGGTACGGCGGGCAGCAGCGCCCCGAGCAGCCCGGTCACCGGCCAACCTCCGAGTCCGCGACGACCGGCTCGCGCCCGGCGGAGGGATCTGGCGACTCGGTGAGCGGCACGTCATCCACCGCGACGGTCGCCCGCAACCGGTAGAGCTGAAGGACGATCGCCAGCCCCACCCCGATCTCGGCGGCGGCGAGGACGATGACGAACAGCGCGAAGACCTGCCCCGAGTGCGGGAGCACGGCGCGGGCCGTGGTGTCCGCGGTGACAAGGATCAGGTTGACAGCGTTGAGCATCAACTCGACCGACATCAGCACCAGCACCGCGTTGCGGCGGCGCAGTACGCCGTACACGCCGAGGCCGAACAGCAGCGCGGCGGTGACGTACGGGATGACCGGCCTCACCGGCGCCCCCCGGGCTCGCTGTCGACCAGGTCGCCTGCGTCGCGTTGCGGGGCGGCACGGCCGATGTCCGGCCGGGACAGCACGATCGCGCCCACCAGCGCGGAGAGCAGCAGCACCGACAGCACCTCGAACGGCAGCACCCAGGACTGGAAGATCTGCTCGCCCAGCCGCTCGGCGGTGCCGGCGTCAGGCAACGTGACCGTGCTCCACCGGTACGCGTCGACCAGCAGCGCGGCAAGCCCCAGCCCGGCGCCGCCACCGATCAGCGCGGCCGGCCAGCCCGGCCGGTCCAGGTCGTCAGAAGCGCCGATCGGGGCTCGGGTCAGCATCACCGCGAACAGCAGCAGGACCACCACCGCGCCCACGTAGATCAGCACCTGCACCCAGGCCACCAACTCGGCGCTGAGCACCAGGAAGTCACCGGCCAACGCGCCCAGGCAGACCACCAGGTAGAGCCCGGCCCGGACCAGGTGTTTCGTGGTCACCACCAGCACGCCCGCGCCGACCGCCACCGCGCCGAGGGCGAGCAGCAGCACGTCCGCGCCGGTCACCGGAGCGCCCTTGCGGCCCGGGCGCTCACGACGCCGGGTCCTGGTCGGCGTCGGAGCGTACCGCCGGCGGAGCGGGACGTGCGGCGGCCGCCTTGCGCGCGGCGGAGGTCTCCTCCTTGGCCGGCTCGCCGTTCGGGTCGTGCGCGGGCGGCGGCGGAACGGTGGCCATCCACTGACCGAGGTGGTCCTTGTCGTGCAGCAGGTCCTTGATGTCGTACTCGGCGTACTCGAACTCCGGTGACCAGTAGAGCGCGTCGAACGGGCAGACCTCGATGCAGATGCCGCAGTACATGCAGAGCGAGAAGTCGATGTCGAACTTGTCGAGCACGTTGCGCTGGCGGGGGCGGGCGGCGCCGGGCACCACCACCTCCTCCTTGTGCGAGTCGATGTAGATGCACCAGTCCGGACACTCCCGGGCGCAGAGCATGCAGACCGTGCAGTTCTCCTCCGACAACGCGATCACGCCACGCGAACGGGGCGGCAGCTCGGGGGCCACATCGGGGTACTGCTGAGTGGTCGACCGGCTGGTCATCGTCTTGAGGGTGACCGCCAGCCCCTTCACCAGGCCCGCGCCGGGGAGGCCGCGCTCGCTGGTGTCGCCGCGCTCGCTGGGGTCGCTCATGTCGACCATCCTGCCCTGTGGCCACTGCGCGCGCGACCACCACCCACAGGTCGACGACCTCAGGGCTCACCCGAGGAGCGCGGTCACCTGCGGAACAGCCAGATCACGCCCCGGGTCCGCCGACGACGGCCGGTGGGAGCATCTCGACGCCGAGTTGTTGCAACAACTGGAACAATTCGTTGCAGCTCCACACCTCGACGATCCGGCCCGCGGTGTCGAAGCGCAGGAACGTCGCCCCCGAGTAGCTGACCACCTGCCCGGTCGGCGGCACCGGCCCGAACTGCCCCGCGTGGGTGCCCGCGGCCCGCCAGTGCACCGCCACCCGCTCACCGGCCGCGACCACGTCGACGATCTTGTAGCGGAGGTCCGGGAAGGCCGCCCGACGCTCGCGGTGCCAGGCCAACGTCGCCTCCGGCCCGGTGCCGCCCAGCCCCGGGCACTCCTCGGCGACCAGCTCGTACGCCGACTCCTCCTGGCGGGCATTCCACACATCGGCGATGAACCGCCGGGCCGCCGCCTCCACATCCGTCATGCCGGCAGGGTATCCGGACCACTGTGCGCCGTAGATCCGCGAGGATTGGGTAGAGACAACAGACCAGACCGGGAGGGCGACGTGGGCGAGGAAAAAGGCGGCAAGTACGTCGAGCCGGGCGGCGAGTTCACCCGCGACCAGCGGTACATCGCCACCCGGATCACCGAGGACGGGCGCGACGGATACCCGGTCGAGCCGGGCCGGTACCGGCTGGCGGTCAGCCGGGCCTGCCCGTGGGCCAACCGACTGATCATCGTGCGGCGGTTGCTCGGTCTGGAGGACGCCCTCTCGATGGCGGTGGCCGGCCCGACCCACGACGCGCGGAGCTGGACCTTCGACCTCGACCCCGACGGCCGGGACCCGGTACTCGGCATCGAGCGCATCCAGGAGGCGTACTTCAAGCGCTTCCCCGGCTACGAGCGCGGCATCACAGTGCCGGCGATCATCGACGTGCCGACCGGGCAGGTGGTGACCAACGACTACGCGCAGATGAGCCTGGACCTGTCCACGCAGTGGAGGGCGTACCACCGCGAGGGCGCACCGCAGCTCTACCCCGAGCACCTACGCGAGCAGATCGACGAGGTCAACGCCGTGGTGTTCCGGGACGTCAACAACGGCGTCTACCGGTGCGGGTTCGCGGGCAACCAGGAGGCGTACGACAAGGCGTACCACCAGCTCTTCGACCGGCTGGACTGGCTCACCGAGCGGTTGACCGACCAGCGCTACCTGGTCGGCGACACCATCACCGAGGCCGACGTACGGCTGTTCACCACGCTGGTCCGCTTCGACCCGGTCTACCACGGGCACTTCAAGTGCAACCGGCAGAAGCTCAGCGAGATGCCGGTGCTGTGGGCGTACGCCCGGGACCTGTTCCAGACTCCCGGGTTCGGCGACACCGTCGACTTCGACCACATCAAGCGGCACTACTACGAGGTACACCGCGACATCAACCCGACCGGAATCGTGCCGCTCGGCCCGGACCTGTCCAACTGGCTCACCCCACACGATCGGGAAGCGCTGGGTGGCCGCCCGTTCGGCGACGGCACCCCACCCCCACCCCCGGTCGAGCCCGTAGACCCCACCCACACCCCGCTGCCCTGAACAAGCAACCCCGCCCCGCGCCCGCGCCCGCCCCGCCCCGCCCCGCCCCGCCGATCTTGCAGTTTCGGTCGCCGGTTCGAGCAATTTGCCCCTTCTGTCGGCACAGTAAGTGCAAGATCGCGGGTCGGTGACCTCTCGACCCCGTCGATCATGGAGTTGTGGTGCCTGGATTACTCCTGTACGGGCGCTTTGTCACCCACCACAACTCCATGATCGACGCAGCAGGGGCGGCGGGGCCGCGCGGCAGGGCCGGGCGGGGCGGGGTTACAGCGCTATGCGGACGGCAGCGGTCAGGACCAGTTGCGCCAGCGCGGCCGGGACCAGGACCAGCCAGCAGAGGCGTTGGAGTTGATCCTCGCGTAGCCGGGGGTAGGAGACCCGGAGCCAGATGATCACGAAGGAGACCGCGAAGATCTTGAGCAGCGTCCAGAGCCAGCCCAACTGGTCGTCGGCGAACGGGCCCTGCCAACCACCCAGGAACAGCACAGTGGTCAGCGCGGCGATCACCACGATGCCGACGTACTCGGCGAGCAGGAAGAACGCGAACCGCAGACCGGTGTACTCGGTCATGTAGCCGAAGACCAGCTCCGAGTCGGCCACCGGCATGTCGAACGGTGGTCGACGGATCTCGGCCAGCCCGGCGACGAAAAAGATGATCATCGCGGGTGCCTGCCAGAGCAGCCACCACGGCTGCCACGCCTCGACGATGCCCGACAGGCTGAGCGTGCCGGCCGCCATCGCCACCGACGCGGCGGCCAGCACCAGCGGCAGCTCGTAACCGAGCAACTGGGCCGCCCCGCGCAATCCGCCCAGCAGGCTGTACTTGTTGGCCGACGCCCACGCCGACATCAGCACCGCCACCACCCCGACGCCGACCACGGCCAGCACGAAGAAGAGGCCGATGTCCAACGGTTGCCCGACCAGGTCGTTCGGACCGAGCGGAATGACGAGCAACACCAGCAGGTAGGGCACCAGTGCCACCGCCGGTGCCAACCGGAACACCGCCCGGTCCGCCTCGCGCGGGGTGATGTCCTCCTTCTGCACGAACTTGACCCCGTCGGCCACGAGCTGCGCCCAGCCGTGGAAGCCGCCCGCGTACATCGGGCCGAGCCGACCCTGCATGTGCGCCATCACCTTGTGCTCGGCCTGGCCGACAAGCAACGGCAGGGTGAGGAAAGCGACCACCACGCCGCCGATCCGGAGCACCAACTCCACCCAGAGCGGCATCAGGCCGTACCCCCGTCGTGGTCGCTCCGGCCGTCGCGACCCGGCGGGTCCGCGACCGGCTCGCCACCCGGCGCGGCCGAGCCCTCGCCGGGCTTGTCCGGTGCGGCCGCACCGGACGCCGTATGGCCGACCTCGTCGACGCCGGGCACGGGCTCGGCAGCAGGCCCGCCGGACACGGGCTCGGCAGATGTGGCCGCGCCGGACGCGGGCGCGGCAGTCGGGCCGGCGCCAGATTCGTCAGGTGCGGCCGCGTCGGGCGCGGGCTGGTTGGCCGGGCCAACGCCGCGCACGGCCGCGGAGGCCGGGCCGGCGCCAGGTTGGTCAGGTGCGGCCGGGCCTGCGTCGGGCGCGGGCTGGTCGGCAGGGATCGGGCCGTCGGTGGCGCCGACCGGGCGGGGAGTACGCGCCGGACGGGCCCCCGGGGCGGGCCGCGCCGGACGCTCGCGGGCCGGTCTGGCGGGGGTGCCGCCACGCGGGCCCTCCCCCACGCCACCGGCGCCGGCCGGGGTGGGCGTGGGCCCCCACTCGCCCGGAGCGGGAACGCCCGGCGGGCGGATCGGTCGACGCCCGCCGCCGGCCTCGGACTCGCCCGGCTCCTTCGCGCCCGGCCAGGGCTTCGCCACCCGGGAAGCCAGCACGAACTCCTTGCGCAGCGGGTGACCCTCGAACTCCGGCGGCAGCAGCAGCGGCAGCAGCTCCTCATGCCCGGCGAAGTCGATGCCGAACATCTCGTGCGTCTCCCGCTCGTGCCAGGCGGCACCGGGGTAGACGTCGACCACCGAGGCGACAGTTGGCGCGCTTCTCGGCAACCGGGTACGCAGCAGCACGCCGTGCCGCAGTCGCGTCGACCAGAGGTGCGCCACCACGTCGAAGCCCTCGGCCAACTCGTCGACGGCGGAGAGCCAGTCGAAGAAGTCACAGGCCAGCTCGGCGTCGTCGCGGGCGGCCGAAACCGCTGTGAGCCAACTCGTGGGTGGCACGTCGATGGTGGCCCGGGCGAAACGTTGCCCGCCGGAGACCGACGGCGTCGCCTCAGCCGGCGCGAGCAGCGCGACCAGTCGAGCGCCGACCTCTTCGGGAGTCATGCCGCTGATCCTAGTGCCGGCCGAGGCCGCACCTGGCCGCCGCCGATGCCCGGCGATCTGCCGGCTTTGGGCGTGGCGCGCGCCTGCGCGGGGAAAGATGAGGACGTGCGCGCTGTGACGGTAAGACCTGGGGTCGCCAACTCGCTGAGCCTCGTCGACGATCAGCCGGAGCCGGCTGCCGAGGAGGGCTCTGTTCTGGTCGAGGCGCTGGCGGTGGGGATCTGCGGCACCGACCACGAGATCATCGCCGGGGAGTACGGCGAGGCGCCCCCGGGTGCTGACCGCCTGGTCATCGGGCACGAGTCACTGGGCCGGGTGATCGAGGACTCCAGCGGCACCCTGCAACCCGGAGACCTGGTGGCCGGCATCGTCAGACACCCCGATCCGGTCCCCTGCCCGAACTGTGCGGTCGGCGAGTGGGACATGTGCCGCAATGATCAGTACACCGAACACGGCATCAAGGCGCTTCCCGGGTTCGCCCGGGACCGCTGGCGGATCGAACCCCAGTTCGCGGTCAAGCTCGACCCGACACTTGCCCAGGTCGGCGTGCTGCTGGAGCCGACAAGTGTGGTGGCGAAGGCCTGGGACCACATCGAGCGGATCGGGCACCGGGCCGAGTGGCAGCCGCAGACCGTCCTGGTGACCGGGGCCGGGCCGATCGGTCTGCTGGCCGCGTTGCTCGGCACCCAGCGTGGGCTCACCGTCCACGTGCTGGACCGCAACACCGAGGGGCCGAAGCCGGAGTTGGTCGCCGGGCTGGGCGCCACCTACCACACGGTGCCGGTCAACGATTTGCCCTTCGAGCCGGACGTGGTGATCGAGTGCACCGGTGCTCCCACAGTGGTCCTCGACGTCATGTGCAAGGCGGCCCCCACCGGGATCGTCTGCCTGGCCGGGGTGTCCAGTGGTGGCCGGAGCATCGACTTCGACGCCGGGGCGCTGAACCGGGCGCTGGTGCTGGAGAACAACGTGGTGTTCGGCTCGGTGAACGCCAACCGACGACACTGGACCATGGCCGCGCAGGCGCTCGCCCGCGCCGACCAGGTCTGGCTCGAGTCGCTGATCACGCGGCGGGTGCCGGTGAACCGGTACGCCGACGCGTACACCCCGGGGCCGGACGACATCAAGGTGGTGCTGGAGTTCGCGTCCTGAGCGACGCGGCGCCCGATCAGATGCCCGGCAGTCGACCGTTGCGGAACAGGTCGACGAAGAGCTGGTGGTCCTGGCGGGCGCGCACCCCGTACGCGTGCGCGAAGTCCACCAGGTGGGCGACGAATCCCGACTCGTCGGCGTCCACAGCAGCGACGATCGCCTCCTCGGTGGAGTAGTCCACCAGGTCGTGACTGGATTCGTCGTCGGCGACCGAGTGCATCCGGGCCACCGCCCGACCGAGGTCGACGAGAACGCCGGTCAGTTCCTCCGGCTCGTTCACGTCCGACCAGTCCAGGTCGGCGGCGTACGGGGAGACCTCGGCGACCAGCTGACCGGCCCCGTTCAGCTCGGTGAAGCCCAGCCACGGGTCGGCGTGCGCCTGCAACGCCCGCTGCGACTCGGCGGTCCGGTGCCCCTGGTGCTGGAAGTAGCCGCGGACCGACTCGTCGGTGACGTACCGCGCCACGGCCGGCACCTGCGCCTGCTTCATGTAGATGACGACGTCGTTCTCCAGCGCCTGGGTGTGCCCCTCCAGCAGCAGGTTGTACGACGGCAGCCCGGCCGAGCCGATGCCCACCCCCTTACGCAGCACCACGTCCTTGATCCGCGCCGCCACCGGGCGCAGCTGCGTCGAGGCGGTTGGCAGGGTGCCCAGGTAATCCTGGAAGGCGGCGCTGACCAGGTCCCGGGTGGCGTCGTCGATCTCGAAGACGCCGTCGCCGATGGAGAACCGTCGCTCGTAGTTGTCGATGGTGGTCTGCGCGGCGAGCAGGTCCACGCGGGTGTTGAGCCGGGCCCGTTGGAGCACCCGGCGTAGCACCCCGTCGGCGTTGTCCAGGGTGATCGAACCGATCGCGTCGTCACCGCCGGCGGCGATGGCCCGCAGCTCGGTCAGGTACGACCGGGCGAACCCGGCCACCAGCTCCCCGATCGCCGTGTCGGAGAGCGCCTTGCCGTAGCCGAGCAGCGCCACGCTGGCCGCGAGCCGGCGCAGGTCCCAGGTGAACGGCCCGACGTACGCCTCGTCGAAGTCGTTGACGTTGAAAACGAGCTGCCCGGAGGCGTTCATGTAGGTGCCGAAGTTTTCCGCGTGCAGGTCACCGTGGATCCACACCCGGCTGGTCTGCTCGTCGGAGAACCGGTCGTCGGCGAAGTCGCCGAGCTGGTCGGCATAGAACAGCGCTGCGCTGCCCCGGTAGAAGGCGAACGGCGACGCCGCCATCTTGCGGAACTTGCGGCGGAAGGCGGCCGGGTCGATAGCCATCGACGCGCCGAACTCCTCGGTGAGCACGTCGACGATGTGGGCGGAGCGCTGGTCCCCTGAGCTGCTCATAGTGCGCAGGCTAGTGCGGCGGGTCCACAACAGGGTGGCGACGCACGCTGTCAGGTCGCGGCTGGTGGGCGTACCGGCGGGGCGGTGAGCGAGTCGACCGAGCGGGGCGCGGCGGCCTCGCGAGGCGGGGCGTCCAGCGGCGCGGCCAGCACGTCCCGTTGCGGCACACCTCCGATGCCGGACTGCTCGGCGGCGATCTTCTCCTGCAGGCGCAGGATGCCGTGCAGCAACGCCTCCGGCCGGGGCGGGCAGCCGGGCACGTACACGTCGACCGGGATGAGCTGGTCGACGCCCTTGGTCACCGAGTACGAATCCCAGTAGGGGCCGCCGCAGTTGGAGCAGGCGCCGAACGAGATGACGTACTTCGGCTCGGGCATCTGGTCGTACAGGCGCTTGATCGCCGGGGCCATCTTGTCGGTCACCGTGCCGGAGACCACCATCAGGTCGGCCTGGCGGGGGCCGTGGGCGAACGGGATCACGCCGAGTCGGATGAAGTCGTGCCGACCCATGCTGGTGGCGATGAACTCGATGGCACAGCAGGCCAGACCGAAGTTGAACACCCAGAGCGAGTAGCGGCGCCCCCAGTTCAGCACGAACCGGATCGGCTCGCCGAGCACTGCCGGCAGCTGCACGACCGCCCCCTCTCCTCACCGACAGTGAATCACAGCCGGCGTCCGTGCGGTCCGGCGGTGATCGGCCCGAGCGGCCCACCAATTGTCCCCGAGCCGACAAAGATCGGCAGCGATTGACGCGCAACCTACCGGTGCGCTCGCTTGTGTGACCGGTGCTGGCGAACACGACGCTGGCAGCCGCCACGGGGAGGACAAGTGCTTGTGACACGAGATGTGCCGGTGGGTGGGCGCCCACCGGACCCACCGGGAGCCGCAACCTCCGCGCCGGCAGAGCTGGTCTTCGACGACTTCTACCACGCCCACTACCGCGGCCTGGTGGTGCAGCTGACCGCGTACACCGGTGACCGGGGGCAGGCACAGGACCTGGTTCAGGAGGCGTTCTGTCGGGCGTACGCCCGCTGGGACCGGCTCGCCGGATACCAGGACCCCCTGGCCTGGGTCCGTCGGGTCGCGTGGAATCTCGGACACAACCGCTGGCGGCGGCTGCGGACCGCCCAGCAGTGGCTGCTGCGGCAGCGCGAGACACACGCCGCGGAGCCGAGCCCCGACCGGGTCGCCGTCGACACCGCGTTGGCGAAGTTGCCGCCGAAACAGCGGCGGGCCGTCGTACTGCACTACCTCGCCGACCTGACGGTCGCGGAGATCGCCGCCCAGGAACAGGTCGCCGAAGGGACCGTCAAGTCCTGGCTGCACCGGGGCCGAACCGCGCTCGCCACTCACCTACGCGACACCTTTGAGGAGGTGCGGGATGTCTGAGCAGGAGATTCTTGACCTCGCCGAAGAGTTCGCCCGTTACCGCCGTACCGCGCTGGCGGAGGTCGAGGCGCCGGGGCCCGCCGCCGTTCGACGGACCGTACGAGGCCGCGGCCGACGCCGGCTGGCTGCCACCGCCACGACGGCGCTCGCCCTGTTCGGCGGGTCGGCCGTCGGATACGCGGCGTTGAGCGGCCCGGACCATCGGCCCGGTCCGGTCGACCCGACGCCGAGCATCTCGGCGTCACCGACGCCGACGCCGACGCCGACGAGTCCGACCCCCAGCCCTGCCGGGACCAGTGCCAGCCCGACCATCGGGGTTCCGGACGGCCGGTTCAGCCGGGCCCAACTGCTGGGGGTGCCGGTGACCCTGCCGGCATGGCGGGCCGGACGAGGCTGCCCGGCGTCGCAGACGCGGCTCACCGCCGACGCACGGGAGGGCGCGAACTGGCTCCTGGCGCTCGACCACGGCGACATCGACGGCGACGGCGCGGCGGAGACAGTGGCTCTCGTGCAGTGCGTGCTCGGCACCCGCGGGCCGATGCAGGTGGTCGCCTTCGACCGCGACGAGGAAGGAAAGGCCACGACTGTCGGCCGGGTGGTCGCGACCACCATCGACAAGCCGGAGTGGCTGTTCGCGCTGGATGTCGTGGGCGACGGCACGGTTCGTGTTCAGGTCGGTGACATCGCTCCCGGGGGTGGCTGGAACGCCAGGTGGTCACAACGGCAGTGGCGGGGCTACCGCTGGAAGGGTGACGCCTTCAGCCAGGTCTCCGGGCCGACGAGCTTCGGTCCGAACCCGAACCTGGCGGACGTCTCCGTCACCACCGGTGACCTCGTGCTGAGAACTGCCGACGACGGCTCCCGGACGGGTACGGCCACGGTACGGATTCGTAACCGGGGCACGGGCCCGGTCGCCCACGTGGTGCTGCGGCTGGGCGTGCCCGCGGCGGTGCGCGCGGACGTCGACGGGTGGGGCACGTGCGCGGGCGTCCACGACAGCGTCGAACCGATCACCTGCCGCCTGGGTCAGCTGGCCGCCGGGGCGGAGATGCGGTTGGACCTGGACTTCCGGGTGCTCGAAGGGATCACGCTGAGCACGAACAAGGCGGACGTGGACGTCCAGCCGATGGACAGCGAACGTGACGTCCTGCCGGACGTCAACAGAGCCGACAACCTGGTTCAGATGACGTTGACCTACGGCTGACGGTCGCCGGCCGCGTCGTACGCCACGGGGGCGTACGACGCGGCCGGCGCTCCGCTCACCACGCGGGCGCTGGCCCCGCGTCCGACCCCGCCTCGCCACTCAGTCCCCCATACGACAGTCGATCCACAGCGTCGGCGGCAACCCCGAGGCCCGTTCCGGGCTTCTACGGGGGTACGGCGCGCCGAGCAGGACCGCCGACAGCGGGGACCACGGAAACGATCCCCGCTGAGCGAGTGGTACGACCGCCTCGGGTACGGGCCCGACGGCGAACGGGGAGGCAGTGACAGTGATGACGGGAACCCGTGCCAACGAGCCACCGGCGGCAATTGCCGCGATGGCCGGAGAGCGCAGCACGACCGAGAGCTTCGACGACTTCTACCACGCGCACTTTCGCAGCGTGACCAGCCAACTGAGTGCCTACGTGGGCGACCTCTCACAGGCCCAGGATTTCGCGCAGGAGGCGTTCTGCCGGGCCCTGACCCGGTGGGACCGGCTGGCCCGGTACGACGACCCGGTCGCCTGGGTCCGGCAGGTCGCCCTGAACCTCGCCCGGAGCCGTTGGCGGCGGCTCCAAACCGCGCGCAACCACCTGCTCCGGCAACGGCGGGTCGAGGCCACGATGGCCGGGCCGACGCCCGATCGGGTGGCGATCGACGCTGCGCTGGCCCAACTGCCCGCCCACCACCGGCGGGCCGTCATCCTGCGCTACCTCGCCGACCTGCCGGTCAATGAGATAGCGAGTCAGGAGGGGGTGGCCGAGGGCACCATCAAGTCCTGGCTGCACCGCGGCCGGACAGCGCTGGCGGAACTGCTCGACGAGAGCATCGAGGAGACGGGCAAGGTCTGACATCGCCCTGCGGCTACGGGCCCGGCCGGCACCGAAGGCCGGGCCCGTAGCCGCACGGTCAGCTCGGCGCCCAGTTGGGGCGTTGCAGCAGACTGACGAATTCCACTAGCAACCGCTCGCGCAGCGCCGATGGCGCGGCGTCGAGCAGTGTGTTCACCAGTGCCATCCGCTCCGGCAGCGGTCCCGCGTCCGATCCCTCCTCGCCACCCAGGCCCAGCCCGGCGGCCAGGCCGGCGATCAGGTCCGGGGTCAGCGCCTCGGGGGTCAGCGCACCGACCAGTGCCGCCAGCTCGGCGGGCAGCCGCACCGGGCCGGCGGCCCTGGCTGCGGCCACAGCGGCGGTCAGGTCCGGCCCGAACTCGGCGACCCGGGGCGCGACAGCGGCGGTCACCGTGAGGTGCACGCTGGCGGGCAGGCCGTCGTACGACAGTTGGGGTTGGGTGTGCCAGCCCCGCGCGGTCAGCTCGTCGACCAGGACGAACAGGTCGGGGGCACCGTCGGTGGCGGTGAAGCAGACGACCGTCGACTCCGGCTCGGCCATCAACCGCAGCCCGTCGACGGCGCGGACCGCGTCGGCCAGCCCGGCCACCGCGTCTCGGGTGAGGGCGGTCAGCCGCAGGTAACCCTCGTCGCCGAGGTGCCGCAGGGTGGCGTACGCGGCGGCGATCGGGCCGCCCGAGCGGGTGGACGCGATCACCGGGTTGATCATGGTGTAGCCGGGCCAGTCGGCGTACGCGAAGTACTGCGGGGCGCGCAGCGTGGCGTCGCGGTGCAGCAGCACCGACACCCCCTTCGGCGCGTACGCGTACTTGTGCAGGTCGACCGAGATGGAGGTGACCCCGGGCACCGCGAAGTCGAACGGCGGCACCGGCTCCCCGAGCCGACGCAGGTACGGCAGGGTCCAGCCGCCGAAGCAGGCGTCCACGTGGCAGCGAACCCCGGCCTCGGCCGCGGCGGCCGCGATCTGCGTGACCGGGTCCACCACCCCGTGCGCGTACGACGGCGCGGAGCAGGCGACCAGCACCGTCTCCGGGCGGATCGCGGCGGCCATCGCGGCCGGGTCGGGACGCAGCGTCTCCGGGGAGACGGGCACGACGTCCAGCGCCACCCGCAGGTAGTGCGCCGCCTTGGCGAATGCCGCATGTGCGCTCGACGGCACCACGATCCGGGGTTCGGAGATCTCCGGGTGGGCGTCCCGGGCGGTCTTGACGGCGAGGATCAGTGACTCGGTGCCGCCGCTGGTGACGCTGCCGACGACGTCCGGGGCGGTGGTGCCGGGGCCGGCGCGCAGCACCCGGCCGGCGGCGCCGACGAGCGCGTTCTCCATGGCCAGCAGGGACGGGAACGCGGTCGGGTCCAACCCGTTGACGTGCGCGCTCTCCCGGTGGGCGGCGGCGGCCAGCTCGTCCAGCCCCGGGACCGCCGGGTCGTAGACGTACGCGAACAGCCGTCCCCCGTGGGTGGGGGCGTCACCCGCCCGCAGCTTGCGCACCTCTTCCAGAACCTCTTCCGCTGGAACCCCGGTGGCGGAAAGCGCTCCGGCCTCAACCCTGCTCTCGTCGATCATGGGGTAACGGTGCCCTTCTCGTGGCGGTCAACGCTTTCGTCCCCGAGCACAACTCCCTGATCGGCCAGGTCGCTGTGGGCGGTGAGGGTGTACTGGCGGAGCAGGAGGATCGGCGGGGCGATCAGCAGGGCCGGGATCAGCGTGAAGCCGAGGAGGACGCCCAGCCTCGCCGTGTCGGACTGGGCCGCCGCCGAGCCGGTGTCGGAGGACACGTAGCCGGAGAGCTGGAGCACCAGTCCGTAGATGCCCGGGCCGAGCGCCAGGCCGAAGGTCTCACCGGCGGTCCACAGCCCGGTGAAGACGCCCGCCTGCCGTCGACCGGTGCGCGCCGTCTCGTGCGCGATGCAGTCCGGCAGCATCGCCAGTGCGAAGACCTGCTGTCCGGCGTACCCCACGCCGATCAGCGCGACCAGGAGATAGCCGGCGACCGCCGGCAGCACCGGCGCGGCGACCAGGGCGAAGGCCCCGACGGCAAGGATCAGCGAGGCGACCACCAGTGCGGTGCGCTTGCCCAGCCGGGCACCGATCCGGCTCCAGACCGGCATCACCAGCAGCGCCGGCCCGACGAAGCAGACGAAGAGCAGGGTCGGCCCGCTCTCCTCGTCGCGCAGGATCTGCCCCGCGAAGTAGTTGACCCCGGCCAGGATCGTCGCCACCCCGGCGGACTGCACCACGAAGCAGATCAGCAGTGCCCGGAACGGACGGTTGGCGCCGGCCACGGCGAGCTGGGCGCGCAGCGTCGGCTCGCTCTCGCCCACGGTGCCGGTCGGCGCGGACCGGGTGCCCAGGAACGCGCCGAGGGCGCCGAGGGCGATCAGCACCGCCACGAACAGGCCCATCCAGCGGTGCCCGGCCACGCCGTCACCACCGGCGCTGACCACCAGCGGCGCGACCGCGCCGGAGACCAGGATGGCCAGCGCCAGCACCGCGATCCGCCAGGTCATCAACCGGGTTCGCTCGGCGTAGTCGCCGGTCAGCTCCGCCGGCATCGCCACGTACGGCACCTGGAAGAAGGCGAACGCGGTGGCGGTGGCGAGGAAGGCGAACGCCACGTACGCCGCGGCGCCCGAGCCGTTACCGAACGGCGCGGCGAAGATCGACGCGAACAGGACGGCGAGCGCGAGGCCGGCGACGAGCAGGTACGGCCGGCGGGCGCCCCACCGCGACCGGGTGCGGTCGGAGATCCGCCCGGCGACCGGGTTGACCAGCACGTCCCAGGCCTTGGGCAGCAGCACCAGCAGCGCGGCCAGCCCGGCGGCCACACCCAGCGTGTCGGTCAGGTACGGCAGCAGCAGCAGACCGGGCACTGTGCCGAACGCTCCGGTCGCCAGGGAGCCGAGCGCGTAGCCGGCGTGCACCCGTCGAGGCAGCGAGCCGGGGCCCGGCGGCGTTTTCATGGGGCCGAACATTACTCACGTTGAGTCGGGGGTCACATCCCCTCATCGGGCGACCAGCCCGCCGCCGCGATGTCCACACCCTCGCCGCGCAGCGGCACCCCCTCGGCCCGCAGTCGGGACCGCGCCTCCCGCTCGTGTCCCGGCGGCAGTCGACCACTCGCGGTCACCACCCGATGCCAGGGCACCGAGCCCCCGTGCCGGGCCATGATGCTGCCGACCAACCGGGCCGAGGCGCGGCCCGAGCGCTCGGACAGGGCGTCGGCCACCCCGCCGTACGACATGACCCGGCCCTCCGGGATCCGCTCGACCAGGTCGAGAACCGCCTCGACGTACTCGTCTGGAGTCACAATCCGCCACCATATGGGAACGCCGCCGGGCGGTGCGGCGGTAACCACGCAGAATGGTCGGGTGCGCGACGCAGTCACGACGGCCCGGCGGGTCGTCGTCAAGATCGGATCCTCCTCGTTGACCACCGCCACCGGCGGGCTGGCCGACGAGCGCGTCGACACGCTGGTCGACACCCTCGGTCGACTCACCGCCGAGGGGCGCGAGGTGGTGCTGGTCTCCTCCGGCGCCATCGCCGCCGGGCTCGCCCCGCTCGGGCTGTCCCGACGCCCGCGCGACCTGGCCACCCAGCAGGCCGCCGCCAGCGTCGGGCAGGGGCTGCTCATCGGCCGGTACGCGACCAGCTTCGCCCGGCACGGCCGCACCGTCGGGCAGGTGCTGCTCACCGTCGACGACGTGACCCGGCGAGCGCACTACCGCAACGCGTACCGGACGCTGCGCAAGCTGCTCGACCTGCGGGCGGTGCCGATCGTCAACGAGAACGACACGGTGGCCACCCAGGAGATCCGGTTCGGCGACAACGACCGGCTGGCCGCCCTGGTGGCCGCGCTGGTGCACGCCGACCTGCTGGTGCTCCTCTCCGACGTGGACGCGCTCTGGACCGGTGACCCCACCAACCCGCGCTCGACCCGGATCGCCGAGGTGCGCGACGACACGGACCTCGCCGGCATCACCATCGGCGGGACCGGCCGGTCCGGCGTCGGCACCGGTGGCATGGTGACAAAGGTCGAGGCCGCGCGGATCGCCACCGGCTTCGGCATCCCGGTGGTGCTCACCGCCGCCGACCTGGCCACGCCGGCGCTGGCCGGTGAACCGGTCGGCACGCTCTTCCACCCGCAGCGGCGACGTCCGACGGCCCGGTTGTTCTGGCTGGCCCACGCCACCTCACCCCGGGGCCGGCTGCACCTCGACCCGGGCGCCGTCGCCGCCGTCGTCGGGCGGCGCAAGTCGCTGCTCCCGGCCGGCATCACCGCCGTGGACGGCACGTTCACCGCCGGCGACCCGGTGGACCTGGTGGACACCGCCGGCGCGTCGGTCGCCCGAGGGCTGGTCAACTACGACGCGGTGGAGCTACCCGGGCTGCTCGGCCGCTCCACGTCCGAACTCGCCGCGGCGCTCGGCCCGGCGTACGAACGAGAGGTCGTCCACCGCGACGACCTGGTGCTGCTGTAAGCCAACTGCCCAGCTGAGGAGTAGTCGATGAGCGTCGTCGAGCAGGCGAAGCGGGCGCGGGACGCCGCCGCCGACCTGGCCACTGCCACCCGTACCGTCAAGGACGCCGCGCTGGTGGCGATGGCCGACGCGCTCGTGGCCCGTACCCCGGAGATCCTGAGCGCGAACGAGACGGACCTGGCGGCCGGCCGCGAGGCCGGGCTGAGCGCGGCCGTGCTGGACCGGCTCGCGCTCGACGCGGGTCGGGTCGCCGGGATCGCCGACGCGCTGCGGGAGATGGCCGCGTTGCCCGACCCGGTCGGCGAGGTGGTCCGCGGGTCCACCCTGCCCAACGGCCTGGAGCTACGCCAGATCCGGGTGCCGTTCGGGGTGGTCGGCATCATCTACGAGGCGCGGCCCAACGTGACGGTGGACGCCGCCGGGATCTGCCTCAAGTCCGGCAACGCGGCGCTGCTGCGCGGTTCGTCGTCGGCCGCGCACTCGAACGCCGCGCTGGTCGCGGTGCTGCGTGACGCGGTCGCCGGGGCCGGTCTGCCCGCCGACGCGGTGCAGTTGCTCGACGCCAGCTCCCGTGACTCGGTCAAGGAGCTGATGCGCGCCCGGGGTCTCGTCGACGTGCTCATCCCGCGCGGTGGCGCGTCGCTGATCCGCACAGTGGTCGAGGAGTCGACAGTGCCGGTGATCGAGACCGGGGTGGGCAACTGCCACGTCTACGTCGACGCCGCCGCCGACCTGGCGAAGGCCGTCGCGGTGACGCTGAACGCCAAGACGCAACGCCTGTCCACCTGCAACACGGCCGAGTCGCTGCTGGTGCACGCGGGCATCGCCGACGCGTTCCTGCCGCTGGTGCTGGCCGCGTTCGCCGAGGCGGGGGTGACAGTGCACGGCTCACCCGAGGTGGCCGCCCACTCCGCCGCAGTGGTCCCGGCGACCGAGGAGGACTACGCCACCGAGTACCTGTCCGCAGACATCTCGGTGGCGGTGGTGGACTCGCTGGACGCGGCGGTCGCGCACATCCGCCGCTTCGGCACCGGCCACACCGAGGCGATCGTCACCGACTCGGCGAGCGCGGCCCGTGACTTCGTCGCGCGGGTGGACGCGGCGGCGGTGATGGTGAACGCTTCGACCCGGTTCACCGACGGCGGCGAGTTCGGCTTCGGCGCGGAGATCGGCATCTCCACCCAGAAGCTGCACGCTCGCGGCCCGATGGGCCTGCCCGAGCTGACCAGCACCAAGTACGTCGTCACCGGCGACGGTCACGTGCGCTAAGCCCTCGCCCTCGCCCTCCCGCCCGCCCGCCCGCCCGCGATCTTGCAGTTACTGTCCCGACATAAGGGGCATTTTTTCGCAAATACGCGACAGGAACTGCAAGATCGCCGAGGTTGGAGGGCCGGGGCGGGGCCGGGGTGAGGCCGGGGCGCGGGTGGCTCAGCGGGGTGGCGCGGGGCGGGCCGCCCGGATCGCGGCCAGCGTGGCGTGCACGTCGAACTGGTGGCCGTCGTCGCTCTCCCAGCCGCCGTCGCTGCGCTGGGTCTCGGTCAGCCGACGCAGCGCCCGCACCATGATCCAGTCCTGTGGGTCGACGCCGGCGCGGCGCAACGTGGCCGCCAGCCACGCCACGTCCCCGGGGGACATCTTCGGCATCCGCTCGGCGAGCGCCACCTGGATCCGGGCGGACTCCTGGAACATCTCCTGCCGGTGCAGCACGGCCGCGCTCAGCCAGCCCGCCGCGAGGTACGACGGCCAGCTGCCGTCCGGGCGCAGCCGCGCGGCGAGCGAGTGGGCAGCCGCCTGCACCACCCCGGCATACGCCCCACCGACCCGATGGTCGAGCGGACCGGACGCCCGGGCGTCCAGGCCGGCGACGGTGAGCCAGAAGCCGGCGTTGGCCGACACGAGGAACCCGGCCTCCGGGTCGCCGGGACGGGCCCACTCCGGTGCCGAGTCGGCCAGCGACGCGTCCTCTTCCCAACCGCCGTCGGCCTGCTGCCGGGACGCCAGCCAGTCCAGAGCGCGGCGGGCGGCGGGACGGCCGAGCGCCCCCAGGTCGTCCAGCTCGACGAGCCGGAAGCAGGTGGCGTCGATCGAGGCGACCTCGCCGCCCCAGGTGGCCGGCCAACCGCCGTCCGGTGACTGGCCGACCTCGGCCGTCTCCAGCAACTCGGCGGGCACGGCCGTGCCGTTGCGGAGCCAGGAGAGGCGGGCGCGTTCCACCGCATCCCCGTGCGCCACGACGAACCCGATCGCGGCTTCCAAGTCGACCACGGCGGAGACGCTACCTGCGCAGACGCGATGCCGCCTCGGAGAATCGGCCAGCCCGGGATGGCTGCGTCGCTCCGGCCGGACGGCCGCTCGGCGTCATCTGCGTCGATTCGCCGGGGCGGTCGCGCGGGCCGCCCCGGCGCGGCGGCGTGGCCGCGCCAGGGCCGCGCCGGCTCGATCGGTCAGTACGCGGGCAGCGACGGGTCGATCTGCTTGATCCAGGAGAGCACGCCGCCCTGCAGGTGCACGGCGTCCTTGAAACCGGCCGCCTTGAGCGCGGCGAGCGCCTCCGCCGAGCGGACGCCCGACTTGCAGTGCAGCACGATCTGCCGGTCCTGGGGCAGCTTCGCGAGGGCCTCACCGGAGATGATGTCGCCCTTGGGGATCAGGGTGGCGCCGGGGATCTGGACGATCTCGTACTCGGCCGGCTCGCGTACGTCGACGAGGAAGATGTCCTTGCCGGCGTCCTGCCACTCCTTGAGCTCCAGGGCGGTGATGGTCGAGTCGAGCGTCGCCTCCTGGGCCTCCTCGGAAACCGCGCCGCAGAAGTCCTCGTAGTCTTCCAGCAGGTCGGTGACCGTCGGGTTGTCGCCGCAGAGCGCGCAGTTCGGGTCCTTGCGGACCTTGATCTTGCGGTATTCCATCTCCAGGGCGTCGTAGACCATCAGGCGGCCGACCAGCGGCTCACCGATGCCGGTGAGCAGCTTGATCGCCTCGTTCACCTGGATCGAACCGATCGACGCGCAGAGCACGCCGAGCACGCCGCCCTCGGCGCAGGAGGGAACCATGCCGGGCGGCGGCGGCTCCGGGTAGAGGCAGCGGTAGCAGGGGCCGTGCTCGGCCCAGAACACCGACGCCTGGCCGTCGAAGCGGTAGATCGACCCCCAGACGTACGGCTTACCCAGCAGCACCGCCGCGTCGTTCACCATGTAGCGGGTGGCGAAGTTGTCGGTGCCGTCGACGATCAGGTCGTACTGGGCGAAGATCTCGCGGACGTTCTCGCGGTCCAGCGCGGTGTTGTGGATCTCCACCTTCACCAGGGGGTTGATCTCGCGGATCGACGCGGCGGCCGACTCGGCCTTGGACCGGCCGATGTCGGAGACGCCGTGGATGACCTGGCGCTGGAGGTTCGACTCGTCGACGGTGTCGAAGTCGATGATGCCGAGCGTGCCGACCCCGGCCGCGGCGAGGTACAACAGGGCGGGCGACCCGAGGCCACCGGCGCCGACACAGAGCACCCGGGCGTTCTTCAGCCGCTTCTGGCCGGTCACCCCGACGTCCGGGATGATCAAGTGGCGTGAGTAGCGGCGGATCTCGTCTACGGTCAGCTCGGCGGCGGGCTCGACGAGCGGGGGCAACGACACGGTGGACTCCCCGGGATCGGCGGTGTGAACCGCGCCATTGTTGCTCGCGGGAGCCCTCCTCGGCCATGAGGGACGACACGTGGTCCGGTATGCGGGAGCGGGAATAACCGACGACCCGGCGGATCAGGGGACGATGTCCCCCGCGTAGCGACGGCCGTCGAGGTACGGCCAGGCGTTGGCGACGCAGCCTTGCAGCCCGTACGTCTGCTGCTGCATCACCGGGGCGGGCTCCCCCGGACCCGGACACGCCTCGTGCTCCTTGCCGAACTCGTGGCCCACCTCGTGGTTGATGACGTAGGTCCGGTAGGTGTCCAGCGGGGCGCCGTAGTCGGGGACCGCCTCCATCCAGCGGGCCAGGTTGATGATGACCTGGCCGGGCAGGCGACAGGAGGTGTAGCGCTCGGTGGTCAACCCGCCCTCGGCGCACATCCGCTCGGACGTGACCGGGGTGGCCAGGTAGATGGTGAAGTCGGCGGCCCCGGCGTCGGCCACCCGTTGCACCCGCAGCTCATCGGACGCGATCCAACTGCGCGGGTCGGTCAGCACCTCGTCCACCCGGGAGGCGAACACGTCGGCGTCCTGGCCGGCGCCGCGTTCCACGACGACCCGGTATCGGTGCAGCGGCCCGTCCGTGCCGTGCACCGGTGTCTCGCCGTCGGCCACCGTGAAGCGTCCCGCTCCGACCGACGGATAGCCGGTGGGCGCCGGGTGCGCGGCCGCCCCACCTCCGTGGCCCATTCCGCCCTGCGTGGTGGCCGGAGGCTCGACCGACGGTTCGCCGCCCCGGCTCACAGTCACCCCGATGGCGCCCGCGAGCACGAGGAGACCGAGCAGCATGCTGCGACGACGCCGCCGGTGCATCCGGACGAACGCGGGACGCGCATCCCGCAACGCCGAGCTGGGCTCGGGCGGCCGGGGCGGGCCGTAAGGGGACGACGGCGTCATAGGATCAAGCCTGCCAGATTATTCGGGCATTTCTCCGTTTTTGCCGCTATTGCCGCAAGACGCCTGATGGAGGGGTCAATGGTCGGCGTGTCTTACTCAGAGGGCGGGGCCCGTGTAGCGACGCCCGTTCAGGTACGGCCAGGGGTTGACCCGGCAGCCGTCGAGGAACAGCGTCTGCTGCATCATCACCGGAGCCTGCCGGCCCTTGCCGGGGCAGCGCTCGTGCCGATGCCCGAGCTGGTGACCCACCTCGTGGTTGACCACGTACGTCCGGTAGACCGTCAGCGGCACACCGGCCGAGACGAAGTGCGGCACTGACAACCGCCACCGATCCAGGTTGATGATCACCTGGCCGGGTGCCCGACAGGACGTGTACGGGCGGCCGTTGATCCGGATGTCGACCCCACCCTTCGCGCACATCCGACCCGCGGTGCGAGCGGTGGCCAGGTAGACGGTGAAGTCCCGAGGCGCAGCCCCCGGCACCTGCTGGAGCCGCAACCTGCCGCTGTCGACCCAGCTGCCCGGCCCGGCCAGCGCCGCCTCCACCGCCTCGGCGAACTCGGTGACGTCCTCCGCACTGCCCAACTCCACAGCGACCCGGTAACGCCGCAGCTCACCCGCCCGACCCAGCACCGGGCCGGAACGGGCGTCGTAGCCGAACCCGCCCGTGCCCGCGCTCGGAACCGCGCCCGGCACCCGCAACACCGGGGGCGGGCTCGGCGTGACCGCGCCGGAGGGCGAAGGGGCGGGCGGCAGCGGCCCGGCCACCAGCGGCGGCGGCGCGCTGACCTCCTCGGCGGCCAACCGCTCAGCGCCGGGATGCCCACCCGGCCCTTCGGCGATCACGGTCACCGCCGCGCCGACGGCCACCACCACCGCCACCAGTTGGGCGACCAGCGCGAAGCGTCGCCGACGGCGAGCAGAATGGCGCGCTGAGCTGAGCATCCAGGTCAGCCTGCCAGATCAGACCGCCCCGCGGCGTCCCCCGTTTCGGTGAGCAGACCGACCACCGCGCGGGCGACCAGCCGGGGAACCTCCAACTGCGCCACATGGCCGACGCCCTCGAGCATCATCAATCGGCTGTCCGGAATGAGCCGGGCGGTCTGCGGCCCGACCCGCACGTCGACCAGACGGTCCTGCAGACCACCCACCACAAGGGTCGGCGCGCGTACCGCCTCGGCGAGGCGCCACAGCGACCCCTGCCCCCGCAGGTACGCCCGCAGGAAGCTGGAGACCAGCCCACGGAACGTCCGGACGTACGCGGCGGCGTAGTGCTCGGCCTCGTACCGCACCCGGATCTCCTCCAGCGCCTCCGCCCGGCGCTGATCGCAGATCCGGCTGAGGTCGGCGACGCACGCCTCCAGCACCTGCTGGGCCATCACCTCGGGAGCAAGCTGGGTGAGATGCCGGGCGACCAGCCGCTCACCTCGGGGAATGGCGAGCACCGGCAGCATCCGCCCCTGCAACGAGCGCCGAAAATCCAGGAACGGCAGCGCCGGGGAGATCAGGGTGAGGGTGCGGACCAGATCCGGCCGGAGCGCGGCGACCTGGACCGCGACCGCGCCACCCAGCGAATTGCCGAACAGGTGCACCGGCCCTCGACCGGAATGCTCGATCCAGCGGACGACCAGATTCGCGAAGGCCGGAATCGTGTAGCTCGGGCCCGGCTCGCTACGGCCGAAGCCGGGCAGGTCGATGGCCTGACCGTCCAGCCGGTCGGCGAGCAGTCCGGCCAGGTCGGTCCAGTTCTGCGACGACCCGCCCAACCCGTGCACGTACAACGCCGGCTCCGCCCCGGGGGCGGTGGCCGGGGTGTCCCGGACGTACGTGACCCGGCCGTCGAGGCGGACCTCCCGCCCCGGCCATGGCGGCGGGACGCGGTCGTCCGGGAGCAGGTGGTCCGGCCAGAGGGTGGCGCGTCTCATTGCTCCAGTCTGCCTCGAACCACTCAGGACAGCAGCGCCTCGAGCCGACGGTTGACCGCCGCGAGCGTCGCCCGGACCACCGCCTGACGCGGATCACCCGCGACCAGGGCCGACCCGGCGAGCTGCTCGACCCAGCCCTCACAGACCAGCAGCGCCACAACGGTGGCCACCTCGCAATTGCCGAAGGGCACCACCGCGGCGTGCTCGACGAAACAGCGCCCCCGCTCGGCGTTCTCGGCACCGCGCAGCAACTCGTCCACCGCAGCCGCCGCCGCCACCGCGCAGAGCCGCAACACGTAGCCGTCCACCGCCGGCCCGGTGGCGTACCCGGAGGCGCTGTCGCCCCCGGCCAGCAGCCGGACCTCCACGTTCGCGTCCAGGCCGAAGGTGCTGACCTGCACGTGGTCGATCACCACCCGGGGCCCCGGCGTACCGCCGGTCTCCAGCGGCCGCGACGGCGCCGACTCCGTCGTGGTCACCTGACCACCGGAGTACGACGTACCCAGCGTCGCCGGGCTACCGGTCGCGGCGCCAGCCGGCGCGGACGAGACCGACCCTGGTTCCTCCACCGTGGCGCGCCCGCGGTGCGGAGCGTTCGACCGGCGGCGGCGCGTCGGGTCCGTGCCGGTCCGCTGCTCCGGCCCGGCCGGCAGGGACTCGACCCGACCGCTTGACGGGCGGGCGACCGTCGGCGGCTCGGCCGACCGAACCTCGCCGGGATCGCGCGAAGCCGCGTTTCGAGTCTCCGGGGTACGCCGCTCGGCGGGCTCGGCCGCGCGACGACGAACCGGTGGTGGTGGCGTGCTGGGCAGGCCGGGCACATTCTGCGGGGCCGCGGCCAACCCCATCCGCTCCTGGAGCAGCCGGGCCACCTGCCGGCTCACCTCGGCCGGGTCGGCCCCGTCGGCCAGGTCCAGTCGCAGACTGTGCGCACCCGCCGGAGTGCGGCGCAGGGCCGCGTCGCGGACACCGGCCACCTCCCGGACGGCGTCCAGGATCGCGTTGACATCGAACCCCTCGGGGCGCTCGCGCAGTGGGGCTGGTTCGTCGTCCCGGCGCAGGTGAGTGGCGATGCGGGCGAGTTCCGGAGTTTCGGCGGGTGGCTCCACGGCTGGCGGCTCCGGCACGACGGGCACGTCCGGTTCCGCGGGGACGCGCTGCGGCAGCACCACAGCGCTCGCAGCCGATTGCCGGCCATCGTCGGCCGGGGACGTCGGGTCGGGAGCCGATCGGCGCGCCGCGTAGGCGGAGGCGGAGGCGGACGTCGGTGCGGACTGATCGCGGCGGCCGGAACCCTTGTTGTCGGTGGGCAGGACCGCTGCGGTGGAGGGCGGGGTGACGTCAGTCGATGGCGAGCCGTTCACCGGCGCGGCCGGTGTGGGCGGCTCGACGCGTGACGGACCGGGCTCGGGTGTCGCCGGCCGGAGCCGGAACGGCCCGGTCGGTCGGACGTCGGGCCGGGACCGGCCAGGCGTATCGCCTCCGTCGCCCCCACCGGCGCTGGCCGACCGGCTGGCCGGCCACGAGGGGCGCTCGACCGGGGTGGCCGGGAGCCGGCCCTCGGACCAGTCCGGCCGCTCGGCCCCGGAACTGCTCGCCGTCGGCGAACCGCCGGTCCAGGACGAGCGCTCCGCGACCAGCGACGGGCCTGCCGGAGCCGGTGGCGCGTCGGTCAGCGTAGGGGGTGGCCCGGCCGGAGCCGGAGGCGGAGGCGGAGGCGGTCCGGCGAGTACCGGAGGTGTCGCCTCGGCCGGTGCGGGCGGGTCGGCCGATGCCGGGCTGGAGGCCCAGGAGGGTCGCGTCGGTGGGGAGCTGGCCGGTGCCGGATCGGCGCCGCCGGCCCAGGACGGGCGCGTCGCCGCCGCGCCGGTGGCGGGCGGTTCGGAACCGCCGGCCCAGGACGGTCGCACCGGCGGCACACTGGTCGCCGCCTCGGACCCGCCGGCCCAGGACGGCCGCACCGGCGGCAGGCTCGTCGGCGTCGGATCGGACCCCTCGGCCCAGGAGGGTCGCGCGGGCGACGCGCTGGTGGGGTCGGGATCGGCCCCGCCAGCCCAGGACGGGCGGTCGGCCCGGGGTCCGCCGGTCGCCCCGGAACCCGCCCAGGACGGCCGGTCAGCGGGCGGACCACTGGTCGGCGTCGCGCCACCCGCCCACGACGGACGGTCAGCCGGCGGACCACTGGTCGGCGTCGCGCCACCCGCCCACGACGGACGGTCAGCCGGCGGACCACTGGTCGGCGTCGCGCCACCGGCCCAGGAGGAACGGTCGGCGGGTGGTGCGCTGGTCGGTTCGGCGGGGCGTTCCGGGGTGGACGCGGATTCGACCCGGCCGGGTTCGTACGGCCGGGGCACCTCGGCGCGCACCGGCTCGTACGGACGGGGCACCTCGGCGCGCACCGGCTCGTACGGCTGGTGGGGTTCGCCGACCCAGTCCGGCGCCGACTCGTCCCGTGCAGCCGGGCCAGCCGGCTCGTCGTCCTGGCGGGACCAGGGCGGGGCCCACCCGCCACCCCAGCTCGGGCGGTTCCAGCTCGGCCCCGACCAGTCGGGCTCGATGGCCGACGACTCCCCGGCCCGGGGCGTTTCGCCGGGACGGTGCACGTCCCCGGTGCGATGCGCCTCGTCGGCGCGATGCGTGTCTGCCGGGCGGGAACCCTCGGAAGCGCGACCGGGCTCGCCCTCGTCGGCGGAGGCGGCCGGGCCCGGGTTGCGTCCCGAGGTGGCTGCGGGCTCTGGTGCGAGCGGGTCCCGCCAGTCGCGTGGGGCGGTCGGACTCTCGTCGGCGGCCAGCCGCTCGGCGATCGGCGCGTGGAAACCGGGTGGAACCTCGAAACCCGACGCCGCGGTGCCGACGGGTGGCACCTGGACGGCCGGCGGGGCCGAGGTGGGCAAGCCGGGCTCGGCCCAGCGGGCACGGTGCGCGGCAGCCGGATCGGCACTGGAGTGTGGGGCGGGGCCCGGGTCGGGCTCGACGGCACCCTGCTCCGCTGGCGGTGCGGGACGTTGGGCGGGCACCACGAGCCGGTCGCCGGCCGCCCCGAGGCGACCCTCCTCGGGCAGCCCGGGCGGTGCGCTCACCGGCGTGGGGCGCCCCGAGGGCGGTTCGAGACCGGGGTGGTGGACGCCGTTGACGTCGTCCGGGTGGGGCACGCCGTTGACCTGGTGGCCGTTGGTGCGGGCCGACGACTCCGGGTCGCCCGACCGCCCCACCAGCGGCGATGGCAGGTCACCATGCCGTGTCGAGGAGGTCCGCCAGCCCGACGCGGGGTCGGGCTGCCAGCGCGGCGCCTCATCCCGGGCGTCCTCGTGGTCGGCGGCTCGGGGCCACCCACCCGCCTGAGGCGCCCACCCACTGACGGAACGGCTCGGGTCGTCGTGCTGACCCGCTCCGTCACCGTGCTCTCCCGGGGTGGCGGCTCCGGGTTGCCCTGTTTCACTCACCGCGCGCTCCTTGGTCGCCCCCGCTGAGGCTACCGTGTGCCGAGAGTGGCGATAAGTTACAGCGGCGGGCCATTTCCACGACCGAGGTCACGGGCCTCGCCCGGTCTGGGGGGAAAATGCCGGCTCGTACGGAGAACTCGGAGGATCCCATGACCGCTGCGGGGAACGGTGCACAGACCGCTGGCCGGCCCACCCGCCTGCCTCGCTCCGCGCGTCGTAAGCAGCTTCTCGCTGCGGCGCAGGAGGTGTTCGTCGCGCAGGGCTACCACGCCGCCGCGATGGACGACATCGCCGAGCGGGCCGGGGTCTCGAAGCCGGTGCTCTACCAACACTTTCCCGGAAAGATGGATCTCTACCTGGCGCTGCTCGACACGCACTGTGACGCCATTGTCGCTCAGGTGCAGGATGCGATGCGCGGTACCAGCGACAACAAGGAACGGGTCAGCGCGTCGGTACGGGCGTACTTCGACTTCGTCGACCACGAGAGCGAGGCGTTCCGGCTCGTCTTCGAGTCGGATCTGCGCAACGACCCGGCCGTGCGGCAGCGGGTGGAGCGGGTCGAGCAGGGCTGCATCGCGGCGATCACCGACACCATCATCTCCGACACCGGGGTGAGCCGGGCGCACGCCGAGCTGCTGGCCTCCGGGCTGGTCGGCGCGGCGGAGACGGCCGCACAGTTCTGGCTGGCCGGCGGCCGACAGGTGCCGAAGGCCGAAGCTGAGGCGTTGGTGGCCGCGCTGTCGTGGCGGGGCATCGCGAGCTTCCCGCTGCAAGGTGAGTCAGCCTGACCGCCGGGCCCGTGATCGGATAGCCTTCGCAGGGCGGTTCTCTCGCCCCAGTTGAGGAGGCACAGTGGAGGTCAAGATCGGCGTGCAGTACGCGCCACGCGAGCTGGTAGTGGACAGCGCGCAGTCGCCGGCCGAGATCGAGCAGATCGTCACCGACGCCTTCGCCGGCAACGGCGGCACGCTCTCCCTGACCGATGAGAAGGGCCGGCGGGTCATCGTTCCGGTCGAGAAGGTCGCCTACGTCGAGATCGCCGAGGCGTCGTCCCGGGCGGTCGGGTTCACCGTCCGCTGACCGGTCCGGCCATCGCGGCAGGTCGGCACTCGACCCACCTGCCGCAGGCCGGAGCCGGCCAACCCGGCCGGGTGGTCAGTTGTTCAGCCCGGCGGCGGCCATTCGCGCTGTGTGCGCGGTGGTGAGCCTGCCGAACAGCCCTGGCACGTCGACCCGGCCGTCGCGTGCGATCAGCGCGGTGAGGGTGGCCCGCTCGGCGGCGACACGGCCGGCCTGGGACAACGCCTCACCCACCAGCCGCCGGGCCCACATGGAGAGCCGACCGGCCACCCGGGGGTCGTCGGCGACGGCCACCCGGATCTCCGCAGCGGCGAAGTCCGCGTACCGGGAGTCGTGCAGGACGTCCAGCACCAGCGCCCGGTCCGGTTCCTCCAGCGCGTCGGCGATCTCGCGAACGAAGTCGTCGGTGATCGCGTCGCCCACGTACGCCTTCGTGACCACCTCCGCCCAGTCCCGCGGCTCGGTCGAGTCGTGGTACGCCTGCAACGGCTCGACATAGGGCGCCATCGCATCCTCGGGCGGTACGCCCAACGCGGTGAGCCGATCGGCGAGGCGCCGGTAGTTGGCGATCTCAGCCGCGGCCATCTCGTTCAGCGCTGCCCGGCGGCGCAGGTCAGGAGCGAGCCGGGCATCGCCCGCCATCCGCTCGAAGGCGAGCAGCTCGCCGAAGGCGACCAGACCCAACAGGTCGGCGTACGCGGAACCGGAGGCGGACACGAGCGGCAGGCTATCGCGTGGCTGCCCTCCGCGCCGGCCCCCGCCGATCATGGAGTTGTGGTGCCCGGTTGTTGAACTTTTGAGCTCTTTGTCCACCACCACAACTCCATGATCGACGCGGGTGGGGGGCGGGGCACGGGACAACGGGGCGCGGGCGGCTTGAGGTTGCTGTGGCGTGGGTCACAATTGCTTGCCCCGCGTGGCGAGTGGCCGACTGGGAATCGGGACGGGGGTATGCCTGTTCAGGTAACATGGAGCAGTTGCCGTGGGCGCCGATCTGATCGAAGCTCAGCCCGCGGCGCGCGTGCGGCCCGGTCCGGCTCGGCAATCTGCCGCCGACCGTGTGGCCCGCGTCATACCGAACGCGCCCTGAGGACATGACGGGCGCACCCACGAGAGGGCACCCCCACATCCACATGAGCGACCTGACTCAAGATTTGCTGGACGGCCAGGAACTGGCCCCCACCGCCCCGGTTCGACCGGAGGCCCCCACGTTCGCCGCACTCGGCGCCCGCGCCGAGACCGTCGAGGCCCTGGCCTCGGCCGGCATCACCCGCGCCTTCGCCATCCAGGAGTACGCGATCCCGATCGCGCTGCGCGGCGTCGACCTGATCGGCCAGGCGCCCACCGGCACCGGCAAGACCCTCGGCTTCGGCGTACCGCTGCTCGACCGGGTGTTCGCCCCGGGCGAGGGCAGCGACGGCGTCCCTCAGGCGCTGGTCGTCGTCCCCACCCGTGAGCTGGGCATCCAGGTCGCCAAGGACCTGGCCGCCGCCGGCCGGACGCGTGGCGTCCGGGTGCTGCCGATCTACGGCGGCGTGGCGTACGAGCCGCAGATCGACGCGCTGCGCAAGGGCGTCGAGATCCTGGTCGGCACGCCCGGCCGACTGATGGACCTGCAGAAGCAGAAGCACCTCCGGCTCGACCGGGTGCACGCACTCGTCCTCGACGAGGCCGACCGGATGCTCGACCTGGGCTTCCTCGACGACGTCGAGAAGATCCTCGCGATGCTTCCGGAAGACCGGCAGACGATGCTCTTCTCGGCCACGATGCCGGACCCGATCGTCACCCTGTCGCGACGTTTCCTGCGCCAGCCGATGACGATCCACGCCGGGCACACCGCCGAGACCGGCCCGTCGCCGCAGACCCAGCAGTTGGTCTACCGCACCCACTCGATGAACAAGGTCGAGGTGGTGGCGCGCATCCTCCAGGCGGAGGGGCGCGGGCTGACCATGATCTTCACGCGTACCAAGCGGGCCGCCGACCGGGTCGCCGAGGATCTCGACTTCCGCGGGTTCGCGGTCGCCGCCGTGCATGGTGACCTCGGCCAGGGTGCCCGCGAGCGGGCGCTGCGGGCCTTCCGGGCCGGCAAGATCGACATCCTGGTCGCCACCGACGTGGCGGCCCGTGGGCTGGACGTGACAGGCGTCACCCACGTCATCAACTACGACTGCCCGGAAGACCAGGACACCTACACCCACCGGATCGGTCGTACCGGCCGGGCCGGCGCGACGGGTGTCGCGGTGACCTTCGTCGACTGGGACGACATGCCGCGGTGGCGGATCATCGACAAGACCCTCGGTCTGGAGATGCCGGAGCCGCCGGAGACGTACCACACGTCGCCGCACCTCTACACCGACCTGCACATCTCCACCGAGGTCAGCGGCACGCTGCCCACCGCCGAGCGCACCCGGGCCGGGCTGTCCGCCGAGATCGAAGAGGATCTGGGTGGGACGACCCGCTCCCGTCGGGGCGACAGCGGTGGTCGTGGACCCCGACGCGGCGAGAGCCGTGGTGAGGGTCGCGGCGAGGGTCGCGGCGAGGGTCGCGGCGAGCGCCGTGGTCGGGGCGATGGCCGCCGCGACCGCTCCGACGCCGCCGCGCCGGCCGCCGCCACGCCGGCCGCCGCCGAGGCACCTGCTGCCGACGCCACCGACGAAGGCACCCGTACCCCCCGCCGTCGGCGTCGCCGCCGGGCCGGCGAGGCGGTCACGGCCGAGACGACCGCGGTGATCTCCGCCGACGCCGGGCCGTCCGAGCCGGCCACCGCGTCCGACGGCGAGGCGTCCAAGCCGCGTCGCCGACGCCGCCGCCGTGGTGGCGGTTCCGATGCGGGTACGCCGGCGGAAGCGACAGCGGACTGACCACCAGCCACACCTGACATCCCCCGCACCGCCTCGCGCGGTACGGGGGATGTTCCCTTCTCCCACCCCACCTGCCGAAGATGGAACGATGCCGCAACCACTGGACGCTGCCCTGACCGAGGTTCGGGCGCTGCTGCTCGACCCCGCGCTGACCCGGGCGGTAGCCGCCGGACGTCGACGCGGTCGCCGCCCCACAGTTGAGCGGGCCGAACTGCGGCCGGTGCGGCTGAAGGCCGGGCCCCGGATGCAGATCACCACGTCCGACGGTGCTCGCCCCTACACCCGCAACCTCGCCTCCGGTCCGGAGGCCGCTGCGGCGATCGACGAACTGCTGGCCGAGCCGTTCGGCAACTGGCACGTCGAGACGGCCGACGCGACCCTTCAACTGCGGGTGACCAAGTCCGGCGAGGCGCAGGTGCACCGGGCCGCGACGTCCCGTCCGGTGGCGACGCCCACCGGGAACGACCGGGCGAAGGAATACCTGCTCGACCCCGGTGACCCGATCTTCGCCGAGATCGGCGGCTCGGCGGCCAAGCGCCGCCAGGTGGACGCGTTCCTGCGGGCCCTGGCCGCGACGCTGCCGGACGACCTGACGGGTTCGCTACGGGTGGTCGACCTGGGCTGCGGCAACGCCTACCTGACGTTCGCCGCGTACCGCTACCTGACAAGTCGGGGGCTCGACGTCCAACTGGTCGGCGTGGACGTCCGGGAGGACCAGCGGCGGCGCAACACCGAGCTGGCGCAGCGGCTCGGCTGGGCCGACCAGGTCAGCTTCGTGGCCGGGACGATCGCCGACGCCGCCGTCGACCCCGCCCCCGACCTGGTGCTGGCGCTGCACGCCTGCGACACCGCCACCGACGAGGCGCTGGCCCGCGCGGTGCGCTGGGAGGCCCGCTGGGTACTGGCTGCGCCGTGCTGCCACCACGATCTGGCGAAGCAGCTCCGCGCCCATCCCGCCCCGGCCCCGTACGAGCTGCTGACCCGGCAGGGCATCCTGCGCGAGCGCTTCGCCGACGTGCTCACCGACGCGCTGCGCGCCGGGTTGCTGCGGGTGCACGGCTACCGGACCGAGGTGGTGGAGTTCGTGGACTCGCAGCACACCCCGCGTAACCTGCTGATCCGCGCCCGTCGTACCGGTGCCGAGGCGACCGGGCCACAGCGCGCGGAGTACCGCGAGCTGGTGGACCAGTGGCAGGTCACTCCCCGGCTCGAGACCCTGCTGGCCGCCGGAGAGACGCCCGCTCAGCTCCTGGCTAGCTAGCGTCGGCGGTCCCGGCCACCGTTGCGCTCGCTGGCACCACGGTCGAGGACCGACACCCGGTCGGCGGCGGGCCGCTGGGCGGTCCGGTCACCGTCGACCGGGGCGATCGGGAATGGCACGACCTTGCCCTCGGTCTCGGCGTTGCCGGCCGCCGCGAAGGCGTTCCAGGAGATGTCGACCAGCAGCTTCTTCACCTCGGCGTGCCGGATGGCGGCGTTGCGTTGCAACGCCATCCGGGCGCCGAGCAGGACAGCGACCAGCGTGGTGGTGATGGTGCCGGTGGCGGCCAGCACCTGGAGACCGGTGGCGGAATCGGTGCGGAGCACCAGGACCAGCAACCAGATCCAGAACGCGGCGGCGAAGACGCCGGCCTTGGCGACGAAGAAGAGGCTCACCGCACCGGGCTGGTACGGCTGGGGGCGGCTCAATTCGGCCATGGTGCTCCTCGGCGATGGTCCGGTCACAGGCGGCAGGCGGCAGACGCGATGTCGGGACGGGCACCGAGCTTAATGGAAGAACGATGAAGATCGCTCGATGCAATTTTCGTTCTGCACACACGCTTCCAGAGAAAGTCTCGCCCACGGGACAGTTTGTGCGGTCAGTCAATTGTTTCCGGCTTCTCGCGTACTACCCTCGGAAGGCGCATCGTCCCGGTGCTGCGGCAGGGGGGAAGACACGCAGGGATGGGATCAGCCGACGTATCACCGCAGATGGCCTTTGCTCGCTTCGTCCGGCGCGCCATCGATGACGCTCGCGACGAACGTGGCTGGACAGTGACTGATCTTGCCTCGCACACGGGCGTGGGCCGCTCCACCGTCTTCCGCTGGCTGGCCGGCGACTGGCAGGACTATCCCGAGTTGGCCAAGGTGCGCGGCTTCTGCGCCGCGCTGGATCTGCCGGTCGCTGCCGCGTTCCGCGCGCTCGGGCTGCCCGACGCCGGTCCCGCTCCTCGCCGACGCCACGACGACGGCCCGGTCGAGGCCGACGTCCGGGCCATCCTGGACCGGCTGGCCGACCCCACGGTCCCCGCCGAGGAGAAGCACCACATCCGCGACCTGCTCCGCTACCTGGCCCGCCGCCCCATCCGCCGAGCCAGCTAACCCACCCCGCCCCGGCCCCGGGCCCCGCCCCTTACTGCCGTTGATCATGAAGTTATTGCCACGACACGCCGAAGCGAAGGGCAATAACTTCATGATCAACGGGGCAGTGGCCCGGAGCGGGGCTAGGGGACGGTCAGGGTGAACTCGGCCGTTCGGACTTCCGCGTTCACCTGGAAGTCGAGGTAGAGGCGGTAGCGGCCCGGGCCAGGGGTGGTCAACCAGAACTTGATCTGACCGTCCACCAACTCGGTCTCCGGGTGCACGTGCAGATAGCCGAGGTCGCCCTCGCGCAACGCCACCAGGTGCCCGTACGCCCCGAGGTACCGCTCCAACTGGGCTGCGCCACCAGCACCATCCACCCGGAAGGTCAGCGGCACTGTCGCCCCGGCCTGCACGGTGCCCTGGTAGCCGACGGTGAAGCCGTCCACGATCGTCGAGGTGGCCGGCCCCGGCAGTGGACGCGGTCGGTAGTCGCCGGGGGCCACCAGGTCCGCCCCGAGGGTCACAGCGGTCTGCGCGCCGTTGTCGGCGACCACTGTGAAGTCGGCGTACGCGCGCCAGAGGCCGGGCTGCGCGAGGGTCAACGGCACCGACCAGGTGCCGTCCGCCGCCATGGTCGGGTGCAGGTGCTGGTAACCGGTCAGGTCCCGCCGGACGACGATGAGGTGCATCGGCTTGTCGTGCACGATGGCGAACCGGCTGATCGGCCGGCGCTGCGCGTCGCGCACCTGGAAGCGGAGCTGACCCGGGCGACCTGCCACGAACTCGGTGGCCAGAGGCACCAGGGTGAACCCGGCCGAGCTGACCGCCAGACCGCCCGGCTCGACGGCCGCGCCCTGATCGGTGGCCGTGGCACTGCCGTGGTTGTGCGGCGCGACGCCCGGTGGGTCGGTGTGCTCGGCGGCGAACGACGGGCTGCCGGTGACGGCGCCGTTGGCGTTCAGCCGGCCGAGGCCGAAGCCGAGCAGCACCGCCAGCACCAGCCCGCCGACCACCAGCGCCAGCCGGAGAGTGCTCCGGTCCGGCTCGACGGGGCCCTGGTCAGCCACGACCGACGCCCAGCGCCTGACCGGCCTCGCCGCCAGCGATCCTGCCCGCAATGGTCCGCGCACGGGTGAAGGGCTGCTGGTCGGTCATGCCGACCACGGTACCGTCGCGCCCGGCCGGGTCAGGCCGACGCCCGGACAGCGTGGCGACCGTCGCACTCGACACCGCCCGGGAACTTTCCCACCCCGACCGGCGCAGATCGCGCCGCAGCGCTAAGCAACGCCCCGAACAGGCACGGACCACGACGCAGATCGCGCCGCAGCGCCCGGGCAACGCCCCGAACAGGCACGGAACGCAGCGCAGACCCGAACATCGCCGAGGGAAACCGACGTGCGGGCAGCGGGTCAGCCGGCCACGGCGAGGGCGAGCGGGAGCACGTCGGTCGCGCCGGACCGACGCAGGGCCCGGGCCACCAGCGTCATCGTCCAGCCCGAGTCGATCAGGTCGTCGACGAGCAGCACCGGGCCGTCCAGCCCGGCCAGGGCGTCGGCCAGGTCGGCCGGCACGGTGAAGGCGTCGTGCAGCGCGCGTACCCGTTGGGCGCTGTTGCCGCGCGGCCCGGACGGGCCGTCGGGGCCGGCCGCGGTGACCTCGCCGAGCAGCGGCAGCCGGCCCACTGTGGCGATCCGCTCGGCCAGCGAGCCGAGCAGCCGGGGCCGCCGCCGGGAACCGACCGCGACCACCGCCACCGGTCGACGGGGCCACGGGTTGTCGCCGTGCGCCCACGCCTTCAGCACCTCCACGACCGCGCCGGCGACGTCGTCGGGCACCGGCGCGTCCGGCGCTTCCGGGCCGACGAGGGCACGCAGCCGGCTACCCCAGCCCAGGTCGGAGAGGCGCCCGACGGCCCGGCCCGGCAGCGCCTGCTCCGCGGGGGCGATCCGGCCCTTGAGGGGTACGCCCACCGCGTCGAGTCCGGTCGGCCAGAGCTTCTTCGGAGCGATCTCCACGCCGGGTCGACCCAGGAAGGTCTGCGCGGCGGCGAGCGCTGCTGTCGACACGTCTGCGGCGAAGAGTGGATCGGCGCACCTGTCGCATCGGCCGCAGTCGACCGCCTCGGTGTCGTCCAGGCGTTCCCGTAGATACCGCATTCGGCAGTCGGACGTCGTCGCGTACTCCCGCATGGCCTGTTGCTCGACGGTGCGCGCCTCGGCGACGCGGCGCAACCGGGCCTCGTCGTAGACCCACGGCTCGCCGGTGGCGAGCCAACCACCGCGCACCCGGCGGACCGCGCCGTCCACGTCGAGCACCTTGAGCATCAGCTCCAGCCGGGCTCGGCGCAGGTCGACGAGGGGTTCGAGGGCCTGGGTGGAGAGCGGGCGGTCGGTGTGCAGGGCGGCCAGCACGGCCCGGACCTGCTGCTCCGGCGGGAACGCCAGCGAGGCGAAGTAGCGCCAGATCGCTGCGTCCTCGACGCCGGGCAGCAGCAGCACCTCGGCGTGTTCGACGGCGCGGCCCGCGCGGCCGACCTGCTGGTAGTACGCGATCGGCGAGGGTGGCGCGCCGAGGTGGACGACGAAGCCCAGGTCGGGCTTGTCGAAGCCCATGCCGAGGGCGCTGGTGGCGACCAACGCCTTGATCTTGTTGTCGAGCAGGTCCTGTTCGGCGGCGCGCCGGTCGGCGTCGTCGGACTGCCCGCTGTACGAGGCGACCGGGTAGCCCCGGGAGCGCAGGAACTCGGCGGTCTCCCCCGCTGCCGCCACTGTCAGCGTGTAGACGATGCCCGAGCCGGGCAGCTGGTCCAGGTGGTCGGCGAGCCAGGCCAGCCGGTGCGCCGGGCTGGGCAGGTCGAGCACCCCGAGTCGCAGCGACTCGCGGTCCAGGGTGCCGCGCAGGATGAGGGCGTCACCCAGCTGCTCGGCGACGTCCTGGGTGACCCGGGCGTTGGCGGTGGCGGTGGTCGCCAGCACGGGGGTGCGCTCGGGCAGCTCGGCGAGGAACGTCCGCAGCCGCCGGTAGTCCGGCCGGAAGTCGTGCCCCCAGTCGGAGACGCAGTGCGCCTCGTCGACCACCAGCAGGCCGGTGGTGGCGGCCAACTTCGGCAGGACACCGTCGCGGAAATCCGGGTTGTTGAGCCGTTCCGGGCTGATCAGCAGCACGTCCACCGCGCCGGTCTGGATCTCGGCGGTGATCTCGTCCCACTCGTCGAGGTTCGCCGAGTTGATCGTGCGAGCCCGGATGCCGGCCCGCGCGGCGGCCTCGACCTGGTTGCGCATCAACGCCAGCAGCGGCGAGACGATGACTGTCGGGCCGTGCTCCCCCCGCTCCCGCAGCAGGGCGGTGGCCACGAAGTAGACAGCCGACTTGCCCCAACCGGTGCGCTGGACGCAGAGCACCCGCCGCCGGTCGACGACCAGCGCCTCGATGGCGCGCCACTGATCCTCGCGCAGCCGGGCGTGGTCACCGGCCAGCCGGCGCAGCACCGCCTCGGCCCGCTCGCGTACCGCTGCCCGCTCTGCTGTCTCCACCCGGCATTTCTACCAGCGCCGTCCGTCATACCCCTGTTGATCAAGAGGTTTGCGTCACCATCCGGTCGGATTTCGACGCAAACCTCTTGATCAAGAGGCTTATCGGCGGGGGCTTGTCAGCCCGAGGTTATCGGCGGGAGCGGAGGGCTCGGGTCAGGTGGGACAGGCGGGGGGCCAGACTGGTCAGGCCACCTGGGAAGAAGTAGACGGCCAGGATGAAGACAGTGCCCAGGACGAACAGCGGCTGGCTCAGCGGACGGCTGAGGATGGCCGGCAGGTTGTCCACCGCGTCGCTCGTGCCGAAGGCGGTGAGCCGGTGGTCCAGGTACATGTAGAGGACACCACCGAGCACCGGACCCCACCGGGTGCCCGGCCCGCCGAGCACCACCATGACCAGCAGCGACAGGGTCAGCTCGGAGGACGTGATGTGCGGCGACGCGCCGCCGACGATCAGGACGTAGACCACACCGCCCGCCGACGCCAACCCGCCGGCCAGGGTGAACGCCACCAGCTTGTAGCGGTACGGGTCCAACCCGAGCACGCCGATCCGCCGCTCGTCGTCACGCAGCCCGGCGAGCACCCGACCGGTAGGTGAACCGCTCACCCGGTGCACCACGAAGACCACAAGCGTCAGGTACGCCAGCGCCAACCAGTACAGGTTGACGGTGTTCGTCACCCCGACCAGCCCGGCGGGCAGCCCCGACACGTCCAGCGGCAGGCCCTCCTCGCCACCGGTGAGCCCGCCGAAGTCCCGGGCCACCAGGATCGCGCCCACCTGGGCGAAGGCCAACGTGACCATGGCGAACGCGATGCCCACGGTACGCAGCGCCACAGCGCCGAGCAGCGCGGCGAGGATGGTGCCGCCGGTGATGGTCAACAGCGCCGCCTGCCACAGCGGCAGACCGGCCCTGGTGACCAGGATGTCGGTGCCGTAGACACCGGCGGCGAAGTACAGCGCGTGCCCGAAGGAGAGCATCCCGGTCCGACCGAAGAGCAGGTCGTACCCGGCCGCCAGGCCGCCGAAGATAAGGCAGATGGCGAGAATCTGCAGGGTGCCGGGTGAGTTGACCGGCCCCTCGAAGATCCCCGGTAGGGAGATCGTCGAGTACGGCAGGATCGCCAGCACGACAAGCGCTACCAGCGGCAGGAACGGGCGGACCCGGTGCCACCGCCCCCGCTGCGGGGTCAACTCGTCGGGCACCTGCGCGGGAGGAGCGTCGATCACCGTCATGCCGTTGCCACCTTTCCGGCGATGCCCTGCGGGCGCAGCAGCAGCACCACGGCCAGCAGCCCGACCACGCAGATGTCGCCCAGCCCGGACGTGCCGTAGTAGTTGACGAACTGCTGCACCAGCCCGACCACGACCGCCGCGTACGCGGAGCCGACCACCGAGCCCATCCCGCCGATCACCACCACGATGAACGCGAAGATCAGCAGCGAGCCGCCCTGCCCGGGCGAGACGGTGCCGAAGTAGACCCCGCCGAGCGCGCCGGCGAGCGCCGCGGCCGCCCCACCGATCGCGAAGACCAGCGTGAACGCCTTGCGGACGTCGATGCCCAGCGCGGTCACCATCTCCCGGTTCTCCACGCCGGCCCGGATCACCAGGCCGTACCGGGTCCACCGCAGGAACGCCAGGATCGCGCCGAGCACCAGCACCGCCGCGATGATCAGCAGCAGGCCACCGTTGGGCACCTGCGCGCCGAAGATCCCGGTCACCTGCCGGGTCCAGTCCGGACGCGGGAACGGACGGGCGTCCGCACCCCAGGTGGCCTGGAGCAACGCCACTCCGGCCAGCGACAGCCCGACGGTGACCAGCACCTGCTCGATGGTGCGGGAGTACAGCGGGCGGATCAGCACCAGCTCGACCAGGATCGCGACCAGCGTGCCGGCGGCCACCCCGAAGGCGACAGCGAACACGAAGCCGAACCCGTCCGGGCCGGCGCCCGGCAGGTTGCCCGCCGCCCACCAGGTGCCGTACGCGCCGACGCCGAGGAACAGCCCGTGCGCGAAGTTGAGCACGTCGGCCAGGCCGAAGACCAGGGACAGGCCGGATGCGACCAGGAAGTACAGCGCCGCCAGACCGAGCCCGGTCAGCGCCAACAGGATCACGGTGCCCATCAGAGCTTTTCCTCCCTCGCGACTGCGGGGCTCGCAAGCTCACTCCTCGCGCTCGGCGCAGCCACCTCCGCGGAGCCGACACCGAGCAGCGACTTCGTCAACGCGGTCTCCAACAGCAACTCGTGGGCGTCGCCGGTCCAGGCCACCTTGCCGGCGGCCAGCACGACCGCGTCGCGGGCCAGTCGGCGTACGACGGCGAGGTTCTGCTCGACCAGCAGCACCGGCACCGACTCCGCGACCCGTTCCAACACCTCGGCCACCTCGGTAACCACCTTCGGCGCCAACCCCTTGGTCGGCTCGTCGACGAGCAGCAGCCGGTTGTCGTTGAGCAGCACCCGACCGATGGCGAGCATCTGCTGCTGCCCGCCGGACAGCGAACCGGCCCGTTGCCGTCCGCGTCGGTCCAGCTCCGGAAAGAGCGCGAAGACCTTGTCGTACGCCGGGATGGTGCCGCGCCGCTCGGCGAGCCGCAGGTTCTCCGCGACGGTGAGCCCGGCGAACACGCAGCGGTCCTCGGGCACGTAGCCGAGCCCACCGCGGACCAGCCGGTGCGTCGGCCGGGCCAGCAGACTCTGCGCACCCATCCGGATGGTGCCGCGGACCTCCCCGGCAGGCGGGGTGAGGCCGACGATCGCGCGCAGCGTGGTGGTCTTGCCGACGCCGTTGCGACCGAGCAGCACTGTTACGCCGGTCGGGGCGACAGTGAAGGACACTCCCTGGAGGATGTGCAGCCCGGAGATCCGGACCGACAAATCCTCCACACTGAGGATCGGTTCCGTCACTGAGATGCCTCCGTTCGCGACTGCGGGGCTCGCAAACCCGGCTCACTCCTCGCGCTCACAGCGACTCCCCCAGGTAGGCCTCTTGCACTGTGGGGTTGGCCATCACCGTCTCCGGGGTGTCGCAGGCCAGCAGCGCGCCGTGGTGCATGACGGCGATGCGGTCGGCCAGTTCCAGGATGACGTCCATGTGGTGTTCGACCATCAACACCGCCCGGCCGCTGTCGCCGGTCAACGACTTGATGACGGCGACCAGCTCCGGCACGTCCTCGGCGCTGACCCCGGCCATCGGCTCGTCCAGCAGCATCACCCGCGGTTCACCCGCGAGCAGCAGGGCGATCTCCAGCTTGCGCTTCTCGCCGTGGGCCAGGGTGCCGGCGAGGGCCGTACCCCGGTGGGCGAGGCCGACCCGGTCGAGCGCCGCGTCGGCGGCGACGGCGACCTCCCGGTCGGCCGCCGCCCGCCGCCACAACGCCATTGAGCCCCCGCGGTGCGCCTGCACGGCGAGCCGGACGTTCTCCCGCACGCTCAGCGAGCCGAAGACCGAGGACGCCTGGAAGGTACGGCCCAGGCCGAGGCGGGCCCGCCGATGCGGCGGAAGCGCCCCGATGTCCTGCCCGTCCAGAACGACCCGGCCCTCGGTGGCCCGACGCAGGCCGGTGATCAGGTTGAACAGTGAGGTCTTACCGGCGCCGTTCGGACCGATGACGCCCAGGAACTCCCCGGGAGCCAGGTCGAGGTAGACGCTGTCGACGATGGCGACCTCACCGATCCGCCAGGTCAGACCGCGGGTGGCGAGCATGGTCAGCCCTTCATGGCCACGGCCGGCGGCGCGGTCTCGTCACCGGTGAGGCTCTTCTGCGCGGTCGCCGTGAACGCGGTGCCGCTGCCGGTCAACTTGGCCTGGAACATCGGCTGGAGCAGCGCGTGGTCGGCGGCCCGGATGGTCATCTTGCCCTTGACCCCGTCGAAGCTCCAGCCCTCCAGAGCGGTGACCATCTTGTCGACGTCGTCCCCGCCCTCCTGCGCGGCCCGGACCACCATCTGCGCGGCGGCGAAGCCGTCCGGGTGGAACAGGTCGATGGTGTTGACAGTGGCCTTCAACGCCTTGCTGGCCTCGGTGTCGCTGGCACCGTCGAAGTAGTGCGACAGGAAGGAGATCTTCGCGCCGGCAGCACCGAAGGTCGGCCACGAGGCGCGGATGTCCAGGCCGGTGACGACAGTGGTGGACGAGAGGACGCCCTGCTGGTCGAGGGTCTGCCACATGGCCGGGGCGGTCGTGCCCGCCCACGCCACGAAGAGCAGGTCCGGCTTGGCGGCCTTGATCTGACTGGCGAACGGGGTGAACTCGGTGGCACTGGCCGGGGCCCGGACGCTGCTCACCGTCGCGCCCGCGCTGCCGATGACGGCCTTGACGGCGGCCTCGTTGGCGTCACCGAACGCGCCGTCCTGGGCGAAGACCACCACCTTCTTGCCGGTGGGGTCGCCGATGAACGACTTGGCGGTCACCACGTCCTGGTACGACTGCCGACCGGAGCGGAAGGTGTACTTGTTCGCGCCGGTCACCGCGTCCGTGGCGGCCGGGCCGGAGATGAACAGCACCTTGTTCTGCGCCGCGATCGGCGCCACCTGGAGCGCCACGCCGGAGGCGGTGGAGCCGGCGATGATCTTCGTGCCCTTGCCGATCAGGTCCTTCGCCGCGGAGACCGCCTTGGCCGGATCGCCCGCGTCGTCGACCTCGGTCAGCTCGATCTTCCGGTCACCGACCTTGCCGGTGCCCTGGGTGGCGAAGTCCAGCCCCGCCTTGAACCCCTCGATGTACTGCTTTCCGTAACTGGCCAGGGCTCCCGACTGGGAGTACACCAGGCCGACCTTGACCGGCGCGGCACTGTCGCCGCCGCCGGTGGCGGTGTCCTGCGGGCTGCCACAGGCCGTGGCGGCGAGCGCCGCGGCCATCATCGTGGCGGCGGAGAGGAACGCCCGCCGCGTCGTCCGGACCGTCATTGCGACTCCACATGAGGACTCAGAGGGAGAGAACTTCTTCGTGACGGCTCACGCTAGAAGTGACGTCACCCACGAGCTATGTGGCGGAAACACACAAGTAACAGGATTGAGGTGGCCGGAGGTTACAACGGGCCGCATTACCAGCCGGGAGCTCATGCCCTCGATGGCCCGAACCCCCACGGACCACCCGAACCGTGTGTCGCCCCGCGCCATTCGCCCGGTTCGGTCAGCCGCAGGGCCCGTCGTGGGCCGCCGCGCGCGGGCAGCGCCGACGATCGTCGAGCATGCTGTCGCAGAAGACCCGATGACGTACGCATTGAGCGTCCTCCCTCGGCCCGCCGCGAGACAGCAACCTCGCCGATCATGCAGTTGTGGTGGGCAACAAAACGCCCGAAAACGGCCAAGCCAGGCACCACAACTCCATGATCGCCCGCGCCGCCCTGCCCCTGCTCCGCGATCTTGCACTTCCTGTCCCGACACAAGCCGCATTCCACCCATGTCGATAACCGAAAGCGCATGATCGGCGCGATCTTCTCGCTCCACCTACGGGGACCGACCAGGAGCCTCTTCTCCACGCGTGGGCCAGTGATTTGCCAGGAGTTGGTCGATGGCTGGCCGGCAGATGAATCTCCGGAATGCCCGTTCCCACTCCGGGGGCGCGGGCGGACAGGAAGATTGTCTGGTGCGCCGGTTCTTCCGCAATCCCGTGCGGCTGGTGCCGTTCGCGTTCCTGGTGCCGATCCTGCTCGGTACCGGGTTGCTCATGGCGCGCTGGGCGACCGCCGAACACGTACGCCCACCAGTGGTCACGGCGCTCTTCACCGCCACCTCGGCCGTGTCGGTCACCGGCATGGCCATCACCGACACGCCGAACTACTGGTCCGGCTGGGGCCTGCTGGTGATCACCCTGCTCACCCAGCTCGGCGGCCTCGGCATCCTCACCGTCGCCGCGTTGGTCATCCTGGTGGTCTCCAGTCAGCTCGGACTGCGCAACCGGTTGCTGGTGCAGGCCGAGACGGCGGAGTTCGGCCTCGGTGACGTGGGCCGGCTGCTCCGCCGGATCGCGCTGACCGTCTTCGCCTGCGAGGCGGTGATGACAGTGCTGGTCGCCGGTCGACTCTGGCTGACCTACGACTACCCGTTCTCCGAGGCTCTCTGGTCGGGCGTCTTCCACGCCGTGCAGGCGTTCAACAACGGTGGCTTCGCGCTCTACACCGATGGCCTGCTGGCCTTCAGCCGTGATCCGTGGGTGTCGCTGCCCCTGGCCATCGGCGCGATCATCGGCGGTCTCGGGTTTCCCGCCCTCTTCGAGGCGGTCCGCGAATGGCGGCAGCCGACCCGCTGGGCGGTGGCGACGAAGTTGACCATCTGGGGCAGCGTGGTGCTGCTGCTGCTCGGCTTCGGTGGCCTGCTCGCCGCCGAATGGACCAACGCGAGCACGATCGGCCAGTACGACGTACCCGGGAAGGTCCTCGCGTCGTTCACCCAGATCGCGCTGAGCCGCACCGGCGGCTTCAGCGTCCTGGACATCACCGCTCTCCAGGAGGAGAGCTATCCCCTGCTGATCGTGCTGATGTTCATCGGCGGCGGCAGCGCCAGCACGGCCGGGGGCATCAAGGTGTCCACGTTCTTCCTGCTGGCGTTCACCATCTGGGCGGAGCTGCGCGGTGAGCCCGACGTGACGATCGGGCACCGGCGGGTGGCCACCGCGAGCCAGCGGCAGGCGATCACAGTGGCGCTGCTCAGCGTCGCGTTGGTGATGGCCGGAACCATGCTGTTGCTGCTGCTCACCGAGGGCGTCCGCTTCGTCGCGGCCCTGTTCGAGATCACCTCGGCCTTCAGCACCACCGGTCTGACCATCGGTCTGGCCGCCGAACTGCCGCCCGGCGGCCAAGTGGCGCTGACCGTGCTGATGTTCATCGGCCGCGTCGGGACGCTCACCCTCGGGTCGGCGATCGCCCTGAACACCCGACGCCGGCTCTACCGCTATCCCCAGGAGCAACCCATTGTCGGCTAGGGCGTGGTTCGGAGGTGTCGGCCGGCCCGCACACCGGCGACACGCCATTGGAAGCAGGGAGGGCCGAGGTGTCGGCTAGACGGGCGGACAGCGGCGGCATCGTGGTGATCGGGCTGGGTCGATTCGGTTGCCACCTGGCCGGGTCGCTGAGCCGGATGGACCGCGAGGTGTTGGCGATCGACCGCAGCCCGGCGAAGGTGCAGCGGTGGTCGGCGCAGCTCGACCGGGTGGTTCAGGCCGACGCGACCGAGGAGGGAGCGCTGCGGCAGCTGGGCATCACCACTTTCGGGCGGGCGGTGGTGGCCATCGGGGCTTCGGTGGAGGCGAGTGTGCTCACCGTGTTGGCGCTGGTCGAGCTGGGCGTACCCGAGATCTGGGCGCGGGCCACCTCGCAGAAGCACGCCAAGATCCTGGCGTCGGTGGGCGCCCACCACGTGATCTTCCCGGAGGCGGAGACCGGGGACCGGGTCGCGCACCTGCTCGTCAGCCGGTTGCTCAACTTCATCGAGTTCGACGACGACTTCGCCATCGCCACCGTCCGGGTGCCGCAGTCCCTGGTCGGGCGCACCCTGATCGACCTGAGACCGGAGGAGCGCTTCGGGGTACGCGTGATCGGCGCCAAGCTGCCGGGCGAACGCTTCCGGTACACCTCCGACGACACCACGCTTCCCCAGGGCGGGGTGCTCATCGTCGAGGGTGGGATCGACCAGGTGCAGCGATTCGCGGGGATGCGCTGACCTGCTCCGGCCCCTACCGATCTCGCCCGTCGGACCAACTGGACCGACGGCCCCCTGAGCATGGCGACACGGTGGCCTGCTCACTTTCGATGACCACGCGGCCCCTTGGTCACCTTCACACTTTTCCCGGGCCACCACCGGCGGCCTTCGCGGGCTTCGCCGGGGCCTTCGGAGGCTTCGGTGGCTTGGCCTTCGACGCGCCGCCGCCCGCGCCGGAGCCGCCGCGTGCCGTCGTCTTCTTCGGCGGGGCCTTCACCGTGGCGGCCTTGGCCGGCGGGGCCGTGGAGGGCGCGCTGCCGGCGACGCCGGAAACCCGAACCCCGCAGGTCGCCTCGCCGAGTCGGAACTCGACAGGCAACGGGTTCGCCCCGCTGTACTTGCCGGTGAGGGTCACCTTCTCGGCCGCACCGGGGGCCAGCGTGGTGCGTTGGGCCGCCGGTCGGATCAGCACCGTGCTCCCCTGCTGGTGCACCGGCGCGGGCTCCGCCTTCGTCACCTTCTGCTGCCCGGGGAAGGTGAAGCTCATGGCCCAGTCGCGCAGCTCACGGCCACCGGTGTTGGTCAGGGTCAGCTCGGCGGAGAAGTCAGTGCCGGAGTCGGTGCGCAACGCGTACGCCACCTCGCAGGGCGCCGCCGTCGGCAACCCCATCCGAGCCTCGGTCGTCGGCCGGTCCTCTCCGCTGGCCGGGCTGCGCGAGGTGAACCCCCACATCGCCCCGGTGACAGCGATCAGCCCGACGGCGGCCACGCCGGCCTCCACCCGCCGACGCCGGGTCACCCGCTGCTGCGTCCGACGGTTACGGGTCCGCGACAGCGGCAACGCGTCGGTCGCCGCCGACCAGGGCAGGATGGTGGTACGCGCACTGCCGAGCATCGCCGCGTCCAGCGGGCCGGCAGCCGGGGAGACCGGCACCGCCGCGAGCATGCCGGCCGCCTCGGCGAGCGTCCGGGTCAGCTCGGCGGTGGCCGGCCGGTCCGCGGGACGCTTGGCCAGGCAGCGTCCGACCAGGTCGGCCACCCCGTCGGGCAGCCCCGGGACGGTGGGCATCGGCTCCGGGTCGTTGTACATGTGGGCGCGCAGCATCTGGGTGGTAGTGCTGGCCAGCCACGGCAGTCGACCGGTGAGCATCCGGTAGAGCAGCAGCCCAACGGCGTACACGTCGGTGGCCGGGGAGACCTGGCCGTTGTCCAGCCGCTCCGGGGCGAGGTACGCGGGAGTGCCCAACAGCGCGCCGTCCGGGCCCTTCTCACTCTCCCCGACGAGCGCGGAGATGCCGAAGTCGACCACCTTGACGCCGGTCGAGGTGAGCATGACGTTGCCCGGGGTGACGTCGCGGTGCACCACTCCGCGAGCGTGCGCGGTGGCCAGCGCGGAGCTGACCTCGGCGCCGATGGTCACCGCCTCCCGCCACGGCAGTTTGCTCTCCCGACCCAGCCGGCTGGCCAGCGAAGCGCCGTCGACAAGCTCCATCACCACGTACGGCACGGTGAGACCGACCTGCTCGGACTCGCCGTAGTCGTACACGTTGGTGATGTTGGGGTGGCAGAGCCGCGCGGCGGCCTGCGCCTCGATCCGGATGCGGTGGCGGAAGGCCCGGTCGCTGGCCAGCCGGGAGGCCAACACCTTCACCGCGACCTGGCGACCCAGCACCTCGTCGTAGCCACGCCAGACCACCGACATGCCACCCGCGCCGAGCTGCTCGATCAGCCGGTACCGCTCATCGAGCAACTGCGCGCCGTTCCGGTCCCCACCGCCCATGGTGAGCGATGTTGCCCAGTAACGGCCCGCCTACACCTGGAGTATCGGAATCGGTCAGGATTGTCACCCGATCAGGCGGTGGCCAGCAGTTGGTCAACCGGGGCGTAGTCGTCTGTCAACACCATCGCCTGACCGACGAAGTCCGTCAGCGCCGCACCGGACAGCAGGCTGACCTTCGGGTCCACCTCGGCCAGCCGGGCCCGGACGGCTTCCAGCGGCAACGGCGCGTCGGAGCCGACGATGAGGAAGTTGGAGCCCTGCTCCTCGGCGAGCGCTTCCGGGGGCGCGATCAACGCGACGTGCCCGAACTCGGCGGCCACCGTGGCCAACTCGGCGCGGATGAACCGCAGCGGCGGGTAGTCGATGACGTTCTGCACGTACACGCCGCCGGGGCGGGTCACCCGCCGGACGTCGGCGGCCATCTCCCGGGTGGCCAGGTGCCAGGGCACCACCAGGTGCCCGAACGCGTCGCCGACCACCAGGTCACGGCTGTCGGTCGGCTCGGCGGAAACCAGCATCCGGGCGTCGCCCACCACCGCCCGCAGGTCCGGCCCCGGCCGTACGCCCAGCTCCTGCTCACCCAGCTCGACCAGCCCGCCGTCGATCTCGAACACCAGGTTGTCGGTGCCCGGTCGGGTCGCGGTCAGGTAGCGCGGCACCGTGAACCCACCGCCGCCCAGGTGCAGCGCGTCCAGGCGCTGACCGGCCGGCGCGGCGACGTCGCCGACCGCGCCGATCCACTTCGTGTACGCGTACTCCAGGTGTTTCGGGTCGGCGAGGTCCACGTACGAGTGCTGGGCGGAGTTGAGCAGCAGCGTCCGTCCGCTGGGCCGGGAGGGGTCCGCGGTGACCCGGGCGCAGTGGTACGCCGTCTCGATGTCGCACGGGTTGGGCGCCACTGTGCTCAGCCCCGCCCCGGCCAGGCCGAGCACGGCCAGCGCGGCCCGGGCCCGGGCCGGACCGGGCAGTTCGGTGGGCTCCTCTCGGCGCAGGTACCAGCCGAGGCCGATGCCGACCAGCCCGAGGGCGAGCGCCAGGGCCAGCAGGATGACGGTGCTGCGCAGCGCGGCGACCAGCACGAACCCGGTCAGCAGGGTCGCGGTGATGCCGCCCAGGGTGCCGATCCCGGAGAGTCGACCGACCACCTGGCCGGTGCGGCGCAGGTCGGCCAACTGGAGCTTCACGACCAACGGGGTGACCGCGGCCAGCAGCGCGGCCGGCACGAACACCGCCAACGCCACCAACAGCAGGATCGCGCTGGCCGCACCGCCGCGCAGCACCTCACCGGCGTACCGGACCACGGGCAGCGTGATCGCGGTGGCGATGCCGGCCAGCACCAACGCCGGCGCGAGCAGGCCGCGCGGGTCACGCCGGTCGGCCAGCCAGCCGCCGGTCCACGCCCCGTAGGCGATCGCGGCCAACGCGATGCCGATCACGGAGCTGGTCACCTGAAGGGTCACCCCGACGTACGGGCCGACCAGGCGCAGCGCGACGGTCTCCAGCACCAGCACGGCACCGCTGGAGAAGAAGACCAGGAACGCGGCCAGGCCGTTGGGCAGCGCCCGGCCGGTGATCGGCACGGGCTGGGCCGGGGGCGCCGGAAGGGCCGCTACGTCGGACGGTGGGGAGCTCATCGTCGCGATGGTACGCAGCGAAGCTGGTGCTCCGGGTCAGTACATCGAGAGATGAACATGGTTCGTGTGGGACGCCGCCGGAGAGCCGCTTCCACTGTACGAGCGCCAGCCGGTGCCGGGATGCCAGATCTGCCGGTACCAGATCACGTAGAGCACGCCCAGCCGATCGGCGTTGCGTACGTGCCAGGCGGCCAGGCTGTCCCCGTACGCCTTGTCGCCGCCCGTCGCGTTCTTGTCCTCGAAGCCGTTCGTGGCGGCCGAGAAGTCGCAGGCACGGCCCTTCGGATGCTCGCCGCCGCCACCACTGCGCTTGCAGGAGACGTGCCGCTTGTAGCCGGCCGCCTGGGTCTGCTTGAGCGCGTTGAGGGTGCGCGGAGTGATGCACCCGGAGGTCGTCGGGTCCTTCACCGAGCAGGATTCCGACGGCCAGGACCCGTCGGAGTTACGCGGGGCCGGCTTCGCCGAGGTGGAGCTGCCACCACTGAAACCGTTGCTGCCGCCGGAGCTGACCTCGGCGAGCGCCTCCTCGGCTTCCTTCTTCTTCTTCGCCATCACGGCGAGTTGCTTCTGCTGCTCGCGAACCTCGGCGTCCATTGCCACCTTGGCCTGCTGCGCCTGCTGCCGGGCCTCGGTGAGGTCACGCAGCCGCTTGCTGTCCCGCTGAGCCATCAGGTCGAGGTCGCCCGCGCGTTCCAGGAACGCCTCCGGCGTGGCCGTGTTGAGCAGCATCGAGACAGCGCTCAGCCGACCCACCCGGTACGACTGGGCGGCCACCTCACCCACCTGGCTGGTGAGCCCGACCAGCCGACCCTCGATCGTCGTCAGCTCGCCGGCCAGCGCGGTCTGGCGACGCTTGGAGTTGTCCAGCTTGGCCTTGGCCTCGATGTGGCCCCTGGCGGTCAGCTCCAGCGCGTCCCGCAGCTTCTTGCTGCCACCCTCGTCCGGCTCCGCGTACGCGGGCACCGCGGCACCGCCGAGCACCAGCGCGACGGCGGCGAGCACGGCGAACAGAGCGCGGCGACCCAGCCGCGGGCTGAACCTGTTCCTGGGCACGAAAGCGTCCTTCCGTCGACCGCCGGCCCCCGATTGAACGCTGCATGGCGACGCCGGTCGGCGGCCCGCTGGCGGAGACCGCCGGTCACGATACCGGATCGTGGGCGGGTGACCAGCCTGCTGAACCTCAGGCTGCCTCGATGTCGACGCAGCGTTCCAGCGCGGTCGCGCAGCGCGCGGATCAGGGGCTGAGGAGCGCCTCGCGCACGTCGGCCCAGACCTGCTCGTTGGCGGCGACGAGCAGACCGCGGCCGTCGTCGGCGGGGTGGTAGTCGACGCCGTCGAATCGGCGGGCGACGCCCCCGGCGGCACGGACCAGCACGGTGCCCGGGCCGTGGTCCCAGGGCAGGGTGCGCCAGAAGAGGACGAACTGCTGCTCGCCGGTGAGGATGTCCAGGTACTCCCGACCGGCGCAGTGCTGGCCGGGCAGCAGCTCACCGAGCCGCCGCCCGCCGGCGCGGACCCGGTCGCGGGTCTCCGGCGGCAGGAACCGGGTCATCGCCGCGCCGCGCAGCTCGCCGAGCGGCGGCACCGAGCCGGTGCCGTCCACCGGTCGACCGTTGAGCAGGGTGCCCTCGTCCGCCGAGCCGGCGGCGAGAGTGCCGGCCAGCGGGTCGAGGATCCAGCCGGCGGCCGGTCGCCCGTCGGTTAGCAGCGACACCATCAGGGCGAACGGCCGGCGACCGGCGGCGAAGTTGGCGGTCCCGTCGACCGGGTCGACCAGCCAGACGTCCCCGCCGTCGCGGAGGTGCCGCAGCAACCCCGGATCGTCGGCGACACCCTCCTCGCCGACCACCTTCGAGCCCGGCCGCAGCCGGCGCAGCCCCGCCGAGAGCAGTTCCTCGGCCCGGCGGTCCGCGACGGTGACCACCTCACCGGGCGCCTTCTCCGACACGTCATCGTCGTCGAGCTTGCGGAACAGTGGCAGCACGACCTGGTCGGCGGCCTCCCAGAGCAGGCCGCTGACGTCGTCCAGCAGGGTGTCAGCCACGCGGCGGCAACTTGACCACGCTGACGAAGAACTCGTCGATCTGACGGACCACCGAGATGAAGCGCTCGAAGTCCACCGGCTTGGTCACGTAGGCGTTGGCGTGCAGCTGGTAGCTGCGCAGGATGTCCTCGTCGGCCTGCGAGGTCGTGAGCACCACCACCGGGATCCGGCGCAGGTTCGGGTCTTTCTTGATCTCTTCCAGCACCTCCCGGCCGTCGCGCCGGGGCAGGTTGAGGTCGAGCAGGATCAGGTCGGGCGCCGTCACGTCGGCGTACTGACCTTCCCGGCGCAGGTAGGCGAGCGCCTCGGCCCCGTCGGAGACGACGGTCAGCCGGTTACGCAGCTTGTGTTCCTCGAACGCCTCCTGGGTCATCAGCACGTCACCCGGGTCGTCCTCGACGAGCAGGACCTCGATCGGGCTCTTGCCGTCCGCCGGCGCGGTCATCCCACCGTCTCCTTCATGTCACCCGTTCTACCGCTTTCCAGCGTCCGGTCGGCCCGGTCCGGCTGGTCCGGTCCGTCGGCCTGCTCCGTCAGCGCTGCCGGAGCCTCGGTCGAGGGTGCCGCGTCACCATCGGTCGGCTCCCCCGCGGAATCGGCGGCGGCAGCCGCCGCGACGTCCTCGGGAAGTGCCGGCAGGGTGAAGCGGATCGCGGTGCCCTCGGGCACGTCGGTGTCCACCCAGACGCGGCCGCCGTGGTACTCGACGATCTTCTTGACGATCGCCAACCCGATGCCGGTGCCCGGGTACGCGTCCTTCGAGTGCAGCCGCTGAAAGATCACGAAGATCTTGTCGGCGAACTCCGGCTCGATCCCGATGCCGTTGTCCTGGCAGGTGATCTCCCACTCGGCACCCACAAGGCGGGCCGAGACGTGCACCTTCGACGGCACGTCCGGGCGGCGGAACTTGATCGAGTTGCTCACCAGGTTGGCCAGCAAATTGGTGAGCAGCGGTTCCTCACCCGAGATCGTCGGCAGCTCGGCCCAGGTCAACTCGGCGTCCGCGTACTGCCGGGCGGCCTCGGTCTGGCCGGCCACGTCGCCCATCACCTTGTTGAGGTCGACCTCGACGAAGCCGGTGGTGAGCCGCCCGATCCGGGAGAACGCGAGCAGGTCGTTGATCAGGCGCTGCATCCGTTGCGCGCCGTCCACGGCGAAGGCGATGTACTGGTCGGCCCGCTCGTCGAGCTGCCCGGCGTAACGGCGCTGGAGCAACTGGCAGAAGCTGGCGACCTTACGCAGCGGCTCCTGCAGGTCGTGCGAGGCCACGTACGCGAACTGCTCCAGGTCCCGGTTGGAACGGGTCAACTCCTCGGCCTGCTTCTGGAGCTGACTGTTCACCCACTCGATGCGCTCGCGGGCGGCCCGGACCTCGGCCAGGTCGGCGGCGATCTTCTGCCGCATCGCATCCACGTCCTCGCCGAGCTGGATGAACTCCGGCGGGCCAACGGTGGCGATGCGGTGCTGGTAGTCGCCTTCGGCGACCTCGCGGACCTGGTTGGCGAGGGCGGTCAGCGGCCGTACCACCATCCGGTCCAGCGAGAGCAGCAGCACCGCACCGGCGATGACCACCACCAGGGCGGCCACGATCAGCAGGACGACCAGCGCGTTGCTGCTGGTACGCACGTTGGCTGCGGTCTGCTCCCGGGCGGCCAGGACCTCCTCCTGGAGGTCGTTCACCGCCGAGCGCACCTCGTCGAACTGTTGCCGGGCCGATTCGGTGACCAACGCCTGCCCGGCGCTGGTGCCGCTCTGCTCGGTGGTGACGATCACCGGCTCCGCTACCGACCGCCGCCACTGCGTGACACGCTCCTCGACGGTCCGCAGCTCCTGGCTGATCCCCGGATAGTCGTCGAGCAACGACCGCATCGAGGCGGTCACGCTCTGCTCCTGGGCGAGCCCTTCCCGGTACGGGCTCAGGTCGTCCTGGTTGCCGCTGACCGCGTACCCGCGGATCGCCGTCTCCTGGTCGAGCAACGCGTTGAGCAGTTCCTGGGACTGCACCCGCAACGGGCCGGTCTCGTTCAGCACCGCGTCGATCTGGGTGCGGTTGCGGGCGGCCACCGCCGCTTCCGCGCTGGCCAGCCCGATCAACAGAAAGCCCACGACGGAGAGCAGGGTGATCACCCGGCGGCGGAGACTCCAGCCGCCGATGACCGGCCTCACCGGCCACCGCCCCGGCTGACAAGCAGCATGGCCACGTCGTCGGCGAGCGGACCACCGTTGAGCCGCTCGGCCCGCCCGACCAGCCACGCCGGCAGCTCGGGCAGCGACACCGAACGGTTGGCCGGCTCGCCCAGCAAGCCACTGAGGCCCGGCACGTCGAGCCGTTCGTTGCCGGCACCCACCCGCCCCTCGATCAAGCCGTCGGTGTACATCAACAGGGACCAGTCATCGGTGTCGAACTCCAGGTCGTAGGCGATCGGCCGGCGAGGTCGTACGCCCAGCAGCAGGCCGCCGGGCGCGGGCACCGGGGCGACCCGGCCGCCGGAGAGCAGCAGCGGTGGCGGGTGCCCGGCCAGTCGGACGGTGGCCCGGTTGGCGTCCAGGTCCAGTCTGACGGTGGCCACCGTCGCGAAGATCTCCTGGAGGCGGCGCTCACTCATCAGCACCTGCTCCAGGGCGGGCAGCACCTCGTCGTCCGGCACCCGGGCGAGCACCAGGGCGCGCCAGGCCACCCGCAGCTCGACCCCGAGCGCGGCCTCGTCCACCCCGTGCCCACAGACGTCGCCGACGATCAGGTCGAGGCGGTCCGGGTGGGTCTGCACCACGTCGAAGAAGTCCCCGCCGATCAGGGCGGCGTGCCGGCCCGGCCGGTAGAAGGTGTGCACCGCCACCTGGTCGGTGGTCATCAGCGGTTGGGGCAGCAGACCGCGTTCGAGTCGGGCCGACTCGGCCTGGCGCAGCTCGACCTCGCGCAGCCGGCGGGCATTCTCGTCGGCGCGCTTACGCTCCACGGCGTAGCGCAGCGCCCGGGTCAGCAGCACCCCGTCGACCTGGCCCTTGACCAGGTAGTCCTGGGCGCCCTCAGCGACCGCCACGACGCCCAGGTGCTCGTCGGTGCGGCCGGTCAGCACGCAGACCGCAGCCCCGCTGGACATCTCCAACACCTGGCGCAGCCCGTCCAGCCCCTGCGCGTCGGGCAGACCCAGGTCGAGCAGGACGCAGTCGACGTCGTTGATCCGCTGCCGCGCCTCCCGCAGGCTGGTGGCGACCAGCAGGTCGATCATCGAGTTCGTCTCGGCCAGCAGCTCACCGACCAGGAAGGCGTCGCCCTCGTCGTCCTCCACCAGCAGCACCCGCAGCCGCTCACCCGGCGGCAGGTTGGCGTGCCGCGCCAGACCACCGTGCGGGTACGGCACAACTGGGGAACCGGCCGAGCCGGCCCCCCGGTGCGGCCGGGTCACCGCCGCGAGACGCGGGAGTTCGCTGGTGATGTCGGGCTCCTTCCGAGTGCCCCGCTGATCCTGTATTAGACAACGGTCGCACACAACACGATGCCTCCGGCGCGGGCGGGGATGGAGCGCATCACTGCCCGGCCGCGGACAAACCGGGCGGCTGATGGACGCCTGACGTACCGGCCATCCCCTCCGCGGCCACCGACGGGCAGGATGATCCCACCCCAGGCCCCACCACCCCCCGAGGAGTTCCCGTGGGAGCACCCACCACCCCGGCCACGACGGGCACGCCACCCCGTCCGGTCCCGGGCGTACCCCTTGCCGACCGCGCGTTGACCCGGCCGCGCCGGCGGCTCGTGGCCGCCGCGGCGGCTCTGGTCGCGCTGGCCGCGGTCGGCGCCGGCAGTCTGCTCGACCTGCGCACCCCCGCCCCGAAGTCGGCCGATGCCCCGGCGGGCGCGTTCAGCGCCGGCCGGGCGTACGAGGACGTCCAGGTGATCGCCGCCCGGTCGCACGTCGCCGGCAGCCCGGCCAACGAGCAGGTCCGCGCTCACCTTGAGCAGCAGTTGCGGGGGCTGGGCCTGGAGACCGAGGTGCAGGACACCGTGGCACCGGAGGCCGGTCAGCTCAGCGGGGCGGCGGGAGGGGCGACGCTGGCCCGGGTCCGCAACGTGGTGGCCCGGATGCCGGGCACCGACTCGACGGGCCGGGTCTTCCTGGTCGCCCACTACGACTCGGTGCAGACCGGGCCGGGCGGCAACGACGACGCGGCCGGCACGTCGACGATCCTGGAGGTGGCCCGCGCGCTGACCACCGGTCCCCGACCGCGCAACGACATTGTCTTCGTCCTGACCGACGCCGAGGAGGCGTGCCTCTGCGGCGCGTCCGCGTTCGCCGCCAGCCACCCGCTGGCCGCCGACGGCGGTGTGGTGCTGAACCTGGAGGCGCGGGGCTCCACCGGGCCCGTGATCATGTTCGAGACGTCCCGGAACAACGCGAAGCTGGTGGACATCTTCGGCCGGGCCGCCCCACACCCGGTCGGCACCTCGTTCGCTGTGGAGATCTACCGCGCGCTGCCCAACGACACCGACTTCACCGCCTTCCTCGATCAGAAGTTCATCGGGCTGAACTCGGCGTACATCGACGGGGGCGCGATCTACCACACACCGTTGGACACCCCGGCCGCCATGGACCGGGGCAGCCTCCAACAGCACGGGGACAACGCGTTGGGCCTCGCCCGGGAGTTCGGTGGCACCGACCTGACCGACCTGCGCTCCGGGCACGACGCCACCTACTTCCCCGTCCCCGGCGGGCTGGTCCGCTACCCCGGCTGGCTCACAGTGCCGCTGGCCCTGCTCGCGGTGGCACTGGTGGCCGCCCTGGGCTGGCTGACCCGCCGCAGCGGCCGGGCCAGCACCGGCCGGCTGGCCGCCGGCTTCGCGCTGGCCCTGGTGCCGATCGTCGCCGCGCCGGTCGCCGCCCAACTGCTCTGGCTGGCGATCACCACGATCCGACCGGGGTACGCGGAACTGCTCGACCCGTACCGGCCGATCTGGTACCGGCTGGCCGTCCTGGCGCTCGCCGCCGCCATCCTGTTCACCTGGTACGCGCTGACCCGCCGCCGGATCGGCCCGGCCGCGTTGGCCGTCGGCGGGCTGGCCTGGCTGGCAGTGCTCGGGGTGCTGCTCGCCGTGGCGGTGCCGGGTGGGGCGTACCTCACCACAGTGCCGGCGCTGGCCGGCGCCCTCGGCGGGCTCGTCGCGCTGCGTACCCGGCAGACCGGACCGTGGCCGGTGGTGGCGGTGACGGCCGCCGCGGCAGTGGGTGTGGTCATCCTGCTGCCCACCGTGGTGCTGCTCTTCCCCGCGCTGGGGATGGCCATGGGCGGGGTGGCCGCGCTGGTCGCGGTGCTGCTCGGCCTGGTCGCCCTGCCGGTGGTCGACCTGCTGCACCCGCAGGCCGGCGGCCAGCGTGGCCTGCTCGCGCTGCGGGCCAGGCGGCTCGCGGTGCTGCCGGCCGGCGCCGCCGCCGTGGCGGCGGTGGTGCTCGCCGGGGTCGGCCTGGGCGTCGACCGCTTCGACGCCGCCCACCCCGCTCCCACCCACCTGATGTACGCCCTGGACGCCGGCACCGGCCAGGCCCGTTGGCTCAGCCACGAGAGCGACCCGCAGCCGTGGACGGACGGCTACGTGGACGGGGTCACCGATGTCGGCGACGACTTCCCCGGGCTCGGCGACGGTGAGTTGCGGGCCGGGCCGGCGCAGTCGGCGAACCTGCCGGCGCCGAAGCTGGAGGTGGTGGCCGACGCCACCGCGGGCGGCGAGCGCACGCTGCGGCTGCGGCTCACCCCGCAGCGGGTGGCCCGGCTCGCCACCCTGCACGTCGACACGTCGACCGCCACCGTGCTGCGCGCCGACGTGGCGGGGCGGTCGGTGCCGGTGGAGCCCCGCGCCGGGAAGTGGGGCTTCGGGCTGGTGTTCCACGCCCCGCCGGCGGAGGGCATCGAGGTCGTGCTGACAGTGCGCCCGATCGCCGGGCAGGTGTCGCTGCGGGCGATGGACGCCAGTGACGGGTTGGACGCGCTGCCCGGCTTCCGCCCCCGGCCGCCGGCCGTCGGCGTCGTCGGGTCGCACAGCTCGGAGATGCTGGCGGTCGCCCGCACCTATCCCCTCTGACGGTTGGAGGTGGTCCGGCTAGTGATTCGTCGCCGGACCACCTCCTCCTCCGGTCAGCTCACCGGCTCCGGTTGGCCGGCACCGATCCGGTGCCAGCGATTACCGTCGTGGTCGGTGAAGGTGAGCTCCACCAGAACGGTGTCGGCCGGGCGCAGCCGATGCTCCGCCGCGACGGTGACGAAGAGGTCGTGCACGTCGCGGCCGGCAATCCGTCGGACCTGTTTCGCCGCCGCCAGCCCGACCGGCGGGGCGTCCGAATCGTCGGGCGGGGCGAGCCGGGCCAGCACCACCACGTCCAGCACCGGGGCGTCGCTCTCGTTGGCCACCGCGACCCGTAGCACCGAGGTGCCACGAATCTCGGCCACCGCCGAGACCAGCCGAGCCTGGGTGGCCCGGACCCGCAGATCGTCGTCGCGACGGGCACGGATTTCCCGTCGCAATCCGAGGTAGACGAAGAGCACGCTGGCAATGGAGCCGACCGCGCCGAACCAGTCCGGCACGGAACCCCAGTCGACGACGTCCTGGATTGGTGACCAGTTCATAAGTCCATCGTGGATGCCCGTGTCGAGTGCCACGCACGGCGGATCGGCCGGAATCAGCGGCGAATTGGGAATTCCGGCGCTGATTTTGGTCAGCCTGGTGGCCTGAACGGAGAGTGTGCAACCCAGTACGGGGATGGATACGCTTGCGGTCGACATGGTGCGGATGGCAATCCCTCCGACTGTCCATCAGATGGACAGGATCTTTCGCCGCCGCCCCATTGTGAATTCGCCACCGAAGGGGGACCGCATTGACTGCGGACGTTCCACCCGAGGATGCCGGCGTGCCTCGGCCTGCGTACGACCGGCCGAGTCGGGTCTCCGTCGATCCACCGCTCGGGCGACTGGACAGCCCGCTGCACGGGCGTGACGACCTGATCGACGAGATCATTCAGCCGGGGAAAGATGCCGGGGGCCGACCCGCGGTGCACATCCTGTGCGGCATGGGCGGGTCCGGCAAGAGCCACGTCGCGCTGGAGATCGCCCGTCGGGCCCGCGCCGACGGCCGGACGGTCTGGTGGGTGCAGGCCGGGCGGCTCAACTCCGGGATGCGGGAGGTGGTCAGCCAACTCGGCGCGTCGGAGACCCAGGTCGACCAGGCCTGGGCCGGCATGATCAGCGCCACCGACCTGGTGTGGCGCTACCTCAACCAGGCCGCGCAGCCCTGGCTGTTGATCTTCGACAGTGCGGACGAGCCCGCCAGCCTGGGCCCCACCGACGGAGTGCTCGCCGACGGCACCGGCTGGCTTCGCAGCCCGGAAGCCGAAGACGGCATGGTCATCGTGACCAGCCGGGACGGCAACCGGGCCACCTGGGGCACCTGGTCGGTGCTGCACCAGGTGCGTCCACTCGACGCCGAGGCCGGCGCGAAGGTGCTCATCGACCGGGCCGGCGCCCAGGCCGGCGGCCTGGCCGACGCCCGGGAGCTCGCCCGGGAGCTGGGCGGGCTGCCTCTCGCCCTGCGCGCCGCCGGCAACTACCTGAGGTCGGTAAACGCCAGCCCGGTCTGGCGCGGCTCATCCACGATCACCACCTTCGCCGAGTACCGCACCGCTGTGCAGCGTCGGTTCCGCTCACCCCGCGACGCCGCCGACGTCGACCTCGACGAGTCCCTCGGCCTGGAGATCGTCCGCGAGGTCGACGACATCTCACTGGACCTGCTGGCCCGCCGCCAACTCCAACAGAGCCGACCATTGCTCAACGTGCTGGCCTGCCTGAGCATCTCCCCGGTGCCCTACGAGGTGGTGCTCAAGCCGGCCATCCTGGCCGAGTCGCCGCTCTTCAAGGGGCTCACCGGCCGGCAGCGGGTGAAGGTGCTGGAGGGCATCGGCAACCTGGCCCTGGTCGACTTCGACGTGCAGGAGGAGGTCACCGATCCTGCGTTCGCGCACGTGCTCTCGCTGCACCCACTGGTGCACGCGATGTTCCGCGACCGCGACGAGGTGCGTGAGCAGATCGCCGAATACCACGGGTTGGTCATGAAGCTGCTGCTCGCCGCCACCGCAGGGCAGAACCCGGACGACTCCGCAGCCTGGACCAACTGGGACGTGCTGGTGCCGCACCTGGTCGAGGCCGTGCGGGAATACCTCGTGCCGCAGAAACACAAGCACGACCCCGAGACGGTACGCCGCGCGCTGGAGCTGACCCGACTCACCGCCCGCTACCTCATCGCGATCGGCCTACCGGGCTCGGCCTTCGACATCCTCGACCCGATCGTGCGCGGTTGCACCGCGTACGACCACGACCTGGACCGGCCGCAGGTGCTGGCGCTGCGCCACGAACTGGGCCGCACCTGGCTGGAGCGCAACCAGCCGGAGATGGCCGACCGGGTGCTCCGCGAGGTGATCGCCGACCGCACCAGGGTGCTGGGCAGCGACGACGCCGACACCCTCGCCAGCCGGCACAAGCTCACCAAGGCGATCATGGCGCAGCGGCAGTGGCCGGAGGCCGAGGTGGAGCTGCGGCAGATCGTCGCCGCCGAGGATCAGGTACGCGGCCCGGAACACTGGGACACCATGATCGTGCGGCACAGCCTGGCGCTGGCGGTGCTGGCCCAGCAACGGGCGCCCGAGGCCGAGGAGATGCTGCACGCCATCCTGGAGGTCCGCTACCGGTTGTGGCCGCTCAACCAACCGGAGACCTGGCAGGCCCGGCACACGCTGGCCCGCTGCATGCAGGCGCAGGACCGGTTCGCCGAGGCGGAAGCCGAGCTGCGCGCCACCCTGGCCACTGTGGAACCCCGGCACGCCGACCGCAGCGAGGTGCTCGCGATCCGATCCACCCTGGCCCTGGTGCTGCTGCTCGAGGAGCAGGTCGACGCGGCGATCGAGGTGTACGAGCAGTTGCTGGCCGACCGCCGGCGACTCCTCGGCGACACCCACCTGGACACCCTCCAGGTGGAGCACGCGCTGCGCCGGCTGCGCGACGGCGACTGACCGGTGCAGTGCGGCGCGGCCGGTCAGTGCGGCGCGGCCGGTCAGTGCGGCGCGGCCGGTCAGTGCGGCGCGGCCGGTCAGTGCGGCGCGGCCGGGCCCAGGTCGCTCGGGTCGGTGTTGCCACCACAGATGATCACTGCCACGCGCTCCCCCGGCTGCGGCACGTACGCGCCGCCGACCAGCGCGGCCAACGCGGCGGCGCCACCCAACTCGGCGGCGACCCGCAGCTCCGACCAGAGCAGCCGGCGCGCCCGCACCAGGTCCTCGTCGCGGACCAGCACGGACACCACCTCGGTCCGACGGGCGGTGTCGAAGGCGATCTCGCCGATCCGCCGGGCACCCAACGAATCGGTGGCGATGCCACCCACCTCGATGTCGACCGGACGACCCGCCTTCAGGGCCGAGTGCAGGGTGGGGATCTGCTCCGGCTCGACCGCCACGACCCGTACCGAGCCACCGAACCAACTGGCGATGCCGGACACCAACCCGCCGCCACCGACCGCCACCAGCACGGTGTCGATCCCGTCCACCTGCCGCTCCAACTCGCGGCCGACGGTGCCCTGACCGGCCACCACCTCCGGCTGGTCGTACGCGTGCACCACCAGCGCGCCGGTCTCTGCGGCCCGCTGCGTGCTCGCGGCCAGGGCCTCGGCGTAGTGCTGGCCGACCTGGCGCACCTGTGCGCCCAGCCCGGCCAACCGCTGCACCTTCACCGGCGAGGCGGTGACCGGCACGAAGACCTCCGCCGGCACGCCCAACGACCGGGCCGCGTACGCGACGGCGAGGCCATGGTTGCCGCCCGACGCGGCGATCACCCCGGCCGAGGGCAGGGACCCCTGGAGCATCCGGTTGAACGCGCCGCGCGGCTTGAACGAGCCGGTGTGCTGATGCAGCTCCAACTTGAGACTGAGCTGCCCCGGCACACCCAGATCGGCGCCGTCGACGGAGATGACCGGGGTTTCCCGGACCCGCCCCTCGACAAGGGCCGCGGCCGCCTCGACGTCGCTTCTGTCCACCATGGGGAAACGCCCTTCACTACGACCAGAGGGCCAGTCGACCATCGTCGGTAAGCCCGACGAAACATCCTATGGAGATCCGTCGGCCATCCGACGCCTGACGCACCGTGTGATAGTGCCGCGGATCAAACAGAAAGCCCTCCCCGAGCGTGGGGCGCAACGTCAACGACTGCGTGTCGGCGACGACCGCCTCCTGGAAGCCGTACCCGCCGGGGATCCGCAGCGGCTCGTCGTCCGGCTGCCAGCGCCGCCGCCACAGCACCGTCTCACCACCGGCCGGTGGCACCCGGATGTAGATGTTGAACGCCAACTGGGCCACCACCTCGCTGTCGAGCAGCCGGCCCGCGTACTCCCGTACCGCGTCGTCGAAGTGCACCTGGAGCCCCGCGTTGATCTCGCGGACGACGCCGACGTGCATCTCCCGACCCTGCCGACGCCCAGGTGCCACATCCGGCCAGGCACCGCGGAACGCAGCCAGGCACAGGTCCCGGGGCGAGTCCGACACGCCCAGCGTGGACCAGCTCTTCTCGGCCGCGCTGGCCGCGTCCCAGTAGTCCTCGCGGAGCTCCCCGGCGGACCGGTGGTCGTTGATGGCCGGACCGAACTTGGCGACGACGGGAAAGACCCGGCTCTCGTCGTAGCGGTCCATCGGCGCGTTGGCGAGGGCGGCGGTGATCGCCTGACAGCGCGCCACGGAGAGCAACCCCGGCACCCGAACGGCGGCCAGCCGCCCCGCGATGAGCCCGGCGACATCCGCTCGGGTGATCGATTCTGATTCGACGGCGACGAACAAGGGATCGGTAGTGCTCGAATGCTGCACGGCGGTCCTCCCGTAACGAAGATCCCTCACCGGACTTGTCGCGCCCCCCGACCCGCGCACCGTGCAATGTACAAACCGCAGGCAAGACAAGGTATCCGTAGTTCCGGGCGACGTGGCGCGGCCACCGCTACCATCGGCGCAACCGGGGTAAGTGACACCGAACCGTACGGCGGAAGCTTTCCACCGATCGGGGAATGGTGACGATTCTCGGCGTGACGCATGATGCGACTAGTTCGAACGCTGACAAGGAGTTCGAGATGGCAGGCGCCGGCCCGACGGATCTTGACATGCACGTCGACCGCCTGGAAATGGCGCGTCGAATAGCCCGGGAAATGATCGAGTCCGACCATCTGGCCCTGGAGCTCGCCGTCAGGCAGCGTCCACAGTGCTGGTCCCGACGCCCGGCCGGCCACGGCACCCGAGCCGACACCCTCGCGGGCTGACCCCTCCTCCCGCAACAGCGGATACTCCGGCGATGCCCCGGTCACCGCCGGGCCGATGCCGTGATCATGTGATGAGAAGTAGGTCAAACTCGCTCCTGGAACCTACTTTTCATCACATGATCATGGGTCGATCGAATGAGTCGGCAAGCGGCACCGAGCCTCGTAGCGTTCCGGGGATGAGCACGGGCGACGAGCGTGACGTGGTCCGGCGCGGGTACGACTCGCTCTCCTACCACTATCGATCGGACGACGCTGACGACGGCCAGTACGCTCCCTGGCTCGCCGGCCTACACCAGCGCCTACCTGCCTCAGCAGCGGTCCTCGACCTCGGGTGCGACTGTGGGGTGCCGGTTGCCCGATTCCTCACCAACGCTGGACACCGCGTGACAGGTGTCGATATCAGCGACGTGCAGATCGAGCGGGCGCGCCGCCTGGTGCCCAACGGCACCTTTCTCCGCGCCGACGCCACCCGGCTCGACCTGCCGCCAGCCTCCTTCGATGCCGTGGTCTGCCTGTACGCAGTCATCCACATGCCCCTGGCCGATCAACCGCAGCTCATCGAGAGCATCGCCACCTGGTTACGCCCCGGCGGCTGGCTGCTCGCCACCGTCGGCAACAGCGCCTGGACAGGCACCGACGACAACTGGCTCGATGGCAACGCCACCATGTGGTGGAGCCAAGCCGACGTCTCCAGTTACCGCTCATGGCTGCGACAGGCGGGGCTGGCAATCATCGCCGAGGACTTCGTCCCCGAGGGCGGCAGCGGGCACAACTCCTTCTGGGCACAGCGCCCAGAGAACTGACCAGGCCCGCGCCGCTGCTGCTCAGCCTGGCAATGCCCACGCTCCTCGTCGCCAGCCACTGACCGTCGCTGCTCCCATCAGATCAGCCGTTGGATGCGGACCTTCGGGCGCTCGTTTCGCAGGTGGCCGTGTTTGTGCTGGCGAATCTGCTCGTCCCAGACGTCCTGGTCGTAGTCGGGGTCCGGCGGGATCCACTTGTGGGAGCCGTCGCTGTAGTGGAACTTTTCGTCATCCGCACGAAGGATGCTCACCGCGTCCAACCCAGGAAGCGACAGTGCAGATGGCCGGCCGGAACGTGGGCCAGGTCCTGGGCGGCGTCAACCAACTGGGCGGCCAGGTAAAGGGCCAGCGACACCGGGGCTCCGTGGTACTCGGCTTGCAACTCCCGGCGGCGGGTATGGCAAGGCCAGTCGGCACCACAGCCAGCGCAGATCCAGGCCGGGATGATCGCGAGGTGGCTCGTCATTGCGTTTCGTCCTGCCTCGGCCAGTGACGGCGACTGATCGGGATCCGGTGGCGGCTTCTACACGGCAGGTCGGAACCGCAGCGACAGATGCGTCGCCAGTGCTGCCAGGACCAGATTGGTCGGTGGCGGCGCGCCAGGGTGAGCGCCACTGCGATGACGTACTCGTCGTAGGACACCCGCTGGTTGTTCGCCGCCCTTCGCTGCCGATCGTCGAGATCCCCAGCTGCACGGGCGAAGCCTCCGGTTGAGGCAGCATCGTTCGGTCTGGTCACTGTGCCTCCCGCCGACGCCTGGGGTTCCGTGGGCACCCGGCCAGCCGTGTCCGGAGACAGGGCACCCACGGCAAGGACGACCCGGCCGCCAAGCTGGGTAGCCCCACGAGCCAACTTAGGACGCAATGTGCGCAGGGTCAACAGCTACGACACATAGCGTTGTAAGTCGAGCCGAAGATGTGGTTCTCTTGCACCAGCCGCCAAGCTGGGAGCACCACCTATGTCTGAAGCTGCCTATCTACAGGTCGCCCGAGATATCCGCGAGCAGATCAGCTCCGGCACGTTGAAGCCGGGCGACAAGCTGCCGTCCTTCGCCGCCCTGTGCGAGCGCTATGACGTCAGCAACACCGTGATCCGCGCCTCGATGCTCGTACTCAAAGCCGAAGGCTTGATCGACGGGCGCCAGGGCAAGGGCGTGTACGTCGCCAACCCGCCTCACGAATAGACCACGGCACAGCAGGCCGAGCGCCCCCACACGTTCTCGGCCCTTAACTGGTCCGCAGACGGCAGGCCAGAGGAATGCCGTCCGCGGGTCGTCGGCCGCGTGTGGGACCCGAATGCTCCGGGCACATTCGAAGCGTGTCCGGCCGGACAGCGGTCGTCGCGTTCGGCGCTGATGTGCGATCCTCAGGCGGGGATGCCGAGGACCAAGAGGTGAGCCATGATCGACAAGTTCACGGTTCCACTGCTGACCCCCTTCGAGGCCGCCACACACCTGCAGATCCCCGAGCGGACCATGCGTCGCTGGCTACACCAGGACGCTGCAGGATCGCCGCTCGTACACAGCGTCAGGCCTGAGCGTCGAGGCTGGCCGTCAGTGCCCTTCATCGCGCTGGTCGAGGCTTACGTACTACGCGCTTTACGCGATCTGGGGCTTTCCCCGCACAGAATCGCTGAAGCGGCAGCAACGGTTAGAACCCAGTTCGGCACCGAGTACGGTCTGGCAACCCGCAAGATCGCAACCGACGGCATCGACGTGTTCGTGCACTATCTCGACAGCGACGAGATCGCCCGCGCACCCGACGGGCAGATGCCGATTCGACAGGTCGTCGAGAACTACCTGCAGTACATCGCATGGGACGACGACGGCTTCGCCAGGAGGCTGACCCTGCGGCGCTACGACCCCGCTGTCGCCCAGGTCGTCATCGACCCACGGTTTGCGTGGGGGGCCCCCATCGTCGAGTCCGCCAAGGTCACCGTTGACACGATCCTCGGCATGTGGAGAGGCGGAGAAAGTCCCGATGTCGTTGCCAGCGAATACGGACTGAGCGTTGAGCAGGTCGAAGCGCTCATCCGAGTCGCCGCCTGAGTTTTTCGCTGACCGCTGCCTGGGCAAACAGGCACCGGCGTTGCTGGTCAACCTGGGTTGGGTTGTTCACGTAGTTAGTGATCATTTTCCAGACGACGCTCAGGCGGTCAGCGATCCCGAATGGATCGAGTACGGGCTGCAGCGCGGGTGGTCACTTCTTACTCAAGACGAACGGATCTCCACGCAGCCGGCGGTCAAGGCGCTACTACGCGAGTACGGCGGGTGCATCCACTGCCTTGACAGCGCGAACCTCGCGATCCAGGCGCGGGTCGCTCGATTCGAAATCCAGCGTGGTGCCATCCATCAGAACGCTCGGGATCGGCGGGTGGGCTTCTTCCTTGTGCGCGAGCGCGGAGCTCCACGGCGCAAGCGGTAGCCGCAGAGCTTGACTGGCTGCTACGGCTCGCCGACGCAACCTGCCGTGATCGCAGCGACAGGTCGGGGGTCGTGCCTTCGCTACTTCCAGCGGAAGTGGACGAAGAGGCGGCCGAAGTTCTTCGAGTCCTTCTCGACGCGGTGGTAGAGCTGCTTGACGTCCTTCTGGTCGAGGAACCGCAGCACCCGCTTCTTGAGCTGGCCGGACCCCTTGCCGGGGATGATCTCGACGAGGGTGGCCTTCTTCGCCACCGCCTCGTCCATGATCCCGCGCAACGCCCGGTCGATGTCCTGGCCCTTGTTGAAGATCTCGTGCAGGTCCAGCTTGAGCTTCATGCCGCAGCCCCCGGCCGGTCAGGTCCCATGTCCGCCATCCTAGGCACGTCCGCCAGGTCGTCCGACGACGACGAAGGGGCGGCCCCGAAGGGCCGCCCCTGCCACGTCGACCCGCACGCTCAGCGCCGGCCGCCCACTCGGGTCTCCACCCGCTCCAGCGCGGTCCGGTAGTCGTCGTTGGCCGCGTACATCGCTGCGGCGATCCGCAGGTGCCGCAGCGCGTCGGTGTGCCGGTTCAGCCGCTCCAGCGTCCGACCGAGCACGTGGTGCGCGTAGTGGTCGCTCGGGTCCCGTTCGACCAGCTCACGCAGGTGCTCCTCGGCCCTGTTGAGCTGGGCCGACTGGAAGTACGCCCGGGCCAGCAGTTGCCGGACCGCAGCGTTGCCGGGTTCGGCGTCGATGATCGGCTCCAGCAGTCGGGCTGCACCGCTGGGGTCACCGGTCTCGAAGAACATGGTCGCCCGCCGGTAGTCCGCCAGAAGATCCATCTGCCACCTCCTCGGGTCGCACCGTCACCTGTTCCGACGCTGGCACAACACCGGACGTTTGGCGACTGTTCCCGGGGTCGAGATCGGGTCACTTCCGGCCGCCGATGGGCCGCCGAAGAGGCGTCGAATGGTCAGGTGCGGGCGTTGCGTCGTCCGGCGGACAGTTCCCAGGCGCGCACTCCGCCGACGATTCCGGCGGTGTTGGGCACCACCACCACGTCGTCGCCCATCCGGGCCAGCTGCTCGGGCCGGATCAGTCGGGAGTTGCCCCCACCCAGGTAGAGCCGGTCCCAGCGGAACACCGGGCGCAGCCCGTCCACCACCTGCCGGATCCGACGGGACCAGAAGGCGTCGCCGAGCCGCCGCCGTTCCGGCTCGCCGACGTACGTGTCGTAGGTGGTGCCCCAGCGCACCGGCGCGTGCGACAGCTCCAGGTGCGGTGCGAGCACCCCGCCGTCGAAGAGCGCGCTGCCCAGCCCCGTCCCCAGGGTCAGCACCAGCTCGCAGCCGGTGCCGGCGACCACTCCGGCACCGTGCACCTCGGCGTCGTTGAGCACCAGCGCCGGCACCCCGAACGCGTCGGCCAGCGCGCCGCGCGCGTCCCAGCCGGACCACTCGGCCAGCAGGTCCGGGTCGACCCGACTGCGGGGGCCGCTGCGGGTCACGTAGTGCGGCGTGCTCACGACCACTCCGTGCCGGATCATCCCGGGTACGCCGACAGTGAGCCGGTCCGCCGTTGGCAGGCGCCCGCCGAGATCCCGCAGGGTCCGGACAAACAGCGCGGGCGGCAACGGGTACGGGGTGGGCACCCGCAACGGCCGGGCCCGCATCGTTCCCGCCTCGTCGAGCACGGACGCCTTGATGCCCCCGCCGCCGCAGTCGATCGCCAGTGTGGTCACCACGTCGTTGAGTCTGCCCGCTGGGGAGCAGTGATATGCAGGCGGCCGGATAGGCTGCCGTCCTGATGAGCGCCACGATGATCGTCAAGGACCTGGCCGCCGGGCACGGCGACCGCCCGCTCTTCGCCGGATTGGACCTGGTGGTCGCCCCCGGCGACGTGGTCGGGCTGGTCGGGCCGAACGGGGCCGGCAAGTCGACGCTGCTGCGTACCCTCGCCGGGTTGTTGCCGGTCGAGGCCGGCAGCGTGCGACTCAGCCCGCCCACCGCGAGCGTCGGACACCTGCCGCAGGAGCCGGAACGGCGGCCGGGCGAGACGGTACGGGACTTCCTGGCCCGCAGGACCGGGGTGACCGCCGCGCAGGCGGCGTTGGACGCGGCGACCGAGGCGCTGACCGCCGGGGCGGCGGGCGCCGACGACGCGTACGGCGACGCGCTGGAGCGCTGGCTCGCCCTCGGCGGCGCGGACCTGGACGAGCGCGCCGAGCAGGTGAGCGCCGACCTGGGGCTCGCGGTCGACCTGGACCACCCGACGACCGGGCTCTCCGGCGGTCAGGCGGCCCGGGCCGGGCTGGCGTCGCTGCTGCTCAGCCGGTACGACGTGTTCCTGCTCGACGAGCCGACCAACGACCTGGACCTGGCCGGGCTGGAACGGCTGGAGGAGTTCGTCACCGGGCTGCGCGCCGGCACGGTGCTGGTCAGCCACGACCGGGAGTTCCTGACCCGCACGGTGACCCGGGTGTTGGAGCTGGACCTGTCGCAGCAGCAGGTCAACCACTACGGCGGTGGCTACGCGGCCTACCTGGAGGAGCGCGAGGTGGCCCGTCGGCACGCCCGCGCGGACTTCGAGGAGTACGCGGAGACCAAGGCTGGGCTGGAGGCTCGGGCCCGGACCCAGCGTGGCTGGATGGAGAAGGGCGTGAAGAACGCCCGCCGCAAGGCCACCGACAACGACAAGATCGGCCGCAAGTTCCGAGCCGAGTCGAGCGAGAAGCAGGCCGCCAAGGCCAAGCAGACCGATCGGCTGATCGAACGGCTCGACGTGGTCGAGGAGCCCCGCAAGGAGTGGGAGCTGCGCATGGAGATCGCCGCCGCGCCCCGCGCCGGCGCCGTCGTGGCCACGCTGCGCGGAGCCGTGGTACGCCGTGGTGGCTTCACCCTCGGCCCGGTGGACCTCCAGATCGACTGGGCGGACCGGGTCGCGGTGACCGGGGCGAACGGCTCGGGCAAGTCCACCCTGCTGGCCGCGCTGCTCGGCCGGCTGCCGCTGGACGAGGGCACCGCCTCGCTCGGGCCCGGCGTGGTGATCGGCGAGGTGGACCAGGCCCGCGGGCTGTTCCTCGGCGACATGCCGCTGATCGACGCGTTCGAGGCGGCCGTACCCCACCTGTCGCCGGCGGACGCGCGGACCCTGCTGGCCAAGTTCGGCCTGCGGGCGGCGCACGTGCCCCGACCGGCGGCCACCCTCTCCCCCGGTGAGCGGACCCGGGCCGCGCTGGCCCTGCTCCAGGGCCGTGGGGTGAACCTGCTGGTGCTGGACGAGCCCACCAACCACCTGGACCTGCCCGCCATCGAGCAGCTCGAATCGGCGCTGGCCAGCTACCCCGGAACGCTGCTGCTGGTCACCCACGACCGGCGGATGCTGGCGGCCATCGAGACCAACCGGCGACTGCGGGTCGACTCCGGGCGGATCGCCGAGGATTGATCCGTGTCCGCGGGCCGGCGCGGGGTGAGAATGACGCCATGCTCAAGTGGGAGTACGCCCTGCTGGTCCGCCGCCGCCAGGCCGCGACCACCGACCTCGGCTGGGAGGTCGTCTTCGTCTGGTACGGCCCGGACGGCTCGATGGTCGACGTGACGCCGTACGGCGACACCTCGCTGGCCCACCTGAACCGGGCCGGCGACCAGGGCTGGGAGTTGGTCGCGATGAGCGAGGACCCGTCCCTGCCCGGCAACCACGAACTGCACCGCTACCACCTGAAGCGGCCGAAGCCCGCCGACCCGCCACCCCGCCAGCGAATGCGCGGCGGCCGACGCACCGTCTCCGGCTGATCCGACCGCTCCGGGCCGAGGCGGCCGGCGCGAGACCCGTGCCCGCGCGAGACCCGTGCCCGCGCGAGACCCGTGCCCGCGCGAGACCCGTGCCCGCGCGAGACCCGTGCCCGCGCGAGACCCGTGCCCGCGCGAAGCCCGTGCCCGCGCGAAGCCCGTGCCCGCGCGAAGCCCGTGCCCGCGCGAAGCCCGTGCCCGCGCGAAGCCCGTGCCCGCGTTGACCGTGATGTCGTGGAGTCATCGTGATGACTGTGTGGCATCACGATGACTGCGACTCGGCCCGCGACCCGCGACCCGCGCGTGGGCGGACCTCGCCTCAGCGGGCGGCGAGGTGGACGAGTGGGGCATAACGGGCGGGATTGCGGGTAACGCGCGGCGGGAGGTGGCCCGAATGGTCGCTTTGGCACAGACTCCGCCCTCGGCCGACCGGCTGCGGGCGATCGATGATTTCCTCGCCCAGGCATGGGCGGATCAGGTCCGCCACGATGATCGGTTGCGGGACCTGGCGGTCGAGGTGCGGTTCGACCGGGGGGTGGCGCATCTGAGCGGCCAGGTGGCCGAGCCCGCCCAGCTACGGCTGGTGCGGGAGCTGGTCGGACGGCTGGCCGGTGTCTACGGCGTCTGGTGCCGGGTCGGCATCGGCGGGCGGGCGCCGGTGGTGGTGGACCTCGGTTGTGGGCCGACCAAGCAGTGGTCGAGCAACCTGGGGCTGGACATCTACCCGGCGCCCGGAGTGGATGCGGTGGCGGACCTGTCCGGCTCGCTGCCGCTCGCCGACAACTCGGTGGACGTCCTCTTCGCGGTGCACATCCTGGAGCACCTGATCGACTTCCTGCCGCTGGTCGACGAGTGTCACCGGGTGCTCCGCCCCGGTGGGGTGCTGCACGTGATGAGCCCCTGGTGGGGGCATGTGAACGCGGTGGCCGACCCGACTCACGTCCGGCTGATGGACGTGCAGACGTTCAAGGGGATCTGCCAGCTGCGGCCACCGGGCACGCCGCGCTGGTACCCACTGCACGCGGGCTGCGACGGCGCCTCGATCTTCGCCGACCTGACGCCCCTTCCCCCGGACGCCGACCCGGCACCCCAGTCCCACCTGGCCCGCTTCTTCGACTAGCGGGTCTGGGTGGACTCGCGGAGTTCCAGGCGGTGGGGGGCGCGGAGTTCCTGGGCGGGGCCGGTGCGGTCACCGTCCAGGCGGTTGGCGAGAAGTTGGACGGCCAGGCGGGCGACCTGCTCCTTCGCCGGGGCGACGGTGCTCAGGGTCGGGGTGGCGAACCTGCCGTCCTCAATGTCGTCGAAGCCGGCCACCGCCACGTCCTCGGGGACCCGCAGGCCAGCCTCGTGCAGCGCCCGCAGGGCACCGAGGGCCAGTGTGTCGTTGAAGCAGAAGACGGCGTCGGGGCGTACACCGGAGGTGAGTAGGCCCCGCATCGCGGCCGCGCCGTCCGCGCGGTGCCAAGCCGGCGCGGACGCCACCAGGGACTGGTCGTGGTCGAGCCCGGCGGCGCGCAGCGCGTAGCGGTAGCCGGCCAGGCGCAGCCGGGCGCTGGCACCCCCGTCGGTGCGCTGCGAGCCGACGGCCGCAATGCGGCGGCGACCCGACTGGATCAGGTGGCTCGTGATCTCCCGGGCCGCTGCCACGTTGTCGATCACCACGCGATCCGCCGAGCACTGTTCGATCCGCTCGCCGAGCAGCACCATCGGGGTGCCGTCCAGACCGGCCAGGTCCGCCGCGGTGAGCGCCGACGGACTGAGGATGAGCCCGTCGATCAGGTGGTCGGTGATACCGGCGGCGAGCACCCGTTCCTGGTCACGCCGGCCGCCGGTCTGGTCGATGAGCACCGTCCAGCCGTGCTCGGCGGCGGCGCTGACCACGTGACGGGCCAGCTCGGCGAAGTACGGGATGTCGAGTTCCGGAACCGCCAGCGCGATCACGCCGGTGCGTCCCTTGCGGAGGTGACGGGCGGAGAGGTTCGGCCGGTAGTTGAGTTCGACGATCGCCTCCTCGACCCGGGCGCGGGTGTCCGGTCGCACGTGCACGTGGCCGTTCACGACGTTCGAGACGGTCTTGACGGAGACGCCGGCCCGTTCCGCAACGTCCTTGAGTCTGTGCCGCACGCCGCAACCTCCCCGATGGACCCAGCGCACCATAGCTGCGCGGGTCGCGCGGAAGGGCCCCGCCGATCGGGCCCTTCCGCACCTTCGGGTCAGGCAGTCGGCTCACGGGGGGTCGGAGCGACGGCGGGCTCGTGCTGGGCCAGCCGGTTGCGGCGGTACCCGTAGCCGAAGTAGATCAGCGCGCCGAGCAGCATCCAGGCCAGGAACCGCAGCCAGGTCTCCACTGACAGGTTGAGCATCAGGTAGAAGCAGGCCAACGCCGAGACGATCGGCAGCACCGGTGAGAACGGCACCCGGAACGGCCGCTCCAGGTCCGGCCGCTTGCGGCGCAGGATCGGCACCGCCAGCGAGACGAGGACGAACGCGCAGAGCGCGCCGATGCTGACCAGGTCGGCCAGCGCGGACAGCGGCAGGAAGCCGGCCAGCAGCGCGACCGCCACCGTCATGATCGCCGAAATCCGGTACGGGGTGCCCCAGCGCGGGTGCACCTTCGCGATCGAGGGCGGGATCAAGCCGTCCCGGGCGATGGCGAAGCCGATCCGCCCCATCGCCACCAGGTCGACCAGGATGACGCTGGTCAGGCCCGCGACAGCGGCGATGGAGACCAGCACTGCGGCCCAACCCGCGCCGACCGACTCGAAGGCCGACGCGATCGGGGCGCCCCGGTCGATCTCGGTGTACGGCACCATCCCGACCACCACCAGCGAGACGCCGATGTAGAGCACAGTGGAGATCAGCAGCGTGCCGAGCAGACCCAGGGTGAGGTCCCGCTTGGGCTTGCGCGTCTCCTCGCCCAGGTTGGCCACGGCCTCGAAGCCGGTGTACGCGAAGAAGACCACGGCGGCGGCGCTGAGCACCCCGACGAAGCCGAAGACCGACGGCTCAAGCCCGAAGAGCGCCTGCGTGACCGGCTGCTTGATGCCGTCGTCGCCGCTCCCGGCGGGCTCGGCCGGCGGGATGAACGGGGTGAGGTTGGCGGCCTTGACGAAGAACAGCCCGGCTACCACCACGAAGACGCAGATGGCCACCTTGACCAGCACCAGCAGGTTGGTGATCCGGGCGGATTCCCGGATGCCGACGATCGCCACGACGCCGAGGATCAGCACGATGGCGATGGCGCCCACGTTGACGGTGCTGCCCTCCTCGCCGAACCATCGGGTCGGCAGGTCGAGCAGTTCGGCGAGGTAGCCGGACCAGCCTCGGGCCACCACCGCGGCGCCGAGCGCGAACTCCAGCAGCAGGTCCCAGCCGATGATCCAGGCGACGATCTCGCCCATCGTGGCGTAGGCGTAGGTGTAGGCGCTGCCGGCGGTCGGCACGCTGGAGGCCAGCTCGGCGTAGCAGAGGGCGGCGAGCAGGGCCACCACGCCGGCGATGGCGAAGGAGATCACCACGCCCGGCCCGGCGCTGTCCCGGGCCTCGATCCCGGTGAGCGTGAAGATGCCGGTGCCGATCACGATGCCGATGCCGAATCCGGTGAGGTCGATCGCGCCGAGCCGTCGCTTCAGCCCCAACTGGCCGTCGCTGCCGTCCGCCTCACCCTGGGCTATCACGTCCTTGATTGGTTTTGTGCGCAGCACGGACACCCGGTCACCCCTTCCACCGTGCGACCACCCCGTGGCGGCCGGTGACCGGCGTTGCTACCCAACGGAGCGATTGGTCAACCACGAACTCTTGCGGCGTCGGCCAGATTGTGAAAATTTCCTACCAGCAACGCGGAGATCGACGGCGAATCTTGCCGCGCACCGCGCGAAACATCCGGGAGCCCCAACGAAGGGACACACCGCATGAAAGCCACCCGACTCGGAGTCGCCGGGCTGGTCACAGCCCTGCTCGGTACGTTCGTCACCGCCACCCCCGCGAGCGCCGCGCCCAGCGCGGCCGACACCACCACCACCACATGCGCCACCGACCCGGCCACCCCGAAACGGCAGTTCCGGGCCATGTGGATCTCGTCGGTGGTCAACATCGACTGGCCCAGCAAGGCGTCCCAGACCAGCCCCGACCGGATCGCCGCGCAGCAGACCGAGTACCGCGAGCTGCTCGACCTGGCCGGGCGACTGAACCACAACGCCGTCGTGGTGCAGGTCCGGCCCACCGCCGACGCGCTCTGGCCCTCGCCGTACGAGCCCTGGTCGGAGTACCTGACCGGGGTACGCGGCCAGGACCCGGGCTGGGACCCACTGGCCTTCCTGGTCGACGAGTCGCACAAGCGGAACCTGGAGTTCCACGCCTGGTTCAACCCGTACCGCGTCTCCATGCCGGCCCCCGGTGGCGCCGGCGCGGACCTCGCCCAGCTCGCCCCCGGCCACCCGGCTCAGCAGCACCCCGACTGGACCTTCGCCTACCCACCGGCCGGCGTGGCCGGCAGCCGGCTCTACTACAACCCCGGAATCCCCGAGGTACGCGAGTTCGTCCAGACCGCCATGATGGACGCCGTCAAGCGGTACGACATCGACGGTGTCCACTTCGACGACTACTTCTACCCCTACCCCAGCGGCACGTACCAGGTGCCGGACGATGCGACCTTCGCGGCCCACAACCGGGGCTTCACCGACCGGGCCGACTGGCGGCGGGACAACATCAACCTGTTGATCCAGGAGATGAACGGCAAGATCAAGGCGGCGAAGCCGTGGGTGAAGTTCGGCGTCAGCCCGTTCGGCATCTGGCGCAACAAGACCGCCGACCCGCTCGGTTCGGACACCACCGGCAGCCAGTCGTACGACATCATCTCCGCCGACACCCGTAAGTGGATCAAGCAGGAGTGGATCGACTACGTGGTGCCGCAGCTCTACTGGTACATCGGCCAGTACCCGGCCGCCGACTACGCACGCCTCGTGCCGTGGTGGGCCGAGACGGTGCGCGGCACCCGCGTGCAGCTCTACATCGGCCAGGCCGACTACAAGAGCGGAGACCCGGCGTACGGGCCGTACTGGCAGAACCCGCGTGAGCTGTCCGACCACCTGACGCTCAACCGGTCGTACCCGGAGGTGCAGGGCAACGTGCACTTCTCCGCGGTGCAGGTGCGGGCCAACCGGCTCGGCGCCACCGACATCTACGCGGGTGAGCACTACTCCCGACCGGCGCTGGTGCCGGCCATGCCCCACCTGCCGGCCCGGCCGCTGCTCTTTCCGGTGGTCACCAAGGCGACCCGGCAGGCCGACGGCGTCCGGCTCACCTGGCGGCAGCCCGCCGACGGCGTCGGCCCGCTCGGCACCGCCACCTCGTACGCGATCTACCGATTCGACGGCACCACGCTGCCCGGCCGGTGCGCCACTGCCGACGCCGCGCACCTGGTCGACACTGTCCGGGCCACGCCCGGCAGCGTCCAGTCCTGGGTGGACACGTCGGCCGAGCCCGGCCGGCGCTACACCTACCAGTTGACCGCGGTGGACCGGTCGGCCAACGAGAGCGCCGCCAGCCCGCCGGCATTCGTCCTGCGCTGACCGTCTCTCTGAATGCCCCGGACGCCTCGCGCGTCCGGGGCATTCGTCTGTTTCGACGTATGTCACCAATAGTTGGCGATGCGCATACCACCTAGTTGATCAGCTGATCGACACTCATCGACATCCGGTAACCCGCCGGTAACTTCCGTCCCACCCGCTCACCCCCGCGGAGGTAACCCGTGCCCCGACGTCTCGCCACCCTGCTCGCCTCGGGCGCGTCAGCGCTGCTCGCCACCCTCGCCATCGCCTCACCCGCCGCCGCCGTCACCCCCGCCCAGAAGCTCTCCGTGCTGTCCAGCTGGACCCAGACCAGCGCGTCCAGCTACAACTCGTGGAACAGCGCCCGGGTCAACCGGGCGCCCTGGGCCGAGTACAACTTCAACTGGTCCACCGACTACTGCTCGTCCAGCCCGGACAACCCGCTCGGCTTCACCTTCAACCTGGGCTGCTACCGGCACGACTTCGGCTACCGCAACTACAAGGCGGTCGGCCAGTTCTCCGCAAACAAGTCCCGCCTCGACAACGCCTTCTACGAGGACCTGAAGCGTGTCTGCACCACGTACAACTCGGTCGTCCGACCGGCCTGCTACAGCCTGGCCTGGACCTACTACCAGGCGGTCAGCATCTTCGGTTCGGTAGCGGCCGTCCAGCAGGCCGACATCGACCGCGCCGCCCGCATGAAGGCCCAAGCCGAAGCCAACGCCGCAACCCACTAACCCCCACCCCCCGCACTCCCCACCCCACGCCCTCGCGCCCCCACGCCCTCGCGCCCTCGCGCCTCGCCCGCCCGCCCGCCCGCCCGCCCGCCCGCGATCTTGCACTTTCGGTTGTCGGTTTGCCGCTTTGGCACCGGTTCCTCACGACAGAAAGTGCAAGATCGGCGGGGCAGGGCGGGGGCGCGGGGGCGCGGGGGCCGGCGCGAGGGCGCGGGGCCCGGGGGAGGAGGGCAGGGGCGAGGGAGGGCAGGGGCGAGGCAGGGCAGGGCTGGGCGGGTGGGGTTAGGCGCGTTCGGTTCGGGTGGCTGGGTGGCGGTCGGGGTCGGCGGGACGGCGGGGGGTTGGTTGGGACAGGCCGGTGCTGAAGCGGGTCGAGTCCGCCGCCAGGTCCGGGTGTTCCACGTCGAGTGCCAGCGCCGCGGCCTCGTCCAGCCCCAGCTCCGCACCCTCGCCGTACGCGTCGTCGAAGGCCGCGTCGCCCAGCACCGCGCGCAACTCCCCCTGCTGCTCGGCCCAGTAACCGCCGAAGATGCCGGGGGTGGCCCGCATGCTCGCCCGGGTGGCCTGCGCCGCTCCGAACAGGCGGGCGGCGGTCAACCGCTCCCCGCCGATCGCGCAGCGCACCGCTACCGCGTTCAAGGTGTCGCACGCCCGCCCGTGGTAGCCGTGACCCATCCGGGAGCGCAACGCCACCAGCAGATGCTCGTGTGCGGCGATCACGTCGCCGCGGGCCAGCGCGACCATGCCGAGCAGCATGTCCACCGAACGCCGTCCCCGCTCCACGGGCCGGGCCGCCTCCACCGGACGCACCGCGCCCAGCAGCTCCGCGGCCTCCTCCAGGGCACCCCGCCGCCACAGCAGCTCGGCCAGGCTGAAGACCGCGAACAGAGCCTCGCCGACCACGTCCTGCCCGTGCGCCCAGTCGATGACCTCCCGGCACACCCGTTCGGCCTCGGCGAACTGCCCCATGTCGACAAGCGGTGCCGCCCGGCCGGCGAGCACCCGAGCCAGCAACCCGGCGTCGCCGGCCTGCCGGGCCGCCGCCTCCGCCCGCTGGGAGAAGCGCAGTTCCTCGGCGAACTCACCGTCGGCGCTGGCATGCAGCGAATGCATGTGGTACGCCGCCGCCAGCTCCGCCTCCGGGATCCGCTCCCCCGTCTCCGCGATCCGTCCGTACAGCCGGAACAGCCACAGCCGCCCCTCGCGGGCCAGGCCCCGCTCCAGCCACCACTGGTCCAGCCCACCCGCCAGGCCGAGCCCGGCACGGGCGCTGCCGCCGGTGGCGCACCACCGCAGCGCGGCGCGCAGCTCCCCGGCCAGTGGATCGAGGGCATACAGCGACAGCGTCACCGGCCGGCCGTCCTGGCCCAGGTGGGCCCGGTCCAACGCGTGGGCCGACCAGGCCACGTGCCGGTCCCGGGCGGCCTGCTCCTCGCCCGCCTCGGCCAGCCGTCGCGCCGCGTACGCCCGGATGGGGTCGAGCATCCGGTAGGTGCTGCCGGAGGCCCGCGGCTCGGCCAACACCATCGACTTGTCCACCAGGACCGACAGCGGGTCCAGCGGATCGTCACCCAGCAGCCACTCCACAGTCGCCAGATCCACCGGGCCGGCGAAGACCGCCAGCCACCGCAGCAGGCGGGCGGCCCGGGGCCCCAGCGTCCGGTAGGACCAGGTGACGGTGGCCTGCATGGTCAGATGCCGTTCGGTGGCCGAGCGCTGCACCGCTCGGCTGGCCGGTGAGGGTGGCGACGCTCCGGCCGCTGCGGCGACCAGGTCCACGGTGTCCTGCTGGTTGCCGGACCAGCCCCGCTCCACCGGCGGCGGATCCGGGTCCTCCCGGCCGGCGTCCAGGGTGCCGAGGACGTCGTCCAGGCGCTCGGCGAGCTGACCGACCGAGAGCACCCGTAGCCGGGCGGCGGCCAGCTCGATGGCGAGCGGCAGGCCGTCCAACCGCTGCACGACCCGACGCAGGTCGGCGGACTCGGCCGGGTCCGGCTGCCGACCACCACGGGCCGCCGCCGTACGGTCCAGCAGCAGCGCCACCGCGTCGCTCTCCGCGCCGTCCGCGCGCGGGTCAACAGAAAGCGGCGGAATCCGCCACACCACCTCGCCGGGCAGGCTGAACGACTCGCGACTGGTGGCCAGCACCCGTACGCCGCTTCCACCGGACAGCAGCCGCGCGATCACCTCGGCGCAGGCGGCAGGTTGGGTGTCACAGGTGTCCAGTACGACCAGCATCCGACGGCCGGCCGCGTACTCGACGAGGGTGTCCAGCATCGGCCGACCGGGCTCGGGACGCAGGCCGAGCACGGCGGCGATGGCGAACGCCACCAACCCCGGGTCGGTCACCGAGGCGATGTCGACGAACCAGACCCCGTCCGGGTAGGCCTCGACGACTCCGCTGGCCAACTCCACCGCAAGCCGGGTCTTGCCCGCGCCGCCGGCGCCCAGCACGGTGACCAGGCGGTTCTGACGCACCAGCAGGCTCAGCTCGATGCGCTCGGCCTGCCGGCCGACGAACGAGGTGACCTGGGTGGGCAGGTTGTGCGCCACCGCGTCGGCGGTGCGGGGCCGGGGGAACTGTCGCTCCAGACCCGGTGCGACCAGTTGGAACAGCCGTTCACGGTCGTCAAAGCCGCGTAGCCGGTGCAGCCCCAGGTCGAGCAGGGTCGCACCCGGCGGCATCGGCTCGGCCCGACGGGCGGTGGACGCCGTGCAGAGCACCTGCCCGCCGTGCGCGGCGGCCGCCACCCGGGCGGCCCGGTGCACCTCGGCGCTGGCGTACTCGCCGTCGCGTGGCTCGGCATAGCCGGTGTGCAGGCCCATCCGCACCCGGGGCGCGGCCTCGGGGGTGGGCCAGTCATGGCTGGAGAGTGCCCGCTGAGCGGTCAGGCACGCGGTCATCGCCGCGGAAGCTTCCTCGAAGGCCAGGAAGAACGAGTCGCCCTCGGTCAGCAGCTCCGCGCCACCGGTGCTGGCCAGCGTGCGGCGCAGCAGCCGTCGATGCTCGGCGAGCACCGGGCGGTAGTCCGGGCCGAGCAGCTGAGCCAGCCGTGTAGAGCCCTCGATATCAGTGAATACGAAGGTCACCCAACCGCTCGGGAGCTGGATCCGTGGCGACATGCGAGGAACCTCCGCCCGTGACGTCGGGTTCATGCTGCCTGAGTCCGAACGATCACACATCGTGAGAACGGCCGGGCAAGTGCCGCCAACGTGCCACTCGGACCCGCTCCCGAACAAGGCTGGCCCACCAGGCGGCGGCGAATTGGCCCGATCAGCAGCCGCAGGCGCCGCCGCAGCAGCCACCACCACCACCAGCGGCGGGTGCCGGGGCACCACCACTGCGACCGGTGACTGCGACCGCGGAAAGAAGCTTGACCGTGTCGGCGTGTCCCTGAGGGCAGCTGGCCGGCTCACCGGCCGCCGCCATCGAACGGTTGACCTCGAAGGTGTCGCCGCAGGCGCGGCAGCGGAACTCGTACCGGGGCATGCCACCCAGGGTACGTGGATCTGACGGTTCGCGGAGCATGGGTGATACTCGACAGGTGGTGGACGGCGAGGACGACACGCGTGTGCAACCGTTACGACCGGCCGCGCCGCTGGACGGGCCGCTCGAAGGCTCCGGGGCCGCGCCCGACCAGGCGCGCAAGGTGCCCCGCCCCCGCCGCCCCTGGCTGAGCGGGCGTTCCGCCGGCGCGCCGAGCACGCCAGCGACCACCACGCCACCAGTCGCCACGGCGGTTCCGCCAGCGGCGAAGTCCTCCGCAGCCGACTCCGCCGGGTCCGAACCGGACTCGCGCGCCGCCGGCCCGGAGGTCCCGGCCGAATCTGTCCCGACCGCAAGCCCCGCAGCCGACCCCCTGGCCGCGGCATCCAACGCCGAGACGGGCAAGGCCAAGGACGCGAAGGCCGAAGCCGGTAAGGCCGACACCCCCGAGGCCAAGGACGCGAAGGCCGACGCCGCGGAGGCGGACGGCAGCGCCAGTGGCCCGGCCTCGTCGAAGGCGGCCGGCGCGTCGAGCGCCGACGCGCCCGCCGACGACGCGAAGACCGACGCCGCAGATCCGGCGAAGACCACTGTGGATGAGATCCCGGCCGTGCCGGCGTCCGACCCGGCCCGCCGACGGCGGGTGCAGTTCGCGCACGCGGTACGGCTGCCGCCCCGTCGGGCAGCAGCCGCAGCGACGCAGGCGACCCGTGCGTGGGCGCGCCGGCCGAGTGGTCGGCTGACCCTGCCCGGTGTCTTCCTGCTGGCACTGGTGGCAGCGACCGGCGCGGTGGGAGCGCTGCTCGTACCGGCCACGATCCGTGCACCGCGCCCGGTCGCCGTCGACGCCTCGGCCGCGCCGAGCGGGGTGGCAGCGCCTGGGATGCCGTCCGGCCTGCCGACCAGCCCGCTGCCCACCGGGCCGCTGCCGACCGGACCACTGCCGACCCTTCCGCTGCCCTCCGGCGGGTTGCCCGGCAACGGGCTGCCGACCGGGTCGGTGATCGGTGGCCGACCATCGGATGCCCTGGCCGGCTGGGCGCAGCAGGTCGGTGCCAAGGTCGGTGTCCCGGCGGTAGCCATGCAGGCGTACGGCTACGCCGAACTGGTGCTCGCCCAGACCAACCGCAGCTGTGCGCTGAGCTGGACCACGCTGGCCGCGATCGGAAAGGTCGAATCGGATCACGGGTCGACCAACGGGGCCCAGTTGGGGCAGGACGGCAAGGCGGTGCCCAACATCTTCGGGCTGCCGCTGGACGGCAAGGACGGCCGGATGCGGATCATCGACACCGACCGTGGGGCGCTCGACGGGAACTCGACCCTCGACCGCGCCATCGGGCCGATGCAGTTCATCCCGACCACCTGGCAGGAGATCGGCGCGGACGCGGACAACGACGGCGTCAAGGACCCGCACGACCTGGACGACGCGGCACTGGCAGCGGGGAACTACCTCTGCAAGGGCGGCCGGAACCTGAGCATCGCGGGCGACTGGTGGAACGCGATCCTCTCCTACAACGACGTACGGCGGTACGCCCAGGACGTCTACGACACCGCGAACCGGTACGGACGGGCCAGTCGGTAGTGAAGTGATCGTCTCGATACGTTGGAGAACTGGACACTTCCCCCGGGCCTCTGTTAGCGGCAAGCTAGACGGGTGATGGTGCGCGAGTGGGACCCCAGGACCGCGTCGTCCGCCGAGATCGCGTCGCTGTTGGCCACGCTGAACGCGGTCCTGGCGGCCGATCTGCCGCAGGATCCGCCCTGGCGGGAGGCTTCGCTGCGGGAGTACCTCGCCGAGGTGATGCCCGGCGAGCGGCGGATCTCCTGGATCGCCCAGGCCGAGCCGACGGATCCGGGCGACACGGGCGCTGTGATCGGCCAGGTGCACGTACTCCTTCTGGGTGACATCGGCGTGCTCGAGGTGCTGGTGCACCCGTCCGCGCGGCGCACCGGCCTCGGCCGTGACCTGGTGCTGCGCGCCGCGCGCCGGGTCTACCAGGAGGGTTTCCAGTCGATCGGGGTCGAGGTTGTCGGCGACACGCCGGCGGTTGGGTTCTACGAGTCGCTCGGCTTCACCAGGGAGTACGTGGAGACGCGCAGCGTGCTCGACCTGACGGCGGTGGACTGGGCCGAGTTGGCCGAGATGGCCACCGGCATCGGGGCGGGCTACCAGTTGGAGTTCTTCCCGGGCGGGCCGCCGGACGACCTGATCGAGGCGTACGCGCGGGCCAAGGCCGAGGTTCGCGACGTCGACGACGGTGAGCTGCGCCCCAGCTCCTACGACCCGGAGCGACTGCGGGACAGCCTCGACACGCTGCACCGGCGGGGCATGAAGCCGTACATCGTGCTCGCCCGGCACGAGCAGAGCGGCGAGGTGGCCGGTCTGACCGAGGTGGTGGTGCCGGCGCAGCACCCGACCCGCGCCGACCAGTACGACACGATCGTCGCGCAGGATCACCGGGGCTACGGCATCGATCGGGCGATCAAGGCGCGGATGCTGCTGGAGTTGCGCTCCGCCGAGCCGGAGCTGATCGAGGTGCAGACCTGGAACGCGCAGGCCAACGAGGCGATGTTGAAGGTCAACGCTGAGCTGGGCTACCGCCCCGACCGGGACTGGTGCGAATACAGCGTCGACGTCGCTGAGCTGGTGCACCGCCTCGATCCACCGCGCTGAGAAATTCACGAAACTGTCCAATAGGGGATGGACGGTGGACAGTCGCGCACCTTAACGTGCGTTGACCCCCATCCACCCATCGTGGAGGCCCTATGCGCCCGCGCCGCTCATTCGCCGTGCTCGCGACCGCCACCGCCGCCGTGACAGTCACGGCGCTCGGCGTCGCACCCACCGCGGCCAGCGCCGCGCCCACCGACCTGTTCATCTCGGAGTACGTCGAGGGTTCGTCGAACAACAAGGCGATCGAGCTGTTCAACGGCACGGGCGCCGCCGTCGACCTGGCGGCCGGTGGCTACCAGTTGCAGCTCTACTTCAACGGCTCCACCACGGCCACCACTATCGCCCTGACCGGCAGTGTGGCGGCCGGTGACGCGTTCGTGTTCGCCAGCGCCTCGGCCGGGGCCGCCATCCTCGCCCAGGCTGACCAGACCACCGGGGCGAGCCTCTTCAACGGTGACGACGCGATAGTGCTGCGCCGGGGCACCGCAGTGCTCGACTCGATCGGCCAGGTGGGCGTCGACCCGGGCACCGAGTGGGGCGCTGGCGTCACCAGCACCGCGGACAACACCCTGCGCCGGCTGGCGAGCGTGGCCGCCGGTGACACCGACCCGTCGGACGCGTTCGACCCCGCCGCACAGTGGGCCGGATTCCCCGTCGACACCTTCGACGGGCTGGGCGCGCACACAGTGGACGGCGGCGGCCCGGTCGACGTGCCCGCCACGCTGACCTGCGGCGGGCCGCTGGTCACCGCCGCCGGCACTGCCGCGAGCCGCGAGGTGACCGCCGCCGACCCCGACGACACGATCGTCGACCTGGCGGTGACCGCGATCAGCCCGAGCCCGACCTCCGGCTCGATCACCCGTACCGCGTTCACCCCCGCCGACGGGGTGGGCGGCACCGCCCGCGCCACGGTCGGTGTGAGCGCCGACCTCGCCGCCGGGGCGTACACCGTCACAGTGACCACGACCGACGCGGGCGGTGGCACCGCGAGTTGCGCGCTGGCGGTGCAGGTGACCCGGGAGCTGACCGTCGGAGAGGTGCAGGGTCCGACCACCGACACCGAGGCCGGTCCGAGCGACCGGTCACCGCTCGCACCGGCGAGCGGCAACGGCACGAGCAGCGCCCTGTACGACGTACGCGGCGTGATCACCCAGTTGACCCTCGCCCGCACCTCGGCCGGAGCGGAGCAGCACGGCTTCTTCCTGCAGAGCCGCGTTGGTGACACCGACGGCGATCCGACCAGCTCCGACGGCATCTTCGTGTTCATGGGTACGTTCACCTCGCTGATCGGCGGTTACGTGCCGACGGTCGGCGACGAGGTCGTGCTGCGGGCCCGGGTGTCGGAGTACTACAACTTCACCCAGCTCTCCGGCGCGTCGCTGGTCCGCCTGATCGGCGGCGGGCTGGTCGTGGACACCGCGGTCGCGGTGGCCGACGCGGTGCCGCCGGCCGTGCTGACGGACGCGCAGCGCTTCTGGGAGCGGCACGAGGGCTCCCGGATGCGGGTACGCGCGGGCAGCGGCGCGGTGAGCGGCCGGGACGTCTTCTCCTCCACCGCCGACGCGGAGCTGTGGGTGGTCGACCGCGACGACCCGCTGCTGGACCGCGCCGATCCGTACTCCCGGCGGGTCTTCCGTGACTCGCACCCGCTGGACAACGACCCGACCCGCCGCTTCGACGACGGCAACGGCCAGCGGACGCTGCTGGGCAGCATGGGCGTGAAGGCCACCGCCGGGGACAGCGCCGCGCTGCTCCCGCCGGCGCACACCTTCGACACGTTGCGGGCGGACGCGGTGGGCGGGGTCTACTACTCGTTCGAGAAGTACGGCGTCCAGGTCGAGCGGGCGGAGTTCGCCGCCGGGGCCGACCCGTCGAAGAACAACCCGCCCAAGCCGGCCGACCGGTCGCAGGAGGTGGCCGTGGCCACCTACAACGTGGAGAACCTGTACGACTACCGCGACGACCCGTTCGACGGCTGCGACTTCGCCGGTAACGCCGGCTGCGTGGGGGTCTCCCCGCCGTTCGACTACGTCCCGGCCAGCGAGGCGGAATACCGCGAGCAACTGGCCGCCCTCGCCGATCAGATCGTCAAGGACCTGCACGCACCGGACCTGATCCTGGTGCAGGAGGCCGAGGACCAGGACATCTGCACGATCTCCGGGGCGGCGCTGAGCTGCGGCGACACCAACAACGCCGATGGCGCCCCGGACAGCATCCAGGAGTTGGCGCTCGCGGTGGCGGCGGCCGGTGGGCCCGCGTACGCCGCCGCCTATGACCGGACCGGCGCGGACGCTCGCGGTATCACCGCGGCCTTCCTTTACCGCACGGACCGGGTGTCGCTGGCGGACGCGACGGCGGCGGACCCCCTGCTGGGGACGACACCGACCGTTCAGTACCGGGCTGCGGGGCTGCCGACCAACGCCGACGTGCAGAACCCGAAGGCCCTCAACGCGGTGCTGCCGGCGGACGTGGACACCTCGACCGGTCGGGACGGCAGCAACGTCTTCACCCGTGCTCCGCAGCTGGGCAAGTTCAGCGTGGCGGCGGCGCCCGGCTCGACCGAGCGGTTCACCCTGTACGCGCTCAGCAACCACTACTCGTCCGGCCCGGACAGCCGGGTCGGGCAGCGGCGTGAGCAGGCGCGTTACGGTGCGGCGATCGTCACCGCGATCGAGGAGGCCGACCAGACCGCCCGGGTGGTCTACGGCGGGGACCTGAACGTCTTCCCCCGCCCGGACGATCCCATCGCGACCGGAGAGCAGCCCACGCCGTCGGACCAGCTCGCCCCGCTCTACGAGGCGGGCCTGCGCAACCTGTGGGACGACCTCGTCGCGGACGCGCCGGCCTCGGCCTACTCGTACAGCTTCGAGGGGCACGCTCAGACTCTCGACCACCTGTTCGTCAACGACGCGCTCCACAGCGACCTGGTGCAGGTGCGGGCGGCGCACATCAACGCCGACTGGCCGGCGGAGTTCGCCGGTGACGGGTCGCGAGGTTCCAGTGACCACGACCCGCAGGTGGCGCGGTTCCGGTCCCGGGCGTCGTTGACAGTGGCCGACTCGGCGGTGGCCGAGGGCAATCAGGGCACCCGGCAGCTCACCTTCACCGCGACCGTGTCTCGGCCGCTGTCCCAGTCGGTGCTGCTCTGCGCCGCGACCGTCGGCCTCACGGCGCAGGTGGGCTCGGACTTCGACCCGTACGCCGGCTGCAAGGTGTTGGCCGCCGGGCAGACGTCGGTGGCGTTCCCGGTGTCGGTGCGCGGTGACCGCAAGCGGGAGGCGGACGAGAAGTTGACGTTGCTGGTGGCCGGCGTGCCCGGTCTGCGGCTGGCTGATCCACTCGCGACCGGAACGATCACCAACGACGACTGATTCTGAAGTGGTCGTCGACGGCCCGCCGAACCCCGCCCGGGGGCGGCGGGCCGTCGTCCGTTCTGCCGGTCAGTCGTACCGCCAGCGCTGTGGCGGTGGTGGATCGCCGCGGTGCTTGGCTACCCGCACCTCCCATTGGCTTCGCCGACGCATTGCGTCACGGACCTGCCGGTTGCGGTAGAACGTCTCGGGTGGGCGGGCCAGCCCGTAGATGTCCGCCCACCACTCTCCCGGCTTCGGGTCGAGAATGGTGTCCAGGTGCGTCGGGTAGCGGCGCCCCGCGCCGTCACGCGTGTCTTCCCAGTCCCGCATCGGCTTGAGCACCCGGCCGAGGTCGTCGACGACGGCCAGCCGACACCCGACGACGTCGATGATCCGGCAGAGCAGCTCGATGCTCGGAACAGTCCGACCGCCCTCGATGCGGCCGATGGTGGCGTGGTGCACCCCTGCCCGTCGGGCCAGCTCACGTTGGCTGAGGTCGGCGTGGCGACGGACCGCCCGGACGATGCCAACGACCGGCCATAGGGTGTCGGAGGGCTCGCTCGGTAGGTCGTCCATGCCTCCACCGTCCCGGCTCGCCCCGTTTCTCGCAGTCCCGTTCGGCTGGCCTGTGGACAACGGAAGGACCTGTGGACAACGGGACATCCGTCATCGTGGCGAGGGTGGCTTCCGCTCAGGCGACGAAGTCGTGGGCTTTGAGCAGCACGTCGTCCGCGCGACGGAGCGGGGAGGCAATCCCCGACCTATCCCCTTTGCTCTGCACCCTGATACGCGCCACCCCGACGGCCCTTCTGAAGCGCGCCACCCCGACGGCCCCTCTGAAGCGCGCCACCCCGACGGCCCCTCTCGTGCGCCACCCCCGACACGCTTTGTCCCTGCTGATACGCGCCATCCTGGTCAGCGCCGGCCTAAAGACCGTGGCCGGCGCATCCGCGGGTGCAGAGCAAAGGCAGTCGTGGAGACATCGGAGCCAGCGATCCGCACAGTCAGGAGCCGGGATGCGCCGCGGTCAGGAGCCGGGATGCGCCGCGGTCAGGAGCCCGCACCCGCTGCGGTCAGGAGCCCGAACACGGCACAGTCGGGAGCCGGGATCCGGCTGACAAGAACTGGACCCCGCGCGAGCCGGGCCCCAGCGGTCACGGCCGCGTCAAGGTCCACCGGCGCGCCACGATCGGCGCACAGCGGGAGAGGACGGCCGCGGACGGGCCGCTCAGTAGCGCTGGCGGAGCAGGCCAGCGGCCTCCACGGCCCAGTAGGTGAGGATGACCTGCGCACCGGCCCGCTTGATCGAGGTGAGCGTCTCCAGCATCACCCGCTCGCGGTCGATCCAGCCGTTCGCGGCGGCCGCCTCGACCATCGCGTACTCGCCGGAGACCTGATAGGCGGCGACCGGGACGTCCACCGCGGCCCGCACCGCCGACACCACGTCGAGGTAGGGCAGCGCCGGCTTGACCATCACCAGGTCGGCGCCCTCGGCCACGTCCAACGCGACCTCGCGCAGCGACTCACGCAGATTGGCCGGGTCCTGCTGGTAGGTACGCCGGTCGCCCTCCAGCGCCGACTCCACCGCCTCCCGGAACGGGCCGTAGAAGGCGGAGGCGTACTTCACCGCGTACGCCAGCACGGAGACGTCCTGGTGCCCGGCGGCGTCGAGGGCCCGGCGTACCACGCCGACCTGGCCGTCCATCATCCCGGACGGCCCGACCATGCCGACCCCGGCGGCGGCCTGGGCCACCGCCATGTCGGCGTACGCGGCCAGGGTCGAGTCGTTGTCGACCTCACCGTCGGGGGTGAGCAGCCCACAGTGCCCGTGCGAGGTGAACTCGTCGAGGCACAGGTCACTCATCACCACTGTGGCGTCGCCCACCTCGGCCACCACGTCGCGGATGGCGACGTTGAGGATGCCGTTCGGGTCGATGCCGCCGGAGCCGGTCGGGTCCCGCTGCTCCGGCACGCCGAAGAGCATGATCCCGCCGACACCGGCCTGGACCGCCTCGGCCGCCGCCTTGCGGAGCGAGTCCCGGGAGTGCTGGAGCACCCCCGGGAGCGACCCGATGGCGCGGGGCTCGGTCAGCCCCTCCTTGACGAACATCGGCACGACAAGCTCGGCCGGGTCGACCCGGGTCTCTGACACCAGCCGGCGGACCGCCGGGTTGCGGCGCAGCCGGCGGGGCCGGATCTCGGGGTACGACATGGCAGGCCCTCCTCGAACGACTACCGGAAGCGCAGAGCGGTCGGGCCCTGCACCTTCGAGCCACGGCGCTGCTTGGCCGGCATGGCGGCCAGCTTCTCCCGCAGTTCGACGGCGTAGGCGGCAAGCGCCTCCACCAGGTCGGGCACCGAGGCGTGCGGCGGCTGGACGTCGACGCGCAGGCCGAACTCCGTCGCGGTCTCCGCCGTCTTGGGCCCAATGACGGCAACAACGGTCCGGGCGTGCGGCTTCCCGGCGATGCCGACCAGGTTGCGCACGGTGGAGGACGAGGTGAAGAGCACCGCGTCGAACCCGCCCGACTTGATCGCGTCGCGGATCTCGGCGGGCGGCGGAGCGGCCCGCACCGTCCGGTACGCGGTCACGTCGTCGACCTCCCAGCCGCGCTCGGTGAGCCCGGCGGCGAGCGTCTCGGTGGCGATGTCGGCGCGCGGCAGCAGCACCCGGCCCACCGGGTCGAGGATCTCGTCGTGCGGCGAGAACTCGGCCAGCAGGCCCTCCGAGGACTGCTCCCCGGCGGGGATCAGCTCCGGCTGGATGCCGAACGCGCGGACCGAGTCCGCGGTGGCCTCACCGATGCAGGCGATCTTGACGCCGCCGAAGTGCCGGGCGTCGAGGCCGTGCTCGGCGAACTTCTCCCAGACCGCGCGGACCGCGTTCACCGACGTGAAGATCACCCAGGCGTACCGGCCGTCGACAAGGCCCTTGACCGCCCGCTCCATCTGCGCCGGGGTACGCGGCGGCTCGACCGCGATCGTCGGCACCTCGCACGGAATGGCCCCGTACGCGCGCAGTCGAGCGCTCATCGCGCCGGCCTGCTCCTTGGTCCGGGGTACGAGCACCTTCCAGCCGTACAGCGGGCGGTTCTCCCACCAGCTCAGCTTGTCGCGCTGCCCCACGCCGACACCGACGGTGAGCACCACCCGGCCGGTGAAGCCGAGCGCGGCGGCCACGAAGCTGTCCACTGTCGACGTGGTCGTGTACTGGGTCTCGCCGGTGCCGTCGCCGGTCACGCCGACGCCGGTGGTGCCGTCGACCCCGGCGGCGAGCAGCCCGTCCCGGACGGCGGCGAGGTCACCGGCGTCCACGGCGAGCGCGAGCGAACCCCGGCCGACGGCCGTGGCCAGTGCCTCGAAGTCCAGCACGCTGACGTCCTCGACGTCGGCGGCCGTACGCACACCCGGCAGCGGGACCCCGGCGTAGGTGGCCACACCCTCGGCCTGGCCGACGCCGGGCACCACCTCGAAGTGGGCGGCGGTGCGGGCCACCGCCTGCACCTCCTTGACCACCGAGTCGTGCCCGAACGGGTCGCCGGCGACCAGGTGCACCGCGTTCAGCCCGGAGCGGGCCGCGGAGATGAGCACCTTCGCCACGTCCCCCGGCGCGCCCTCGGCCGGGGTGAACTCGGCATCAGCGGAGGCCTCGGCGCGCACAACGGCGAGCAACGACTCCGGGACTCCCCGGTCGTAGATCACCTGGTCTGCGTCGACCAGGGCGTCGTGGGCCCGACGGGTCAGCAGGCCCGGGTCACCGGGGCCAGCCCCGACGAACGCGATACGGCCGACGGGCTTACGGGTGCGGGTCATTCTGTGCTCCCAAATTGCTGGGTCCCCGGGCCGGTGTGTCCTTCGTGGCCGAGGATCGAGTCGGCGCCGAGGTCGAGGAGTTCGGCGGCGAGTGCCTTACCGATCTCCGCCGCGTCGGCGGGCGTTCCGGTGCGGGACAGCCGGAGGTCACGAGTGCCGTCCGGGCTGATCACCGCCCCGCGCAGGTAGATCTCATCGCCGGTCTCGCCTTCGGCGAGTTCGGCATAGGCGGCGACGGGTGCGCTGCACCCGGCCTCCAGGGTTGCCAGAAACGCACGTTCCGCGGTGACCGCGGAACGCGACGGTGCGTGGTCGAGCACGGCGAGCAGCTCGACCAGGTCCCGGTCGTCGACCCGGCACTCCACGGCCAACGCGCCCTGAGCGGGAGCGGGCAGCATGAGCATCGGGTCCAGCGACTCGGTGATCACGTCGAGTCGGCCAAGTCGGGCCAGACCGGCCCGTGCCAGGACGACGGCGTCGAGATCGGCTTCGGGGCCGAGCACCCGCCCCAGGCGGGTGTCGACGTTGCCGCGGATCGGGGTGACCTCCAGTTGCAGGCCGAGGGCGTGCAACTGGGCGATCCGACGCAGCGCGCCGGTGCCCACAGTGGCCCCGGGCGGCAATTCGGCGAGCGTTCGGCCTTCGCGGGCCACCAACGCGTCGCGCGGGTCCTGCCGGGCCGGCACCGCCGCGATGTGCAGCCCACCGGCGGCGGCCGTGGGCAGGTCCTTGTACGAGTGCACCGCGAAGTCGATCGTCCCGGCGGTCAGCGCGTCACGCAGTGCGGAGACGAACACCCCGACGCCCAGCCGGTGCACCGGCGCGTTGGAGCGGTCGCCTGCGGTGACCACCTCGACCAGCTCGACGGGGCGACCGGTGGCGACGGTCAACGCCTCGGCGACCTGGCCGGACTGGGCCATCGCCAGGGCGCTGCCCCGGGTGCCGAGGCGCAGTGGGGCGGTCATCGCGCACCTCCGCTGGGTGGGGTGGGCTCGGCGGCGTCGGCTCCGGACAACGGGTCGGTGCCGGGGAGCGCCATGCCGAGGTCGGGGGTCAGCACGTCCGGGACGGTGTCCACCGGCGAGGTCTGCGGCACCTCGAGGTCGAACAGCTCGCGCAGCAGTGCCGCGTACTGGTCGCCGCCGGGCTCCGCGGCCAACTGGCGGACCTTGACTGTGGGCTGGTGAAGCAGCCGCTGCACGACCCGGTGCACCGTGCGGGCCACCTCGGCCCGCAGGTCGTCGCCGAGGTCGGGGCGACGCTGGGCCAGTCGGCGCAGCTCGGCGGTGACCACGTCGTCGGCCCGGCCGCGCAGCGCGGCCACCGTGGGTGCCACGTCGGCACCGCGCAGCCAGGTGAGGAAGCCCTCCACCTCGCCGAGGACGATGCGTTCGACGGCTGCGGCGTCGGCAGCCGCCGGACCGTCGGCGAGCAGTGCCGCCATCCGGTCGATGTCGATCACCTCGACGCCGGGCAGCTCGGCGACGCCCTCCTCGACGTCGCGCGGAACGGCAAGGTCGAGCAGGACCAACGGGCCCCGGGACCTGTCGCGTTCGGCCAGCGCCGCGGTAACCACCGACCGGGTGAGGACCGGTTCGGTGGACGCGGTGGCGGCCACTACGATGTCCACTGTGGAGAGGGTGTCGGCCAGCTCGGTCATCGGCGCGGCACTCGCCCCGTACGACTCGGCGAGCCGGACGGCCCGGTCGGCGCCCCGGTTGCTGACGGTGAGCGGCCCGGCGCCCAGCCGGGACAGCGTGGCCACCCCGAGCGAACCCATCGCACCGGCGCCGACCACCAGGGCCGGGTGGCCGACGAGGTCGCCGTCGAGGTGCCCGGCGGCCAGCTCCAGGGCGGCGGTGACGACGCTCTGGCCGGCCCGGTCGATGCCGGTCTCGGCGTGGGCCCGCTTGCCGACCCGCAACGCCTGCTGCATCAGCTCGTGCAGCAGCCGGCCGGCCGAGTCGGCGCCGGTGGCCCAGTGGTACGCGTCACGCAGCTGGCCGAGGATCTGCGCCTCGCCCACCACCATCGAGTCCAGACCGGTGGCGACCCGGAAGACGTGGTCCACGGCCGCTGTGTCGTAGTGCACGTACAGGTGGCTGGCGAGCGCGGTCGGCGAGCTGCCGGCCTGCTCGGCCAGCACGGCGCAGACGTCGCCGAGCCCACCGTGGAAACCGGACACGGCGGCGTAGACCTCCACCCGGTTGCAGGTGGAGACGATCACCGCCTCGGCCACGTACGGCTGGGCTACCAGGCGGTCCAGTGTGCGGGTCAGGTCGGCGGGGGGCACGGCCAGCTGCTCCAGCGTGGCGACCGGGGCGGTCCGATAGGACGCGCCGACGACGAGCAGTTTCACGTGCCTATCGCCTCCTGGGTATCGGTGGCCGCGAACCCGCCCGGCAGGGCCGTGAGAGCGGACCCGCCGGTTGCGGGCAGCGCGGTCAGCGACGCCTTGCGGTGCTCGTGGAAGGACAGAATCTGCAGCTCGATGGCGAGGTCGACCTTGCGCACGTCGACCCCCTCCGGAACCGAGAGTACGCACGGCGCGAAGTTGAGGATGCTCGTCACGCCGACGGCGACCAGTTGGTCGGCGACCTGCTGGGCGGCGGCGGCCGGGGTGGCGATCACGCCGATCGCGAGGGATTCCTCCGCGGCGACCGTCGGCAGGTCGTCAACATGCCTGACCACCAGGCCGTTGATCTCCTCACCGACCCGTGAGCGATCGGCGTCGAGCAGTGCGGCGATCCGGAAGCCCCGGCTGGCGAAGCCGTCGTAGCCGGCCAGAGCGTGACCGAGATTACCCACGCCGACCAGGGCGACCGCCCGACGTTGGGTGAGCCCGAGCACATATTCGATCTGCTCGATCAGCAGCGCGACGTCGTAGCCGACGCCCCGTGTGCCGTACGAGCCGAGGTGGGAAAGGTCTTTGCGGAGCTTGGCGGAGTTGACCCCGGCGGCGGCGGAGAGACCCTCGCTGGAGACCGTCTCGTGCCCGGTGTCGGCGAGGTTGTGCAGCGCGCGCAGGTACTCCGGGAGCCGAGCGACGGTCGCCTCGGGCAGATCCGGGAGCGCCGGTACGGCACCGGCGCTGCCGGGCGCGCCTGGGTGACGGTGCTGACTCATGAGACTCCGTGCGGTGCGATCCTCGGCCAACTCCGCTGGTCGGCCGTTTGTGGACTCCCGCTGGCGACCGAGATTGCCGGCTGTGCTAGCAGGGCGCGTCGGAGTCACAGCGTAGGCGCTTGTGAAGACGTGCACAAATCGCGATCTTGTCGCTGCGTGGCGCGACCTCACCAGCCCCTCCATTCCACAAGATCGATTGAACGGCCTGGTCCGCTCACCGCCCGGGCGATTATTGCTCAATCCCGACTTCTCTGACCAATCCCGCGCCGGCCCTGGCCCGGGTCCACCGCCACGCCCCGCGATCTTGCACTTACTGCTCTCGCTTCTCGCCCATTCAGGGGCAATTCACCAACACAAACTGCAAGATCGACGCCAAAGGGCGGGGTGGGGCGGGGTGGGGTGGGGGTAGCACTACGGCGGAGAGGCGGGGTTTCGGGATGGGGTCGGCGAGGTCACATGCCTAGCCTTTGAGCATGACCGCCGTTGCCGCCACCAGCGCCCGACCGCCGCTGGCACCGAGCATTCCCCGCCAGCTCTTCGTCGACTCCGGGTACGTGCTGCTCGGCCTGCCCCTGGGGCTGACCAGCTTCATCGTCCTCGTCGTCGGCCTGTCGGTGGGCGTCGGCCTGGTCGTCACGGTGATCGGCCTGCCGATCCTCAGCGGAACGCTGTACGCCGCCCGTGGCCTGGCCGACATCGAGCGGCTGCGGATGGCCGCTGTGCTCCGGCAGCCCCGGATCCGGCCGAACTACCGGCTGCCCGAGGCGGGCGCGAACGCCTGGCGTCGGATCTTCGTGCCGATCCGGGACGCCCAGTCCTGGCTCGACCTGGCGCACGGCATCCTGCGGTCGATCGCAGCGGTGGGCACCTTCGTGGTCACGTTGTCCTGGTGGGCCGCGGCGATCGCTGGCTCGCTCTACTGGGCCTACGACTGGGCCATCCCCCACCCGTCCGGTGAGGGTGACCAGGATCTGGCGCAGATCCTCGGCCTGGGCGACTCGACCACCGCCCGGATCGGGCTGAACACCGCGCTCGGGGTGTTCTTCCTGATCACCCTGCCGATCGTGGTGCGGGGCTGCGCACTGCTCCAGGCGAGTTTCGCAAAGGCCATGCTGACCGGGGTGGCCGAGATGCGCGACCGGATCACAGTGCTGGAGGAGCAGAAGCGGGCCGCCGTGTCCGCCGAGGCCTCCGCGCTGCGCCGGTTGGAGCGTGACATCCACGACGGTCCCCAGCAGCGCCTGGTCCGGCTGGCGATGGACCTCAGCCGGGCCCGGATGCAGCTCGCCTCGGACCCGGACGCGGCCGGCAAGACCATCGACGAGGCGGTCAGCCAGACCCGGGACACGCTTGCCGAGCTGCGGGCGTTGTCCCGGGGCATCGCCCCGCCGATCCTGGTCGACCGGGGCCTGCCCAGCGCCCTGGCCGCGATCGCCGGCCGCGGGCTGATCCCGATCGAGCTCCAGGTGGACCCGCAGCTCGGCACCCCGGCCGGGCGGCTCGACCCGGCGGTGGAGAACACCGCGTACTTCGTGGTATCCGAGGCGCTGACGAACGTCGCCAAGCACAGCCGGGCCACCGAGGCCACTGTGACGGTGACCCGGCAGGGCTCCCACCTGCAGGTGTGGGTGGGCGACGACGGGCAGGGCGGCGCGCACCTGGCGAAGGGGCACGGGTTGGCCGGCATCGCCGACCGGGTCCGGGCCGCGGGTGGCGAACTGATGGTGGCCAGCCCGACCGGTGGCCCCACCGAGATCCGCGCCGAGCTGCCGCTGTGAGCGCGAGGAGTGAGCCGGGTCTGCGAGCCCCGCAGTCGCGAACCAAGAAGATGCTGTGAGCGCGAGGAGTGAGCCGGGTCTGCGAGCGAACCAAGAAGATGCCGTGAGCCGCCGGAAGCCGCCGCGATGGTGAGCGACGTGGTAGACACCACAGCCATGCGCATCGTGATCGCCGACGACGCCGTCCTGCTCCGGGAGGGGCTGGTCCGGCTGCTGACCGAGAGTGGGCACCAGGTGGTGGCCGCCGTCGGGGACGGTGACGCCCTGGTCGAGGCGGTGGTCGAGCACCGGCCCGACGTGTCGATCGTCGACGTCCGGATGCCCCCGTCGCACACCGACGAGGGGCTGCGGGCTGCGGTGGAGGCCCGCCGGCTGGTGCCGCGTACGCCGATCCTGGTGCTCTCCCAGTACGTCGAGGTCTCGTACGCCGATGATCTGCTCGCGACCACCGGCGGCGCCGGCGGCGGGATCGGCTACCTGCTCAAGGACCGGGTGGCCGCGATCGACGAGTTCCTGGACGCGCTGCGCCGGGTGGCGGGCGGCGGCACGGTGCTCGACCCGGAGGTGGTCGGTCAGCTCTTCGCCCGACGCCGCCGTGACGACCCGCTGCGGGAGCTGACCCCCCGCGAGCGCGAGGTGCTCGCTCTGATGGCCGAGGGGCGCTCGAACACCGCGATCGCGCGCGCCCTGGTGGTCAGCGACGGCGCGGTGGAGAAGCACGTGCGCAACATCTTCACCAAGCTCACCCTGCCGCCGGACACCGAACAGCACCGGCGGGTGCTGGCCGTCCTCACCTACCTGCGGAACTGACCTCCCGGGCCAGGGCCACCGCGTCGGTGAGGGTGTCGGCGACCGGGTGACCGGAGGCGCGCAGCCGGCCCGGGTCGGTGAACCCGCCGGTGTAGAGCACGGCACGGCCGCCGACCGCGAGCGCCGCGTCGGCGTCGTCGATGGAGTCGCCGATCAGCACCACCGAGGCGCCGTCCACGCCCAGTTCGGCCAGGTGCAGCTGGAGCGACTCGGCCTTGTAGCCGCCGCCGACCGTGGCCCGCAGCCCGTCAACGCGGGTGAAGTGGCTGGTCAGACCGTACGTGTGCACGGTCGGGACCAGTTCCTCGTGAAACCACATGGAGAGCAGGCTCTGGGTGCCCGGCCAGGAGGCCATCGCGCCGCGTGCGTCGGCGGCCAGCTCACAGGTGGTCAACCCGGTGCGGTACGCGTCGTGGAAGATCTTGTCCAGGCGACCGAACTCGTCGTCGTCCACTGCCTGCCCGAGCACGTCGGCGTAGTACTCGGCGATCGGCCTGCGGAACCGCACCCGGTGCTCGTCCGATGTGACAGTCGGCCCACCCAGGCTCGCGAACACGACGTTGGTGGCGGACACCACCAGGCTGAGGTCGTTGAGCAGGGTGCCGTTCCAGTCCCAGACGAGGTGCGGGTGCGCGGAGGTCATCCGAGCACCATAGGCACTCCTCAGAGCTGCGGCGTGGTCAGGTCCCGCAGCAGCCGGTCCTCCTCGACCCGCCAGTAGCCGTGCTCCTTGCCGTCGAGCATGACCACCGGTAGCCGGTCCCCGTACTCCCGCTCCAGCCCCTCGTCGCCGGTGACGTCCCACTCGACCCACTTGTCGCCGGTGACCGCGACCACCCGGTCGAGCGCCGCCTTGGCGTCGTCGCACAGGTGGCAGCCGGGTCGGGTGATCAGGGCGAGTCGGGCGTCACTGGCCATCGGTTACCTCCGTGCGGTCGGTCGGCGGCGCCGACCGGAGTTGGGTCTTGCGTACCTTGCCGATCGCCGAGTGCGGCAGGGCGTCGACGAACTCGACAGCGGTCGGGCACTTGAACCGGGCCAGGTTCCGGGCGCAGTGGGCGAGCAGTTCCTCGCTGGTCACCGGTCGGCCCTGCACCGGCACCACGTACGCCCGCACAGTCTCGCCGGTCCGCGGGTGTGGCACACCCAGTACCGCCGACTCGACCACCCCGGGGTGCCCGGCGAGCACCAGCTCGACCTCGTGCGGGTAGACGTTGAACCCGTTGACCAGGATCAACTCGCCGAGCCGGTCGACCAGGAAGAGGTCACCGTCCTCGTCGGCGTACGCGATGTCACCGGTGCCCCACCAACCATCGGCGTCCGGGCCGCCCCGACCGTCGGGCCAGTAGCCGGTGAAGAGGTTCGGGCCGGACACCACGATCTGCCCCGGGTCGGTGCCCGGAGCCACGTCGGAGATGTCCAGCTCGTCGGGGTCGTCGTCGGGGACGGCCAGCCCGTCCCGCCACAGGTCCGTCCCGTCGGCGCCGACCAGGCGCAGCCGCACCCCGGGCAGCGGCCGGCCGATCGAACCCGGCTTGGCCACGCCGCCGACCAGGGTGGAGGTGAGCACCGGCGCGGTCTCGGTGAGGCCGTACCCGATGTGGACCTGATGCCCGGTGACCTCGGTGAAGCGCGCCGCGACAGCGGGTTCGAGCGGTGCCGCGCCGCAGACCGCCACCCGCACCGACGCGGTCGCCGCGCGGGCCGTGGCCGCGCCGGCCCAGGTCAGGAACATCGACGGTACGCCGACCAGCACGCTGACCCGGTGCCGCGCGACCTCGTCCAGCCCCGCCGTCGGGCCTGGCTCGTCGAGCAGCACACCCGTCGCGCCGTGGTGCACGACCGCGCCGAGCCCCGAGTTGAGCCCGTACGCGTGGAACAGCGGCAACGCCAGGAGAACGGTGTCGGTCGGCCCGACCACCGGCGGCTCGATCCCGGCGACCTGTTCGTGGTTGGCGAGCAGGGCCTGGTGCGAGAGCATCGCCCCCTTGGGTCGTCCCTCGGTGCCGGAGGTGTAGAGCAGGACAGCCAGGTCGGTGCCGCCGCGTCGCGGGCGGGGTGCTGGTCCGGACGTGTCGGCGGTCGGTGGCGTGCCGTGCACCGAGGCGAGCGCGGGCAGTTCGGCGGCCACGTCGGCGACCAGGCCTCGAACGTGGTCTGTGGCGATGAGCACCGACGCGCCGGAGTCGGCGAGCACGTGCCGTAGCTCCGGGGCGGTGAGGCCGGGGTTGACCGGCACGGTGACCAGCCCGGCGCGGAGGGCGCCGAGCCAGGCGATCACGAAGTCCGGTGTGTTGGGCAGCGCGATGGCGACGCGTGGCGGCGTACCGCCGGGATCGGTGGGTGGCGCGGCGGCGGACAGGCCGCGGGCGGCGGCGTCCACAGCGGTGTCCAGTTCGGACCAGCTCACTGTGTGTTCACGCCAGTGCAGCGCGGGCCGGTCGGCGCTGTCGAGAGCCGCCCGGCGGACCCGGTCGGCGAGGTTCGGCGCGGGGCTTTCCGAGGCGTCCTGCACGGTGATCGAGTCTGGCACAGCGGGCCCGGGCGGGCCACGCCCGATGGTGGTGCGCCACGCCCGGAGGACGACACCGCGACAGTCCCATGTACGGGACTGTCCGGTGTGCCACCGGCGATCAGATCAGGTCCTGTCGATGGGACGTGCGACGCTGACCAAGGGCGGTTCGGCCGCCCCCGTCCGGCCGGCCGGCGCGGTGGGTCAGCCGAACGGGCGGAAAGCCTCCGACCTGGGGATCCATCCTGGAACACCGAGCCGACGGAAAGTCAATCGCACACGACGGACAACCGGTCCGCCACCGGTGCGACGGAGCGGGAAATACTTCCGCCTTGTGTAACGGACTTGCCACGCGCGGGTGACGTTGGCCCTATCATCACTCGGGTCGGCTCACCCCATTTGCCGTGAGTCGACACCCCTCAGCCCGAGGAGGCCCCCGTGCCTGTGAGCGCATTGGACCAGCACCTCCACGGGAATTGCCGCGCGTCGGCAACTCCCGTGACCGTCCTGCCCGACCGGTCACCCGGCCGGTCCGCCCCGACGAGACCCAGACCCGCCCGCCCGGCGACCGACGGGACGGGGGCGACGCGATGACCACCTTCGGATACGCGGAACGTCCGGTCGGCCTGACCGGTCAACCCGCCCGCTCCCACGTCAACGAGCGGCCCGCGGCCCGTGCCCCGTCCGACGAACAGCACGGCGGCGCCGTGCGGGGTGACGGCGCGGCGCAGCGGATCCGCAGCCGGCCACACCACAACGAGCCACCGCCGCGACCCGCGGTGCCCGGTGGAAACGCGAAGCCGGCCGGCGGCCGGGTCGCCGTACCGCCGCGACCCACGATGCCTGTGCAGGGTCGTCGGGTAAGCGACACACCGGCGGTCACCACCGACCCGGCGGCGGGCGAGACAGCGGTGATCCCGGCGGTGCCGGCCACCACCGCGACCACCCCGACCGGTTTCCCGAGCCGCCCGGACCCGTCCGACCCGGCGACCGAGGTCTGGACGCTGATCGAGCGGGCCCAGGCCGGTGAGTCCGAGGCGTTCGGTCTGATCTACGACCGCTACGTGGACACCGTCTTCCGGTTCGTCTACTTCCGGGTCGGCAACCGGCAACTCGCCGAGGACCTCACCTCGGACACCTTCCTGCGCGCGCTCAAGCGGATCGGCAGCTTCACCTGGCAGGGCCGCGACCTCGGCGCCTGGCTGGTGACGATCGCCCGTAACCTCGTCGCGGACCACTTCAAGTCGGGCCGGTACCGGCTGGAGGTCACCACCGGCGACGTGCTCGACGCCGACCGGGAGGACCGGGGCCCGGAGGGCAGCCCGGAGGCGGCGGTGGTGGAGCACATCACCAACGTCGCGCTCCTCACCGCTGTCAAGCAGCTCAACCCGGAGCAGCAGGAGTGCATCGTGCTCCGCTTCCTCCAGGGCTTCTCGGTCGCCGAGACGGCCCGCGCGATGGGCAAGAACGAGGGAGCCATCAAGGCCCTCCAGTACCGCGCCGTCCGCGCCCTGGCCCGGCTGCTGCCCGACGGCTTCCAGCCGTAGTTTGTTACGGCGGGACCGACGGACGTCGATCAACGTCTGCGCAGCTCAAAGTCGGTCCCGCCCGGTGATGACCATCACTTTCTGTAATTTCCGCCCCGCCCGGCCCGTAACCCGTGCCCGGTCCGCCGCGTTTCTCCGGGTGCGACCGGTGGATGTCCCGGCAGGCCCGGGTCACCGAGGTCCGACCGGCATGCCGGCGGCACCTCACCTCCGTGGTGTCACACTGCCGCCCGGTCGCTGGCAACGACGGCGGCCGACCGGCCGTGACCAGCGAGAGGAGGTGCCTGCGGTGGACAACACCCTCTTCTCCCGCCGGCGCGCGGAGCGCTTCGCGCAGCTTCTCGACGAGGCCAACGGCGCTCGACGACACCACGTGCGATCCCGGGTGGACGGCCAACTGGCGCCGCTCGTCGCAGTGGGTCAGCGGCTCAGCGTCGACCCCCCGGCTGTCGAGGTGGACCAGGACTTCCGTACCGGCCTGCGGGCGATGCTGCTCGCAACCGCCGAGCGGGAAGGGCTGGGCAGCACGCCGGCGGCGGTCAGCGAACCGGCCGCCACCACCACCCGCGGGCGGCTGCTGCCGGCGGTCACCGCACGGCGGGCCCGAGCCCGGGGCGCGATCCTGGTCGGCATCGCCGCCGGGGCCATCGCCGTCTCCGGAATCTCCGCCGCCAGCGAGAACGCGGTGCCCGGTGACGCGCTGTACGGCATGAAGCGCTCCACCGAACGGGCACAGCTCGCCCTGGCCAGCTCCGACATCAGCAGAGGCCAACTCTTCCTGGACTTCGCCCGGACCAGAGTCGGCGAAGCCGCCAAGCTGCGCGGCGACCGGATCGGCTACAGCGCGGTCCTCGACGACATGGACGCCGACAGCCGGCAGGGAGTTCGCCTGCTGACCTCCGCCGCCGTGCAGCGGGCCGAGCCGGGCAGCCTGGACACTCTCAACACCTTCGTGTCGAGCCAGCGCCGGGCCGTACGTGGTCTGCTCGACGGGAGCACCCGGGTCGACCGGGAACGGACCCAGCGGTCGCTGGTGTTGCTGGACAGCATCCGGGAACGCTCGGACGACCTGCGCGCTGCGATCGCCTGCGGCCTGCCGGCACCGACCGCCAGCGACGCCCTCGGGCCGAACCCGAACACCTGCCCCGGGGCCCGCTGACCCGCGTCCCCATACCGCACGTCCGACCGGCCGCGCCACAGTTCGCTGTGTGCCCGGCCGGTCGCCCGTCTACGGCGGATACGCTCGCGGGGGAGCATCCGTCGTACCGGTGAGGAAGGGATTCGCGTGGCGCGCAGCCGTAAGGTGACGGTCAGCACCGACGCCGAGGGGCACACCGCAGCCTGGGCGGAGACCGACCTGGCCCCGGTCAGCGCACCCGATCCGAGCGCCGCGGCGTTCTTCGACGTGGACAACACGATGATGCAGGGCGCGTCGATCTACTGGTTCGCCCGTGGGCTCGCCTCCCGAAACTACGTGACGACCGCCGACCTGGCCCGATTCGCCTGGCAGCAGCTCCGCTTCCGGCTGCTGGCCCGGGAGCACGCCGGTGACATGTCACTGGCCAAGGAGGCCGCGCTGGCCTTCGTGCAGGGCTGGCGGGTCAACGAGGTCGAACACCTCGCCGAGGAGATCTTCGACGAGATGATGGCCCCCCGGATCTGGGCCGGCACCCACCAGCTCGCGCAGCGTCACCTGGACGGCGGTCAGCGGGTCTGGCTGGTCAGCGCCGCCCCCGTCGAGATCGGCCGGGTGATCGCCGCCCGGCTCGGCCTGACCGGTGCCATCGGCACTGTGGCCGAGGTGCTGGACGGGGCGTACACCGGACGGTTGGTGGGTGACCTGATGCACGGGCCGGCCAAGGCTGAGGCGGTCACCCAGCTCGCCGCCGTGGAAGGGCTCGACCTGTCCCGCTGCGCGGCCTACAGCGATTCGGCGAACGACCTGCCGCTGCTCCGCGCGGTGGGCCGGGCGGTGGCAGTCAACCCGGACGGCACCCTGCTGCGGCAGGCCCGCCAGCACGGCTGGGAGGTGCGGGACTTCCGCAGCGGTCGCCGGGCTGCCAAGATCGCCGTACCGTCGACGGCGGCCGCCGGGCTGGTCGCGGGCGCGGTCACCGCCGGCCTGGCCCTCCAGCGCCGCCGCCGAGCCGGCTGACCTCACGCGACACGTCGCGCGCCGGCTGGTTCAGGGGCCGAACGGGTCGGGCCGTCGCTCCAGCAGCGTGTGCAGGGTCTGCTGGATGGTCTCCCGCACCTGGTCGGCGAGGTTGAAGACCACCAGCGGGTCGTCCGCCGAGTCGGTCAGGTGGGCGGTGGGGATCGGCGGGCAGAACTCGATCAGCCACTTACTGGGTAGCGGCACCATGCCCAGCGGGCCGAGCAGCGGGAACGTCGGCGTGACCGGGAAGTAGGGCAGCTTCAGCAGCCGCGCCAGGGGCTTGATGTCGGCGAGCATCGGGTAGATCTCCTCGCCGCCGACGATGGCGACGGGCACGATCGGGGTTCCGGTACGCAGTGCCGCCGAGACGAACCCGCCCCGCCCGAAGCGTTGCAGCTTGTACCGGTCCGCGTAGAGCTTGCCAATGCCCTTGAAGCCCTCGGGGAACACACCGACCAGATCGCCGCCGCTGAGCAGCCGCTCGGCGTCCGGGTTGCAGGCCACGGTGCCGCCGGTCTTGCGGGCCAACTCAGAGACCACCGGCATCCGGAAGACCAGGTCGGCGCCGAGCAGCCGCAGGTAGCGGTGGGCGGGATGCTTGTCGTGCAGCGCCGCCGAGAGGATCAGCGCGTCCAGTGCCACAGTCCCGGAGTGGTTGCCGACCACGAGCGCGGGCCCGTCCACCGGGACGTGCTCCACCCCACTGACCTCGGTGCGGAACCAGTCGCGGTGGAGCAGCCGCAGCAGCGGGTGGAAGACCGCGTCGGTCAGCTCCGAGTCGAACCCGAATTCGTCGACCTCGTAGTCACCGGAGAGCCGCCGGCGCAGGAACGCCAACCCGTTCGCGACCTTGCGGTCCCAGTGGTCCCCGGGCCGGTCCGACACCGCCGACTCGGTGCCGCCGGACAACCCACCGTCGACCCCGTCGGCCGGAGTCGGAGCTGGGGCCGGCGGTGCGGCCGGAGCCGGGGCCGGCGGTGTACTCGGGGTCGGGGCCGGAGGTGCGGTCGAGGCCGGCGGTGCGGCCGGGGTCGGCGCGGCCTGCGCGGCCTGCGCGGCCGGTCGATGTCCGTTGCGCCGCGCCGGCTCCGCGTCCGGAGCGGGCATCTGCTCGGGTACGTCAAAACGCCCGACCGACTGCGGGTCGCGCCCCTCCTCGAAGCCGCTCATGATGCCGCCTCGGTTCGCGACTGCGGGGCTCGCAAGACCGGCTCGCTCCTCGCGCTCATGATGACCGCTCCCGGACCGCTGAGCGCACCTGCCGGATGCCGTCCAGGACGAGTTGCTCGGCGGCGGCCAGCTGATCCCGGGTGACCACCACCCCACCGTGGTGGGCCCGGATGAAATCCTCGAACGCCGCGGCTGTCGACCGGGGCGTGAAGCCGTACTCCTGCTCGAGCCGGCTGGTGTCGACCACCCGGCCGTGCACGAAGAGGTCGACCTGGTCCAGGCCGTAGCGGCCGAAGCCCATGGTGCGGGCCAGCGCGGCGGCCCCGGAGAGACCCGGCTCCAGCACCGGCACGGCGACCCGGCCGGCGCGCCGGATCGCCTGGGAGAGCGACAGCACGCCGGGGCCGGCGACGTTGTAGGTGCCGGGATGGTCCTCCACGATCGACCGGTGCAGCACCTCCAACGCGTCGTCGAAGTGCAGGAACTGCAGGCGGGGGTCACGGCCGAAGACGGTCGGCACGAACGGCTGCGAGAAGTAGCGGGTCAGCGTGGTGTCCGCGGTCGAGCCGATGAACGGGGCGAAGCGCAGCACCGTCGCGGTGACGTCGGACCGACGGCGGCGGAAGCCGCGCACGTACCCCTCAAGGTCGAGGATGTCGCGGCCGAAACCGCCGCGCGGCACCTCGCGGGGTTCGGTCTCCTCGGTGAAGACCGCCGGGTCCCGGAACGACACCCCGTAGGCGGCGGTCGACGAGCGGACCACGAGCTTGCGCAGTCGCGGCGCCCGCTGGCAGGCGGCGAGCATCTGCATGCTGCCGATGACGTTCTGGTCCTTCATCCCGGACCGGCCGCCGTGCTGCGGGTCGGGTGAGGTGACGAGCGCGAGGTGCACCACCGCGTCGACGTCCAGGTCGGCGAGGAGGCCACCGAGGGAACCGTTGTCGACGCGGATCCGTTCGACCCGGTCCAGCAGGTCGGTGAACTCGATGCCGGAGTCCGGTGCGTCGACCCCGATGACTCGTTCGATGCGTGGGTCGGCGGCCAGTCGGGCCGCCACGTGGGCTCCCAGGTAACGACCCACTCCGGTGACGACGACGACCCCCGGAGCACCTGAGGTGCCACCGGGGGTCATCTGACGCACCTACGCCGGCAGGATGGACCGAGCCGGGACGACCACGGCCTGATCACCTGAGCCTCCGGAAGTCGACAGTTTGGCAAGTGACGCCGAACGCCGGGCCTGAGCCCGGCGGCGATCACTTGCCGAGACGGCGACGCTGGACGCGGGTCTTGCGCAGCAGCTTGCGGTGCTTCTTCTTAGCCATGCGCTTACGGCGCTTCTTGACCACCGAGCCCATACGACAGCCTTTCGATACAACGTGCGGGGCGGACCGGATGACACCACGCAGGTGGCGACGGCGACCGCTTGCGGACAACGGACCGGACCAGTCTGGGCGGCGGGGCGCACCGGTGGGGTCTCGGTCGGGTTCCAGGGTAGCCGCAGGGCCTCAGCCGGACCAACGCGCCCCCGCCGCAGCCGCCTCTGGCGCACGACCGCAGGACGCGCGAGCTGACTCCTCACGCCCACCGACGCCGGTCAACCGACGATCGGAGGGTGAGGCGGTGGCTCAGGCGGTCTCCTGAAAGGCACCCCGGAGATATTCGTGCACCGCATGCTCGGGCACCCGGAATGACCGACCGACCCGGACGGCGGTGAGCTCACCGCTGTGCACAAGGCGATAGACGGTCATCTTCGACACCCGCATGACCGTCGCCACCTCCGCAACGGTCAGGAACTTGACCTCCGACAGCCGTCCGTCGGACTGTGACCCGGCCATGGCTCACCGACCCATCCCATGCCCGGCGCGTGCCAACCCGACGGATGCTCCGGGCCGGGCCGACGACGCGCGTGTTACCAGTACGGTAGCGGGGCGGTTGTGACCGGCGCGATCCCTTCCTGCAACTGATCATGCTCAGGTGGCCGGTTCACCCGATCCGTGCTCCCGGTATCCGCCCGTCCGCGTCCGTCGTCCGGTTGTTCCTTTGCCGCTCATTCGGTGCGCAGCGCGACCACCGGGTCGAGACGGCCGGCGCGCTGCGCGGGAACCACCCCGAAGACGATGCCCACCACCGCCGAAACCCCGAAGGCGAGCGCCAACGACCACCAGGTGATCGCCGCCGGGATCGGCGACAGCGCGTCGACAAGCAGGGCGCTGCCCACGCCCAGCGCCATCCCGGTCAACCCGCCGATCGTGGTGAGCAGCACCGCCTCCAGCAGGAACTGCACCCCGATGTCGCGGGGACGGGCCCCGACGGCCTTGCGCAGCCCGATCTCCCGGGTCCGCTCCCGGACGCTGACCAGCATGATGTTGGAGACGCCCACCCCGCCGACGAGCAGCGAGATGCCGGCGATGGCCGCCAGCACACCGGTGAGGACACCGAGGATGTCGCCGAGCACGCCGAGGATCTGCTGCTGGGTGACGGCGCTGAACTCGGTGTCCGGGTGGCGGCGGTTCAGCTCGGCGACGATCCGTTCGCCCAGCTCGTCGATCCGCTCCCGGTCCGGCGCCTTCACCGCGATGCCGTCGACCCGCTGGGTGCCCCAGAGTCGTTGCGCGGCGGTCACCGGCACGTGCACCTCGTCGTCCCGGTCGACGCCGAGGCTCTGCCCGAGGGGCGCGAAGACACCGATCACCCGGAACCGCACCCCGGCCAGCGCCACCTGCTGGCCGAGCGGGTCCCGGTCGGGGAAGAGCGCACGGGCGACCGAGTCACCGAGCACCGCCACCCGGCGGCTGGTGTCCACGTCGGTGCCGGTGAGGTAACGTCCCCGCGCCAGCGAACGGGTGAACACCGCCGGGGTCGTCTCCAGGACGCCCTGCACGGTGGTGAAGTCGGAACGGGCGCCGGCCCGCGCGGTCGCCCCCGAGGCGACGGTGACCGCCACCCGATCGGGGTCGCCGACCACCCGGGTGACGGCGTCCACGTCCTTGAGGGTCAGCGGCGAGACGACTGGCGCGTTGCCCACCTCGATGCGGCCGGGGACGACCAGCAACAGGTTGGAGCCGAGCCCTTCGACCTGTTGCTCGACCTTCTGCTTGGTGCCGGTGCCGATCGCCACCAGCAGCACCACCGAGGCCACCCCGATGATCACCCCGAGCATCGTCAGCGCGCTACGCATCCGGTTGGCCCGCAGGGCGTCCAGCGCCACCCGCCACGCCTCGGCGACTCTCACGCCGTACCTCCGGGCCGCTCGACCCCGCGCGCGCCCGCAGCGCTCTCACGCGCCTCGCCCGGGTCGGCCTCGGGCCGCTCGACCTCGCGCGGAAGGCGCCCGGTGGCTCCGGCGGCGCCACCGGAGCCACCGGACGGGTGCCCCGGACCGCTTCCGGACGCGGACCGGGGCTCCGCGCTGGGAGCGGGGACCAGTGTCGCAGGTCGACCGTGATCAACGGACGGCGGTCGATCATGACCGGAGCGCGGGTCGCCGCTGTCCGCCACCACCACCCCGTCGCGCATGGTGATCCGACGATGGGCGCGGGCTGCCACCTCCTGATCGTGGGTGACCATCACCAGGGCCACCCCCGACTCCACGTTCAGTTGTTCCAACAGCCCCAGCACGGCAGCGCCGGTGGCACTGTCCAGGTTGCCCGTGGGTTCGTCGGCCAGCAGCACCGTCGGCTCGGTGACCAGCGCGCGGGCGATCGCCACTCGCTGCTGCTCACCGCCGGACATCTGGTTGGGCCGGTGGTCCAGCCGGTGCCCGAGGCCGACCCGGCCCAGCATCGCCGCGGCCCGCTCCCGCCGCTGCCGGGCCGGGACTCCCCGGTAGACCAGAGGCAACGCCACGTTCTCCACCGCCGAGGTACGCGGCAACAGATGGAACGCCTGGAAGACGAAGCCGATGGTCTCGTTGCGCAGGGTCGCCATCTCCGGTGGGGCGAGGGCGTTGACGTCGCGTCCGCCGATCACCAGACGGCCACCGGTGGGCCGGTCCAGCCCGCCTAGGAGGTGCATGAGGGTGGACTTGCCCGAGCCGGACGGGCCGACCAGGGCCACGTAGTCCCCCGGCTGCACGGTGAGCGACACCCCGCGCAGCGCCTCCACCGACACCCCGTCGAGCTGGTACGTCCGGGACACGTCCACCGCCTCGATCGCCGGAACGCGCTCCCCTGCCGGCGGATCGCCGCGCGGATCCGCGACTGCGGGTGCGCTCACCGGACTTCCTGGCCGTCGCGGACCTGGTCGGCGCCGCGCACCACGATCCGGTCGCCGGGCTGCACGCCGTTGAGGATCTGCACCAGGTCGGACCCCTGGACGCCAACGGTCACCGACGCCCGGCCCGCCTTGCCGTCACGGACCACCCAGACCGCGTCCCGGCCGTCGGCGGAGAACACCGCCGACGCGGGGACCGTCACCGCGTCGACGGCCTCGCGTACCCGCAGGTGCACGATCGCGTTCATGCCGGGGCGGGGCATCGGAGCGGGCTCGTCCTCGGCCAGCTTTCCGGCGCCCAGCGCCAGGCGGACCCGGTAGGTGACGCCGCCCTGCGCGGAGTTGGTGGGCAGCACGTCGACCGAGCGGACGACCGCGTCGTAGCTGGCGCCGGTGACGGCGTCCAACTCGACGGTGGCCGGCACGCCGGCCTTGACCAGCAGCACGTCGGTCTCGTCCACCTCGGCGAGCAGACCCAACTGCCCGGTGTCGACAACGGTCAGCACCGGGGTGCCGGCGGTGACCTGACCACCGACCGCGACGTCGTCGTCCACGCCGGGGGGCGGCCCACCCTGGCTGGGGGCCAGCACGGACGGGTCGAGGCCGGCCGCCTGCGCACCACCGGCCTGCTCCAACAGCCCGGCCAGACCAGCATTCGCCCCACCGCCGGCCCGGGTGCCGCCGGGCTGCACCACCCCGGCGATCGGGGCGCGCAGGGTCAGCGCGTCGACTGTCGCCTTCGCCAGGTCGTACGCCTGCTGGGCCTGGAGCCGTTGCGCCGCGGAGAGCGCGCCGACGGCGGAACTCAACCCGTTGATCCCCCGCTGCACGGAGCGGACCGCCTGGTCGGCGCTGCGCGCGGCGGCAGCGTACTGGCGTTGCGCGGACGTCACCTGGGTGAGCAGCGCGTCGCGCAGTTGCGGGTCGGCGATCTTCTCGGCCGCCTTGCGGGCCGCGTCGAACGCCTCGTCGGCGGCCTTGTCGGTGCCACGCCGGCTGCTGGTCAGGCTGCCCGCGCCGACGCCTCGGCCGGCGCGCTTCGCGGCGGCCAGCGCCTCCTTGGCCTGACGGAGACGCTGTTGCGCGCTCGGCGAGTCGACCACCGCCAGCACCTGACCGCGCTTGACCCGCTGTCCGGGTTGGACGCGCAGGCTGGAGAGGGTGCCGTCGGCGGGAGCGGTGAGGGTGGCGGCGGCGCGGGCGGTGACCGTGGCGGGTGCGTCGATCACCTCGGTGACCGGGTTCCGGGTGGCCGACGCCAGCGCGAGATCGGGGCCTCCGTCGCCGCAGGAGGCGGCGGTGGTGGCGGTGAGGACGACGACGGCGGTCAGGGCGATGAGCAGGCGGGGCCGCATGGTGCTGGCGGGCCGTGACGACTGGGAACGGCGCACCCATCGATGGTACGGCGCACCGCCGCACCACCTGCGAGCTGCGTCAGGCGGCGGTGGCGCGGACGTACGCCACGCACTCGTCGTGCAGCGTCGACCACTGCTCACCGAACGCCTTCTCGGAGGCCGCCTCGATGGTCCTGCCGTCGTGCACCACGGTCTTGAAGAAGGTGAGCAGCCGCAGCGGCCCGTACCTGTCGACGAGGTGCCGAACGGCCAGGTAGCCGATGCCGTAGCTGGCGGCGACCCGTTCGGCGGAGGCGTCGTCGGCGGGGTTGACGCCCTCCAACTTGCCGTCCCAGCCGCCCCGGACCATCTTGCGCACGTCGGCGATCCCCTCGTACCGGTCGACCGCCTGACCGCCGGCACCGGCGAACTCGGCCAGGCCCTCGACCAACCACCAGGTGAGCTTGCCCGGGTAGCCGCGCTCCGGCAGCGACGCCGCGTGGGTCAGCTCGTGCCGCAGCAGGTCGTCGGTGCCGCTGTTGGTGAGCCCTTCGGCGTTGAGCACCACCTCGTGGTGGCCGCCGCCCACCGTCACCGCGTAACCGCCGGTCCATTCCGGACGTTCCCCGCCGTACCAGCGTTGCCACTCGGTGCGCCCCGCGTAGAAGATCCGGTACCGGTCCGGAGGTGAGCCGGTCACCGCGTACCCGTCGGCGACCTTCGCCGCCGCCTCCGCCTGCGCGAGCAGGCCGGGCAGCTTGCCGCGCAGGGCCGGGGTGGTGGCGACGATGGTCCGCGCGCCGATGGCGACCGCCAGGTTGCTGATCTCCCACGGTCGGGTGCCGGTCTCCACCGACTTGGATTCCTCCATGGCGACCATCCGGGGCTGGTCGCCGTTCTCCCGCCACCGCGTGCCGATCAACACCGGGCTGGGCCGGCAGTTCGGCGTGACGAAGCAGTACTGGAAGCGCACCAGCAGCCGCCACTCGCCGGGCTTGCCGATGATCGGCACGGGCAGGCCACTCGGCTCCGCCCGCCAGCCGGTCACCTTGAGCTCGCGCAGTGCGGCGAAGCGTCGGCGCAGGTCGTTGTGGGCGGCGGGATCGGCGACAGCGAGGAACCCGGCGCGGTCGCCGCCCAGGAGTGCCGCTGACTGCCGGTGGAGCTGGGCGGTGATCCGGTCGGACAGCCCCCGGGCCACGGCGGTGGCCGGGTCGTCGGCCGCCGAGGCGCCGACCCGGCTGACAGTGGCGCGCGAGCCTGTCTCCCGGATCACTCCGACGACGAGCGCCGCCGGCAGGCCGCAGCCCAGCAGCAGGACGACCACCACGAGCACCGTCCACAGCGGCCAGAGCCGCCGCGGTGCTGGCTGCTGCACCTCGTCAGTCACCCGCCGAAGGGTACGACCACTACCTGGACGCGGCGAGGCCGCCCCGGACCGATCGGCCCGGTGGCTCGTTCACCCGCCGGTGCGCGGCCACGAGCGGAACGAGATGTCCATGCTCGCGACCAACTGGTGGTACGAGCGGTCGACGTCACGGGGCAGACCGAAGCCGCCGGCGGCCTCCAGGGTCACGAAGCCGTGCAGGGCGCTGCGCAGCGCGCGGGTCGCGTCCACCGCGTCGTCGCCGGTGAGCCCGTACCCGCGCAGCACCGCGAAGACGGCACCGACGGCCCGTTCGCCGGCCTCGACGTGTTCCGGGTCGGCCGGGTCCGGCACCCGCTGGGTGGTCGGGTAGCGGCCGGGGTGCCGGAGGGCGTAGCCACGGTAGGCGTCCGCCATGGCCCGGAGCGCGTCGCCACCGGAGCGGCCGACGGCGGCGGTGGTCATTTCGGTGGCCAGTTCGGCGGTCGCCAGGGCGGCCAGTTTCTGGGTCAACGCGTCCGCCCCCCGTACGTGCTTGTAGAGGCTGGGCAGCGCCACGCCGAGCCGGCTGGCGAGCGCGGCGAGGGTGAGCTGCTCGAAGCCGACCTCGTCGGCCAGCCGGGCCGCCTCCCGTACGACGGTCTGCTGGTTGAGGCCGACCCTAGGCACCGGCGCACACCGCCAGGAAGCCGAGCAGTTCCTCGGCGGTGCGTTGCGGCCGGTCGGCGTGCGGGTAGTGGCCGGACTCCTCGATCATCCGAGCTTCGGCGGTGCCGAAGAGCCGCCGGGCGGCCCGCGCCTCGGCTCCCGGGTCGGGGAAGTCCGGGTCCTTGGAGCCCATCAGCACCAGCACCGGTTGCCGCACCTGCGGGGCACGGGCGGTCCAGTGCGGCTCGGCCGGTGCGATCACGCCGCGCGTCGCGGCCATCCGACCGGGCTCGCGCAGGTTGGCCACCATCGAGCGGCGGTACGCCGCGTCGTCGACGGGCCGGTGCACCGGGAAGAGGGTGTTGTGGAACATCCCGAACAGTCGAGGGCTGTGCAGCACCGACCACATCGCCATCCGCAGCAGCGGGTTGAGCTTCGGCTGACCGACGAACGCGCCGATCTGCACGATGCCGGTGACCAGTTCGGGTGCGTCGGTGGCGGCGAAGACCACCGCCGCCGCGGCGGACGAGCTGCCGACCAGCACGGCCGGACCAGCGTCGAGGTCGCGGACCACGGCCAGCAGGTCCGCGCCGACCGCCGCCGGGGCGTACGTGGGCCAGCCGGCGCTGGACTCGCCGTGCCCCCGGACGTCGACCGAGGCGACCCGGTGACCGGCGGCCACCAGTAGCGGCACGAGGTGCCGGAAGCTCGCCCTGTTCTCGCCCATGCCGTGCGCGAGGACCACCAACGGCCCCTCGCCCCGCGCCTCGTACGCGATGTGTCCACCGTCCCGCCGCACCTGGCTAGCTGTCATAGCCTTAAAGCTAAGCTGCTTAGCCAAGGTTGGCAAGCCGGATACCCGAAACGGGCCGGCAGTGACCCGAGGGATCACCGCCGGCCCGTCGGCCGAACCGGGGGAACTACTTCTTGGAGATCAGGGCACGGCCGAAGAAGACCAGGTTGGCGGGGCGCTCGGCGAGCCGGCGCATCAGGTAGCCGTACCACTCGTCGCCGTACGGGACGTAGGTGCGCACCGTGTAGCCCTCGCCGGCCAACCGGGCCTGCTCCTCGGGGCGGATGCCGTAGAGCATCTGGAACTCGAAGCGCTCGGGACCCCTGTCGAACCACCGGGCCCGGTCCTCACCGATGGCGATCATCCGCGGGTCGTGGGTGGCCAGCATCGGGTAACCGTCGCCGGACATCAGGATGTTCATGCAGCGCACGTACGACTTGTCCACCTCACGGGCCGACTGGTACGCCACCGACTCCGGCTCCTTGTAGGCGCCCTTGCACAGCCGCACCCGGGACCCGGCCGAGGAGAGCTCCCGGCAGTCCGACTCGGTCCGCCGCAGGTACGCCTGGAGCACCGCGCCGGTCGACGGGAAGTCCTTGCGCAGCCGGCTCAGCACCTCCAACGTCGAGTCGGTGGTGGTGTGGTCCTCCATGTCCAGGGTGACAGTGGTGCCCGCCGCGTCGGCCGCCGCGCAGATCGCCCGCGCGTTGTCGTACGCCAACTGCTCGTCGAACATCTGGCCGAGGGCGGAGAGCTTCACGCTCACCTCGGCGGCCGGGGTGAGCCCAGCGGCACCGAGCATCCTCAGCAGTTTCAGGTATTCGTCCCGGGTGGCGGTGGCCTGCTCGGGGCGGACGGTGTCCTCACCGAGGTGGTCGAGGGTGACCGCGAGGCCGTCGTCGACGAGCCCGCGGGTCGCGCGCAACGCGTCGTCGGTGGCGGCGCCGGCGACGAACCGGCGGACGACGTCCCGGGTGTACGGGGCAGTCGCGACGAGCCGCTCGACCTGGGATGACCGGGAGGCGGCGAGGATGACGGAACGGAGCATGAGCCGAGCGTAACGCCCCTGCGAGGGGCTTCGCCGAGGGGCGGCCGGGCCACCTCGACCCGGGGGCGGGGCGGCGGCGGTGGCGTCGATCGGCTACAACGATGCCGTGGAACAACGCCCCCGCCGCCGACTCCGCTCGGCCTCCGTGCAGCTCGGCGCGCTCACCGCTCTCGCGCTCGCTCTCTCCGGCTGCAACATGACCTCGGACGACGACGATGACGACGACTGCGCCCTCGGGCCGGTCGGCGGCGGCGGCACCGTCGCGCTGGCGATGCGGGTCAGCGACCCGGCCGCCGGTCGCTCCGCCCCGGAGCCGACCACCGCCGCCCTGCCCGAACGCGGTGGATTCGGCACCCACCTCGCCTCCTGCGGCGGCTGACGTGCGCCGCGAGACGGTCACGCCGCGCCCCGACTGGGACGCCACCATCCGGTCGCAGGGTCTGGTCTACGTCGACACCGAGCTGCCCGACGGCGGGATCATGTCGTATTGGGACGAGACCGCCGCGTACGCGTTCGACCTGGACGAGGTGCTGCGGCTGGAGGAGGCCACCGAGGAGCTGCACCGGATGTCGGTGGCCGCCGCCGAGCACGTGGTGACGCAGCGCCGGTACGCCGAGTTCGGCATCCCGGAGTGGGCGGCCGAGGCGGTGGCCCGGTCGCTGCGGGAGGCGCCACCGACCCTGTACGGGCGCTTCGACCTCGCGTACGACGGCACCTGGCCTCCGAAGATGTTGGAGTACAACGCGGACACCCCCACCGCGCTTGTCGAGGCGAGCATCATCCAGTGGTACTGGCTGGAGCAGACCCGGCCGGAGCTGGACCAGTGGAACAGCCTGCACGAGCGACTGGTCGGCGCCTGGGCCAAGATCGGTGCGGGGCTGCACGACCCCCTGGTGCACGTGCTCTGGTCGAACGAGGAGGAGTCCGGCGAGGACCACATGACCGCCGGCTACCTCGCCGAGACCGCCCGGCAGGCCGGTCTGAGCGTCGAGCTCCAACCCATCCAGGAGATCGGCTGGGACGGCCGACGCTTCGTCGACGCCGACGATCGCCCGGTGACCACCTGCTTCAAGCTCTACCCGTGGGAGTGGATGCTGGCCGAGCCGTACGGGCCGGCGGCCCTGGCCCCGGGCACCCCGACCACCTGGATCGAGCCGGCCTGGAAACTGCTGCTCTCCAACAAGGCACTGCTCGCTGTCCTCTGGGAGCTGTACCCCGGCCACGAGCTCCTGCTCCCGGCGTACCTCGACTCGCCGCGCGGCATGACGGAGTACGTCGCCAAGCCGCTGCTCGGCCGCGAAGGCGGTTCGGTACGCATCGTCACCGCCGATGAGGAGATCACCAACCCGGGGATCTACGGCGACGAGGGCTGGTGTTACCAGGAGTTCCGGGCGTTGCCGCAGTTCGCCGGCAACCGGATGGTTCTGGGCAGCTGGATCGTCGACGGCGAGTCGGCGGGCGTGGGCGTGCGGGAGAGCGCCAGTCTGATCACTGACGGCTACGCGCGGTTCCTGCCGCACTACATCGACGCGCCGCGCACCCGCTGAGTCGTCTACCGTTGGGGGTGTGAACTTCGACGCGTACGCCCGGACCGGCGTTGACCTGGTCAACGCCCGCCTGGACGACCTCGACGACCTGCGGGCCCTCTTCCCCGACGAGAACGCCTGGATGCGCGACGAGGTCGCGGACCGGGACGTGGCGATCTTCCGCCGGGCGCAGAAACGGTTGCGCGACGTCTTCGAGTACGGCACCTCGGGGCGGGACGCCCAGGCGGTCACCGAGCTGAACGCGCTGCTCGAGGCGTTCCCGGTGCAGCCGCGCATCTCCGGGCACGACTCCAGCGACTGGCACATGCACGTCACCAGCCGGGGTGCCTCGGTCAGCGCCGAATACCTGGCCGGCGCGGCCTGGGGCCTGTCGGTCTGGCTCTGCGAGTACGGCAGCGCCCGGTTCGGGGTCTGCGCCGACGAGCGGTGCGGCAACGTCTACCTGGACACGTCGTCCAACTGCTGCCGGCGGTTCTGCTCGGAACGCTGCGCCACCCGCTCGCACGTCGCCGCGCACCGGGCCCGTAAGCGGGCGGCGGTCGGCGAGCAGGTGACCGTCGCCCCGCAGCAGACCTCCGCCACCGACTCCCTCTCACCGGTCAGCTGACCGACACCGCCCGATCGTGGGCGGGCGGGTCAGGCGTCGACAGGTGACGGCGCGGTCAGGTGCTGGCGGGCGAACTCCAGCGCGGCGCGCAGGTCCGCCTCGCGCACCGCGCGGCTCTTCGCGCCCCGGGTGGCGACCTCCACCGCCACCGCCCCGGTGAAACCCCGGCCAGCCAGCGAGGAGAGCAGCTCCCCGCAGGGCTGGGTGCCACGCCCGGGCACCAGGTGCTCGTCGCGGCCCTCGCCGGTGCCGTCACCGAGGTGCACGTGCGCCAGCCCGGCGCCCATCCGGTCGGCCATCTCCAGGGGGTCGCTGTGCGAGGCCGCGCAGTGCGACAGATCCAGGGTGTACGACGGGTACCCGGCGTCGGTCGGGTCCCAACCGGGCACGTACGGGACGAACTGCCGGCCCGCCATCCGCACCGGGTACATGTTCTCCACAGCGAAGCGCAGCCCGGTGAACCGGTCCGCGACGGTGGCCAGACCCTCGGCGAAATTGCGCGCGTAGTCGCGCTGCCAGGTGAACGGTGGGTGCACCACGACGGTCGGCGCGCCCAGCGTCTCGGCCAGCTCGGCGGCCTTGCGCAGGCGCTCCCACGGGTCCGGGCTCCACACCCGCTGGGTGACCAGCAGGCAGGGCGCGTGCACCGAGAGCACCGGCACGTCGTAGTGCGCGGAGAGGCCGCGCAGCGCACCCGCGTCCTGGCTGACCACGTCGGTCCAGACCATCACCTCGACGCCGTCGTAGCCGAGCGCCGCGGCCAGTTGGAACGCCGCCGCGGTCGGCTCGGGAAAGACCGACGAGCTGGACAGGAGCACGGGAACGCGGGAAGTCACATCAGCCAGCGTAGCCCGGCAGCGCCGCGGGCATCGTGACGAGCGCCGGCAAACCGGCCGAAACCGGCCGCCGGATCAGATCGGCTCCAGTTGATCGAGTCGACGGAGGATGACGCCCTCCCGCAGCGCCCACGGGCAGATGTCCAGCGAGTCCAGATCCAGGCGGCGCATCACCGCCTCGGCGACCACGGCACCGGCCAGCAACTGGTGGGCCCGACCCGCGCTGACCCCCTCCAACTCCATCAACTGCGCCGGCGGGATGTGCCTGATGAAACCGATCACCTGCCGCAGACCGGCCCGGGTGAGGCTGCGTCGCGCCCACAGCCCGGCACCGGACGGGGCGGCCCCGGCAAGTCGGGCCAGCGTGCGGAACGTTTTCGAGGTGGCCACCGTCCGGTCCCAGCCGACCTGGGTGATCTGGTCGACGACCTTGTCCAGCCGGCTGTCCACGTACTCCCGGAGCTTCTCGACGGCCTCCGCCGACGGCGGGGCCGCGCTGGCCGGGTCGACCCGCAGCCGCTCGCGGGTCAGCCGGCCGGCACCGAGCGGCAGGGAGACCGCGACGTCCGGGTCCTCGTCGATGCCGGCGGCGATCTCCAACGAGCCGCCACCGATGTCGAGCACCAGCAGCCGGCCGGCCGACCAGCCGAACCACCGCCGGACGGCCAGGAACGTCGACCGCGCCTCGTCCGCCCCGGAGAGCACCGCCAGGCGTACGCCGGTCTCGTCCCGGACCCGGGCCAGCACCTCGGCCGCGTTCGTGGCGTCGCGCACCGCGGACGTGGCGAAAGCGATCAGGTCGGCGGCCTCCAGCCCGGCGGCCGCCGCCTTGGCCATGCCCACGGCCTTGACCAGGCCGTCGGCGCCCGCCTCGGTCAGCTCGCCGTCGGGGCCGATCTGCTCGGCCAGCCGGAGCACCACCTTCTCGGAGTGCGCAGGCCACGGGTGCGCGCCGTGGTGCGCGTCCACCACGAGGAGATGCACCGTGTTGGATCCGACGTCGAGGACACCCAGTCGCATGGTGAAGACAGTAGGCGCAACACGTTTGCGCGGCTCACCGGCCTGCGGACGTCACCGCGCGTACGCTGGGCCGAGTGACGATGGAGCTCCGTGTGCTGGTGGACGACCCGGGTGACCCGCGCAGCCGCGAGGTGCCCCTGGACTTCCCTCGGGAATGGATCGAGTTCACCGACCCGGCCGACGAGACGCACCTGATCCGGGCCGACCTGACCTGGCTGCTCTCCCGCTGGACCTGCATCTTCGGCAAGGGCTGCCACGGCATCATCGCCGGCCGGGCCGCCGACGGGTGTTGCTCGCACGGCGCGTTCTTCACCGACTCGGACGACGAGAAGCGGGTTCGCAACGCCGTCCGGCGGCTCACCCCGTCGACCTGGCAGCACTTCCGGCGCGGGTTCAAGAACTGGACCGACGAGGACACCATCGACGGCAAGAACGCGGCCCGCCGCACCGCCACCCAGAGCCCCGACGCTCCGTGCGTGTTCCTCAACGACGCCGACTTCGCCGGCGGTGGCGGTTGCGCCCTGCACGCCCAGGCGCTGCGCGACGGGGTGCACCCGTTGGAATACAAGCCGGACGTCTGCTGGCAACTGCCGATCCGCCGCGATCAGGACTGGGTGAAGCGGCCGGACGACAGCAAGGTGCTGGTCTCCACCCTGTCCGAGTTCGACCGGCGGGGCTGGGGAGCCGGCGGGCACGACCTGGACTGGTGGTGCACCTCCTCGACGGACGCGCACGTCGGCACCGAGCCGATGTACCTGTCGTACGCCCCGGAGTTGACCGCGCTGATCGGCGCTGCCGCCTACGGGCGGCTGGCCGAGCTGTGCGCTACCAGGACGAAGCAGGGCATGATCGCCCCGCACCCGGCCGACCAACTCTAGCGGATCTTGGTAGCATTCCTGCTACCATTTTTGGCATGGCCATGACACTGCGACTTGACGACGACCGTGAACGGCGACTCCGTCTCGTTGCGGACGAAGAGGCACGGTCGATGCACGCCGTCATCGTCACCGCGATCGACGACTACCTGGCACGGCGGAACGCCAAGGAGTTCGGCGGCCTCGCAGACGAGATCATCGAGCGTCACGCCGCGTTGCTCGCTCGCCTGGCGGAGTGATGACGGAAATCCGTTACCCCACGCTCGCTGACGTGGCGGGCATCGCCCGGAAGCTGGGCGTGGGGATCAGGGACGCCGGGCTGGTGGAGTCGGCGGTAGCTCGGCCACAGACCAACCTGTTCGGCGAAGACGCCTACCCGGATGTGTGGACAAAGGCCGCGGCACTGCTCCACTCCCTGGTCAACAACCATCCGTTCGTGGACGGCAACAAGCGGATCGGCTGGATCGTCGCCATCGCCTTCCTGCTCCAGAACGGCGCCGTCACCATCGCTCAACTCGACGACACCAACCAGGACATCGCGCACGACCTGGTCATTGGCGTGGCCGAGAGCCGCCTCACGGAGGTGGCGGAGATCGCCGCAGCCTTACGCAAGCTGTTCTGACCCGCGTCCGGCGGTCGTCGCTCAGCGCAGGGCGTCGTCGACAAGCGTGCGAGCGCTGCGCTGGGCCGCGTCGGCGATCAGGGGGTCGCCGTCCAGCACCCCGGCGACGAGCCCGCCGTCCAACAGCAGGGTGAGCTGCTGGGCGAGCAGTTCCGGGTCGGCCGCGCCCGCCCGGCGGGCCAGCTCGGTCACCCAGGCACGGACCACTGTCTTGTGCTCGACCGTCCGGGCGTGCACCGGCCCAGCGGCGGACGACTCGGCCGCGGTGTTGATGAACGCGCAGCCGTGGTAGCCCTCCCGGCGACAGGCGCCGGTCAGCGCGTCGAACATCCCCACCAGTTGGTCGCGTGGCTCGTCGCCGGCATCCCGGGCCGCGGACCGCAACGCGCCGAACCACGCCTGGTCGACCCGATCGAGGTACGCCAGCACGAGGTCGTCCTTGCGCGGGAAGTGCTTGTAGAGCGTCGCCTTGGCCACGCCCGACTCGGCGATCACCGTGTCCACCCCCACGCCGCGCGGCCCGTGCGCGTAGAAGAGCCGGAACGCGGTGTCCAGGATCCGGTCCCTGGCCGAGCCGGCCGGAGTGCGGGGCGCGGGCATCGGTGCTCCCTCGTTCTGCTGATGACAGCCCTGATCCTATAGACGGCTTCGTCTACGGAGGCAGTGCCCTCGGCTCCGGCGACCCCGCGAGGGCCGCGCGACTACGGCACGACGGCCTCGCGACGACCTCGCGGACGAGGGGCGGGACATGGGTCCGGGGCGCTTTGGAGCTGAATCGCTTGTGACATCAGCGGAAGACACCGACTGGCGGCGGCGGATGACTCGTTTGTGACATCAGCTCCAAAGGACTGCCAACCGCACTGCCGCCCCTCCGGGCGTCCAGTGAGGGCTGCACGCCGACACCTCTGCGACTCGACGGGAGGGCTGCGGTAGACAGACCTGTCTGTTAGCCTGCTTGCGATCGGCACGAGCCGATTCGATGCCCCGACGGAGGATCGATCGACATGCGTATCGCAGTTCTCGGCACCGGCTCGGTCGGTCGAGCCATCGCCGCCCGCACGGCGGAGTTGGGTCATCAGGTGACCATCGGCACCCGCGACGTCGCGGCCATCCGGGCCGGCGACCACGCTCACTGGGCGGCGCAGCACCCCGAGGTCGGCCTGGCGACCCTCGCCGAAGCCGCAGGCGGCGCCGAGCTGGTGGTGAACGCCACAAACGGCAACGGCTCGCTCCCGGCACTGGCCGCAGCCGGCGCACCGAACCTGGCCGGCAAGGTTCTGCTCGACATCGCCAACCCGCTCGACTTCGGTGCGGGTTTTCCACCCACCCTGTCGGTGCTCAACACCGACTCCCTCGCCGAACGCATCCAGCGCGAGTTTCCACAGACCAGGGTGGTCAAATCCCTCAACACGGTGACCGCCGAGCTGATGGTGCACCCGCATCAGCTCGCCGAAGGTGCGCACAGTGTCTTCGTCTCCGGCGACGACGCGGAGGCCAAGCGGATCGTCACCGGACTGCTCGTCAGCTTCGGCCACACCGACGTGATCGACCTCGGCGACCTCTCCACCGCGCGGGGCACCGAGATGCTGCTGCCGCTCTGGTTGCGGCTCTACGGTCGACTCGACACCGCGAACTTCAACATCAAGGTCGTCCGCTGACCGAGCGGAAACAGCCCGAAGGGGGCCTGCGTCGAGCGCAGACCCCCTTCGCGTACGCCGATCACGGCTCGAACTTGTAGCCCAGACCCCGCACCGTGACGATGAAGCGCGGCGCGGACGGCTCCGGTTCGATCTTGGAGCGCAGCCGCTTGACGTGCACGTCGAGCGTCTTGGTGTCACCCACGTAGTCGGCGCCCCAGACCCGGTCGATGAGCTGGCCGCGGGTGAGCACCCGGCCCGCGTTGCGCAGCAGCAGCTCCAGCAACTCGAATTCCTTCAGCGGCAGCTGCACTGCCCCGCCGTCGACTGTCACCACGTGCCGCTCGATGTCCATCCGCACCGGGCCGGCGGCGAGCGTCGGCGCACCCGCCTCGGCCGCCTCCGGGCTCTGCCGGCGCAGCACCGCCCGGATCCGGGCGACAAGCTCCCGCGGCGAGTACGGCTTCGTGACGTAGTCGTCGGCGCCGATCTCCAGCCCGACCACCTTGTCGATCTCGCTGTCCCGGGCGGTGACCATGATGATCGGCACGGCGGAGCGCTGCCGCAGTTGCCGGCAGACCTCGGTCCCCGACATCTCGGGCAACATCAGGTCGAGCAGCACGATGTCGGCGCCGGTCCGGTCGAACTCGGTGAGGGCGTCGGTGCCGGTCGCGGCGACCGAAACCTCAAAGCCCTCCTTACGGAGCATGTACGACAAGGCGTCGGAGAACGACTCCTCGTCCTCGACCACGAGAACGCGGCTCAACGGGGATTTCCTTTCCATCTGCTGTCAGACCTGCCGTAGCCCAGTCGGACCGGACTCGATCCCAACCGGCGGCAGTGTCGCCAGGAGGTCATCCGGTGGACTGGCGGGCAGCCGGAGGGTGAACGTCGATCCACCACCAAGAGTGCTCGACACCTCGACCCGTCCGCCATGGTTGCTCGCAATGTGTTTCACGATCGCCAGGCCGAGCCCGGTGCCGCCGGTGGCACGCGAGCGGGCCTGGTCGGCCCGGTAGAACCGCTCGAAGATCCGGTCCACGTCGGTGGGGGCGATACCGATGCCCTGGTCGGCGACGGCGACCTCGACGTGCTCGTCGTCGCCCCGCAGGGTCACCCGCACCGTGGTGTCCTCGCCCGAGTAGTTGATGGCGTTCTCCACCAGGTTCGCCACCGCCGTGGCGAGTTGGGAGTCGCTGCCGTACACGGTCAGGCCACGTTGCCCGTCCACGGTCACCGCGACACCCCGGGCGGAGGCCGTGGTGCGGGTCCGGTCGACCACCTCGGCGATCACCCAGTCCAGCGCGACCGGTTCCGGTGGCGGCTGCGGCTCAGCCCCCTGCAACCGGGTCAGTTCCAGCAACTCCTGCACCAGCCGACCCAGCCGGGTCGACTCGTGCTGGATCCGTTCGGCGAACCGACGGGCGGCCACCAGGTCCTCGGAGAGGTCGGGCGCCGCGGCGTCGGCCGGCTCGGTCGCGTCCAGCAACGCCTCGGCGAGCAGTTGCAGGGCACCGATCGGGGTCTTCAGCTCGTGGCTCACGTTCGCCACGAAGTCGCGTCGTACCCGGGTCAGCCGGTGCGACTCGGTCACGTCGACCGCCTCGACCGCGATGAACCCGTTGCCGAGACCCATTGCCCGCAGGTGCACGCCGAGCGGGTTCTCCCCCGCGCTGTCGCGGCCTCGGGGCAGGTCCAGCTCGATCTCGCGCCGTACGCCGGTGCGTCGCACCTGCCCGGCGAGGGTACGGATCAGCGGGTGCGCGGCGATGGAGCCGGGTGTGCTGCCGGTACGCAGCAGCCCCATCGCGCGGGCGGCCGGGTTGATCAGAACGGGGACATCGTCGTTGTCCAGAACCACGACACCGGCCCGGAGGGAATCGATCGTCCGACGACCGAGCCCGGCCTGCTGCTCGTCGACTATCGCGGGCCTCCCCCTGTTCCAGCGGAAGCTGACGCTCCCCGTCGACGTGGAGCGACCGTCCCGCCTCGGCAGGAACCGGGGCAGCAGCAAGCCGGCGGCCATCCCGGCCACCAACGCCACGGCCACCACGACCGCCACCGTCCACTCCACCCGGCGATCGTAGGGTCATTGTTAACCTGGCTACCACACAGAACGGGACGAACTACCCTCACTTACGGAAGTGTTCACCCCCACGTCTGGCGTCGTTCACCGTGGTTCATCCGGGATCCGTCCGAGCGCCCTACCGTTGGCGTCGCACCTGCTCAACCCCCTGCGCCGGCACCCGTCGGCGGCGACCGACCACAGGACGTGATGATGCGCGACGAGTTCCGGGCCGACCTCCAGATCGTCAGCCAACTGCTGGTGGACATGGCGGAGGGCGTCCGCGCCGCCATGCGCCAGGCCACCCGGGCCCTGCTCACCGCCGACCGGCAGGCCGCCGAGACGGTCATCGAGCGGGACGCCGAGATCGACGACCTCTACCGGCACGTCGAGGAGCGGGTCTGTGACCTGCTCGCCCGACAGGCGCCGGTCGCCTCCGACCTCCGGGCGATGATCACCGCGCTGCACGTGGCCGCTGATCTGGAGCGGATGGGCGACCTCGCCGAGCACGTGGCGAAGACCGCGCTGCGCCGGCACCCCTCTCCCGCCGTCCCGGCCGAACTGCGAACGGTCTTCACCGAGATGTCCGAGATCGCCGACCGGATGGCCGTCAAGATCGGTTCGGTGCTGGCGAAGCCCGACGCCGACCTCGCCGGCGAGCTGGACCGCGACGACGACGCCATGGACGAGCTGCACAAGAACCTGTTCGCCGTGCTGCTCGGCGACGACTGGCCGTACGGGGTGGAGACGGCGATCGACGCCACCCTGCTGGGCCGCTTCTACGAGCGCTTCGCCGACCACGCGGTGAACGCCGGCGAGCACGTGATCTACCTGATCACCGGGGAGAGCGCGCCCAGCAGTAACTGACCGGCAGGCAGGGGGCCCCTCACCATCGCTGTTCGCGATGACGAGGGGCCCCCTTTTTCTGGTGGCTCAGCTCTTGGTGGCTCAGCGCCCCTGGTTGGCCACCGCCGCGGCGGCTGCCTTCGCGGCGGTCGGGTCGAGGTAGGTGCCGCCCAGGGTGAGCGGACGCAGCTGCGGGTCGAGGTCGTAGCGCAGCGGGATGCCCGTCGGGATGTTCAGCTTGGCGATCGCCTCGTCGGAGATCTGGTCGAGGTGCTTGACCAGGGCGCGCAGCGAGTTGCCGTGCGCGGCCACCAGCACCGTCCGGCCGGCCAGGATGTCCGGCACGATCGAGTCGTACCAGTAGGGCAGCATCCGGTCGACGACGTCCTTGAGGCACTCGGTGCGCGGCATCAGCTCGGTCGGCAGCAGCGCGTAGCGCGGGTCACCCACCTGCGACCACTCGTCGTTGTCGTCGATCGGCGGCGGCGGCGTGTCGTACGACCGGCGCCAGAGCATGAACTGCTCCTCGCCGTACTCGTCGAGGGTCTGCTTCTTGTCCTTGCCCTGCAGGGCGCCGTAGTGCCGCTCGTTGAGCCGCCACGACCGGCGCACGGCGATCCAGTGCCGGTCGGCGGCGTTGAGCGCCAGCTCGGCGGTGCGGATCGCCCGGCGCATCAGGCTGGTGTGCACGACGTCCGGCAGCAGGCTGTGCTCGCGCATCAGCTCGCCGCCGCGCCGCGCCTCGCCCTCGCCCTTCGCGGTCAGGTCGACGTCCACCCAGCCGGTGAAGAGGTTCTTGGCATTCCAGTCGCTCTCACCGTGTCGCAGCAGGACCAGCGTCCCGACGGTGGGCCCTTCGCTCGCAGTCATGCGGATCATCCTGCCTCAACCGCCCGGCGGACACGCGGGCAGCCGTCGTGACGACCACCACGTGAAAAAGCTGATGACCAGCGGATCCGGCCGCCACTAGGGTTGTAAGGCACGCCAGTCAGATCGGTCATTACTTGCAAGCGGGGCGCCATATGCGGACGATGCGGAGTTGGTTCCGGGACACCACCGGCGGCTTACCGACCACCTTCTGGTACCTGTGGTCGGGCACCCTGATCAACCGACTCGGCTCGTTCGTCCTCGTCTTCCTCGCCATCTACCTGACCCAGGAACGTGGCTTCTCGGCCTCGCAGGCCGGCCTGGTGATCGGCCTCTGGGGTGTCGGCGGGGCGTTCGGCACCACCGTTGGCGGCACCCTCGCCGACCGGTGGGGCCGCCGTCCGACGCTGCTCACCGCCCACGTGGGCGCGGCGGCCATGATGCTCGGGCTCGGGCTGGCCCGGGATCTCTGGGCGGTGGCGCTGGGCGCGCTGCTGCTCGGCATGTTCGCCGAGGCGGCCCGGCCCGCATTCGGGGCGATGATGATCGACGTGGTGCCGGCGAAGGACCGGCTGCGCGCCTTCTCGCTCAACTACTGGGCGATCAACCTCGGTTTCGCCTGCGCCGCCGTCCTCGCCGGCCTCGCCGCCCAGGCCGACTACCTGCTGCTGTTCGTGGTCGACGCCGCCACCATGCTGATCACCGCGTTGATCATCTTCAGCAAGGTGCCGGAGACCCGACAGGCCGGCCCCGCCACCGCCGTCACGGCAGCGGCTCCGCGCGGCGCCCTGCGCACCATCCTCAACGACCGGGTCTACCTCGGCTTCGTGGCACTCAACCTGTTCGCCGCGCTGGTGTTCCTTCAACACATCTCGATGCTGCCGATCGCGATGGGCGACGACGGTCTGAGTCCCGCCACCTACGGCACGGTGATCGCGCTCAACGGCATCCTCATCGTGGTCGGCCAGCTCTTCGTGCCCCGACTGATCCTGGGTCGGAGCCGCTCACACGTGCTCGCGCTGGCGTCAGTGGTGATGGGGGTGGGGTTCGGACTGACGGCGTTCGCCGGCACCCCCTGGTTCTACGGGCTGACCGTGCTGATCTGGACGGTCGGCGAGATGCTGAACTCGCCCTCCAACTCCACGCTGATCGCCGAGTTGTCCCCGGCCGAACTGCGCGGGCGCTACCAGGGTGTGTTCTCCCTCTCGTGGCAGATCGCCGGGGCCAGCGCGCCGATCCTCGGTGGCCTGGTGCGCGAGCACGCCGGAAACGACACCCTCTGGTACGGCTGCGCCGCGCTCGGCCTGCTGACCGCGGTGGCCCACCTGGTGTCCGGGCCGGCCCGGGAACGGCGTGCGACAGCGCTGCGCCACTCCGGCGAGGCACTGGCACCGACGACCGTCTCCCGCGCGGCACAGCCCGCCGAGGCGTAACGAGTGGCGCGGCGGTGCCGGTTTTCCTACTGTGCAGGTTGAATAGTTAACAACCTGAACTGTCGGGAGGTCGGGTGCACGCCCTGCGGCGCTGGTGGCACGACACCGCAGGCGGACTACCCGCCACCTTCTGGTACCTCTGGGCCGGCCTGCTGATCAACCGGGCCGGCGCGTTCGCCATGCTCTTCCTCTCGCTCTACCTCACCGACGTACGCGGCGCGAGCGAGGCGCTGGCCGGCACCGTGGTCGGCGCGTACGGGGCCGGGGGGGCAGCCGGCGTGCTGCTCGGCGGGGTGCTCGCCGACCGGTGGGGCCGCCGGGCGACCCTGCTCGCCGCGCACCTGGCCACTGTCGGCCTGATGGTGGCACTGGCCTTCACCCGACCCCTGCTGCTGATCGCGGTGCTCTCCGCGCTGATCGGCGTGGTCCACTCGATGCCCAGCCCGGCGTTCGTGGCGGCGATCGTCGACGTGGTGCCCGCCGAACGCCGCTCGCGCGCGTTCAACCTTCAGTTCTGGGCGTTCAACCTGGGCATGGCGGTCGCCTCGCTGCTCGCCGGGGTGCTGGCCGAGGCGAGCTTCACCGCGCTCTTCCTGGTCGACGCGGGCGCCACACTGACCGCCGCCGCCGTGATCGCCTGGAAGGTGCCCGAAACTCTGCGGCTGGCCCAGCCAGCGGCCGGACCCGCGCCCACCACCAGCGCGGCACCGAAATCCGTCCGGGCCCGTCGGCCCGGACTGCACACCGCGCTCACCGACCGCACCTTCCTGATCTTCGTCGGGCTCACCTTCGTGCTGGCCGTACTCACCATGCAGACGTCGACCATCATGCCGCTGGCCATGCGCGCGGACGGCCTGGGCCCATCGGCGTACGGGCTGGTGGTGGCGCTCGGCGGCGCGCTGATCGTGGTCGGGCAGTTGTTCGTGCCCCGGCTGATCGACAGGCACCGCAAGGACGTGGTGCTGGCCGCCTCCACGGCGCTGCTCGCGCTCGGTTTCGGGGCGCTCGCCATCGCCGACGAACTGGCCATCTACCTGGGTGCCGCTGTGGTCTGGACGGTCGGCTCGATGCTCGCCGCCCCGCCCAACGCGCAGATCAACGCGGACCTGGCGCCACCGCTGCTGCGAGCCCGCTACCAGTCGGTCTTCTACCTGACGTTCCCCGCCGCGGCGTTCGTCGCGCCCACCCTCGGCGGGGTGAGCCTCCAGCACCTCGGCGATCGGCACTGGCTGATCGTGGGCGGGCTGGGTCTGCTGGCCGCGCTCGGACACCTGCTCGCCGGACCACCCCGGGAGCGGCACGTCGCCGCGCTGCGCCGGGTTGTCGACCCGGAGCCGACAACCGACGCGGACCGCGTACCGATCGGATGACCGACGCAAAGCGCCCACCACGTCCCTGAGGTCGTGGTGGGCGCTCGAAGGCGGGGCCGGCGGCGGCGGGCAACACTCACCCCCGTAAGCATCGCCCGCTCACGCCGCCGGTCCAAACAGGTGGGAACCGTCCCCCAACGGTTATTCCACCCGTCCCCTCGCGCCTCGTCTGGTGCGCGGATCTGATCGATCCGCCGCTCCCCCGAACGTTTCCAAACGTGGCGCGGTGCAATAAAGCTAGTTCGCCCGGATTCTGGATTCAACCCAGAACGGCTGTCTCGCCGGTCACAACTGACGAGTATCCGCTGCTCCAGCCTCGTCCGTTGGCAACAGCCGGGTACCCGTCGGCCATTCCCGCAAACACCTCAACCGTCTTCCCGATCGGGTGACTCGGTCCGGAAGAAGCTGCTCTGACGGCCGTTCCGCAACTGTTCCTGATAAATCAGGTTCAGCCGCCGCAGGTCAAACGTGTAGAACCACTCATCCCAGGTGATCTCGCGAATCCGGCCACTTTCCCGGTATCCGGGAATGTTGAAGGTCAACACACCCGCCCGGCCATCCCGCTCGGTGCCGGCGATGGTCGCCGGCTTGGCCCCACGTTCCCGGGCCCACCGCTGGATCACCTCGTGGTTCGCCGTGATCAAACTCCGTCCCGGCCGCTCCGGCCGGTCCGTGATCGACGAGATCACCTGCGAACTGCGAACCGACCGCCCCGTACCCCGTCCGGTCCGGATCCCGCCGGCCGCCGTCCCGCCACCGGCCGACGGCGTCAACGTGCGCTTGGCCGCCGCGCTCTTGGCCGGTGCGGTGCGCTTCGCTGTCGTACGCTTCGCCGCCGCGCCCTTGGCCGGTGCGGTGCGCTTCGTCGCCGCGCTCTTGGCCGGCGTCGCGCGCTTCGCTGCCGGCCGCGCCGGCGCCTTCTTCGCCGGTGCCTTGCGCGCGGGCGCCGTACGCGCCGTCGCTGTCTTGCGGGCCGCCGTGCTCTTCCGCGCCGCAGCGGTCTTCCGGGCGGCGGTGGTCCTGCTCGCGGCCGTGGTCCTGCTCGCGGCCGTGGTCTTGCGGGCGGCCGTGGTCTTGCGGGCGGCCGTCGACGTCGCCGCTGTGGTCCTCTTCGCGGCCGTCGCCTTCTTCGCAGGTGCCCTCTTCACCGCCGCCGTCGACTTCCGCCCGGCTGTCGCCTTCGTAGCGGCGGCCCGCTTCGCGGGCGCGCTCTTGTTCGCCGGCGCGGCCTTCGCGCGGCTCGACGCCGGCCTGGCCGCCGACTTCCTGGTGGCGGCGGCCCGACCCGCCGACGCCCTGGTGCCGGCGGCCCGACCCGACGGGCCCGTGCTGCTCCGACCCGCGCCGGCCCGCATCGAACGCACCAACTGTTTCACCAGCTCCGGCTTGCGCAGAGCGGAGATCCCGGAGACGCCGCGTTTGCGCAGCTGCCCACGGATATCGTCCACCCGCATCCGGGAAATCTCCGACTCGGAGACTCCGGGCGTACCCGGCGTCTGATTGCCGGCCTGTCGCTTCGTCCTGGTCGCAGTCGCGCCGCGACCTGAGCTGTTCCGCTGAGCCATGGGACGCTCCGCTCCTTGGCACTCCGTCATCGGCGCGCGGGGGTCCCTTGCCGCACCGCGCGGAGCGGCATACCCGTCAGGAGCACTCCGAACCACCGCCAACTCGCCGTAGCGCCCCGCCCGCGCCGATCTTGCGTTTTCGGTCGCGGAAAAGCGAGGAATGCCCCCCTACGTCGGGACAGTAAGTGCAAGATCGCGGCTGAACAAGGTCGATCATGGAGTTGTGGTGCCCGTTTTAGTGTGATGCGAGGACTTTGTCACCCACCACAACTCCATGATCGGCGGGGCGGGGTGCGCGGGGCGGCGGGGTGCGGCGGGGCGGGGTGCGCGAGGCGGGGCGGGGTCAGGTTGGGTCGGGGGCGGGGGCGGTGGCGGAGGGTTCGAAGAGGTGGGCGAAGGCGGCCAGGTTGGCTGTCGACTCGCCCCGCTTCACCCGCCACTCGTACTCACGCCGGATCGAACTGCCGAAGCCGATCTCCAGCATCGTGTCGAACGACTCGTCGGCGTACGTGAGTACCGCGCCGAACAGTCGGTCCAACTCGTCGGCGTCCACGCCGGCCGGGTTGACCCGACCGGTGAGGTACACGTCGCCGACCGCGTCGGTGGAGAAGGAGACGCCGTACATCCGGGCGTTGCGCTGCAACAGCCAGGCCCACAGCTCCTCGCGGCGCTCGTCCGGCTGGCGCATCACGAACGCCTCGATCCGCAGCGCGTGCTCGCCGACGATCAGGTTGCAGATCGTCTTGAGTTTGTGGGTGCCTGGCAGCGTCACCGCGTACGAGCCGGGGCCGGTCGACTCCCAGGCCAGGTCCCGCTCGGCGCAGACCGATTCGATCAGGGTCGCAAGATCGCTCTTCGGGCTCACCGGACCCACTCTACGACCGACCCGGCTCACGCACCCGGTGACAACCGGGCCCCGGGGGTCACCAGGAGCAGGAGAGCGCCGGGCCACCCGCCAGGTCCGCCGCGAGCCGGGCTCGGTGCCCGGCGATGGCCTCGCCGTAGACCCCGAGCAGGCCAGCGACCGTGCGTTCCCAGGAGAAGTGCCGGGCGTGCTGCTCGGCACCTCGGGCCAGCACCGACCGCAGCGCCCGGTTCGGCAGCAGGCTGCCCATCGCACGGGCCCAGTCGACCGGGTCGTGACCATCGATCAGTACGCCACTGACCTGGTCCCGCACGGCGGTGACCAGCCCTCCGACGGCGGCGGCCAGCACCGGCGTACCGCAGGCCTGCGCCTCCAGGGCGACCAGCCCGAACGACTCGTTGTGCGACGGCACCGCGACCAGGTCCGCCGCCCGGTACAGGGCCGGAAGGTCGTCCCCGGTGAGCGGCGGCAGGAACCGCACCCCGTCGCTGACGCCGAGCTTGGCGGCCAACTCGATCAGGGCGGTTGGCCGATCCAGCCCACTGCCGCTGGGTCCGCCGCAGATCACCACGGTCACCTGATCGGCCAGCGCCGGATCGCGCTCCCGCAACGCGGCGATCGCGCGGATCAGCACGTCGGGGGCCTTGAGCGGCTGGATCCGACCGACGAAGGCAACCACGTACCCGTCGACTGGAAGCCCCAGCCGGCGACGGCCCTGGCGGGCGGCCGCGGACCTGTCGCCCGGCGCGGGCCGGAACCGGGCCAGGTCGACACCCGGCTGCACGACGGACACCCGGGTCGGGTCGGCGTCGTACCGGTCGAGCAGGTCGCTGGCCTCGACCCGGGTGTTGGCGACCAGCCGGTCCGCCTCGGCGACGACCTGTTCCTCGCCGATGACCCGGGCCTTGGGCTCCGGCCGGTCCCCGGCCGCGAGCTGGGCGTTCTTGACCTTCGCGAGGGTGTGCGCGGTGTGCACCAGCGGCACCCCCCAGCGCTCCTTGGCCAGCCAACCGACCTGGCCGGAGAGCCAGTAGTGGGAGTGGATCAGGTCGTAGTGGCCGGGCGGACGGGACGCCTCGGCGCGCAGCACCCCGGCGGTGAAGGCGCAGAGCTGACCGGGCAGCTCCTCCTTGGTGAGGCCCTCCAGGGGGCCGGAGGTGATGTGTCGAACCTGCACGCCGGGCGCCATCTCGACCACCGGGGGGAGGTCACCGGAGGTGGCCCGGGTGAAGATCTCCACCTCCACGTTGGCCTCGGCGAGACGCCGGGCGACTTCGAGGATGTAGACGTTCATCCCCCCGGCATCACCCGTGCCGGGCTGATGCAGGGGGGAGGTGTGTACCGACAGGGTCGCGATGCGGCGAGGCCGGGGCCACGGTTGGGCACCTCGCTGACGCCCGACACCGGTGTGCATTTCCGCCACATCCGCTCCTTCTTCACGGTTGATGCCGTCTCGCACGACCGGCGCTTCTCGGTCAACCTGTACGCCGGACGTCATCTTCCCCATCGGGCTTCGGAAATTCCCCGGCGCGGCCCCTCGGCGTGACGGACCTCATCACCGAACACGCGCCCAGGACTGCCGCACGCCCGGTCGGGGCGGGTCGTACGCCCGGGGTGACAATGTCGGGATGACCTCAGTCGCCATCGTCACCGGAGCGTCCAGCGGAATCGGCGCGGCCACCGCCCGCCGGCTCGCCGCCGAGGGCTTCCACGTGCTCGCCGCCGCCCGCCGCGCCGAACGGCTCACCGAGCTGGTCGCCGACATCACCGCCGCCGGTGGGCAGGCCACCGCCGTGACCTGCGACGTCACCTCGGACGAGTCGGTGGCCCGGCTGGCCGAGGCCGCCGCCCAGGCACCCGGGCCGGTCACCCTGCTGGTCAACAACGCCGGCGGAGCACGCGGGCTGGACCCGGTGGAGTCCGGCTCGGTCGCCGACTGGCAGTGGATGTACGACGTGAACGTCCTCGGCACCCTGCGGGTCACCCAGGCGCTGCTGCCGGCGCTGGAAGCCTCCGGCTCCGGCACCATCGTGGTGGTCTCCTCCACCGCCGGCCTGACCGTGTACGAGGGCGGGGGCGGCTACACCGCCGCGAAGCACGCGCAGACCGCCATCGCCGGCACGCTCCGCCTGGAGCTGTGCGGCCGGCCGCTGCGGGTCATCGAGATCGACCCGGGCATGGTGAAGACCGACGAGTTCGGACTGGTCCGCTTCGAGGGCGACGCGGAACGGGCCGCAGCCGTCTACGCCGGGGTGCCGGGGCCGCTGGTCGCCGAGGACGTCGCCGACTGCATCGCCTGGTGCGCCACCCGTCCCGAGCACGTCAACATCGACCGGCTGGTGGTCCGGCCCAGGGCACAGGCCGCCCAGCACAAGGTGCACCGGATCTAGCAATGCTGCGCGAGCAGTGAGCCGGGTTCGCGCGCCCCGCAGTCGCGAACGGAGATTGACCTTGAGGTCGACATGAGCCCTGCGGCGCGGCGCCGGCCGGTCGGCGTGGTCACGCGCGGCACGACGAACCCGAACCGGCTCCGTCGGGTCGACAACTGGATCGTCGCCACCTGCGCCGACCGGTTGTTGACGGCGGACGACCCCCTGGTGGTCGACCTCGGCTACGGCGCCACCCCGGTGACCGCTGTGGAGTTGCGCGCTCGACTGGCGGCCGGGGTCCGCCCGGACGTACGGCTGGTCGGGTTGGAGATCGACGCGGCCCGGGTGGCGGCCGCGGCGCCAGCCGCCGACCCACCCGGGCTGACATTCGCCCGGGGTGGGTTCGAGTTGGCCGGGCTCCGGCCGGTGCTGGTCCGCGCGTTCAACGTGCTGCGACAGTACGACGAGAGCGAGGTCGCCGAAGCCTGGCAGTCGATGACCGCCGCGCTCGCTCCCGGCGGAGCGCTCGTCGAGGGCACATGTGACGAGTTGGGGCGGCTCGCCAGTTGGCTGCTGATCGACGCCGACGGCCCGCGGACACTGACCCTGGCCGCGAAGCTCACCACGCTGGGCAGCCCTGCCGAGCTGGCCGAGCGGCTACCCAAGGCGCTGATCCACCGCAACGTTCCGGGTGAGCCGGTGCACGCGCTGATCCGCGCCCTGGACGACGCCTGGCAGGCCGCCGCCCCGTACGCCACCTTCGGCCCCCGCCAACGTTGGCTGCACGCGGTGACCCGCCTCCGCGAAACCGGCTGGCCCATCCTCGGCAACCCCACTCGCTGGCGCCAGGGCGAACTAACCCTCCCCTGGCCCCTCCCCTAACCGCCCCGCCCCTCGCCCCGCCCCGCCCGTCGCCCGTCGCCCGTCGCCCGTCGCCCGTCGCCCGTCGCCCGTCGATCATGGAGTTGTGGTGGGTGCTTTAACCATCTAGAAGGCAAATGTCCCCCACCACAACTCCATGATCGACGCGGTCAGGCGGTCAGGCGGTCAGGCGGGCGAGGCGGGGCGCGTGGGGCTGTCGCTGCGGCACAGGGCACGCGCACGCCACACGCCGATCTTGCACTTTCGGTCGACGGTTCGTTCTCTTATAGGGCCTATGTCCCAGCAGGAACTGCAAGATCGCCGGGTGGGGCCGGGGCCTGGGCGGCGGGGCTGGAACCGGGCGGGCCGGGCGGGGGCCTGAACGGGCTGGGCTGGGACCGGGCGGGCCGGGCTGGGACCGGGGCCGGAACGAGGCCGTGGCGGGCGGACCGGGGCCGGGCTGGGACCGGGCGGGCCGGGCTGGGACCGGGGCCGGAACGAGGCCGTGGCGGGCGGGCCGGGACCGGGGCTGGGCCGGGGACGCGCGGGGTGAGGTGAGGCGGGGCGGGGCCGGGGTACGGCCGTGGCACGCCGGGGGTGGTGGGGTGGGTTAGAGGGTGCAGTTGATGAGGACTGGTTCGGGATGCAGGGTCACGCCGAAGCGGGCGTGGACCTGGTCGCGGATGGTGCGGGCCAGGGTGAGCAGGTCGCTGGTGTGGGCGGTGCCGCTGCGGTTGGTCAACGCCAGGGTGTGCTTGCTGGAGATGGCCACTCCACCCTCGCCGGGATGACCCTTGGTGAAGCCGGCCTTGTCGATCAGCCAGGCGGCGCTCACCTTGACCAGGCCGTCCGCCCCGGGCCAGGCGGGCGGGTCGCCCAGCTCGGCGGAGCGTTCGAGGAGCTGTTCGTACGTCGCGCGGTCGAGCACCGGGTTGGTGAAGAAGGAGCCGACCGAGCGAGTGTCCGGGTCGTTGGCGTCGAGCACCATTCCCTTGCCCGCCCGCAGCCGCAGCACCACCGTCCGGGCGTCGGCCAGCGGCACCTGCTCGCCCACCTCGACACCGAGGGCTCGGGCCAGCTCGGCGTAGCGCACCGGCCCGGAGAGCGGAGACCTGGTGAGTCGGAAGTCGACCGAGAGCACCACCCAGCGGTCCACGTACTTGAAGATGCTGCCCCGGTAGGCGAAGCCGCACCAGGCTGCGGGGATGACCTGGCGGGTGCCCTCGACCCGGTCGTACACCTCGACGCCGGTGATCGTCTCGGCGACCTCCTGGCCGTACGCGCCGACGTTCTGGATCGGGGTGGCACCGGTCGAGCCGGGGATGCCGGACAGGCACTCCAGCCCGGCCCAGCCGTTGGCGACAGTGGCAGCGACGAGGTCGTCCCACGGCTCGCCGGCGTCGACTCGTACGGTGACCGAGGTCGTGTCCTCGGCGATGACCCGCATGCCACGGGAGCGCACCAGCACGACGGTGCCGGGGAAGCCGGCGTCGCCGATCACCACGTTGCTGCCTCCGGCCAGGATCAGGACCGGCTCCGTCGCGGCGCGTACCGCCTGGACGAGCTCGTCGGCGCTGCCGGCGGCCACGATCCGCTCGGCCGGTCCACCCGTTCGCAGGGTGGTGTAGCCGGCGAGTGGACCGGGGATGGCACGATCGGCGTCGGTTGTCGGCTGGGCGGAGGCGTCTGGCACGCCCTTCACCTTAGGCTGACAAGTAGCCGTGGCACCCACTGGTCGCCCGGCACCCCCGGGAGGATGGCGATGAGCAGACTGCAGGGCAGCAAGGATTTCTGGATCGGGGCGCTCCGGACGGAGGGTCCGGCTTTCGCGGCAGCGGTGGCCGAGGCGCCGCCGGAGACACCGGTGCTGTCCTGTCCGGGCTGGACGGTCAACGACCTCACACTGCACCTGGCCGGCTTCTACCACTGGGTGTCGTCGTTCGCTGGTTCCGGCCAGACGCGCCAACCGCCTCGGTGGGAGAAGGTCGAGGCCGACCCGGGTGTGAACGCGCTGCAGCTGTGGCAGCAGGGTTACGACCGGATGATGACCCTCTTCGACGGGCTCGACCCCGAGGCACCGGCGTGGAACTGGGCCCCGCAGCCGAAGAAGGCCGGTTTCTGGCCGCGACGGACGGCGCACGAGACGGCTGTGCACCGCTGGGATGCCCAGCTCGCCATCGCCGCCGGCGACCCGGTGGAGGCGAAACTCGCGGCCGACGGGGTGAGTGAGGTGCTGGACACCTGGCTGCCGGCGGGCCGGCGGCAGGTGCCGGGTGACTGGCACGGGGTGGTGCAGCTCTGCGCGACCGACGCGGCCCAGGAGTGGTATCTGCGGTTGCGGGGCGAGGGGGTGGCGCTGCTCGACACCGCGACCATCTTCGACCACGACGATCACCACGCGCGCGCCCAGGTCAGCGGCACCGCGAGCGACCTGTTGCTGGCGCTCTGGGGGCGGGTGAGCTTCGAGACGCTGGACGTCGTCGGTGACCGCAGGCTGTTGGACGGTCTGCGCACCGGCTGAGCGACGCACCACGAACGAGGGCGTCACCCCCATTGGGGGTGGCGCCCTTCGTCGATGTCGGGGGTTGCCTCGCCTGCCGGACGCCGCACTGGCGGTGAGCGTTCATCACGGGACCACAACGCCGAGAGAGCGCTCTCTTGACAGTGGGTTGGCGACACACCACAGTGTCGTGAGAGCGCTCTCTTAGCCATCTGCCATCACCCGCCCGCCTTGAGAGAGGTCGATAAACCATGGCTGTCTTCCCGCGCCGCCGCCTCGCCGCGGTGGCCCTCGTCGCCACCACCGCCCTGCTCGTCACCGCTGGCTGCGGCGGCGGCGACGAGCCGGGCGACGGACCGGTCACCCTGACCGTCGACGTCTTCGGCCAGTTCGGCTACGAGCAGCTCTACCAGGAGTACATGACAGCGAACCCCGGCGTGAAGGTCGTCGAGCGCGGCACCGGCACCAACCTCGACGAGTACTCGCCGAAGCTCACCCAGTGGCTCGCCGCCGGCCGGGGCGCCGGCGACGTGGTGGCCATCGAGGAGGGCCTTCTTGTCGAGTACAAGGCCAATCCGGCGAACTTCGTCAACCTGCTGGACCACGGTGCCGCCGAACTCAAGGGCAACTTCCTGGAGTGGAAGTGGAACGCCGGCCTGACCGCCGACGGCAAGCAGCTCATCGGCCTCGGTACCGACGTCGGCGGGATCGCCATGTGCTACCGCAAGGACCTTTTCCAGAAGGCCGGCCTGCCCACCGAGCGTGACGAGGTCTCCAAGCTCTGGCCGACCTGGCCGGACTACATCGCCACCGGTGAGAAGTTCGTCGCGGCCAAGACCGGGGCGTCCTTCCTCGACGCGGCCACCAACACCTTCAACACCATCCTGCTCCAGACCGCCGGCAACAGCAGCGGCTACAGCTACTACGACACCAGCGAGAAGCTGGTCGTCGACAGCAACCCGGCCGTGCGACAGGCCTACGACACCACAATGGACATCATCGACTCGGGCCTCTCCGGCAAGTACGGCTCCTGGTCCGAGGAGTGGGTGTCCGCCTTCAAACAGTCGAAGTTCGCCACCATCGCCTGCCCCGCCTGGATGACCGGTGTCATCGAGCAGAACTCCGGACCGAGCGCCCAGGGCAAGTGGGACATCGCCCGGGTGCCCGGCAACGGCGGCAACTGGGGCGGATCGCACCTCGCCGTGCCCAAGCAGAGCAAGCACCAGGCCGAGGCGATCAAGCTGGCCAAGTTCCTGACCAGCGCCAAGGGTCAGATCGGCGCGTTCAAGGCCAAGGGCCCGCTGCCGTCGTCGCCGCAGGCCCTCGACGACCCGGCGATCACCGGCGCGACCAACGCGTACTTCTCGGGGGCACCGGTCGGAGCCATCTTCGGCACCGGCGCGAAGAGCCTGAAGCCGGTCTACATGGGCCCGAAGAACCAGGCCGTACGGACCGAGGTGGAGAACGCCGTACGGACCGTGGAGCTGGGTCAGCGCAGCCCCGCGCAGGGCTGGACCGACGCGGTGACCAACGCGAAGAAGGCCGCCGCCAAGTAGCCCAACCAGCGTGCGGGCGGGCTCCGACGACAGGAGTCCCGCCCGCACGGCGGAAAGGAGTTTCCGGGCATGACCGTCCAGCTCGACGCCCGCCCGCCGGTCGTACCGGCACCCCAGCGCCCGTCAGGTCGGCTCAGCCGGCTCGACACCCGGTTCTCGCCGTACCTCTACATCGCCCCGTTCTTCCTGATCTTCGGCGTCTTCGGGGCGTACCCGCTGGCGTACACCTTCTGGGTCTCGCTGCACGACTGGGACCTGCTCGGAGTCGACCACCCCTTTGTCGGGGCGGAGAACTACACCCGGCTGCTGGCCGACGCCGACTTCTGGCACGCGCTGGTCAACACGCTGGGGATCTTCGTGATCTCGACCGTCCCGCAACTGCTCGCCGCGCTCTGGCTGGCCAACCTGCTCAACCGCGGCCTGCGGGCGCGTACCGGCTGGCGGATGGCCGTGCTCGTCCCCAACGTCACGTCCACGGCCGCGGTGGCGATCGTCTTCGGGGTGCTCTTCGGCCGCGAATTCGGCATGATCAACTGGATGCTCGACCTGGTCGGGCTGGACGCGATCGAGTGGAAGTCCAACCGGCTGGCGTCCTGGGTGGCCATCTCCGCCATGGTCGACTGGCGGTGGACCGGCTACAACGCGCTGATCCTGCTGGCCGCGATGCAGGCCATCCCCCGCGACCTGTACGAGGCCGCGGCGATCGACGGCGCCAGCCGGGCCCGACAGTTCTGGTCGGTCACCGTGCCGCTGCTCAAGCCGACGATCATCTTCTGCACCATCATCGCCACCATCGGCGGTCTGCAACTCTTCACCGAGCCCCGGATGTTCAACTCCGGCACCAACCCGATCCGCGGCGGGCCGCTGCGCGAGTCGCAGACGCTGACCATGTACATGTTCGAGAACGCCTTCGCCCCGCACTACAACTTCGGGTACGGCTCGGCAGTGGCCTGGCTGCTCTTCGCGCTCATCGCGATCGTCGCGGCGGTCAACGTGCTCATCCTGCGTCGCCTCGGTGGCGGGGACCGATCGCAGAAGGGAGCGGCGCGATGAGCCGACTCTGGCGGGCCAGCCCGCTCACCTACCTCGCCCTGGTCGTCGCCGCCGGCCTGTCGGTCTTTCCGATCTGGTGGATGTTCGTCGTCGCCAGCCGCAGCAACGACGCGATGGGCCAACTCCCACCCCCGGTCACCCCCGGCGGCAACCTGGGCGCGAACATCGCCCGCCTGTTCGACAACAGCGACGCGTACTTCCTGACCGGCCTGATCAACTCGGCGGTCGTCGCCACCACGGTGACCGTCTCCGTGGTGTTCTTCTCCAGCCTGGCCGGGTTCGCCTTCGCCAAGCTCAGGTTCCGCGGCCGTAACGCCATGCTGCTGGTGATCATCGCGACCATGATGGTGCCGACGCAGCTCGGCGTGATCCCGCTCTACCTGCTCATGAGCAAGCTGCACTGGAACGACCGACTGCCCGCGGTCATCGTCCCGGTGCTGGTCACCGGGTTCGGGGTGTTCATGATGAGGCAGTACGCCGGCCAGGCCATCAGCGACGAACTGATCGAGGCCGCCCGCATGGACGGCTGCGGGACCGCCCGGATCTGGTGGCACGTCGTGGTGCCCGCCCTGCGTCCCGCCGCCGCCGTCCTCGGTCTGCTCACCTTCATGACCACCTGGAACGACTTCCTCTGGCCGTACGCTGTACTGAACGACCCGGCGAATCCAACAGTGCAACTGTCCCTACGCGCACTGTCGGACGGGTATTACCAGGACATGTCGCAGGTGTTCACCGGAACGGCCATCGCGACGCTGCCCCTGCTACTGGTCTTCGTGTTGTTCGGCCGGCAGATCATCGGCGGAATCATGGAAGGTGCGGTCAAGGCGTGAACGAGCGGAGCGAGTCAACCAACCGACCCGGCAACGAGATCCGGTTTCCCGAACACTTCCTCTGGGGGACGGCCACCGCCGCGTACCAGATCGAGGGTGCGGCCCGCGACGACGGTCGCGGTCCGTCCATCTGGGACACCTTCAGCCGTACGCCCGGCAAGGTGTACCAGGGTCACACCGGCGACGTCGCCTGCGACCACTACCACCGGTACGCCGACGATGTGGCGCTGATGGCCGAGCTGGGCCTGCGGGCGTACCGGTTCTCGGTGGCCTGGCCGCGGATCCAGCCCGACGGCACCGGCCCCGCCAACCCCCGTGGACTGGACTTCTACGACCGACTCACCGACACGCTGCTCGACCGGGGAATCGACCCGATCGTCACCCTCTACCACTGGGACCTGCCGCAGGCCCTGGGCGACCGGGGTGGCTGGACCAACCGGGACACCGCCGAACACTTCGCCACCTACGCCACAGCGGTGTACGCCCGCCTCGGCGACCGGATCGACGTGTGGACCACGCTGAACGAGCCGTGGTGCTCGGCCTACCTCGGTTACGCCAACGGCCTGCACGCTCCCGGCGAGCAGGATCCGGCGGCGGCCTTCACCGCCGTACACCATCTGCTGTTGGGGCACGGCCTGGCGGCGCGGGCGTTGCGGGCGGCCGGCGCGCGCAGCGTGGGCGTCACCGTCAACCCGGCCGACGTACGCCCGGCCGACCCGCAGAGCGCGGCCGACGCCGCCGCGGTCCGCCTGGTCGACGGCCTGCACAACCGGATCTTCCTCGACCCGCTGCTGGCCGGCGGCTACCCGGACGACGTCCGCGAGCACGTGGCCCGGATCGTCGAGCCGACGTTCATCCGCGACGGCGACGAGAAGGTGATCGCCGCCCCGATCGACCTGCTCGGCATCAACTACTACGCCCCGACCTACGTCGCCGGTCGGCCCGACGGCGGCGGCAACGGCGCGTACCCGGGCACCGAGGGCGCTGTGCACTTCCTGCCACCGGCCGGGCCGCTCACCGACATGGGTTGGATGATCGAACCGACCGGGCTCACCCGGCTGCTGGAGCGGATCGCCGCCGACTACCCAGGTGTGCCGCTGCTGATCACCGAGAACGGCGCGGCGTTCCCCGACAAGCCCGGCGCCGACTCGCCCGACGGCCCGACGCAGGTGATCGACGCCGATCGCATCGCCTACCTCGACGGGCACCTCCGCGCGGCGCACGAGGCGATCTCCCGGGGCGTGGACCTGCGCGGTTATCTCGTATGGTCATTCCTGGACAACTTCGAGTGGGCGGAGGGTTACCGCAAGCGGTTCGGGATCGTGCACGTCGACTACCTGACCCAGCGGCGCACACCGAAGGCCAGCGCCCGGTGGTACCAGGAGGTGATCTCCCGGAACGGGCTGTGACGAGCGGGGGAAAAGCGCGATGACGACGGCGCAACGGCCGACGCTCGAAGCGGTGGCAGCGCGGGCCGGGGTGTCCCGCGCCACCGTTTCCCGGGTGGTCAACGGCTCCACCACCGTCGCCGAGCCGATCCGCGAGGCGGTCACCCGGGCGGTCGCCGAGTTGGGGTACGTCCCCAACCTGGCGGCCCGCAGCCTGGTCACCCAGCGCACCGACTCGATCGCCCTGGTCATGCCGGAGGCGGCCACCCGGGTCTTCTCCGACGACCAGGTCTTCCCCGGCATCATCCGGGGCGTCAGCCAGGAGCTGGAGGCGGCCGACAAGCAGTTGGTGCTGATGCTCGCCGGCTCGCCGGCCGGGCACCAGCGGGTCGAGCGGTACACCACCGGCCGGCACGTCGACGGCGTGCTCTTCGCGTCGCTGCACGGTGCCGACCCGCTGCCCGGCACGCTGGCCCGACTCGGCATCCCGGTGGTGGTCAGCGGCCGGCCGCTCGGCGACGTGCCCGTCCCGTACGTCGACGTCGACCACGTGGCCGGGGTGACCGCGGCCGTCCGGCACATGATCGACAGCGGTCGTCGACGGATCGCGACCATCGCCGGACCACAGGACATGGTCGCCGGGATCGAACGGCTCAGCGGCTACCGCAGCACGGTCGCCGACGCGGGGCTGCCCGAGCTGATCGCCATCGGTGACTTCACCAGGGAATCCGGGTCGGCGGCGATGCGCAGCCTGCTCGCCGAGCATCCCGACCTCGACGGCGTCTTCGCCGCCTCCGACCTGATGGCGCACGCCGCCCTGCGGACGCTGCGCGAGGCAGGTCGGCGGGTGCCCGACGACGTGGCGGTGGTCGGCTTCGACGACATCGAGACCGCCGCCTACACCGAGCCGCCGCTGACCACCGTCCGGCAGCCGATCGTGGAGCTCGGCCGCCGGATGACCCGCCAACTGCTCCGGCTGGCCGCCGGGGAGGAGATCGAGCAGGCGATCATGCTTCCCACCGAGCTGATCCGCCGCGCCTCCGCCTGACCGCGCCTCCGCCTGGGAGCACCACCGCACCCGCCCCGCCCGCCGCGCCGGACCTGCCCTGCAAGATCCGCACAACTTCAGGGAAATAGTGGTCTTCGAGCCCCGGGAGGCCACTATTTCCCTGAAGTTGCTGCCTGCTGGTCGGTGGCCGGCTGCGGGAGCACACGGTTAATGCGTCGCTCCGGCGGACGATCTTGGTTAGCCTCGCCGACATGCCGGATCCTGTCGCACTGCTCAGCCGCTCCCACCAACCCGCCGAGGTCGAGGCCGTCGTCGCGGCCGTACGGACGGGGGCCTGACATGGGCATTCGTGTGGCGCAGCCCGACGATGCCCCGGGCGTGGTGGCGCTGCGGGCGATCGTCTTCCCGTACCAGGTGCGCGGCGTCGAGTCCACCCGGAAGATGATCGCCGAGCCGGTACCGGGCAGGGACTGGGCCGCCTTCGTGGCCGAGGTCGACGGCCAGGTTGTCGGATGGGTGACGGCGCAACGCAACGACTCGACCTCGACGGCCGGCTTCGGTGACATCTCCCTCCTGCACGTCCATCCGGAGCACCGGCGGCGCGGCATCGGCACCGCGCTGCTGACGACCGCGACGGGTCACCTCGCACCGCTGGGCGTCCGCCGGCTGCGCGCCTTCGCCCAGCCGGAGGCGCTGCCGTTCGCCCGTCGGCACGGCTACGAGCCCAGTCGCGAGCTGCGCTTCTCGGCGCTCGAACTGAATCCGGCCCCCGCGCTGCCGGAGCCGCCCCCGGGCGTACGGCTGCTCCCGATCTCCGACCTCGACCCGCATCGCCTCTACGTGGCGGACGTGGCCTCGGCGCTGGACGAGCCGGGCGACGTGCCGGTCGACTCGATCAGCTACGAGAGCTGGCAGTACGACGTCTGGGACAACCTGGGCCTGGACAAGGAGTCCAGCACCGCTGTCGAAGTCGACGGGGAGGTGGCCGCCTTCAGCCTGGTGAAGCGGGACGGGGACCGGATGTGGTCGGACTTCACCGGCAGTCTCCCGGCGTACCGGGGGCGGGGCCTCGCCCGGCTCGCCAAGACGGCAGCGCTGCACCGGGCCGCCGCGAACGGCGTGCGCGTCGCGTACACCTCGAACGACGAGGCGAACGGGCCGATGCTCGCGATCAACACCCGGCTGGGTTACCGCCCGGTGGCAGCCGAGTGGTCCTGCCTGTCCGACCTGACCTGACCTGACGGCACACCCTGCGTCGATCTTGCACTTCCTGTCCCGACAAGAGGGACAAAGACCCTCATGTCGACAACCGAAACTGCAAGATCGGCGGGGCGGGGGCGGGGCCCGGGCGGGCGCGGGCGGGGGCGAGGGCGGGGTCAGGGTGTTTCGGAGATCTTGCGGGCGGTGGCGTACGTGTCGGCGCCTAGGAGGACCAGGCGGGCTTCGGTGACCGTGGCGGGGGTGGCCGCGCGCAGCACCGCCAGCGCCTGACCGACAGCGTCGTCGAGCGGCCAGCCGTAGATGCCGGCCGAGATCAGCGGGAAGGCCACAGTGCTCGCGCCCAACTCGTCGGCCACCCGGAGGCTGTTGGCGTAGCAGTCGCGCAGCAGCGCCGAGCGGTCCTCGCCTGCCGACCAGACCGGCCCGACGGTGTGGATCACCCAGCGGGCCGGCAGCTCCCCGGCAGTCGTTGCCACCGCCTGGCCGGTGGGCAGGCCCCTGCCGTAGCGGGACGCCCGCAGTGCCCGGCACTCGGCCAGGATGGCCGGCCCGCCGCGCCGGTGGATGGCACCGTCGACCCCACCGCCACCGAGCAGGGACGAGTTCGCGGCGTTCACGATGGCGTCCACCCGCTGGGTGGTGATGTCGCCCTCGACCAGGCTGATCTCCATGTCAGCTCTCCTCGATCGGCTGGCCGAGCGAGCGACGGGCCAGCAACGTGGCACCGGCGACCGCTGCCGGCATGATCAGCACGGCGCCGAGCGGGATCAGGAAGCAGAGGAAGACGGCCACTCCGAAGCCGAGCGCGGTGGGTCGGTCGGCCTTCAGGATCGTCCGGCGCTGCGGCAGCCGCATACCGCGCCGGTAGAACGGCGCCCCGACCAGCTCCACGGCGAGGAACCACCCGCCCACGGCCGCCCCGATGACCGGGACGACCGTCTGGCCGACCACCGGGATGAAGCCCGCGAGGAAGAGCGGGATGCCGACCAACGCCGTGAGCGCCAGCAGGCGTACCGAGTCGGCGAGGCTACGGCGCAGCGACGACCAGAAGGGCACGTCCACAGCGCCCGGCGTGCCGCCGTACCGCTGCTCGACCTGCTCGGAGATCTTCTCGTAGAACGGGTCCCCGATGACCAGGGTGACGGCGGTGAAGGTGAGCACGCCAAGCAGGCCGCCGACCCCCAGGAAGGCCAACCCGGCGATCACCCGGACCAGGCTGCGCCCGGTGCTCGACCAGTCGTCGGCGAACGGGGTGACCAGCGCGGCGAGATCGTCCACGAAGTACACCAGTGTGGCGAGCGCGGCCAGGAAGAGCACGCCGGAGATCAACGCCGGCACGATGCCGAGCAGCATCAGCCCCGGGCTGCGGACGTAGAGGCCCAACCCACGCAGGAGCAGCCCCGCCCCGGCGAGGAAGCGTCCGACGACCCCGGTCACCGGGCTGGCGATTCTGCTGGCATCCACGATCGAGCAGCCTAACCAGAGGTGATCGGATCCGCCGGGCGGAGCGCTAGCAGCGAGCCGCCGCTTACACATCAACCGGTTGACGGACGGCAGCGATCCACCGGGGACGCCGAGGTTCGTCGCTGACCGGTCGATTCGCCGGCGGGCCACCGCGACCACCCTTGAGGGGTACGAAGTCAGCGGCGGCGAAAGGCGACACGATGCCGGTCATCGAGGTGACCCACCTGAAGAAGCGGTACGGCGACCTGGTGGCGGTGGACGACGTGTCGCTCACCGTGGAGGCCGGGGAGATCTTCGGCGTCCTCGGCCCGAACGGCGCCGGCAAGACCACCACTGTGGAGTGTGTGGCCGGGCTGCGTGTCCCCGACGGGGGCGGGGTGTCGGTCCTCGGGCTCGACCCCCGCCGGGACGCGGCCCAGCTACGCCAGCGGGTCGGGGTGCAACTCCAGGAGAGCCAACTGCCGGACCGGTTGCGGGTGGCCGAGGCACTGGAGCTGTACGCCTCGTTCTACCGCAACCCGGCCGACCCGACCGAGCTGATCGACAAGCTGGGCCTCGGCGACAAGCGGAACACGGCGTACAAGAAGCTCTCCGGCGGCCAGAAGCAGCGGCTCTCCATCGCGCTGGCCCTGGTCGGCAACCCGGAGATCGCCATCCTCGACGAGCTGACCACCGGGCTGGACCCGCAGGCCCGCCGGGACACCTGGGGCCTCATCGAACAGGTCCGCGACAGCGGGGTGACCATCGTGCTGGTCACCCACTTCATGGAGGAGGCCGAGCGGCTCTGCGACCGGGTCGCGGTGATCGACCGGGGGCGGGTGGTCGCCCTGGACAGCCCGGCAGGCCTGGTGTCGACGGTGGCTCCGGAACAGCGGATCCGGTTCCGGCCCTCAGCTCCGCTCGACGACCGACTCCTCACCGACCTGCCCGAAGTGTCCGCCGTGCAGCGAACCGGCAGCCAGGTGGTGGTGACCGGAACCGGCGAGCTGCTGCACGCCGTCACGTCGGTGCTCGCCCGTCACCAGATCGTCGCGGCAGACCTGCGGCTGGAGCAGTCCACCCTCGACGACGCCTTCGTCGAGCTGACCGGGCACCGGCCCGCCAACTGAGAGGAAGCACAATGCACGCCTTCCGCCAGATCCTGAAGGTCGAGGCGCGGCTCTACCTGCGGGACCTACCGACGCTGCTCACCATAGTCGGGCTGCCCACACTGATCCTGGTGGTGCTCGGGTTGATTCCCTCGCTCCGCGAGCCGGATCCGAACTTCGACGGGCAGAACTTCGTCAATTACTTCGCCCCGTCGCTGTTGGTGGTCACCCTGGCCATGGTGGGGGTGAACGCGATGCCAATGGCGCTGGCCACCTACCGGGAACGCGGCGTGCTGCGTCGGCTGGCGACCACTCCGGCGCACCCGGGCGCTCTGCTCGCCGCCCAACTGGTGGTGGCCCTGGCCGCGATCCTGGCCAGCGCGTTGCTGCTCATCGTCGTCGGCCGGTTGGCGTTCAAGGTGCCGCTCCCCCGGCACCCGTTCGGCTTCACCCTGGCGTTCGTCCTCGGCACGGCGGCGCTGCTGGCGCTCGGCCTGCTGGTCGCCGCCGTGGCCAAAACCACTAAGGCGGCACAGGCCCTGGCCGTCCCACTGTTCCTGCTCACCATGTTCTTCGGCGGGGTCTACCTCCCCCGGTTCCTGCTCCCCGATGTCGTGGCGCGGATCGGCGACTACACGCCGCCCGGGGTGCAGGCGCTCCTCGACGCCTGGACCGGCACTGCGCCACAGCCGCTGCACCTGGGAATAATGGCGGTGATCGCCGTGGCGGCCGGCGCCGGCGCGGCGAAACTGTTCCGCTGGGAGTGAGCGGAGATGCGATGACCAGCAGCGGTGGGCACGACCGTCTGACCAGATGGCGAGAGCACGAGGCGATCCTTTACCGCGTCTTCCCCTTCGGCGGGCTGACTCTGGGCACCCTGCTGGCCCTCGTCGCACCGGCACCTAACCAGCCCGGGGCGCTGCCCACCCTCGCCGTCGCCGTGGCGGCCGGAGGCTGGGTCGCCTGGTTCGTCACAGTGCACCCCGGCTGGCAGAGCCGGCGCAGACCGATGGCGGTCTACTACGCCGGGCTGCTCACGTTCGCCGCCGCGCTGGTGGCCGTCAGCCCGTGGTACGGCTTCTTCGCCTGGATCGGCTACATCCACGCCTTTCCGGTGCTGCCCGGGCGCTGGCGCGTCGCGGGCGTGGTCACCACGGCCACCCTGGTCGCCACGTCGCAGGGCGGTGGTCTGTCGGTCGTGGCGTCGCACCTGCCGCTCTGGCTGTTGCTGGTGCTGTTCAACCTGGTGGTGGCCGGCTCGGCGAGCTGGTTCGCGGTGATCGCCGAACAGGAGGACGCCAGGCGCAAGCGGTTGGTGGCGGAACTCGGTGAGACCAACCGCCAGCTCACCGAGACGGTGAATGAGAACGCCGGGCTGCACGCCCAACTGCTCACCCAGGCCCGGGAGGCCGGCGTGCTGGACGAGCGGCAACGAATGGCGCGGGAGATCCACGACACCCTGGCGCAGGGATTGACCGGCATCATCACTCAACTGGAGGCGGCCGAGCAGAGCCGCGACCGGTCGGCCGACTGGCGCCGGCACGTCGACAACGCGCTCGCCCTGGCTCGGGAGAGCCTCACCGAGGCCCGCCGCTCGGTACAGGCGGTCCGCCCGGAACCGTTGGAGACGGCCCGGCTACCGGACGCCCTCGTCGATCTGGGCGGGCGTTGGTCGGCCCTGAACGGGGTACGGGCCGACGTGGCCACCACCGGCACGCCCCGCCCGCTGCACCCGGAGGTGGAGGTGACCCTGCTACGGGCCGCCCAGGAAGCGCTGTCAAACGTGGCCCGGCACGCCGCCGCGTCGCGGGTCGGGCTGACCCTGTCGTACATGGCGGACGTGGTCACGCTCGACGTCCGTGACGACGGGGCCGGCTTCGACGTCGCCGACCAGCCAGCGCCCCGTGAGCCGGGCGGCGGGTACGGGTTGACCGCCATGCGGCAACGGGTGACAAGGGTCGGTGGCGAGTTGGCAGTCGAATCCGAGCCGGGCAACGGCACCGCCATCTCGGCGTCCGTCCCCGCGCTACCCGGAGGTGCCGGTTGACCGCCCCGGTTCGGCTGCTGATCGTCGACGATCACCCGGTGGTGCGGGACGGCCTGCGGGGGATGTTCACCGGTGACCCCGATTTCGAGGTGGTGGGCGAGGCGGCGGACGGCTCGGAGGCGTTGGCCCTGGTCGCGTCGCTGCGACCCGACGTGGTGCTGATGGACCTGCGGATGCCCGGCATGGACGGGGTGACCGCCATCGGCAGGCTGGCTCGCACCGGCAGCACCGCCCGGGTGCTGGTGCTCACCACCTACGACACGGACGCGGACGTGCTGCCGGCGATTGAGGCAGGTGCGACCGGTTACCTGCTCAAGGACACACCTCGGGAGGATCTGGTTCGGGCGGTCCGGGCCGCGGCCCGGGGCGAGTCGGTGCTGGCGCCGAGCGTCGCCGGCAGGCTGATGGGTCGGCTGCGCGCTCCCGCCGAGGAACCGCTCAGTCAACGGGAGCTTGAGGTGCTCACCCTGGTGGCCCGGGGCGCCTCCAACCGGGAGGCGGCGAACCGCCTGTTCATCAGCGAGGCCACCGTCAAGACGCACCTGCTGCACCTGTACGCCAAGCTCGGGGTCAACGACCGGGCCGCCGCGGTGGCCACCGCGTACGACCGGGGGTTGCTGACGCCCGGCGGGCGGTGAGCGGCACCGGGCAGGATGGGCGGATGCGCGCGTCCCGACTGATCTCGTTGCTGTTGCTGTTGCAGTCGCGCGGGTCGATGACAGCGGGCGAGCTGGCACGGGAGCTGGAGATCTCCGAGCGGACCGTCTATCGGGACGTTCTGGCGCTCTCCGCGGCGGGCGTGCCGGTCTACGCCGACCGGGGGCGGGCCGGCGGCTACCGCCTGCTCGGGGGGTACCGCACCCGGCTGACCGGGCTGACCCGGGACGAGGCGGAGGCGCTCTTCCTCGCCGGGCTGCCCGGACCGGCCGGCGAGATGGGGCTCGCCGACGCCGTCGCGTCCGCCGAGCTGAAGGTGCTCGCCGCGCTGCCACCCGCCCTGCGCGACGCGCCGGCCCGGGCCGGGCAGCGGTTCCACCTGGACGTACCGGGCTGGTTCCGGCAGAGCACGCCACCGCCCTGGCTGCCCGAGCTGGCCCGGGCGGTCTGGGGCGACACCGTGGTGGAGCTGCGCTACCGACGCGGCGACCAGGAGGTGACCCGCCAGGTCCAGCCGTACGGCCTGGTGCTCAAGAGTGGGGTCTGGTATCTGGTCGGCCGCGTCGGCGACGATGTGCGCACCTACCGGGTGGACCGGGTCACCGGGGTCGAGGTGGGCGAGGAGAGCTTCGACCGCGACGAGGGCTTCGACCTGGCCGGGCACTGGCGCGAGCAGGCCGGGTCGTTCCTGCGGACCATGCTGCGGGCCGAGGTCGCCGTCCGGCTGAGCCCCGCCGGCCTGCGCCAGCTCCGGCACCTGGTCGATGCCCCCAACGTGTACGACGAACTGGTCGCCACCGCCGACGAGCCCGACGGGCAGGGGTGGGTCGTAACCCGGCTGCCGGTCGAGTCCGTCCAGGTGGCGTACCACCAACTGCTGGGGCTCGGCCCCGAGGTCGAGGTCATCGACCCACCCGAGCTGCGGCGGTTGTTCGCGGAGAGCGCCGAGCGGCTCGCCGCGCTCTACCGGTAGCCGGTCACGTCCGCCGGCTTGCCCGCGTCGACCACCTCGGTGATGTAGCGGAAACCCTCAGGTTGGCTGCCGTCGAGGTCGGTGAAGCCGTACACCTTGGACAGGCTGCCGGCGTCGACGGACCTGCCGTTCCAGCGGGCCTTCTCCTCGTCAGCGGCGAGCGCGGCCACCGCCCGGCCGACGAAGGCCGGGGTCTCCGAGATGAGGAAGTTCGGGTCGGTGGCGGCCCCGTCGCGCCAGTTCTCCTCGGTCACGCCGAAGTGCTCCAGCATCGCCTCGGAACGGATCCAGCCGGGGGTCAGTGCCACGGCCGTGCAGCCGTGCGGCTTCAGTTCGTGCGCCTGACTGAAGGCGAGCCGGTTGACCGAGACCTTCGCCAGGTCGTAGAAGACCGACAGCCGGTAGTTCTCGTCGTTGTACGCCTTGGTGCCGTCGCCCATCTCCACCACCAGGCCACCGGGCTTGCGGATCAGCAGCGGCAGGGCGAAGTGGCTGGTGATGATGTGCGTGTCGACGGCCAGTCGCAGGGTACGGAAGCCGGCGTCGAGCGGTTGCTCCCAGACCGGCTTGTCCCAGGTGACCAGTGGGTCGCCGCCCCAGATGTCGTTCACCAGCACGTCGAGTTGGCCGTGCTCGGCGTCGATCCGGGCGACCAGGTCGCGGACCTGATCGGGCACCAGGTGGTCGACCTGGACGGCGATGCCGGTGCCGCCGGCCGCGCTGACCAGCTCGGCGGTCTCCTCGATGGTCTCCGGTCGATCCATCTCGGAGCGGCCGGCCCGTGAGCTACGACCGGTGGCGTAGACAGTGGCCCCGGCCGCGCCGAGCTGAACGGCGATCTGCCGCCCGGCGCCACGGGTGGCACCGGCGACGAGCGCGATCTTTCCGGTTAGCGGTTGTGTCATGCCTGCGACGTTGTCAGGGATGACACAACCGACGTCCGAATTCGGTACTCGATCTAGTCGACCAGTCGGACCCGGACCCGGCGGTTGGCCCGGCCCTTGCTCTCCACCTTCACCACCTGGACCTTGCCGATCTGGGCGGTGGAGGCGACGTGGGTGCCGCCGTCGGCCTGCACGTCCAGCCCGACGATGTCGACGATCCGGACCTCCTGCTCATCCGGCGGGATGAGGTTGGACTGGGTACGGATGATGTCCGGCAGGGCCAGCGCCTCGGTGCGCGGCAGCACCCGGGTGGCGACCGAGCGGTCGGCGGCCACCTCGGCGTTGACCAGCTCCTCGATGCGACTCTTGAAGTCCGGGGGCACCTCGGGGAGGTTGAAGTCCATCCGAGCCTCGCCCGGTTCCATCGAGTTGCCGGTCACGAGCGCGCCGAAGTCGCGGAACACCACACCGCAGAGCACGTGCAGCCCGGAGTGGGTACGCATCAGCCGGGTGCGGCGCTCGTCCTCCACCGCGCCGACGACCTCGGTGCCGACCGGCGGCAGCGGGTCACCCTCGGCGGGAATCAGGTAGGGGTCGTCGCCCTTGCGGGTGCCGACGATCCGGGTCTGCACGCCCTGCCAGAGCAACACACCGTGGTCGGGTGGTTGGCCACCACCGCCCGGGTAGAACGCCGAACGGTCCAACACGATGCCCTGCTCGGCATCGGAGTGCAGGACCGTGCACGTCCATTCGCGCACTGTCGGATCGGCAAGGTCCAGCCGGTGCGTCCGGCCGTGCTGTGTGACGCCCATGACAGGGCAGGTTACTCGTTAAGGAAGCCGGAGATGCGGTCCCGCAGATCGGCGCGTTCCGACCAGAGCACGCCGGGCCGGTCGTACACGTGCAGGGTGGCCTGGGGAAGCGCCACGGCGAGCCGCTCCGCGACCTCGACCGGGTGCAGGTCGTCGCCCGCGCAACCGATCACCAGCGCCGGTGCGGTGACCGCCGTCAGGTCACCGATCTGGCGCAGCGGTGTCTGGTCGGTAAGCGTGGCCAGACCGTCGGCGAGACCGTCGCGGAGCAGTTGGTCGAGCCGTTGTCGCAGGTAGGCCCAGCCGGCCGGGGTGTTACGCACCGCCGGGGGCAACTCCAGCGTGACGATGTCGGCTACCGCCGAGGCGTCGCCGCTCTCCACCGCCTCCAGCAGGTCGGTGATGCGCTCCCGGGCGGCCGGCCCGCGTGGCTCGTCGAGGACCGCCGGCAGGAAGAAGACCAGCTTGTCGAAACGCTCCGGGCTCTCCACCAGGAGTCGGCAGAGGGCACCCGCGCCGAGACTCGCGCCGAACGCCCGGCTGGCGCCGCCAAGGTCGGCGATCGCCCGCAGATCCCGGGCCAGGTCCAGATAGTCCCACGGCCCGTCCGGGGCTTCGGAACGGCCGTGACCGCGGAACTGGAAGAACACCTTGCGACCGTTCACCCCACTGCCGAACGGTCGGGTGGTGGCGATGCCGTTGCCCAACCCGTGCGCGAACACGGTGACCGGATCACCGGTGCCGGTGACCAGCCGTTCCAGCCGCACGCCGTGCGGGGTGGTGATCAGCTCGGTCTCCGGCTCCGGCAGCGCCGGCCGGCCGGTACGCGGCCCACCCGGCCCGGGACCCCAGGTGCGGGGCCCGCTGTCGGGTGGGGGCGGCCAGCGAAAACCTCTCACCAGAACCCTTTGCCGTCACCGAGTTCGCGGAGGCCGATTCGGACATCGAGCAGGTAGATCAGACCGGCGGCGATGCCGACCAGTCCGAAGAGACTGATCGGACCGAAGCCGAGCAGGGTGAGCACGAGGCAGACCGCCAGGATGGCGATCCAGCCGCCCTTGGGCAGCGTCCCGATGGCGGGGAAGGCGTCGGAGCGCTGCGTGATCGCGTGCACCAGGGCGACACCCTGAACGATCAGCGCGAAGACGAGCAGGATCAGCTGGATCACTTCACGGACGGCGAAGGCGAAGATCGGCGCGGCGTTGGCCATGCCGGCCAGTTTATGTCCACGACCCCGGCTACGTCCGACAAGGACGCCACCGGGGTCGCGGCCACGTGAACTACTCGGCTGCCGGACGGGTCCGCTTGGTGGCCCGGGGAAGCTTCGCCGACGGGGCCTCGACCGGCTTGGCGGCCTTCGGCGCGCGGGCGGCCTTCTTGACGGCGGCCGGCTTGGCCTCGGCGATCTCCGCCACGTCGGCCGGGGTCGGCGCGTCGGTGGGGGCCGCAGCGGTGGGGGTGGCGGCAGCGGTGGGGGTGGCGGCCGGCGCCACGGCCTCGGTGGCCTCGATGTCGGCGTTGACCGTCTCGGCGGCCTCCAGCACGCCGGCACCGACGACCCGCTCGCCCCGGGCGACCAGCGCGCCGTACGCCGCGAACGCGCGCTCCTGGGCGACCTGGGCGCTCGCGACCACCAGGGCGGCGTTGCGGGTCGCGGCGGCGCGCAGCTTGTCGATGTCGGCGGCCTCGCGCAGCTTCGCCAGGTCGGCGGTCTCGTTGGCGGTGCGCAGCGTCTCGGTGGCCTTCTGCTTCAGCTCGAAGCCGGTCAGCACGGCCCGGCCGCCCAGGTCGGCGACGACCCGGGTGCTGAGGACGCCGACCACGGCCGGCAGCTTGCGCAACTGCTCGATGGCCAGCTCACCGGCGCCGGCTGCGGCGTAGATCGGGGCGGGGATGCGGTTGGTCTTCGGCTCGCTCATGACGTCTCCTCTTCGGCCGCCTCGGCGGCCTTCTTCTTCTGGGGGATGCTGGTGCTGCCCGGGGCGGGAGCGGTGCCCGCCTCGGTGACGGCGACCGACTCGAGCACGGCCTCGGTCGGGGTGCCGCCGACGGTGGTGGGGCCGGTGGCGGCCACGTTGGCCAGGTCGGCGGCCTGGCTGGCGGGCTGGTCGGCGGCCTGGTCGGCCTGCGCCGTCTCGGCTTCGGCCAGCCGGGTGTTCTCCCGGCGGAACGTCTCGTAGATCTGACTGAGCGACTGCTTCTGCGCCATCGTCAGGTCGGCGTCCACGGCGATGGCGGCGAGCACCCCGTGACCTTCCTTGTCGTCGAGCAGACCGGCGCGCAGGTACATCGCCGGCGTGGAGACCCGCAGCGCGCTCGCCAGTTGCTGGAGCACCTCGGCGCTGGGCTTGCGCAGGCCGCGCTCGATCTGGCTGAGGTACGGGTTGCTGACCCCCGCCTGCTCGGCGAGCTGCCGTAGCGAGATCTTGGCGTTGCGCCGAAGATCGCGGATGAACCCGCCGACATCGGGAAGGTCCTTGGGTGTGGCCATGGCAGCGACGCTAACCGCCCGCGCTAGCTGTTGCAAGCAAAACGCTAACCATAGTTAGCAAGGTCTCAGGACCCCGTTTGCGCGCCGCTCAACCGATCCGTACGGTCCGTCCGTGGACAAGATCACAGTCAATGGAGCAAGCATCGCGTACGACGAGGCCGGCACCGGTTCGCCCGTCGTCCTGCTGCACGCCGGCATCGCCGACCGGCGGATGTGGCGGGGGCAGGTGTCCGCGCTCGCCACCCGGCACCGGGTGATCGTCCCGGACCTGCGCGGCTACGGAGACTCCGAGCTCCCACCGACCCCGTTCACGCACCACGACGACGTGGCCGGGCTGCTGGACGCGCTCGACCTGCCCCGGGCTGCCCTGGTCGGCTGCTCCTTCGGTGGGGCGGTCGCCATCGACACCGCGCTGGCCCACCCCGACCGGGTGAGCGCGCTCGCGCTGTTCGACACGGCGGTCTCCGGGAACGAGTGGTCCGACGAGGCGAACGACCTCTGGGACGACCTGGTCGGCGAGGTCGACCCGGACGACTTCGTCGCCGGTGCGGCCGGTGAGGTGCGGTTCTGGGTGGTCGGCCCGCGACGCCAGCCGGAGGACGTCGACCCGGAGCTGGTCGCGTTCGCGCAGGAGATGGACCAGCGTGCCCTCGCCGCGGAGCTGGCGCTCGGCGCGGTCGAGGTGGGAGAGCTGTCGCCACCGGCGATCGGTCGTCTCGGTGAGCTGAAGATCCCCGTCCTGGTCACCGCCGGCGCGGCCGACGTGCCGGACATCAGTCGGCTCGCCGACCGGATCGCCGCCGAGGTCCCCGGCGCGGTACGACTGCCCGACGTGCCGGACGCCGCCCACCTGCTGCCGCTGGAGCGCCCGGAGCCGGTCAACGCCGCACTGCTCGACTTCCTGAGCTAGAGCGCGCTCACCAGAGCGGGCGGACCGCCCCGACCGGTACCCCACCACCGAAGAGCGGCACCTCGGCGTACTCGGTCAGCACCGGAGCATCCACGCCGAGCCGGCGCAGCGCGGAGACCAGTACCGGCATCCGGGCCCGGTCGGCGCCGTCGTCGATCTTCAACGCGACGGCGCCGACGCCCGGCAGCGCCACGGCGATCACGCCCTCGGCACCGACCTTGGCCAGCGCACCCGGGACACCACGCATCAGCCGCGTGTCGTCGGCCTGGGTGCCACCCACGATCTCCGGGTACGCCCGCATCGCGTCGGCCACCGTGCGCGGCACCGAGCCGGGCTCGGCGTCGACCAGCCGGAGGTACGCCCCGGCCAGACCGGCCAGCGACACCGCGAGGACCGGCGCGCCGCAACCGTCGACCCCCACCGCCGCCGCCTGCTCGCCGGTGAACTCCTCGATGGCGGCCCGCAGCCGCTGCTGAAGCGGGTGCTCCGGCCGCCAGTAGCCCTCCCGCGACCATCCGGCGGCCTCGCAGGTCAGCAGCATCCCGCTGTGCTTGCCGGAGCAGTTCATCTGCACCCGGGTCGGGCCGCCACCGGCCCGCAGCACCGCCTCCCGGGCCGCGGCCCCCACCGGCAGGTCGGGCGGGCAGTGCAGCGCCGACGCGTCCAGCCCGGCGCGCTCCAGCAGCGCACCGACCCGGGCCAGGTGGAACTCCTCGCCGGCGTGGCTCGCCGAGACCAGCGCCACGTCGGCCGGGTCGGTCAGGGCCAGGCCGGCCCGGAGCATCCCGATCGTCTGCATCGGCTTGCTGGCCGAGCGGGGAAAGATCGGCGAGGTCACGTCCCCGGCGGACGCCACCGCGACACCGGCGGCGTCAAGCACCACCACCGAGCCGCGGTGCGCACCCTCCACGAACCCGGACCGGACCACCTCGGCGAGCGGCGCGCCACCCTCGTACGTCTTCGTCACGCGCTGGACGGTACCGACGGTCCGGGGGTGCCCGGCGGCGGGGTGACCAGGAGGTCCACCGCCCGGGTGACAGGGGCGCGGGACAGACCTGCCCTTACAGCCCGAGCAGTTCGCGAGCCTCGATGGTGGTCAATGGCGGGCGCTGGGCGAGCTGGGCGAAACCCACCGCGCGGGCCACCAGTTGCATGTTCGACTCCACCGGACGGCCCTTCGCGTACGTCACGGTGTCCTCCATGCCGACCCGCAGGTGCCCGCCGGTCGACAGAGCGGCCAGCATCACCGGGATCGTGCTGCGGCCGACGCCGGTGGCCGAGAAGGTGGTGCCCTCGGGCAGGTCCCGCAGCATCCGGTGGGCCGCGACGAGGGTCTCGGTGGTGCCCGGCATCCCGCCCGGCACGCCCATCACGAAGTCGACGTGCACGTGCCCGCCGGCCGGCAGCCCGTACTTGCCGAGCAACCGCTGCAACGCGGACAGGTGGCCGAGGTCGAAGATCTCGTACTCCGGCACGATCCCGCGTTCCTGCATCCGGGTGTGCAGGTCGACGATGAACTCCCAGCGGTTGAGGAAGACGTCGTCGCCGAAGTTGACAGTGCCCATGGTGCAGGAGGCCATGTCCGGACGGGCGTCGAGCACGGCGAGCCGGGCGGCCTCCGGGTCGGTCACCGCGCCACCGGAGGAGAGCTGCACGATCAGGTCGGTGCTCTCCCGCAGCGCCGCCACGGTGTCGGCCAGCCGCACCGGGTCGAGCGTCGGTCGGGCCTCGTCGTCGCGGATGTGGACGTGGATCACGGCGGCGCCGAGCGCCTCGCACTCCTTGGCGGTGAGCAGCAACTCGTCGAGGGTCACCGGCAGCGCCGGCACCTCCGCCTTGGCCGACTCAGCGCCGGTCGGGGCCACCGTGATCAACGTCCCTGTCGTCATGCCGGCGATCCTAGACGGCCCGCTCAGGAGGGGTCGATCGCCGCCGCGGTCTCGCCGATCAGCAACGCGGCGTCGTCCGGGACGTTCCGCTTCACCACCGCGAGCGCGACCTGGCCCAGCTCGTGGTGCAGCACGGCGGTGCCGACGAAGCCGACCGCCCGGCCATCGAGCGTCACCGGCGTACCGGCCACCGGCGGCTGATCGGTGGTCACCCCGTCCAGATGCAGCAGTACGAGGCGACGCGGCGGCCGGCCCATGTTGTGCACCCGCGCCACCGTCTCCTGCCCCCGGTAGCAACCCTTGTCCAGATGCACCGCCGGGGCGATCAGGTCGACCTCGGCCGGAATGGTCCGGTGGTCGGTGTCCACCCCGACCCGGGGCTGCCGGGCGGCCACCCGGATCGCCTCGTACGCCCACAGCCCCGCGAGCGGCACGCCGGCGCCGCGCAACTCCGCCACCACCTGGTCCATCGCCGACCGGGGCACCAGCAGGTCCACCCCGAGCGGACCACGTCGGGCCCAGCCGCCGATCGGCAGCGGTCGTACGTCGTACCGTGCGCTCGCCCGTGGTGGCACGGCACCGTGCGGGAACTTCGGACCCGGCACCGCGACCACGTCCGGTGCGGCGAGCCCGGTCACGCCGAGCGTGCCGAGCGCCTCCATGGCAGCGGGCCCCACCAGCGACAACAGCGCGCGCTCGGCCGTCGCGTCGCGTGGCTCGACCTTGCTGAAGAACCGCATCTTCTCCAGGTAGGTCAGCAGGCCCTCGGTCGCACCGGGCTCGGTGTCGAGCCAGGCGGTCTCGCCGTCCTCGGCGACCATGGCGTGCTGCTCGACGTGGCCGTGCGGCGACAGCACCAGCAACTCGGTGCCCTCGCCCGCGGAGAGCGCGGTCAGGTGCTGCGAGGTGACAGTGTGCAGCCAGCTGGCCCGCTCTTCCCCGGGCACCGCGATGACCCCCCGGTGCGACCTGTCGACCAGCCCGACAGCGGTGTCGAGGGTGCGCTGCTCGCGCAGCGGGTCGCCGTAGTGCGCGGCCACCCCCCGCACCCCGGCCGCGACGTGTGCCGGATCCGGCTGGTCACGGCTGGCCTCGTCGATGCTCTCGACTGCCACCGCGCCCGCGATGTCGATCATTTTTCGTCCCCGTTCTCGCAGCGTACGCAGACGCCGAAGAGTGACACGTGCCCGATGTCCACCCGGAACCCGCGCTGCGCGGCCAACTGGTCGGCGAGCGGGCGGAGCAGCTCCGGATCGATCTCGTCGATCGCGCCACACTCCCGGCAGACCAGGTGGACGTGTTGGTGCTCACCGGCGGCGTGATAGGTCGGTGAGCCGTGCGACAGGTGCGTGTGGGTGACCAGACCGAGCCGTTCCAGCAGCTCGAGCGTGCGGTAGATGGTGGTGATGTTGACGCCGGCGGCCACCTCCCGGACTGCGGTGTGCACCTGCTCCGGGGTGGCGTGGCCCAGATCGAGCACCGCCTGGAGGACGAGCTGCCGCTGGGCCGTCAGCCGCAGCCCACGGGCCCGCAGCATTTCCGCGAGGGAGGATTCGGACACGCTCCGATCATAGTTCGGCCACCAGACTGTTCCCCGCACCGCGATCGATCACCGCTACGCTCGCGGTCATGGTGACGTCGTCCGTCGGCAATGTCCCGGCTGCTCCCAGCCCGCGGATCGCCGTGCTCGGGCGGGGCCTCATCGCGACCGACGAGCCCGTGCTCCGCGGCGACGACCTGGGCGTTCTGCACGGCGACGGGCTCTTCGAGTCCATGCACCTGCGCCAGGGCCGGCCGTGGTTGCCCGACGAGCACCTGGCCCGAATGACCACGGCCGCGGCGGCCGTCGACCTGGGTCTGCCCCCCGCCGACGCGCTCATCGACCTGCTCGACACGGTGCGTGCGGGCTGGCCCGCACCGGTGGAGGGCGCGCTACGACTGGTCTGCACCCGGGGCTCCGAGGCCGGCGGTCCGCCGACCGTCTACGCCACGCTGACCGAGGTGCCGGCGTCGTCGCGGGCGGCCCGGCAGAACGGGATCACGGTGGCCACCCTGCCGTTGGGGGTGCCCGCCGACGCGCGTACCGGGCTCGACTGGCTGCCGGCAGGGATCAAATCCACGTCGTACGCGGTCAACAGCGCCGCCCGCCGCTGGGCACAGCGGGCCGGCGTGGACGACGTGCTCTGGGTCTCCTCCGACGGGTACGCCCTGGAGGGGCCGATCGCGAACGTGGTGTGGCTCACCGAGGGCACGCTCTGCACCGTGCCGGCCGCGACCACCGGCATCCTGCCCGGCACGACAGCGGCCTGGCTGCTCGCCCACGCTCACGAGCTGGGCCTGGACGCCGCCGAACGGATGGTCACGCCAGCCGAGCTGCACGCCGCCGACGGGGTCTGGTTCAGCTCGTCCGTGCGCGGGCTCGCCGAAATCCGAGAGCTGGACGGGGTGCGCCGGAGCCCTTGCCCGCGCACCCCCGCCCTGCACTCACTGCTGGGCTTCCCCGTCGGGTAGCGGTCAGCCGCCGACCCGGACGAGTCGGGCGGAGAGGTGCGGGCTGAGCCCGTACCCCATGGCGGCCATCTCCTGGGCGTAGAGCAGCGCACCCTCGACGATGCCGAAGAGCCGGTGCCCGCCGGTGACCTCCTTGGCGGTCGGAGTCCGGATCACCGCGTCGGTGGCGAACTCGAGCTGCGTGCCGGTGCGCTTGCCCAGGTGCAGCTCCATCACCCCGGTCGGGGTGGTGATCAGCGCCTCCAGCTCGTCGGTCGCCCGCCCGTCCACCAGCACCGGTCGCCACCAGCCCGCCTCGCGGCCGGCCGGACGGACCGGCTTGCTCTGCTCGTCGAGGATCCACGCACGCGACTCGTAGTGCAGGAACGGTCGGCCGTCGTGGCTGATCCGGATCTCCTGCGCGTAGTCGAAGTCCTCGATGGTGGGAAAGCCGCCCTTGCCCCGACCGCGCCACAGACCGATGTACGGCAGCAGGGCGTCCAGCGCGGGGTGCAGCTTCGGCCCGACCCGCAGGTCGTGGCTCTCCTCGAACGGGTACTCCTCGACCGGCGGCGCGTTCAGCCACGGCGGCTGCAGCGGGTTCTCGCTCATCAGCGTCACCTCACCTCTTTCGTTCGCGACTGCGGGGCTCGCAAGCCCGGCTCACTCCTCGCGCTCACCAGCGTCCTCTCGAAATGCGTACGGCAAGGTAGACCAGGCCACCGGCGAGCCCGCCCAGGCCAGCGACCAGCAGGCTGACAAACCCGATCTCGGTAACCATCCCGGCCATCCTATGCTGGGCCACATGGCCCGCAATCTCGTCGTGAAGGCCACCGCAGGGGCGGACGCCCCGGAGCGGTGCGCGCAGGCATTCACCGTCGCCGCGACGGCGGTAGCGGCCGGGGTGGACGTCTCGCTCTGGCTGACCGGTGAGTCCACCTGGTTCGCGCTGCCCGGTCGCGCCCAGCAGTTCGACCTGCCGCACTCCGCGCCCCTGGCCGAGTTGTTGCACGTCATCCTGACCAGCGGCCGGGTGACCGCCTGCACGCAGTGCGCGGCCCGTCGGGAGATCGGCCCGGACGACGTACTCCCCGGCGTCCGGATCGCCGGTGCGGCGGTCTTCGTCGAGGAGGCGTTGGCCGAGGGCGCGCAGGCGCTCGTCTACTGACCGCACGACGGCGGCCTGTCGACCCGAGCGGAGTGTCGATACCGACCCGACATCTCGGACGACTGCCTACGATTCGGATGTGACCGAGGCGGCGGAGAGGTTCTTCGAGACACTGCCGTCGCGCGCAGCCGAGGTTCTGGGCGGCCTGGCCGACGGCACCCTCCAGATCGACCTCGGCGACGGCCACCGCACCGAACACTGGCTGGTCCGGATGCGGCCCGGGTCGGTGCAGGTCACCCGGGAGCGTGGGCCGGCCGACGCGATCTGGTACAGCAGCGCCGCCCTCTTCGACCGGCTGATCAGCGGCGAGGCCCAGGGGGTCGCGGCGGTACTGCGCAACGAGAGCACGTTCAGCGGGAACGTGGTGCTCTTCCTCGCCTTCCGCCGGTTCTTTCCGAACCCGCCCGGCACCCGCGACCCCCGCGAAACGGCCCGCCGAGCAGCCGGGCGACTTCGGTGAAGGACCTCGTCAGCATCCTGGACGGCAACACCTTCCTGGTCAGCGACCGGCGTGGCGACATCGAACCGTCCTACGACTTCCCCACCGGGCTGTTCTCCTTCGACACCCGCTTCCTGTCCACGTGGGTGCTCACCCTGGACGGCGAACGGCTGCACGCCCTCTCCATCGACGATGCCGAGTCGTACCGCACCCGGTTCTTCCTCGCCCCCGGCGAACCCACGCACTATCTGGACGCCAAGGCGTCGGTGATCCGCAGCCGGGCGATAGTGGGCAGCTTCGAGGAGGAGCTGACAGTGCTGAACCACCTCGGCGCGGAGGTCGAGTGCACCCTCCGGATCGAGATCGGGGCCGATTTCGCCGACCTGTTCGAGATCAAGAACTCTCGGCAGAAGCGGGGACGGACCACGATCACGGTCGCCGAGAACGAATTGCGGCTGTCGTACCGGCGGGAGGCGTTCCACCGGGAGATGGTGGTCAGCACCACCGCGCCGGCGCAGGTCGACGACACCGGAATGACCTTCCGGATCCGGATAGCCAGCAACGACAGCTGGACCACCAGACTGCACGTGTCCAGCGTCGTCTTCGGTGCACGGGGCGAGGACATCCGGGCCACCCTGCCGTACGGCGGCAGCCGCAGCGCGGACGCGATCCGGGCCGAACAGCAGGAGCTCATCGACCGGGCGCCGAAGCTCGGCTGCGACTGCGAGCCGCTGGCCGGGGCGTACCGGCGCAGCCTCAACGACCTGGCCGCGCTGCGCTACGAGTCGATCGCCCTGGGCGTACGGCTGATCGCCGCAGGACTCCCCTGGTTCATGACCCTGTTCGGCCGGGACAGCATCATCACCTCGTTGCAGGTGCTGCCGTTCCTGCCGGAACTGGTCCCGCCGACCATCCTGATGCTGGCCGGACTACAGGGGCAGCGGGTGGACGACTTCCGGGACGAGGAACCCGGCAAGATCCTGCACGAGCTGCGGTACGGGGAGACCGCCGGCTTCGAGGAGCAGCCACACTCGCCGTACTACGGGTCGGCCGACTCGACGCCCCTGTTCATCATCCTGGTCGACGAGTACGAGCGGTGGACCGGCGACGCGGCACTCGTCCGCAAGCTGGAACCGCAGATCCGCGCGGCGCTGGAGTGGATCGACACCTACGGTGACCTGCTCGGCACCGGTTACCTCTGGTACCAGACCCGCAACCCGGAGACCGGCCTGCAGAACCAGTGCTGGAAGGACTCCTGGGACGCCATCTCGTACGCCGACGGTCAACTGCCCGATTTTCCGCGGGCCACCTGCGAGTTGCAGGGCTACGCCTACGACGCGAAGGTCCGGGCCGCCCGGCTGGCTCGGACCTTCTGGAACGACCCGGAGTTCGCCGACGAGTTGGAGCGGCAGGCCGCCGACCTGAAACGGCGGTTCGACCGCGACTTCTGGATCGCCGACCGCGAGCACTACGCGCTCGCGCTGGACGCCGACGGCCGGCAGGTGGACGCGCTGACCTCGAACATCGGGCACCTGCTGTGGAGCGGCATCGTGGACGAGTCCCGCGCCGGCAAGGTGGTCGAGCACCTGCTCGGGCCACGACTGTTCTCCGGCTGGGGGGTGCGGACGCTCGCTTCGGACGAGGGGCGGTACAACCCGATCGGCTACCACGTGGGCACCGTCTGGCCGTTCGACAACTCGATCATCGCCTGGGGCTTGTGGCGGTACGGCTTCCGGGAGGAGGCCGGGTTGCTCTGCGAGACGATGCTGGCCGCGTCCCGGTACTTCGAGGGTCGGCTGCCGGAGGCGTTCGCCGGCTACGCCCGTGACCTCACCGACTATCCGGTGGAGTACCCGACCGCATGCAGCCCGCAGGCCTGGTCGGCAGGCACCCCGCTGCTGCTGCTGCGGGTGATGCTGGGGTTGCAGCCGCAGGGCGAGCACCTGATCATCGACCCCGCCGTGCCACCGGGCATGGGCCGCGTGGAGCTGCTGGACATCCCCGGCCGGTGGGGCAAGGTCGACGCGTTGGGCCGCAGCCGTGGCCCCGAGGACCAGCCGGACGGCCGCTGACAGGCCCGGCTCAGCTCGGGCAGCCGACGGTGGCGGCGAGTCGGGTGGCGTCCGGGCTGATCTCGGCCAGCACCGTGACCCCACCGCTGCGATACGCGTACACCGGGGGTTGGTCCAGCAGTGGGACGTTGCCGGCCAGCGGGGCGAGGGCGACCGTCGAGGCCGCCGGGCCCTGACCGTTGACGAACCAGGCGGTACGGGCGAGCCCGCCGCCCGGGCAGGGCGCGGTGGCCAACTCCGGCGCGGCGTCGCCCGGCCGGTCGAGGGCTTTCAGCGCGGCGGTCAGCGCGACGGCCTCCGGGCCGGCAGCGGTGGCCGGAGCCGGCGTGTAGCCGGCGCCGACGGGCCGGCAACCGGTGTCGACGACCAGTCGCACCCGGCCGTCGACGGTCGGCCGACCCTCGACGGCCACGAAGTCTCCAGCGTCGGCGCGCAGCTCGGGGCCGTCCACCCCGGGCCCGACCCCGGCCCGCCAGCTTGCCGGCAGCCGCTCGGCGATGCCGGCCAGCACGGCCCGCTCGTCACCGGTGGCAGCGAGCACCCCGACCTCGCGCCGCAACCTCGCCCCGTCGGCGAACGGGGTGACCCGGCAGCCGGACGCGACCCGCGCCGGGCTCAGTTCCAGCAGTCCGGCCGCACCGGCCGCGCGAGCCAACTCGCCGACCGCCCGGTCGACCACCGGGCCAGCCTGATCGAGGGAACGCTGCTCGCGGACTGTCGGCGGGTCGTTGCGCACCGATATCCAGGTGAGCCCGGCCAGAAGCACCGCCCAGGCCACTGTCACAGCCAGCAGCCAACGCCGCCGCGACCGGGCCGGTGTCGGCGCGGCGGGGCCGGCCGAAGAGGCCCAACCCGTCTGGACAGCACCGCTCACCCGGCCATGGTGTCACGCGCCCGCTGCCGGGCCGGCAGCGGAGGCGGTCGGCCCGACGGAGCGACAGCGGGTCAGTGGTCGTTCAGCCGGGGCGGCGGGTCGAGCCGGTAGCCGACGCCCCGCACGGTGTGCACCTGCGGGCCGCCCGGTAGACCCCGCAGCCTGCGGCGAAGCCGCCTGACGGTGGATTGCAGCGCTGCGGTGTCAGCGCCACCCAACGCGGCGACGCAGAGCCGTTCGTAGCTCCACACCACCAGCGGTGGGCCGATGAGCAGAGTGAGCAACTCCCGTTCGGTGGGGGTCAGCGGGAGCACCTCGCCGCGCCAGGTGACCCGATGTCCGGCCCGGTCGACGACCAGCTCACCCCACTTCACCAGGCCCCGCGCCTCGTTGAGTGGAAGGACCGTGGGACTGACCAGCGCCGGACCCGCCGGCGACGACAACAGCTCGCGTAGCTCGGTCAGATCGGAACAGCTGAGCACCGGGGCACGCCCGTCGAGTTGGCTCAGCACCCGCTCCCGCAGCGACATGTCGGTGCCCACGCAGAGGACGATGGGGACCGCTACGTCGGACCCGCCGCTTTCATCCCTGAAATTCACCAGTAGATAGTGACGCACGCCGATGGATTTCGGCACCCGCCCCCGGCGTGCCGGCACGCCGAGGACAAACGACCGGGGCCGGCCACCCCCGGGAGGGTGACCGGCCCCGGTCGATCAGAGCAGTGGGTCAGGCGACGGTGACGGCAACCTCGTTGACGCCTCGGCCGGCAGTGACGGCGGTGTCGCCATTGCCGTGCCGGGACAACGCCCGCAGCGTCCAGGAACCCGGTGCGGCGAAGAACCGGAACTGCCCGGCGGACGAGGTGACCACCTCGGCGGTGAACTCACCTGTCGAATCGAGCAGCCGGACGTACGCGCCGGGCACCGGCTCGGCCTCGGCGGAACGGACGATGCCGGTGATCACGGTTTCCTTTTCCAGGTCCAGGCTGGCCGGCAGCGGCGCGGCCTGGTCAGGTGCGGCGCAACCCGCGGCGGTGGGAAGAGTCATGATCATGCCTCCCCGGGTTCGTCGCCGAGCGCGACCGGCACACCGACCAGCGAGCCGTACTCGGTCCAGGAGCCGTCGTAGTTCTTGACGTTGCGGTGACCCAGCAGCTCTTGGAGCACGAACCAGGTGTGCGACGAGCGCTCACCGATCCGGCAGTACGCGATGGTCTCCCTGCCGTCGTCGAGCCCCGCGTCGCCGTAGATCCTGCGCAGCTCGTCGTCGGACCGGAAGGTGCCGTCCTCGTTGGCCGCCTTGGACCACGGCACGCTGATTGCGGTGGGGATGTGGCCGGCCCGCTGCGCCTGCTCCTGCGGCAGGTGGGCGGGGGCGAGCAGGCGACCGGCGAACTCGTCGGGGCTGCGCACGTCGACCAGGTTCTTGGTGCCGATCGCCGCGACGACCTCGTCGCGGAACGCCCGGATCGAGGTGTCCGGCTCCTGCGCGACGTACTGCGTCGCCGGGCGGGACACCGCGTCGGTGACGAGCGGACGGGCGTCCAGCTCCCACTTCTTACGGCCGCCGTCGAGCAGCTTCACGTCCCGGTGGCCGTAGAGCTTGAAGTACCAGTAGGCGTACGCGGCGAACCAGTTGTTGTTGCCGCCGTACAGGACGACGACGTCGTCGTTGCTGATGCCCCGCTCGGAGAGCAGCGCCTCGAACTGCGACTTGTTGACGAAGTCCCGGCGGACCTGGTCCTGGAGGTCCGTCTTCCAGTCAATCTTGATGGCGCCGGCGATGTGGCCGGTCTCGTAGGCCGAGGTGTCCTCGTCGACCTCGACGAAGACGACGCCCGGGGCGTCGAGGTTCTTCTCGGCCCACTCGGCCGAAACGAGTGCGGTGTCGCGACTCATCGAATCACTCCCTGGTGAGGATGGATGGTGAGCCAACGCGCGGAGATCGATGGATGCAACTGTCGCACCACGCGCGGGACCCAGCGGAAGGACGGGATCACGGGTTCGTGCGACGGCGCCGCTGCCGGGCGTTCGGTGGGATGACCGGAGGGTGTGAGAACCCTGTGCCGGTGGCCGCCGTCAGGCGGCCGGAGACAGCCCCGCCGTCAGATGACGGGGCGACACAGGCAGGTGGCCACGCGGCACAGGTCGACCGCGCGCCGTTTGGTGAGGTGGGTCCCCATGGCCAGGGAGCTTACCAGTCAGTGACCGCGCTGCCACTGGGCCGACCACCATCCGGGAATCGCCGGGATCGCCGGGGATTCCCGGCGTCCCACCGCGCCTCCGGTGTCAGCCAGCGGAGTTGATCGGGACGTTCTTCGCGTCGACGGTGACCGCCAGCCCATCCGGCAGCGGACGGACCTCGCGGACCGCGAGCTGGAACGGCAGCTCCGGCAGGGGCACGTCGATGGAGATGCTCTTGGCGTAGTTGCTCAGGAAGGCTCGGGCCAGCGGCAGGTTCGGCAGACCGGCGGCGTCCAGGTCGTTGAACCGCAGGGCGACAGCGCCGTTGTCGGCGACAGTGACGTCGGCGGTGCCGCTGATGGTGAGCTTCTGACCGAGGATGTCGGCCGGGGCCGTGACGGTGAGCTTGCCGTTCTGCTCGCCGAGGGTGAGACCTGGGCGCTTCAGCAGCGCGGCCAGACTCTCGTAGCTGATCGTGCCGGCGCCGTTGACGGTGTCCGCCACGATGTCACCCTGGCCGGTGCGCAGGGTGTCCAGCGAGGCCCGCACCTTGCGGGCGGTCACGTCGAGCACCGGGAGCCGAACGGCTTCGCCCTCGACCGGGGCCTGCACGTCCCGCAGGTTGATGGTGATCCGCTGGTAACGACCATCAAGCACCTGGGTGAGGAACGGAGTCCCGCCCACCTCCACCTCAGGAGCGGCGGACTGCGCGCCCTGCTTGGTGATCTCCTGACGGACACGGTCGGCGATCATCCGCTCGGCGACCCCGACCGCGACCCGGTCGGCGACCACCAGCAACCCCGCCAGCAGCAGGAGCAGCACGAACAGCCCGATGAGCAGCTTGCGGCCACGCCGTCGGGGTCGCGCCTGGTCCACCGGATAGTCCTGCGCCACGCCGCCTCCTGTCTCCGCCCGTCGCGCCGCGACGGGTCGTTCATACCGACGCCGCAGGGCGGCGCACCCGTAGGTACCCGACCGGCCCAGCGCTCAACCGCGACTCAGAGGAAGAGCATGCACATCGCGTACGCGGCGGGCGCCGCCAGGGCGAAGCCGCCGAGCGGGCCCTGCATGTGCCGGGCCACCCACATCGTGGGCGGTTCGCCGGCCATCAACCGGCCCGCCTCCGCGTACCCCACGGCGAGATCGGAGAGGACGGCGGTGACCGCCGCGACCAGGCCGATCACGGCGGCCCGGGTCGGCGTGAAGGGAGCCACCAGGTAGCTGCCGAGGAGGGCGCTGGTCAGCGTGCCGACCATCGCGCCGGCCACCACGCCGGCGGCGCCCCGGGGCACCTGCGGTGCGAGCCGGGGCCAGGGCAGGACGGCGTCGGTGAGCCGGGCGACGGTGAGCGCGACACCGCTCGCGGTCAGGCAGACGGTGATCGCCTGGGTGCCGGCCGGGATCCGGCTGAGCACGATCAGGGTGCCGAAGGCCACCACCCCGACCACGATGAGCAGTGTGGAACCGAGGGAGTCGGTGACGCGGACCCGGTCGACGCGACGAACCAGTTGACCGAGCACCGCGGCGAGGAACCCACCGGCGGCCAGGTAGCCCAGCGGCGCCAGCCCGGCGACGTCGGTCCGCACCGCCGCGATGTCGACCAGCGCCGCGACAACGGCGCTGATCCCGGCGACCACCAACAGCGCGGGCGGACGCATCGCCATCGTCCAGGCGAGCACGAAGAGCAGTTGGACGCCGAAGACGATGAAGGCGAACGGCAGCCGGTGACCGGGACCCGACGTCTGCGCGCCGAGCACCAGCCCGACGCCGAGCAGGGCGGCGAAGCCGGCGATGGTCAGCGCCAGTTGACGGTGCACCGCGACCGGGGGAATGACCTCCTCTTCCGGCTCGTCGATCTCGTCTTCGGATCGGCGGGCCGGCTCGCCGGAGCGGCGGGCACGGCGCGGCCCACCCCGTTCGCGGCGGTCGCCATCGGTGGTGGCCGGACCGGTACGCGGCGCGGGCGGTTGGCCGCGCGTCGCTGCGGCGGCCGGGCCCGGTTGGGGCCCGGCGGGCCACGATTCGCGGCCGGCCTCGGGCGAGGTGGAGGGGAACACGACCCGATCGTGCCAGACCGACGGCCCGACGCGGTGGTCAAGGGTTTCAGCGACGTTAAAAACCGGGCCACGATCAGGGGCAAGCTAGACAAACGGGAAATGGCCTGACGGCGCGGCCGAGGCGATCGGTTAGGCTCAACGCGTTACCCGCCCGTCAGCGACGCCGGGACCACGCAATTTCTCAGCGCACTCCTTGATGAGTGCGACTGGTCGCGTGCGGCCTCGCGCCGCCGGGACGGAGGTGATCGTGGAGATCCTGCTGCTGGTGACCGCGCGCGCAGGTGAACCGTCGGCTGTGCTGCCGGCGCTAGACCTGCTACCGCACTCGGTCCGCACCGCGCCGCGTGACGTTCGCACACTGGTCGCGGGCCCCAGCCCCGACGCGGTGATGGTGGATGCCCGATCGGAGTTGAGCGAGGCCCGGGCGACCTGCCGGATGTTGCACGCCACCGGGCTCGGCGTGCCGTTGGTCGCGGTGGTGACCGAGGCCGGCCTGATCGCACTCAACGCCGACTGGGGCGTGGACGACGTCATCCTCGCCTCGGCCGGCCCCGCCGAGGTCGAGGCACGGCTGCGGTTGGCTGTGGGCCGGCTCAGCAACGCGACCGCTGGCGCGGGTGGCTCGATCCGGGCCGGCGAGTTGACCATCGACCCGGACACCTACGCGGCCAAGCTCAAGGGCCGCCCGCTCGACCTCACCTACAAGGAGTTCGAGCTGCTCAAGTTCCTGGCCCAGCACCCGGGCCGGGTGTTCACCCGGGACCAGCTCCTGCGCGAGGTCTGGGGCTACGACTACTTCGGCGGCACCCGCACGGTGGACGTGCACGTCCGGCGACTGCGCGCCAAGCTCGGCTCGGAGTACGAGTCGATGATCGGCACCGTTCGCCAGGTCGGCTACAAGTTCGTCGTGCCCCCGTCGCGGTCGCTTGCCGAGGCGGAGCACGCGCCCCTTCCGGTCTGATCCGGAGACGACTCCGGGCGATTTCCCATATGCCCTTTTTGCGCAGCTTGGCAGCTCTATTCTGACTGCCGGGTTTGTCGGAGAAAGGGGCGACGGTGCGCGCACTGACCACGGGGGCGACGGGCCGGCGTGACCGGCAAACCAGGCGGAAGCCGTGACGCGGGGCAGCACCACCGCCCGGGCCGCGGGGATCGTGACGCTGGTGGTGGCGGGGCTGCTCGGCTCCGCGTACATGCTGGGCCGCAGCCTCGTCCCCGACCAGACGCCGCGGCATTCCACCGGTGTCACCACGAGCGCCGACGGACCGCACTACGCCGACCAACCCAGCGTCGGCGAGCCGGGCGGAGCCCCGAGCGCCAGCGCCAGCGCGAGCGCGGTTCAGACCGGCCCGGCCGAGACGGGCCAGGACGGGTCCGGACGGGTGGCCGGAGGCGACAACCTGTTCGGCGCGCACGCCACCACCGGCACCCCGCGGCTCGCGCTGACCTTCGACGACGGGCCGGACCCGCGCTACACGCCGCAGGTCCTCGCCCTCCTGCGCGAATACGACGTGCGCGCCACGTTCTGCGTCGTCGGCGAGAACGCGCAGAGCCACCCCGACCTGATCCAGTCGATCGTGGACGACGGGCACACCCTGTGCAACCACTCCTGGCACCACGACGTCGGCCTGGGCACCCGGTCGGCCGACGCGATCCGCTCCGACCTTCTGCGCACCAACGCGGCGATCCGGGCGGCGGTGCCGAACGCGCCGATCGTCTGGTACCGCCAGCCGGGCGGAGCCTGGACGTACCCGGTGGTGTCGGTGGCGCGGCAGCTCGGCATGACCCCGCTGCACTGGTCGGTGGATCCGTCGGACTGGGAGCTACCCGGCGCCACCAAGATCACCGCGACGGTGCTGAGCCAGGCCGCGCCGGGCTCGGTGGTGCTGCTGCACGACGCCGGTGGGGACCGACAGGGCACGATGGACGCGCTGCGCCGCATCCTGCCCGACCTGACCGCCCGGTTCGAGCTGGAGGCACTCCCCACCGACCCGACGTGAGCCGGGGCTTTACGGCGACGCTCCGGGCGTCACGACACGCAACGGATACGGTGGCGGGATGAGCAGCGCGGAGCCGACCAGCGACCAGGTGACCCGGAGCGACCAGCTGGCGCAGGCGGAGATCGCCGACGTACTCGCCCTCGCCGGCGCCGCAGGTGACACGGACGGAGCCGACCCGCTCGACGAACACGTCCTGCTGCGGCTGCGCGACCCCGACGCCCCCGCCGTGCATCTCATCGCCCGCGCCGACGACGGCACCCTCACCGGGTACGCGCACCTGGACACCACCGACCCGGTCGGTGGAATCGGGGTGGAGCTGGTCGTGCACCCCGCGTACCGGCGGCGGGGCACCGGGCGGGCGCTCGCCCGGGGCGTACTCGCCTCGGCCACCGGGCCGCTGCGGGCGTGGGCGCACGGCGACCACCCCTCGGCCGCCGCGCTCGCCGTCGACCTCGGCTTCGCCCGCGCCCGGGTGCTCTGGCAGCTGCGCCGGCCGTTGGCGGCCCCGCTGGGTGAGCCGCGCCTGCCCGACGGGGTGGCGCTGCGCGCGTTCCGGCCCGGGGCGGACGACGCGGCCTGGTTGGCCCTCAACGCACGGGCCTTCGCCGAGCACCCCGAACAGGGCCGGTGGACGTCGGACGACCTACGGGTCCGCCTCGCCGAGCCGTGGTTCGATCCGGCAGGCTTCCTGCTCGCCGAAGAGACCGCGACCGGCCGACTGCTTGGTTTCCACTGGACCAAGGTGCACGAGCGGCCGGGGTCGGCCCGGATCGGCGAGGTGTACGTCCTGGGGGTGGAGCCGACCGCGCACGGTGGCGGGCTGGGCCGGGCCCTGACCACCGCCGGGTTGGCACACCTGCGGGACAAGCGTGGCCTCGACCGGGTGATGCTCTTCGTGGACGACTCGAACACCGGAGCCGTCGCGCTCTACGAGCGGCTGGGCTTCGCCCGCTGGTCCGCGCACATCAACTACCACCTGGGCTGACCGTCGGCCGCCGCTCCGACCGCGTCACCGATGGGTAACGGGCGAGCGTCGGCGGGATAACGCCGAACCGGAAATATACCCATACTTCCGACAGGTGTATCCCGGTTCACTTAACGGACAACTCACCCTCAGCAAGCGGTCACCTCAGGGGCCGCACGTGTTCACCCTGCGTTCACTTGCGACCGGCGAACCGGCTACCTGGCACTTCTAACTTTCGTGTCAGCCGGTCAGTGCCGGTCCTCGGGCCCCGGGATCGGGGCGCCAAGTCAGACGCGAAGGGAAACCCCTCAGGTGAAGCTCCAGCGGTACGGCACTATTGCCTGCCTCGCTCTTGCCGCGACGCTCGGCCTCAGTGCATGCGGCTCGGACAACAACGAGCCCGCCTCCGGCGCGAGCGCCTCGGGCTCGGCCGCCGCGGTCGACTGCGCTACCGGCACGCTGAATGCCCAGGGCTCGTCGGCGCAGAAGAACGCCATGGCCGAGTGGATCAAGGCGTACCAGCAGAAGTGCCAGGGCACCACGATCAACTACGAGGCTTCCGGCTCGGGTGCCGGCATCCAGGCGTTCATCGCCGGGACCGCCGACTTCGCCGGCTCCGACTCCGCGCTCAAGCCGGAGGAGCAGCCGCAGGCGGACGCCAAGTGCGTCGGTGGCAAGGCCATCCACCTGCCGATGGTGATCGGCCCCGTGGCCGTCGCCTACAACGTCAGCGGCGTGGACAACCTCCAGCTCAAGCCGGCCACCCTGGCGAAGATCTTCGCTGGCAAGGTCACCAAGTGGGACGACGCCACGATCAAGGCCGACAACCCGGAAGCCAAGCTCCCGGCGACCACGATCCAGACCGTCCACCGTTCGGACGAGTCGGGCACCACCGACAACTTCACCAAGTACCTCTCGAAGACCGCTGAGAGCGACTGGACCCTGGGCAACGCCAAGGCGTGGAAGGCCCCGGGCGGCACCGGAGCCAAGGGCTCGGACGGCGTGGCCAGCCGGGTCAAGGGCGCCGACGGCTCCATCGGCTACATGGAGTGGTCGTTCGCCGAGAACGCCGGTCTGAAGATGTCGAAGATCGGCAACGGCAACGGCGAGTTCGCCGCGCTGACCGCCGAGGCGGCCGGCAAGACCATCGCGGGCGCTGCCATCGAGGGTCAGGGCGACGACCTCAAGCTGAAGATCGACTACAACACCAAGGAGGCCGGGGCGTACCCGATCGTCCTGGCCACGTACGAGATCGTCTGCAGCAAGGGCCTCGCGGCCGACAAGCTGAAGCTGGTCAAGGGCCTGCTGGGCCACGCCGCCAGCGCCGAGGGCCAGGCCTCTCTCACCGAGCTGGGCTACGCCCCGCTGCCGGAGACGGTCCGCACCAAGGTCGAGACCGCGGTCAAGAACCTCTCCTGACCCGATTCCACACCTCCGCAACCGAATCGAGCGAGCAGATGGGTGAAACCCCTCACCGCTCGGCCGACGCCGGCACCGGCGGGACGCGCGTGACCCAGAGTCACGAGTGGCCCGCCGGTGCCTCGGCGCGTGTGGCCGAGGCACCAGTCAGCACCCGTTCCCCGGGCGGCACCGGGCTGGGCGGCGGCGGCGCGCTGCCGCGCAGCCGCAAGTTCGGCGCCGAGCGGGCCTTCCGCGGCCTCACCCTGGCCGCCGGCACCGCCGTTCTGGTCATCATCGCCGCCATCGCGATCTTCCTGGTCGCCAAGGCGGTGCCGGCCCTACGCGCCAACACCGAGAACTTCTGGTCCTACGAGGGCTGGTCCCCCAACGACACCGAGCCGAAGTTCGGCATCGGTGCGCTGGCCTTCGGCACCGTGCTCAGCTCGGCGCTCGCCCTGCTCATCGCGGTGCCGGTGGCGCTCGGCATCGCGCTCTACCTCTCGCACTACGCGCCGCGCCGGTTGGGCACCGCGCTCGGCTTCCTTGTCGACCTGCTGGCCGCCGTACCGAGCGTGGTCTTCGGCCTCTGGGGGCGGGACGTGTTCAGCAGCCCCGTCCGGGACTTCTCGGTCTGGCTGAACCAGCACTTCGGCTGGATCCCGCTCTTCGGTGGCGACGGCCCCTTCGGGGCGTCCGTCATGCTCGGCGCCCTGGTGCTCGCGATCATGGTGCTGCCGATCATCACCTCGCTCTCCCGCGAGGTGTTCCTCCAGACGCCGACGGCGAACGAGGAGGCCGCCCTCGCCCTGGGCGCCACCCGCTGGGAGATGCTCCGCACCGCGGTGCTCCCCTACGGCCGTCCCGGCATCATCGCCGCGATGATGCTCGGCCTCGGTCGTGCGCTCGGCGAGACCATCGCCCTGGCGCTGACCCTCGGCATCACCTTCGGCATCTCGTTCAACCTGATCCAGAACGGCGGCAACACCATCGCCGCCAACATCGCCAACGCGTTCGGCGAGGCGAACGAGACCGGCCGGGGCGCGCTCATCGCCTCCGGTCTGGTGCTGTTCACCATCACGCTGATCGTCAACATCACGGCGCGGGCGATCATCTACCGCCGCCGGGAGTTCACGGAGTCGGCCGCATGACCACAACCGCCACCTCCCACCGCACCCGGCCGCCGGCCCAGCCCGACTCGCTGCGGGCAAAGCGACTTCCCTGGTACGCCGCCCCGGCCATCGCCGTGGCAGCCCTGGCGCTCTCCGCCGTGGTCGTCTACGGCACCGGCATCGGCGGCCCGGTCCTCGTGGTCGTCCTTGGCGCGATCCTCTACCTGGTCGGCCTCTTCGCCGCCGCCAACGCGGTCGAAGGACGCCGATCGGCCCGCAACCGCACCTGGAGCGCACTGATCCACTCCGCCTTCGTGCTGGCGGTGCTGCCGCTCGTGTCGGTGGTCTGGACGCTGGTCAGCAAGGGTGCCGACCGACTGGACGTCAACTTCTTCCAGACCTCGATGAACAACATCGGGGCCCGGGACGCCAACGGCGGCGCGTACCACGCGATCGTCGGCACGCTGGAGCAGGTCGGTATCGCCACCCTGATCACCGTCCCGCTCGGCGTTCTCTGCGCGATCTACATCGTCGAGTACGGGCGGGGCAAGTTCGCCTTCGCGATCCGGTTCTTCGTGGACGTGATGACCGGCATCCCGTCGATCGTCTCCGGCCTCTTCGTGCTGGCGTTCTGGGTGCTCATCGTGTCGCCGTGGTTCAACGACGGTCGGCCCAGCTTCTCCGGCTTCGCCGCCGCGCTCGCGCTGAGCGTGCTCATGCTGCCCACCATCGTCCGGTCCACCGAGGAGATGCTCCGCCTCGTACCGGCGCCACTGCGCGAGGGCGCGTACGCGCTCGGCGTACCCAAGTGGAAGACGATCCTGCGGGTGGTCCTGCCGACGGCGCTGCCCGGCATCGTCACCGGCGTCATGCTCGCCATCGCCCGCGCGGCCGGCGAGACCGCCCCGGTGCTGCTGGTCGCCGGTGGTGGCGCCGCGATCAACACCAACCCCTTCGAGAACAACCAGTCGTCGCTGTCCCTCTTCGTCTACCAGCAGGCCGGCGACGCGTCGAAGTACGCCCCGGCACGGGCGTGGACCGCGGCACTCACCCTGGTCGCCCTCGTGCTCATCCTGACGATCGCGGCGAAGCTGCTGGCCCGTCGCAACAGGCTCAGCCGATGAACCCCGGAGGTACCACCATGGCCAAGCGCGTCTCCGCCTCGAACGTCACCGCGTACTACGGCAGCTTCAAGGCGATCGAGAACATCAACCTGACGGTCGAGCCGAAGACGGTCACCGCTCTCATCGGGCCGTCCGGTTGCGGCAAGTCGACGTTCCTGCGGTCGATCAACCGGATGCACGAGGTGCTGCCGGGGGCCCGGGTCGAGGGCAGCCTGACCATCGACGACCAGGACATCTACGACCGGGACGTGGACGTCACAGCGGTCCGGCGCACCATCGGCATGGTCTTCCAGCGGCCGAACCCGTTCCCCACCATGAGCATCTTCGAGAACGTGGTGGCCGGGCTGAAGCTCAACGGGGTCCGCAAGAAGTCGATCCTGGAGGACGCGGCCGAGAAGGCGCTGCGCTCGGCGAACCTGTGGGACGAGGTCAAGGACCGGCTGGGCAAGCCCGGCGCGGGCCTCTCCGGCGGTCAGCAGCAGCGGCTCTGCATCGCCCGGACCATCGCGGTCGAGCCGCAGGTCGTCCTGATGGACGAGCCGTGCTCCGCCCTGGACCCGATCTCCACGCTGGCGATCGAGGACCTGATGTTCCAACTCAAGGACAAGTTCACGATCATCATCGTGACGCACAACATGCAGCAGGCAGCGCGTGTCTCGGACCGGACCGCCTTCTTCTCGATCGAGAAGACCGGCGACCCGGGCCGACTGATCGAGTACGACAACACCCAGAAGATCTTCAGCAACCCGAGCGTGAAGAAGACCGAGGACTACATCACCGGCCGCTTCGGCTGAGCCGACCTCGTCCGGTCACCGGCGCCCCGCCTCCCCGGCGTGGGCGCCGGTGCCATGTCCGCCGCCGACACCCCCCGGCCGGCCGGTGGGCCCCGTGGTGCGGCCGGCCATCACGCCGCCGGCCCCGTCCCAAGATCGCGGTGGCGGGCATCGAGGGCGCGCAGACAACGAACGGGGCCGGGCCGAGACTGCGGCACGGTGTGTGGGCTCAGCCCAGGACGAAGCGGGGTTCACCGTCCGGGGGCAGGTCCAGGCGTGGGATGACCGGAGTGACGGCGTCCCGATCGGCCGCCGCCCGCGCCACCCCGGCCAGGTCACCAGCAGCCGCCACCTGGGCCAGCGTGACCAGGGTCGGTGGCAGCATCGTCAGCTCGCCGGCCTGCGCGCGGGCCAGCGCGTCCGCCGGGCGGATCCACAGGGTGTGGTCGGCCTCGCCGGAGACGTCGCGGGTCCGCTGGCCCGCCGGCAACAGGGCGACGAAGAAGTACGTGTCGAAGCGGCGCGGCTCGAACTCGGGAGTGATCCACCGACTCCAGGGCAGCAGCAGGTCCGACCGAAGCGTGAGCTGACGGTCGGCGAGCAGCGCCGCGAAGCCCAGCCGGCGTCCCTCCAGGTCCTGTCGGGCCGCCTCCCAGTCGTCGCCGCTGACGTCGCCCACCACGGTCTCCCGGTCCGGGCCCGCGAGCAGCACACCGGCCTCTTCGAAGACCTCCCGCGCTGCCGCGCAGACCACCGCCTGCGCGGCCTCCGGGGCCACTCCGAGACGGTCCGCCCACTCGCCCGGCGTCGGGCCGGCCCAGTCCAGGTGCGCCTCCGAGTCGGAGCGGTCCACCCCACCTCCGGGGAAGGCGTACATCCCGCCGAAGGTCATCGCCGCGACCCGGCGGATGACGTACACCTCGAAGTCGGCGTCGGTCGGACGCAGCAGCAACACGGTGGCCGCGACCCGCGGCGTCGCCGGAGTGCCGCCCTCGGCCTGGAACCGGCGGGCGTGCTCGACCAGGGCGGCCGGGGCGGGGAAGCCGTCACTGTCGATCGTCATGCCCGCGAGCCTAGTTCCCGCCTGGGGAACGCCAGCCGCGCGCTGGGCGGTCGGCTCGGTCGGCGATTCGAGCGTGATGACCCTGAGACATCAACATGTCTCAGAGTCATCACGCTCATGACGGCGTCAGGCCCGGAAGCGCCGGGCCGGGATGTGGTCGCGTCGCAGGCCGGGCAGCGGGCGGTTCACCTGGCTGGGCTAGCGTTCCGGCATGACTCGTTGGGGCATCCTGGCCACCGGCCACATCGCCAGCCGTTTCGCCGAAGACCTCCGGCTGGTGCCGGACGCCGAGTTGGTCGCGGTCGGTTCCCGCGCCGCGGAGAGCGCACAGCGCTTCGCGGACACGTACGGCGCGAAGCGCGCCTACGGCTCCTGGGTGGAGCTGGCCGCCGACCCGGAGGTGGACGCGATCTACGTGGCGACCCCGCACTCCGCGCACTACGAGGCGGCGATGACCTGCCTCACCGCCGGTCGGGCTGTGCTGTTGGAGAAGCCGTTCACCCTCGACCTGGCCACCAGCACCGAGTTGGTGGAGACCGCCCGCGCCGCCGGTGTCTTCCTGATGGAGGCCATGTGGATGCGGTTGAATCCGATGATCCTGCGGGTCGTCGAGCTGATCGCGGACGGGGCGATCGGCTCGGTTACCGGCGTCCGGGCCGACTTCGGGGTGGCCGGGCCGTTCCCGCCGGAGCACCGGATGCGCAACGCGGCGCTGGGCGGGGGCGCCCTGCTCGACCTGGGGATCTACCCGATCAGCCTGGCCCACCTGCTGCTCGGGGTGCCGCAGCACATCAGGTCCTGGGCGCAGCTCGGCCCCGAGGGGACGGACGAGAACACCGGCATGCTGTTCGGCTACGACACCGGAGCCCTGGCGACCCTGAGCTGCGGCATGGTCGGGCTGAGCGGGCAGACCGCCTCGATCACCGGCACCACGGGGCGGATCGACCTGCCCGAGCCGTTCTTCCGGCCGGGTTCGGTGACCCTGCACCGGGCCGGCGCGGAGCCGGAGACGATCGTCGCCGACGGGGCAGGCAACGGCTACCAGTACGAGGCGATCGAGGTGCAGCGCTGCCTGGCCGCCGGACTGACCGAGAGCCCGGCGGTGCCGCACGCCACGACCCTCGAGGTGATGACCCTGCTGGACACGGTCCGCGAGCAGATCGGCGTGCGCTACGAGTGAGGGTGGTGCCCCAGGCGCCGTAACCGCGCGACCGCCTTCAGCGTGCAGAAGCGCCTGGCACGGCCACGATTGACTCGCGTGGCAGAGCGACGAGGTCCCGCGAAGCCTCGCCGGTCACTGCGACCACTGTGGTGGCCTGCCGCCCGGCTTCGTTGGTCTGCCGACTGAGCAGCAGGCCGTCAGCGTTGACGCCGAGAACGTTCCAGAACTCGCGGTTGTCGCGGGGCAGTTCGACGACGCGCTCAACGACACGTCCGTCGGCGGCCACCCGCAACACTCCGGTGGAGATGCCATCGGAGGTGCCCACCCCGAGGAGGTATCCGCCGGCGTCGGGGTCCACGAGGACCGACCCTGGGAAGAGACTCTCATTCTGGGCAAGGACCGCCGAGGCGTCGATGGAGACACTTCGCCCGGTCGCTTCACCGATGGCAGAGACCGTGAGCGTCAGCACCCGTATGGGCTCGGGTTGCTGGTCGCGGTCACGGGAAACGATCTTCCCCTCATCGGTCACCGCGAGGGGGGTACGAGCGGGCGGGATCACGGCCGGAGTCCTGCTGCCGGTGAGGACGTCCACGAGCGTGTAGGTGTTGTCATCACCTTCGCGGAAGTCACCAACCAACAGGCGCTTCGAGTCTGCGGACCAGACCCAGGCGGCCATGCGGCGGCCGGTTTCGGACGGCGGGAACGCCATCGTCCGGGTGCCGGTGAGGTCACGTACCACGTAACCGTCGCCCGCCGGGTAACCGACCCAACGACCGTCTGGCGACAAGCTCAGCAGCATGGCAGACGAACCCGGGTTGCGGTCCTCACCGGGGATGACGAACTGGCGGTCGCCCACCACCACAAGCCAAGGGCAACCCGACCGACATCCGGCATAGGCGAAGCTGGCCCGACCCACCGCTCCGGGCGGCAGGGCGGGTGCCGCCGGCGGCGGGCTGAGCGTGGGCACCGGCGTGGAGGCCGCTGTCGTCACCTCGGTCACCTGGTTGCCTGGCGAGCCCGTGGGCATTGGCGGACGCAGTGTCACCCAGGTGCCGACAGCGACGACGGCTACCGCGGCCGCCAACGCGGGGGCGGCAAGCATTGTTCGCCGCCTACGGTGCCCCACTGCCAATGCCCGCTCCGGGTCGGAGTAGTTCCGGGCATCGTCAGCCAACTCTCGGTAGACGGTACGGAAGTCGTCGTTCACTGATCCGCCTCCGCAGTGGTGGACTGGTTGGACAGACCGGGGCTGAGCCGCCGCAGGGTGACCAGCGCGTCGTGGCTGTGCCGCTTGACGGTCCCGACGGCACAGCCGAGTCGGCGCGCGGTCTCAACCTCCGACAGGTCCTCGAAGTACCTGAGGAACAGCACGGCGCGCTGCCTCGGCGGCAGGGACGCCAGGGCCGCCGCCAACACTTCACGTTGGGCGACCTCGTGCGCCACATCGCCCCGCGCGGGACGATCAGGTGCTCCGCCAAGGAGCTCGCCATGGGTACGGCGGCGCCGCCACGAGCGCAACTGATTGAGCATCGCCTTCCGGACGTAAGCGGCCGGGTTCCCGCCGGCTTCCACCCGTCGCCAGTGCACTGCTGTACGAGCGAGCGCCTCCTGCAGCAGGTCCTCGGCCGCTTGGTGATCGCCGGTGAGTAGGTAGGCGGCCCGGGACAGGGCGGCACCGTGAGCGTCCGCGAACTCCTGGAAACCCGAGTAACGGTCGGCACGACTCACACGACGCCCTCCTGTCACAACCCTCAACCTGATAAACGCACCTGGCATCAATTTGGGTTGCGTGATTCGACGGGCCACCGGCGGGCACGGTTTGCGGGAGGGGCTCCCTTCCCAACGTGAGACGTCGGGAAGGGAGCCCCTCAAGCCGCGCGGACCGGACGGGTGGGTCAGCCGAAGAGCGGCCGGACCAGCAGGTACGTGACGCACGCGATCAGCGCCGCGGCCGGGAACGTGATGATCCAGGCGAGCACGATGTTGCCGGCCACGTTCCAGCGAACCGCGGAGAGTCGCTTGGTCGCGCCCACACCCATGATCGCCGAGGTGATGGTGTGGGTGGTGGAGATCGGGGCCTTCAGGACCAGGGCGTTGAAGTAGAGCACCGCGCTGGCGACGGTCTCGGCGGCGAAGCCCTCCGGCGGACCCAGGTCGATGATCTTGCGACCGAGGGTGCGGATGATCCGCCAGCCGCCGGCGTAGGTGCCGAGGGCGAGCATCGTCGCCGAGGTCCAGAACACCCAGCCCGGGATGTGCGTCTTGCTCTCCTGGAAACCGCCGGTGTAGAGCGCCAGCACCACGATGCCCATGGTCTTGGCGGCGTCCTGCATGCCGTGGCCGACCGACATGGCGGCCGCCGAGGCGGTCTGCGCCAAACGGAAGCCCCGGTTGAGCTTGCCCGGCTGTCCCTTTCGGAACAGCCACAGGATGGCCAGCATCAGCAGGTAACCGAGGGTGAGGCCGACGATCGGCGACAGCACCATCGGCAGCAGCACCTTCACGCCGATGTTGCCCCACTGCACGATGCCGCCGGTGGAGAGCAGGGTGGCGCCGACCAGGCCGCCGAAGAGCGCGTGCGAGGACGACGAGGGCAGACCGAAGTACCAGGTGATCAGGTTCCAGGCGATCGCTCCGAGCACCCCGGCGAAGACCACGCCGAGGCTGCTCACCCCGGTGGGGAGGGTGACCAGACCGTCACCGACGGTCTTGGCGACGCCGGCGCCGAAGTGGGCGCCGATGAAGTTGCCGACCGCGGCGAGCCCGAGGGCGATCCGCGGTGTCAGCGCCCGGGTGGAGACGCTTGTGGCGATCGCGTTGGCGGCGTCGTGGAAGCCGTTGGTGTAGTCGAACGCCAGGGCCACCGCGATCACCGCCAGCACGGCGATGAGTTCAGGGGACACCGGCTCAGGACTCCTTGACGGCGATGGTCTCGACGGTGTTGGCCACGTGCTCGAAGGCGTCGCAGGCAGCCTCCAGCTCGTCGGCGACCTCCTTCATCTTCAGCACCGTCAACGCGTCGTACTCACCCGAGAAGAGGCGGACGAGCAGCTGCCGGTTGATCCGGTCGCCTTCGTTCTCCAGCCGGTTGCACTCGATCCAGTAGTCCTCGAGGTCCTTCATCGACTTCAGCCGGGGCATCGCGTCGGCGGTCAGCTTGGCCTGCTGGTCGAGCACGTTGACCATCTCGTGCAGCTCGCGGGGCAGCGCCGGAAGCTCGGTCAACCCGTACAGGTAGAGCAGGTCGCCCACCGCTTCCAGGTGGTCCATCACGTCGTCCAGCAACGAGCCGAGCCGGTAGATGTCCTCCCGGTCGAACGGGGTGATGAAGGTCGAGTTGATCTTCTTGTACAGGTCGTGGGTGATCTGGTCGCTGTCGTGCTCGACCTCGGTGAGCCGCTCGCTGACGGACTGCACGTCCACGCCGGGCAGGGCCAGTTCGTTGAGCAGCGCGGTGCCCCGGACCAGGTTCTGCGCGGCCCTGGTGAAGAGCTCGTAGAAGGCGCCCTCGGTGGGGCGGAAGGAAAACTTCACAGCACAGACCTCGTCGCGTCGGTGGAAGGGTGGCGGTGCCCGAGAGCGCCCGCTCGGTGAATGCTAGGAAACGGCGGAACCGGGAATTCGCCGGCCCACCCCTGGCCAGGCGTCATTCACCGTTCGTTCACCTGCCGTTCATCTCGGCCGCCCCACCAGCACCCGCTCCCCCAGCCAGGAGGCGCTTCCGCTCCCGCGCCACGTCGAAATCGGCAGCCGGATACCCCAGTTCGAGCGTGTCGAACGTCTCACGCAGCAGGTGGGCCACCGCCCAGTCCCGGTACCACTTGCGGTCCGCCGGCACCACGAACCAGGGTGCGGCGTCCGTGCCGCACCGGCTCAGGGCCTCGGCGTACGCAGCCTGATAGTCGTCCCAGTGCCCCCGCGAGTCGATGTCGGAGGGGTTGTACTTCCAGTGCTTACGCGGGTCGGTGAGCCGATCCATCAAGCGCTTGCCCTGCTCGGCGTACGAGATGTGCAGCATCACCTTGATCAGGGTGACGCCGCCCTCGGTCAGCTCCTGCTCGAACGAGTTGATCTCGTCATAGCGGGCTCGCCAGGTCGTCTCCGGCACCAGCGAGCCGACCCGGGCGATCAACACGTCCTCGTAGTGCGAACGGTTGAACATCCCCACGTAGCCCTGCGGTGGCAGCTCCCGACGGATCCGCCAGAGGAAGTCGTGCCGCAACTCCTGGCGGGTCGGCGGCCCGAACGAGCGGATGTGCAGGCCCAGCGGGTTCATCGCGCCGGCCACCCGCTTGATCGTGCCGTCCTTGCCGCCGCAGTCCATGGCCTGGAGCACCAGCAGCACCCGCTGCGCCGGCCGCTCCGACCCGGTCTTGGCCATCGCGAAGAGCATCTCCTGCTGCCGGCCCAGCTCCTCGCCGACCAGTTCCACCTGCTCCCGCGCCCAGGTCTTACGGTGCTCGCCGCGGCCTGCGGGCTCCGGTAGGCCGGGCATTGACCGCGGGTCGATCGCGCCGAGATCCACCGGCGCGGTGACCCGCAGCAGGTCCCGCACGGAACCGCCCTCGGGTGCCACGACCTGCCCTTGCTGGGGTGCGCTCATGCACGGATCATCGCCCACCCACCGCCGTTCCGCCCGCCGAGGCCCACCTCCGAACCTGGCCCGCCGATCGACACCGACCGACCTGCGCCCACGGCGAGCACCGGTTTGCCGGGCCGTCTCGGGGCAGCCGGCGAGCCCGCTCGGCGGGAGGATGTAGTCCGGGACGCCGACCGGAAGGGGTGGTGGGTCGTGCGGGAGCTGGCGACGGAGTTCGAGGCCGAGCGGGGCCGGTTGCTCGCGGTGGCCCACCGGATGCTGGGCAGCCGCAGCGAGGCGGAGGACGCCGTACAGGAGACCTGGCTGCGCTACGCCGGGGCGCTGGCCGACCCGGCGGCCCGCGCCGAGATCAGGGAGCTGTCCGCCTGGCTGACCACCACCTGCGCTCGGATCTGCCTGGACGTGCTCCGCTCGGCCCGGGTCCGCCGGGAGGCGTACCCGGGGCAGTGGCTGCCGGAGCCGGTGGTGAGCCCATTGGGCGGCCGGCCCCCGGCCGACGGCTACGCGCCCGACCCGGCGGAGCGGGCGGTTCGCACCGACGAGGTCGGCACGGCGCTGCTGGTGGTGCTGGAGCGGCTCGCGCCGGAGCAACGGGTCGCCCTCGTCCTGCACGACGTGTTCGCACTGCCGTTCGCCCGGGTCGCGGGGGTGCTCGGCACCACCGAGGTGGCGGCCCGGCAGCTCGCCTCCCGGGCCCGGCGGGCGGTCACCTCGCCGGACGTCCCCCGGCACACCGCCGACCCGGCCGAGCAGCGTCGGGTGCTCAAGGCGTTCGTCGCAGCCACCGAGTCCGGCGAGTTGGATCAGCTGCTTCAGGTGCTCGCGCCGGACGTGGTCTTCGTCGGCGACTCGGGCGGGCACTTCCCGGCCGCCCGCTGGCCGGTGCTCGGCGCGGACCCCGTGGCTCGCCTCACGCTCGGCCTGTTCGGCCGGACCGGCCGGTACACCGGCCGGGTGCTGGCTCGACCCGTGCTCGTCGACGGCATTCTCGGCCTCCAGCTGGAGACCACGCACAGCGACGGGCGACCGATCCGCCTGGTCACCGCGTTCGCTGTCGACCAGGGCCGGATCAGCGCCATCTACAACCAGCTCAACCCGGAGAAACTGACCGACCTGCCGCCACTGGGCGCCGACGACGGCTGGCCGCCACGCTGGTGAGCCGGCCAGACCGGCCCGTGCGGCCTCAGACCACCAGGGCCAACCACTTGCGGTACGCGGTGGCGAACGGCTCGGTGCCGTCGCCGAGCGCCCTCAGCAGCCGCTGTGCCGCAGCCTCGGCCTCGGCCACCACGTCGTCCGGGTAGCCGAACCGGGCCCGGTGCTCGGCGAACTCGTCCTCGTCGAGCAGCTCCACCAGGCCGGTGGCCCGACGCCTGACGACATCCAGATCCAGGTCGATCAGGTGGACCGTGTCGTCGGACTCCCAGCGGGCCGGGGTGGTGATGTCGCAGTAGACCTCGCTGGTGCGGGGCGGGGGGTTGAACATGCCCGTCCACCAGGCGCGGTGTGGCACCAACAGCACGAACGGGATCTTCTCCACCGAGGGCCGGCCGTGGTAGACCGACTCGGTGCCCTCGGGCACGCCGAGCCAGACGCCGAGATCGTCCTCGGTGAGTCGACGGGCCGGGTAGTCGCGGTGGGCGCTGCCGTCGTACTTGCGGTAGATCACTCGGACCATGTCGCTCGGCATGATTCGCACCCTAACCGATACAGCCCAACGCGTCGTAGCGTGGCCGTAACCGGACGGGGTCGACCGCGACACCCCGCCCCGGTCGGCATCGCGCCACGCGGCGGATGGGCGCGGTCGGTGTCGGCGGCGCCGGGTACCGTCGCACGGTGACTCCGCCCCGCACCGCCACCGGTTCCGCCACCCCGTCGGCCCGTGCCAAGGGCCGGCGGCGGGGTGCCCGACCCAGTGGCACCGAACTGCTGGCGGCGGCGGTCGGCGCGGTGCCCGGCGGCGCGGAGCGCCCCGGCCAACTGCAGATGACCACGGCGATCGAGGAGTGCGTGGCCGGCGGCGAGCATCTGCTCGTGCAGGCCGGCACCGGCACCGGCAAGTCGCTGGCGTACCTCGCGCCGGCGCTCACTGTGGACGGTCCGGTGGTGGTCTCCACTGCCACCCTGGCGTTGCAGTCGCAGCTGGTCGACCACGACCTGCCCCGGCTCGCCGACGCGGTCGAGCCGGTGCTCGGCCGTCGGCCCACCTTCGCCGTACTCAAGGGCCGCCATCACTACCTCTGCCTCGCCCGACTGGACAACTCCACCGAGGAGGAGCCGGAGGACACCCTCTTCGACGCCCCCGCGGCGCGCCCCGGCGGCGGGGTGAAGTGGCTCGGTGAGGCGGGCCGGCTGGGCAAGCAGGTCGAGCGGCTGCGCGACTGGGCCGAGAAGACCGCCACCGGCGACCGGGACGAGCTGGACCCGGGCGTCGAGGACCAGGCCTGGCGGCTGGTGTCGATGCCGGCCCGCGAGTGCGTCGGCGCGGCCCGTTGCCCGTTCGGGCAGGAGTGCTTCGCCGAGGCGTCGCGGGCCCGCGCCCGGGAGGCCGACATCGTGGTGACCAACCACAGCCTGCTCGCTGTCGACATGCTCGCCGACCGGCACATCGTGCCGCCGCACAAGCTGCTCATCGTCGACGAGGCGCACGAGCTGGCCGACCGGGTCTCCTCCGCCGCCCAGGCGGAGCTGGTGCCCGAGCTGATCGACCGGACCACCCGGCGGGCCCGTACGCTGCTGCGCCCGGAGACCGCCGAGGCGCTCACCGCCGCCGGGGACGCCCTCGCGGTCGGGCTGGCCGAGGCGCCGGCCGGGCGGATCACCGCGGGGCTGCCGACGCCACTGCGGGAGGCGTGCACGCTGCTCGACGCGGCGACCCGCTCCGCCCTGGACGCGATCGGCGACATCAAGGCCGACGACCCCGACCCGGTCCGTAAGCAGCAGGCCAAGGCCGCCCTGGACGAGCTCTCCACCACCGCGCAGCGGCTACTGGAGGAGGGCGACCACGACGTGGCCTGGGTGGAGAAGAACGACAGCGGCAACCGCCGGGCGCTGGTGGTCGCGCCGCTGTCGGTGGCCGGCACCCTCGCCACCCACCTGTACGACGAACGCACCGTCGTGGCCACCTCGGCGACCCTGGCGCTGGGCGGCCGGTTCGACACGGTCGCCCGCGCCCTCGGACTGGACGCGCCACCGCCCGCCCCGCCGACCCCCGCCGCGGCCGCACAGGCCGCCCGCACCGGCCCCGGCCGGCCGGCTGCCGAAGCGCCCGGCCGTCGCCTCGCCGGCGAGGTCACCCCGAACGCCGTCGTCCCGGCCACCGAGGGCCCCGGGTGGCGGTCACTCGACGTCGGTTCGCCGTTCGACTACGCCCGGCAGGGCATCCTGTACGTCGCTGCGCACCTCCCCCGCCCCAGCGTCTCCGGGTTGCCCGAGGCTGCCGGGGAGGAACTGCTCGGGCTGGTCGAGGCGCTCGGTGGTCGTACTCTCGGGCTCTTTTCCTCCCGGCGGGCCGCGCAGCAGGCGGCGGAGCTGTTGCGTGCGCGGACCGACCTGCCGGTCCTGCTCCAGGGCGAGGAGGCGCTGCCGCTGCTGGTGCGTCGCTTCCGCGAGGAGCGCGCCAGCTGCCTGTTCGGGGTGATGTCGCTCTGGCAGGGGGTGGACGTGCCGGGCGACGCCTGTCAGCTCGTCGTCATCGACCGGCTGCCCTTCCCCCGCCCGGACGAACCACTGGCGGCGGCCCGCGCGGCGGCGGTGGACGCGGGCGGCGGCTCCGGCTTCGCGGCGGTGAGCGTGCCGATCGCGGCGGTGAGGCTGGCGCAGGGCGTGGGCCGGCTGATCCGGGCGACCGGCGACAAGGGCGTGGTCGCGGTGCTCGACTCCCGACTGGAGACGGCGCGGGGCTACGGGCCGTTCCTGCGCCGCTCGCTGCCCCCGTTCTGGTACACGACCCGCCCAGAGGTGGCCCGAGGCGCCCTGGAACGCCTCGCCAAGTCCTGACCCTCGCCACGCCGCGCCGGGCCGCTCTGGCCGGCCCACGATCGCGCTACAACAAGGAAAGAGTGGTCTCCCGCTGGCGGGAGGCCACTCTTTCCTTGATCCTGCGTGATCGCGGCCCTAGGGGGCCTGGGAGGCGACGACCACGGCGTCGGGCGGGGTGTCCGGCACCCTGCGGGCGGCGAGCCGGCGGACCGCGGTGTTCAGCACCGCGATGAGCGGCACGGAGACCAGCGCGCCGGTGATGCCCGCGAGTACGACGCCGGCGGCGATACCGATGATCACCGCGAGCGGGTGTAGGGCGACCGCCCGGCCCATGATCAGCGGCTGGAGCACGTGCCCCTCGATCTGCTGCACGCCGATCACCGCGCCCAGGATGATCAACGCGGTGACCGGGCCGCTGTCGACGAGGGCCACCAGCACCGCCACGCCACCGGAGAGCGCCGCACCGACGATCGGGATGAACGCGCCGAGGAAGACCAGCGCGGCCAGCGGGAAGGCGAACGGGATGTCGAAGACGACCAGGAAGATGCCGATGCCGACAGCGTCGATGAAGGCGACAAGCACTGTCGCGCGGACGTAGGCGCCGAGCGTGTGCCAGGAGGCGCGGCCCGCGTCGTCGACCTTCCACCGGGCGGCCACCGGCAGCAGCCGGACCAGGAAGCGCCAGATCCGGTTGCCGTCGCGCAGGAAGAAAAACGTCGCGAAGAGCACCAGCAGCGTGCCGGTCAGCACCTCGGCCAGCGTCGCGGCGGTGCTCAGCGCGCCACTGGTGAATTTCGAGGTGTTGTCGTTGATCCAGGCCTGCGCCTCGTCGATGTAGCGGTCGAGTTGGGTGTCGGAGAGGTGCAGTGGGCCCGTCTTCAGCCAGTTCTGGATCTGCCGGACACCCTCCGACGACTTCTCGCTCAGCTCCGGTACACCACGGATGAACTCGTTGACCACCAGCGTCAGCGTGCCGATCACCGCGGCCAGGCCGCCGACCAGCACCACCGCGGTCGCCAGCGACCGGGGGAACCGGACTCGCAGCAGCCAGCCCACCGCCGGCGCGAGCAGCGCGGAGAGCAGCAGCGCGATGGCCAGCGGAATGATCACGATCTTGATCGTGCCGACGATCCGCAGCAGCGCCCAGGCCACCACGCCGATCACGATCAGTCGCCAGCACCACGCGGCGGCGATCCGCAGCCCGTGCGGAACGTCCGCGTCGTCCCGGCTGGAGGTGGAGCTGTGCAGGTCCACCGGAGGTTCAGCGCCGTAGACAGTGGCGCTCGGCGGCGCGGTCGGCCCCGGCACGGCCGGCGACGCCACCCGAGCCGCCTCCGACGCGTCGGTCAACGCGTCACTCACGGCGCCCTCGTCGGCAGGCGCCGACTCCTGTCGTGACTGGTAGGCGCGGCGAAGCCGCCCGCGTACCCGCTCGAAGCGGCTCAAGCGCACCTCCTGGCAGAGAAAACCGGCCCGCCGACGGCGACAGGTCGGACAGCATACGTCCGTTCCCAACACCGTAGGGCGGTTCCGCCACACAATGCCCCGACCACCTCCGGCGTAACCACCGGCCGGCCACCGTCGGCCACACGGTAGCGTCTGCGACGTGACCGCCGACAACGATCTCGACGCCGGCCTGCCGATCCGCCTGCTGCACGACCGCGTGCTGGTGCGGATGGAGGGCAGCGAGGGCGAACGCCGCTCCACCGCTGGCATCGTCATTCCGGCCACCGCAGCGGTCGGCAAGCGCCTCGCCTGGGCCACCGCGGTCGGGGTGGGGCCTAACGTGCGCGCCATCGTCTCCGGCGACCGGGTGCTCTTCGACCCGGACGAGCGCTCCGAGGTCGAGCTGCACGGCCGCGGTTACGTGCTGCTGCGGGAGCGGGACGTGCACGCCGTGGCCGCCGAGCGGATCGAGAACGACTCGACCGGCCTCTACCTCTGACGCACCTCCCTCGGCCGCTACCTCTGACGCACCTCCCTCGGCCATCAGGCCCCGTCGCGCACCGTTTGCCCAGCCGCACGACGGGAAGCCATCCGGCGACCGTGGCCCTGGGGAGGGACGATGCCGGTATTCGTGAAGAAGCTCTTGACCTGGGGCAGTGTCGCGTTCCTGATCTACTTCATGGCCTTTCGGCCGGACGGCGCCGCGCAGATGTTCCGGGCGATCGGAGCAGCGCTGATCGCAATGTTCCAGGGCCTCGGTGACTTCCTAACCTCGCTGATGACCTGACGCCCAGCCACGCCACGCCACGCCACGCCGATCATGGAGTTGTGGTGCCGGACAAAGTCCACAAGTAGTGCCAAGCCAGGCACCACAACTCCATGATCGACCGGAGTCGGCCGCGATCTTGCACTTACTGTCCTGGCGTAGAGGGCATTCCACGCTTTTCGACGACCGAAACTGCAAGATCGGCGCGTGCGAGGGCGAGGGCGGGGGCGGGGGCGGGGCGAGCAAGCCCCGCCTTGCCTTGCCGCGCTGCTTCGGTTGGGCGGTAGCTGGCGGTGTCAGGGGTGCGTTGGCGGCCAGGGAGAGGCCGGGCGCAGGCCGGGCCGACCGGGCGGGGCGTAACCCATCGGGGCCGGGGCGGGAGCCAGCACCACCGGGATCGGCACCACCGGCTCGTCCGGCGCGTCCACTGCGCGCTCGGTGCCGTCCGGGAAGCGCAGGTGGTAGCGGCTGCCGTCCCAGACCCCCGCCGGGGCCTGCGGGTCCCGACCCACGAAGAACGACCGGTATCCGGTGATCGCGTCCAGCAGTTCCCGCTCCTCGCGGGCGGTCCGCTCCTGGTCGGCGGGTTTGCGGTCCAGGCCGCGCAGCGCTCCGTCGCGCAGCAGGGCCAGTCGGGTGGCGGCGGACTGGTAACCCCGCATCGCCCGCACCCCGGCGTCGCCGGCCACCCGCCGCGCCCAACTGCGGGCTGCGTGCCGCCGGCCGAGACTGCTCAGCGCGGCCACCTCGGGCGGGCTGAGCCAGCCGGCGCGTACGTAGTCGGGCAGGACCCGCTCGGTGAGTCGCCCCTCCCAGGCGCGCAGCCACAGCGCCAGCCCCACGGTGCCGAAGAAGACCGGCACCATGAGGCCCAGGAAGCCGTACAGCATGATCATGGCCTCGCCGGTGGCCTGGGTCAGCGTGGGCAGCAGGTTCCACGTGCCGTGCAGCATCATCGCCAGCAGCAGGCCGGCGACCGGGGCGAGCACCCGGATGCGCCGGTCCGCCGTCCGGGAGGCGATGCCCAACCCCACACCGGTCATCGAGGTGAAGAGGGGATGGGCGAACCCGAACAGCAGGATCCGCAGGATGAAGATCGCGATGACCTGCTGGATGCCGGTGGCCGGGCCGTACCGGTCGGCGCCGGACGCGTAGCCCAACCCGCCCAGGTAGAGGATGTTCTCCACCATCGCGAAGCCGACCGCGGCGAGCCCGCAGTAGACCAGGCCGTCGGTGATCCCCGACCACTCGCGCCGGCGGAACACCAGCAGCAGGATCGGGCCCAGCGCCTTGGTCAGCTCTTCGATGAACGGCGCCACCAGTACCCCGGTGAGCGCCGACGGCAGGCCCCAGTCGGCGAAGCGGTTGGCCGCGAAGTCGTTGACGGTGAGCGAGGCGGCGGTGGAGACGAACGCCCCCCAGGCGAAGCAGAAGATCAGATACTTCAACGGCTCCGGTTCGTACCGGTCCAGCCAGAGGAAGCAGCCGACCAGCACCGGCACCGGCAGAATGGCGGCGACCACCCCGATCAGCAGGGCCTGCGCACCGAGCGACTGGCCGAGCGTGAAGACCATGAAGACCGCGCACGCCGCGATCAACAGCACCACCCCGGCCAGCACCAGGAACCGCCGCCAGCCCAGTCGGCGCAGCGGCATTCGCGGCGTCTCACCCATGGGAGGGCCGGCGGGCGCGGGCGGGGCGGCGGGCGCAGGCGGCAGCGGTGAACCGGGCGGGGTGTCGGCCATGCGGTCAGCGTAGCCATCCGCCGCCGGCTGGTTCGGTCGCATCGGTAGCCGCTATGCTGCCGGCAGGTCACGAGCGCCAGCGTCAAGCCCCGGCTTGCTGGCCGGCAACCCTCGTCGAGTTCGCGGTGGGGTGCCCCGGGTGATGACCGGGCCCAGCCCGATCGGTGTGCTGGGCAAGCGCGGACCCCGTCCCGATGTCGCACCCGGGGTCCCTGACCCCGGAGGTTCCGGCGTGTCCGTCACTCTCGTACCCTCGCTGCCCAGCCTGCCCACCGTGCCGTCCGCGTCGCTCGACGTCCTCGGCGTGCCCGGCGAGATCAACCTGGACTACGCGGCCACTGCGCCGTGCGCACGGGCCGCAGCCGACGCGGTGGCAGAGCTGCTGCCCTGGTACGCCAGCGTGCATCGCGGAGCGGGAGCGCTGTCGCGGCGCTGCACCCTCGAGTACGAGCAGGCCCGGCAGACGATCGGGGACTTCTTCGGCGCTCGCGCCGACGATCATGTGATCTTCACCCGCAACACCACCGACGCGCTCAACCTGCTGGCACGGGCCGTGCCGGCCGGCACCACCGTTGTCACATTCGCCGGCGAACACCACGCCAACCTGCTGCCCTGGCCGCGCGGGTCGGTGCGGCTGCCGGTGCCCAGCGACCCCGAGGGGGCGGTACGCGATCTCGCCGCCGCCCTCACCGAGCTGCGCCGGGGCAGCAGCCCGGCGTTGCCGGTGCTGGTTGCGGTGACCGGTGCGAGCAACGTGACGGGTGAGCGGTGGCCGGTCGCCGAACTGGCGCGGGTGGCGCACCGGCACGGTGCCCGGATCGTGCTCGACGCCGCGCAGCTCGCCCCGCACGCCCCGGTCGACCTGCTCGCGCTCGACGTCGACTACCTGGCCGTGTCCGGCCACAAGCTGTACGCGCCGTTCGGCGCGGGCGTGCTGATCGGTCGCGCCGACTGGCTGGACGCCGCCCCGCCCTACCTGGCCGGCGGTGGCGCCACCAGCCACGTCGGGCCGGCCACCCACGACGTGACCTGGGCGACCGGCCCGGCCCGACACGAGGGCGGCACCCCGAACCTGCTCGGAGCGGTCGCGCTGGCGGCGGTGTGCAGGGCGCTCGACGAGGCGGACCAGGGCGCGCTGGCCGCCCACGAGCAGGCCCTGCTGGCCCGGCTACGGACCGGCCTCGCCGCCCTGCCGCACGTCGTCGAGCTGCGCACCTTCGGCCCGGACGCGCCCCGGGTCGGCATCGTCTCGTTCGTGGTCGCCGGCTGGGACTCCACCGAGGTGGCCACCCGGCTGGCCGCCGAGCACCACATCGGCGTACGGGACGGGTTGTTCTGTGCCCACCCCCTGGCCCGGCGTCTGCTCGGCGAGGCGGCGGGGCGTACCGGCCGGCGGGACCTGCCGTCCACCGCGCTGCGGGCCAGCATCGGGCTGGGCAGCACGGCCGACGAGGTGGACCGGCTGCTCGCGGCCCTGGCCGAACTGGCCTGAGGCTCGCCCGGCGGTCGTTCCCGCTCAGCCGACCGGCGGGGCGGTGGGTGGCTTCGGCGTCTCGCCGGGCTCGGCGGGCTCACCGACCGGGCGCTCCTGCTCCCCGAAGGCGGTGCGGATCCACCGGTTCGCCTCCTCCTGCTCGATGCCGGAGGCGACAAGCAGGTCGCTCGCTGTCGTCCGGATCTGGGCGATCACCACGCTGCCGGAGAACCCCACCCCGGCGCCGTACGCCCGGCTGGACTCGCTGACCGCCCGCAGCGACCGCTCCCGGGCCTCCTCCGGCTCCTCACCGGCGGCGAACTCGTGCTTGAGCAGCCGGACCGACTCGGCGAGGTGACCGATCGCGTCCGGCATCGGATCGGGTACCGGTTCCTCGTCCTCGACCAGCGTGACGGACCGGCGGATCAGGGTGCCGCTGTTGCGCATCGCCCGGTCGATCGGGTCGGCGGCCTCGGCGTAGTGGGTCAGTTCGTCGCGGCGGTGCCAGCGGGCCGGGGAGAGGGTGGCGGTCTCCTTCGCCCCCTCGATCGCCTCGCCCAGCGTGGCCAGCTCCTCCTTGTTGTTGCGCAGCCTCTCCAGTGCGGCCTGGATGGTGGCGCGGTCCCGGTTGCGCAGCCCGTCGGCGGTGGCGTCGAGCTGGGCGGCGAGCAGGTCCAGGGCGGGGCGGGCCGCCCGGTTGATCACCCGGAGTGGGTTCAGTGGCAGCAGCACCGCCGTGACCAGCAGCGCGATCCCACCGCCGAGGAACGCGTCGACGAAGCGGGGGATCTCCAGGTTCTGGGTCGACGGGCTCAGCGTCACGATCAGCACCGCCGTGGCCGCCGCCTGGATGACGATGGCCACGCTCGCTCCGGCGAAGATGGTGAGCAGGATCGCCACGGTGACCACCAGGCCGAGCTGCCACGCCCCGGTGCCGAGCAGGTAGATCAGGAGGTCGCCGACGGCCACCCCGACCCCCACCCCGACGATCAGCTCCACCGTCCGGCGGAACCGCTGACCGACCGACGCGGCCAGGGTGCCGACCGCGGAGATCGGCGCGAAGACCGGTTGCGGGTTGCCGAGCACCTTGTGCGAGATCAGGTACGCGAGCCCGGCGGCGAGCCCGGCCTGCACCGCGAGTCCGCCGGCCATCCGTACCCGGTGCAGCCGATCGTGCAGGGTGGCCCGGCTGCGGTGGCGCAGTTGCTCGGTGGCCTCGGCGATCCGTGCGCCGTCGATGTCCACCAAACCGTCGCGCAGCGCGGTACGTCGCACCATCGGCTGTCGCTTGTCCCGGGCCACGGCCATGGGCGCGACTACCCGTGGTGGCCCCGCTGAACCCTCCCCACCCGCGCGTCGCGGGCGGATGCGGCAGACTCGGGCGGTGGTTGATCTGTTGGACCGGTGGCGGGCGGCGGCCCGGGGTGCCGGCGCGAGGCCCGAGCCGGAGACCACCAGGGCTGGCGAGCAGTTGATCGCCCGCTGGCGGGAGCCGCATCGGCACTACCACACGGTGGCCCACCTGGCGGCGGTGCTCGATGTGGTGGACCAGCACGCCGACCTGGCCGCCCGGGCCGATGCGGTCCGGCTGGCGGCCTGGTTCCACGACGCGGTCTACGACCCCCGGGCCAACGGCGACGCCAACGAACGGGACAGCGCCGCGCTGGCCGAGAGCGTGCTCACCGGGCTCGGGGTGCCAGGGCCCACGGTGGCCGAGGTGCGCCGGCTGGTGCTGCTCACCGCCGGGCACGCTGTGGCACCGGGCGACCGGGACGGCGTACTGCTCTGCGACGCGGACCTGGCCGTGCTGGCCGCGCCGCCGGCCAGCTACGAGCGTTACGCGGCGGCGATCCGCCGGGAGTACGCCCACGTGCCGGAGCCGGCCTTCCGGGCTGGGCGGGCCGCCGTGCTGACCGGCCTGCTGTCGCTGCCGGCGCTGTTCCGGTCGCCACCGCTGGCGAGCCGGTGGGAAGAGCCCGCCCGGGACAATGTGCGCCGCGAGCTGGCCACCCTCACCGGGGCACCGGAGAACGCGGGTTGACCAGGTGCTTCGGCCGACGCAGGTCGGCGGCGCGGAGTAACCGGACCAGCTCCCGGCTCGGCACCACCTGGGCACCGAGCCACACCGCCGCCGCGAACCGGTCCGCCGGGATGTCGTAGTGGTCCCGGTCGAAGCCGCGTCGGGGCGCGCCGAGCGCCTCGGCGAAGACGTGCAGCTCGGCGTACGAGACGTCACTGATCAGGTGCGACCAGAGCCGACCGCGCCACGGCCAGGCCGGCCGGTCCAGGTAGAGCATGGTGCCAAGTTAACCCGCTCAGTCGATCATGTTGATGATCGCCCGGTACCGCCCTAACCTCGGCTGCATGGCCCCCACCGCGCTCCTCGACGACCTGCGCGCCGCGCTCGGTGACGACGCCGTGCTCACCGACCCGGACCTGCTGCGCCTGCACCAGCGGGACGAGGCCGACCTGTGCGCCGCCGGCGTCCCGCTGGTGGTGACCCGCCCGCGCGACACCGAGCAGGTGGTCGCCGTGATCCAGGCGGCGGCGCGGCACGGCGTACCGGTGGTGCCGCAGGGCGCACGGACCGGGCTGGCCGGCGCGGCGAACGCGGTGGACGGCGCTGTGGTGCTCAGCACCGTCGCGATGACCGAGATCCGGGAGATCGACCCGGTGAGCCGGATCGCCGTGGTCCAACCGGGGGTGGTCAACGCGGCCCTGGCCGGGGCGGTGGCGAAACAGGGCCTCTGGTACCCGCCGGACCCCGGCTCCTGGCAGTCGTCGACGATCGGCGGCAACGTGGCCACCAACGCCGGCGGCATGTGCTGTGTGAAATACGGAGTGACCACCGAGTACGTGCTTGGCCTGGAGGTGGTGCTCGCCTCCGGTGAGGTGCTGCGCACCGGCCGGCGTACGGCCAAGGGGGTGGCCGGCTACGACCTGACCCGACTGTTCGTCGGTTCGGAGGGCACCCTCGGCGTGATCACCGAGGTGACAGTGGCGCTGCGTCCCGCCCCGGCTGACTCACTGACCCTGGTGGCGGTCTTCGGATCCACCGCCACGGCCGGCGCGGCGGTGGCCGAGATCGCGGCTCGCGGGCTCACCCCCAGCCTGCTGGAGTTACTGGACCAGACCCACCTGCGGGCGATCGAGGCGTACCGACCGATGGGGTTGCGGACCGACGCGCAGGCCCTGTTGCTGGCCGCCGCCGACACCGGCTCCCGGGCGGCGGACGACCTGGCCGTGCTGGCGGAGGTGTGCGAGGCCGTCGGCGCCGACGAGGTCTACGCGGCCACCGACGCGGTGGAGGCGGCGGCGCTGCTCCAGGCTCGCCGGCTGGCCCACCCGGCCATGGAGAAGTTCGCGGCGGACGCCTACCCGGGCGGCATCGGCGGTCTGGTGATCGACGACGTGGCGGTGCCGCGCGGCGCGCTCGCCGCGCTCCTGGACGGGGTCGCCCGGATCGCGGCCGAGTGTGAGGTGCCGATCGGCGTGGTGGGGCACGCCGGGGACGGCAACATGCACCCGAACATCGTTGTCGACCGGGCCGACCCGGCGAGCGTGGAGCGGGGTCGGCGGGCCTTCGACGAGATCATGCGGCTCGGCCTGGACCTGGGCGGCACGTGCACCGGCGAGCACGGGGTGGGGCTGCTCAAGCGGGACTGGCTGGCCCGGGAGATCGGGCCGGTCGGTGTCCGGGTGCATCAGGCGATCAAGTCGGCGCTCGACCCGGCCGGCCTGCTCAACCCGGGCAAGGTGCTCTGACCGGCTGCGGTCAGCCCTTGACCTCGGCCGGGGTCGCCTGGGTGAGCAGCAGCAGGATCTCCCCGGCGACCGGCGTGAGCTCCTCGCCCGGGCAGTCCTGCGAGGTGATCAGCCCGGTCGAGGTGATGAGGCTGGACGTCAGCGCGTCGATGCAGGTTGTCCGGTACCGCCGGGCCTGATCGGTCTCGTCGGCCAGCTTCGGGTTGGCGAGCAGCACCTGGAGCCGTTCGGTCAGCTCCGGTGCGAGGGTGCCCCGGGAGGTCACGCCGTCGCCGGCGCAGTCGACGCACTGCCACGCGCCGTTCCGCTCGACGCTCAGGGTGCGCATCGGCCCGTCCTCCCCGAGCCGCTGGAGCAGGCTGACCTGACCGGCGGCGACGGTGGTGGGGATCTCCAGCTGCGAGCCGCCGCCCGCCGTGCCGGGGGTTGGTTGCGCCACCGGGGTGCTCGGCTTGTCTCCGTCGAAGAGGGAGCACCCGGTCAGGGCACCGGCGAGCGCGACGGCGAGCAAGGGTAGGAGCAGATGAGGGCGCGCGCGGGCTAGCACGCGCGGAAACCTACCCCACCGTAGGTAGCGTCCGAAACCACCATCCGGGCCGGTATCGATGGTTACCCATCGGTAACGTCGCAATTCGTCATCGAGCGGACGAGCGCAGCTCCGCCTGGTTGTCGTCGCCCCGGTCGGCCGCGTAACCCCTGACGTCCGGAGCGCCGAGACGGGCCGCGTCCGCCGTCGCGTCGTCCGGCATCAACTGGGACTGCCGCTCCGCCTCCACCCGAACCCGGTAGTGCTCGACCTCCCGCGCCCGGGTGGCCGCGTCCCAACCGAGCACCGCCCCCATCAACTCGGCGGTGTGCTCCGCCGACTCCAGCCCCCGGTGGCTGGTCTCGAACGAGATGCGGGTCCGCCGGGTCAGCACGTCCTCCAGGTGCAACGCGCCCTCGGCCCGCGCCGCGTACGCGACCTCGGCCGCCAGATACTCCGGAGCACCAGCCAGCGGGGACGCCAGCAGAGGATCGGCGTCGACCAGCGCCAGAAGGTCCAGGGTGAGGGTGCCGTACCGCTCCAGCAGGTGCTCCACCACGCCCACCGGCACGCCGTGCCGGCGGGCCAGGTCGGCCCGGTCCCGCCACATGGCCGGGTAGCCGTCGGCGCCGAGCAGAGGCAGGTCGGCGGTGCGCGACGAGCGAGCGCCACCGAGTCGGCGAGCGGCCCGGTCGACCACGTCGGACGCCATCACCCGGTACGTCGTGTACTTGCCGCCGGCGACCAGCAGCAGCCCGAGCATCGGCTCGAAGACCGCGTGCTCCCGGGAGAGCTTCGAGGTCGAGTCGGCCTCGCCGGCCAGCAGCGGACGCAGCCCGGCGTACACGCCCTCGATGTCGGCGGTGGTCAGCGGCCGTTCCAGCACGGTGTTGACCTGCTGGAGGAGGTAGTCGATGTCGCGGGCCGAGGCGGCCGGGTGGGAACGGTCCAGCCGCCAGTCGGTGTCAGTGGTGCCGATGATCCAGTGCCCGCCCCAGGGGATGACGAAGAGCACCGAACTCGCCGTACGCAGGATGAGCCCCGTCTCGCCGGTGATCGCCGAGCGGGGCACCACCAGGTGCACCCCCTTGGAGGCGCGCACCCGGATGCCGGGTCGCAGGCCGACGTCGTTCAGCATCCGGGACATGTCGTCGCTCCACACGCCGGTGGCGGCGATGACGGTGCGGGCCTGCACCTCGAACTCCGCGTCCGGCGATCCCGGTGGCGCCTCCAGGTCCCGGACGCGGACGCCGGTCACCTCGCGCGCCTGCCGGATCAGCCCGACGGCGCGGGCACTGCTCACCACTGTGGCGCCGAGGCTGGCCGCGGTGCGGGCCAGTGTGACAACCAGCCGGGCGTCGTCGACCTGCCCGTCGTAGTAGCGGATCGCCCCGGCCAGCGCGTCGGCCCGCAGACTCGGGAAGATCCGCCGGGCGCCTTCCCGGGTCAGGTGACGGTGCAGGGGCATCCCCCGACCACCGCCGAAAATCCCGGCGAAGGCGTCGTACGCGGCCACCCCGGCGCCGTAGTACGAGCGCCGGAAGACCCGGGCCGGCAGGTCCCGCAGGCCCCGCCCGGCCGGCAGCGGCACCATGATCGGCACCGGGCGTACCAGGTGCGGCGCGAGCCGGGTGGCCAGCAGGCCGCGCTCGGTGAGCGCCTCGTGGACCAGGTGGAACTCCAACTGCTCCAGATACCGCAGGCCACCGTGGATGAGTTTGCTGGACCGGCTGGAGGTCCCGGCGGCAAGGTCACGTGCCTCGACCAGCGCCACCTTCAGGCCACGGGACGCAGCGTCCAGGGCGGCACCGGCTCCGGTCACCCCGCCCCCGATGACCAGCACGTCGAAGCGCTCGGCACGAAGTCGACGCAGGTCGGACGCACGGCGGACCGGTGAGAGCTGACCGGCGACGGATCGGGAGACATTGGGGTCGCGCACCTGTCCACCGTAACCGTCGAGCCACCGTGTCGACATTCGCCGCCCGGCCCGCACCGCGCCTACCTGCTCCGGAGCGCACGACACGTCCCGCCACCCGATCCCGGCCGACCCATCTGCACGGTTCCTCGACGCCTCGGAACCCGACGGTCGGGTCGAAACCCATCCTCGTAGTCGTAAGGTTCTCGGATGCAAGGTCAACCTGCGTACCAGGGCCCCAGCGATCGCAGTTCCCCGTGGCCGGTGGTCGCGGCCGTCCTGGTCGGCTGCTGGACGGTTGCGGTCACAGTGGGCACCCAGACCGGTGGCTGGCTCACCGATCAGGTGCTGCTGGGCTTCGGACGGGACCGGCTCGGCTGGCTCTGGCCGGTGCTCGGCCTGGCCACCGTCGTGCTGGCCGGCACGCCCGCCCTCCTGCTGGCAGTCCTGCCCCGGTCGGGCGCGGTTCGGGCCACCGGGCGGGCCTGGTTGATCGGGGCGATCGCGCTCGGCGTGCTCACAGTGCTGCGGGCCGTGCCGCCGGTGCACCATGAGGCGTACCTCGCCGCGCTGGCCGCCGCCGCGTCCCTCAGCGCGCTCGCCGTGCGCTGGTCGGCGCGCCGGTGGGCGTACCCCGGGCTGGTTGGCTCGGTCGGCGGCCCGGCACCCACCGGAAGCGGCGACACCACGCGGCCCGAGGCCACCGCAGGCGCCGACACCACGCGGCCCGAGGCCGCCAGAGACGGCGACGCCACCCCGCCCGAGGCCACCGGAGACGCCGACACCACGCCGCCCGAGGCCAACGGAGGCGCGGAGTCGGTCGGACGGCGCGCGCGCCGTATCGGCCCGGTGCCGCTGCTCGCGGTGGCCGCCGGGTTGGCGATGCTGCTGCCGTGGGCCTGGCTGGGCGCGCTCGGTGGCCTCCTGGAGACCGCTCTCGCGCTGGTGGCGGCCGCCGCGCTCGGGCTGCTTGCCGCGACTCTGCTGGACGCCCCCTTCTGGGCCCAGTTCGCTGTTGGGCGACCACCCCGGCCGGCTCGGCTGGTGCTGGTCGGCGGTCTGGTCGCCGGGGTGGCGTTGCTGTTGCTCGCGGCCGGGACCGGGCAGTCCGGCGCGCAGTTGCCCGCGCTGCTGACCCTGCCGCCGGTGGGTTTCGCGCTGGCCGCGCTCTGGGCCGCGACCTGGCGGCCCAACGCCGAGCCGGCCGAGGCCGCGCCTCGGGCCGCGACCCGACGGCCCACAACCGACCCGGCTGAGGCCGTGCGCGCCGGCCGAGCGGCGACCGGCTGGCTCGTGGGCCTGGCCGCGCTCGGTCCGCTGGCCTTCAGCGACCCGGAGGAGATCAGCCTGCTGCTGGTCGGCACCCGGGACATCCCGTTCTGGGTGGCGGCCGCCGCCGGCGTCGGGCTCGCCGTCGCGGTCCTGGTCGCCATCGGGTACGCGGTGCTGCTCGCCCGGCCGACGGCCCGCACCCCGAGCAGGCGCGTCGCCGCGCTGGCGGCCGTGGTGCTGCTGGTGGCGTTCGGGGCGGTCGACCTCGGCCCCGGCCAGCCGGGCCTGTACGGCGAGCGGCTGTTCGTGGTGCTGCGTACGCAGGCCGACCTGAGCGGTCTCCCGGCCGCCGCGCCGGGCCGGCCCGGACGGGACGCCCGCGCGGCGGAGGTCTACCGGCGGCTGGTGACGACCGCCGAGCAGAGCCAGGGCGACCTGCTCCGGGGGTTGAACCGGCTGCGGCTCGACCCGGTGTCGTACTACCTGGTCAACGCGGTCGAGGTGGACGGCGGCCCGGCGGTGCGGGCCTGGCTCGCCCGCCGACCTGAGGTGGCGCGGGTGCTGGTCAGCCAGCGCCTGCGACCGTTGCCGGCCCCGGCCGGGCAGAGCCGGGGCACCCTGCCCAAGCCGACCGGCCCGGAGTGGAACATCCGTCAGATCGGCGCCGACCGGGTGTGGTCCCAACTTCGGGTCACCGGCGCGGGCATCGTGGTCGGCAGCTCCGACTCGGGGGTGGACGGCGGCCATCCGGCGCTCCGAGCCGGGTTCCGTGGTGGGGACGACTCCTGGTTCGACCCGTGGGACGACACCCGGAGCCCGACCGACCAGGGCGGGCACGGCACCCACACGGTGGGCAGCGCGGTCGGGCGGGACGGCATCGGGGTGGCCCCGGACGCGCAGTGGGTGGGCTGCGTGAACCTGGACCGCAACCTCGGCAGCCCCGCGCACTACCTGGACTGTCTCCAGTTCATGTTGGCGCCCTTCCCGGCCGGCGGCGACCCGTTCACCGACGGCCGTCCGGAGCGCGCCCCGCAGGTGCTGACCAACTCGTGGGGCTGCCCGCCCATCGAGGGTTGCGACCAGCGCGTTCTGCGGCCGGCCACCGCCGCCCTCGACGCCGCCGGGATCTTCGTGGTCGCCGCGGCCGGTAACACCGGCCCGTGGTGCGCGTCGATCGACGATCCGCCCGCCCCCTACCCGGATGTGCTGACAGTGGGCGCGGTGGACGACCAGCGGCGCGTCGCCGAGTTCTCGTCGCGCGGGCCGGTGCCGGGCGGCTCGGGTAAACCGGACGTGCTGGCACCGGGGGTGGGTGTGGTGTCGGCCATGCCGGGCGGCACGTACGCCGAGCTGGACGGCACGTCGATGGCGACGCCGCAGGTGGCCGGGGTGGTCGCGCTGATGTGGTCGGCGAACCCGGCGCTGGTCGGCGACGTGACCCGGACCCGGCAGATCCTGCGGGACACCGCCACTGAGGTGACGCCCACCTATCGCTCCGACAGTCCCTCCGACGCCTGCGGCGCTCCGGCGAACGTCACCGGCGCCGGCGAGGTCGACGCCTACGCCGCCGTTCGCGCCGCCCAGGGGTGATCGTCGCCCCACGGGCGAGGATGCGGCTGGACATCCGGTGATCTAGGGTCGGCGACCATGGACGCCGAGATCACCGTCACCAAGCTGACCGCCGACCTGGTCACCAGCGTCGTACAGCTCTGCCAGCAGGCGCTCGACCTGCCCGAGGACTCCGCCGAGGCGGCTTCCATCGTGGACGTGCTCTGGACCCGGGCCGCCGCCGCCGACCGGCCCGTGGTCGGGCTGGGCGCGTACCGAGGTGCGGACCTGGTGGGGGTGCTGATCTGCTCGGTGTCGTCGGTCGAGCCGGGGATCGGCCACGTCGACCTGGTCGCGGTCCTTGCGGACCAGCGGCGTCGGGGCGTCGGCCGGGCGCTGCTCCAGCGGGCCGAGCGGGTGCTCGCCGACCGTGGGGCGACCGAGGTGCTGCTGGCCGGGAACCCGCCGTACTACGCGTGGCCGGGGATCGACGTCCGCTACACGCCGGCGGTCTGCGCCGCCCTCGCGCTGGGCTACCAGCAGGACCGGACGGCCTGGAACATGACCGCGGACCTGTCGTACGACGGGTCGCCGGCACTGCGGTCCACCGAGGCGACGGAGCGGCGGCTGGCCGACCAGGGCATCACGGTACGCCGGGCGGAGCTGGCGGACCTTCCAGCGTTGGCCGCGTTCGCCCGGTCCACCTTCGGCGGAACGTGGGACGGTGAGCTGGCCGGTTCGGTGGGGCGCGCCGACGCCGGTTGCCACCTGGCGGAGCGGGACGGCGAGGTGCTCGGCTTCGCCGCGTACGGGTCGTCCCGGCCGAGCTGGTTCGGGCCGATGGGCACCGCACCGGCCGCGGAGGGGTCGGGCATCGGTGGGGTGCTGTTGCGGCGCTGCCTGCGCGACCAGCGGGCGGCGGGGCTGGACCGGGCACAGATCGGCTGGGTAGGACCGGTGCCGTTCTACTCGGGCAGCGCGGGTGCGCGGATCGAGCGGGTCTTCTTCCTGTACCGGCGGACCCTGTCCGGGGGATAACCGGGGCAAACAGGACATAGATCCATTCGCCCGCATCGGCCAACGACGCCCCCTACCGTTTCGGTAGAGGAGGCAGCCATGACCACGGATGACAACCAGACCGAGGACGGCCCGCCGATCACCTGGAAACCGGTGGGTGAACTCCCCGGCCAACTGCCGTTCGACAGGCTCGACTACGGCGACGCCGAGCAACTGGCCGAGATGACCACCGACGGCGAGCCGCCGGTGGCCGAGGAGTCGCAGGAGATGGTGGACGCACCGATCCAGCTGCTCCCGCCGTACAGCCGGGCACACAAGCGGCGCAACCAGCGCCCACTGCCGACCTGACGACGAACGGGGCGGACCGCGTCAGCGGCCCGCCCCGTTCGGTGTCGGAACTGGACTCAGAAGTCCATGTCCCCGCCACCCGGGCCAGCCGGGGCAGCCGGGGTCTTCTCCGGCTTGTCCGCGACAACAGCCTCGGTGGTGAGGAAGAGCGCCGCGATGGAAGCGGCGTTCTGCAGCGCCGAACGCGTCACCTTGGCCGGGTCGATGATGCCCGCGGCCAGCAGGTCGACGTACTCGCCGTTGGCGGCGTTCAGACCGTGACCCGCTTCGAGGTTACGGACCTTCTCCACCACGACGCCGCCCTCAAGGCCGGCGTTGACGGCGATCTGCCGCAGCGGGGCGTCCAGCGCGACCTTGACGATGTTCGCACCGGTCGCCTCGTCGCCGACCAGGTCGAGCTTGTCGAAGGCGGTCTTGCCGGCCTGCACCAGCGCGACGCCGCCACCCGGGACGATGCCCTCTTCGACGGCCGCCTTCGCGTTGCGAACGGCGTCCTCGATGCGGTGCTTGCGCTCCTTGAGCTCGACCTCGGTGGCCGCGCCGACCTTGATGACCGCGACGCCGCCGGCCAGCTTGGCCAGCCGCTCCTGCAGCTTCTCGCGGTCGTAGTCGGAGTCGCTCTTGTCGATCTCGGCCCGGATCTGGTTGACCCGGCCCTGGATCTGCTCGGCGTCACCGGCACCGTCGACGATGGTGGTCTCGTCCTTGGTCACCACGACCTTGCGGGCGCGGCCCAGCATGTCGACGGTCGCGGCGTCGAGCTTGAGGCCGACCTCCTCGCTGATGACCTGGCCACCGGCGAGGATGGCGATGTCGGTCAGCATGGCCTTGCGGCGGTCACCGAAGCCCGGTGCCTTGACGGCGACCGACTTGAAGGTGCCACGGACCTTGTTGACAACCAGGGTGGCGAGGGCCTCGCCCTCCAGGTCCTCGGCGATGATCAGCAGCGGCTTGCCCGACTGCATGACCTTCTCCAGGATCGGGAGCAGGTCCTTCACCGACGAGATCTTGCTGTTGGCGATCAGGATGTACGGGTCGTCGAAGACGGCCTCCATACGCTCCGGGTCGGTCATGAAGTAGGCCGAGATGTAGCCCTTGTCGAAGCGCATGCCCTCGGTGAGCTCCAGCTCCAGCCCGAAGGTGTTGCTCTCCTCGACGGTGATGACGCCTTCCTTGCCGACCTTGTCCATCGCCTCGGCGATGATCTCGCCGACGGTGCTGTCACCAGCGGAGATGGAGGCGGTGGAGGCGATCTGCTCCTTGGTCTCGACGTCCTTGGCGAGCTTGGACAGCTCCTCCGAGACGCTCGCGACGGCAGCCTCGATGCCCCGCTTCAGGGCCATCGGGTTGGCGCCGGCGGCCACGTTACGCAGGCCCTCGCGAACCAGGGCCTGGGCCAGGACGGTCGCCGTCGTCGTGCCGTCACCGGCAACGTCGTCGGTCTTCTTGGCGACCTCCTTGACCAGCTCAGCGCCGATCTTCTCGTACGGGTCCTCGAGCTCGATCTCCTTGGCGATGCTCACACCATCGTTGGTGATGGTGGGGGCACCCCACTTCTTCTCGAGCACGACGTTGCGGCCCTTGGGGCCGAGGGTCACCTTTACGGCGTCAGCGAGCTGGTTCATGCCACGCTCGAGGCCGCGGCGCGCCTCTTCGTCGAACGCGATCATCTTTGCCATACGGTGTTGTCCTCCTGGACACTCACGGCCACCCGAGTGTGTGTCCCGGATGGGCCGCCTGGTGTACACACTCGGGACGTCGCCACCAGGCGACGACGACGTCCTTCGGCCGGGCCGGATAGCCCGCGACGACCGGCCATGTGCTGCCCCGGTGTCTCCACACCGGCACAACCTGGCCCCACCGTCCCGACCGTTGGCACTCACGGTACGCGAGTGCCAATGACTTGTTTAGCACTCTCCCCTGCCGAGTGCAAGCACGATGCCGCCGCTCAGCCGAGTTCCGCGGCCAGTCCAGCGCTGTTCACCGGCGCCTCATGGGCACGCTGCTCGACGTACGTCACCAGCAGACCGACCATCTGGGCGAGGTGGGCCGGCAGGGCCAACACCGCGGTGATAGCGATCACGACCACCGCCCCGGCTGCGGTACCCGCCGAGGAGAACGGGTCCGTTCCGAGCGCGCCGGTGCCGATCCCTTCCAGGGCACCGGGGATCAGCGTGCCGACGATCACCGCCACGGCCACCAGGGCCACCCGTCCGAGCAGCAGGCCAAGCCGGTCGTGGAACATCCGGAACGATCGACCGATCGGGTTGTGCCGTTCGAAGAGATAGACCGGGCCGGCCATGCTCAGCGCGAAGGCCAGGTAAATGCCCGGCAGTACGCAGAAGCAGACACCGACGCCGATGAGCAGACTGACCAGCAGGGTCCACGCCCACAGCCCGAGTGCCCGACGCAGGCCGTAGCGCAGCGCGGACTCCAGGCTGGCCGGCTGACCGGCCGCCTGCTGGGTGATCACCCAGGTGCCGGCGGCCCACCCGACGGCCTGCACCAACCCGACGACCAGGCTGCCGCCGAGCAACAGGACCAGGAGGCTCAGCAGTTCGGCGACGAAATTGTCCGGCAGCGCGGGGGTCGACGTCGATCCGGCCTGGGCGGACCACTTCGCCGACGGGTCCAGCCCGAGGGAGACCACCGAGAGCACCGCCGCGGGCAGCACCTGGGTGAGCAGCATGATCGGCACCAACTGCCGCCAGCCCCGGCGCAGCGCTCCCCCGCACCGGTTGAACCAGCCGCCGATACCCGCGCCGGGCGGCGTGACCAGGGCGTCGTTCGGGTCGGACCCGTAACCGGGCGGATACCAGCCGACCGGCGGCCCCGGGTACCACGGCTGCCCGCCGTAGGGACCCGACCCGGGCGGGTAGCCCCCGGTGGGCGGGAACGCCCAGCCCTGCGGTGGCGGGGCCGCACCCCAGGCACCCTGCGCGGGATCCCAGCCGGGCTGCGGACCGGCGGGGCCGGCCGGGGGCGTGCCCGGCCCCCAGCCGGGCGGCGGACCGGCGTGACCGGGGCTGCCGGCGGGCGAGGACGGGTCCGGCTCCCCCGGCCCGGAGGACGGAGTGGGCGGGGGTGGCTGGTCGGTCATGAACGCTCCTCAGCATCGGCTGGAACGGTTCACGATCTTCCCGGGTGCGCGCCCCTGCCGCAGCCCCGACTCACGGGGCCGATCGGCCAGGAAAGCTCAGTCGATGACGCGTACGTGCTCTGCCTGTGGGCCCTTCTGGCCCTGGGTGATCTCGAACTCGACCCGCTGACCGTCGTCCAGCGCCTTGTAGCCGTCCATTTCGATCGCGGAGAAGTGGACAAAAACGTCCTGCCCGCCGTCGACGGCGATGAAGCCGTAGCCCTTTTCGGCGTTGAACCACTTCACGGAGCCCTGTGCCACTGTGCACTTCCCTCACTCTGCCCGGCGTTGCCTGACTCGGCGCACGGCACGGCCGGGCGCCCCGGACCACCGACTCAGCGATCGATGACCGCCATTGAGAAAGGTGATCGAAATCGCACGCTACACGAGGACTGACGGCCGCGCACGGCCACAAAACAGACACACTCCGAGGCGCACCGGCCGCGCTGATCGGCCGGGTTCCCGAGCCACCGGATTCGCCCGCGTCATTGCGAGATGCAGGGACGGTCGCCGGGCGACCCCGAGATGACGGCGATCGGGCCCAGCTCGCGAAACGCCATCCCTGCCCTGTGGTAGGCATGCGGACATGACCACCGACATGGGCCCGCCGGCAGTGCGGCTCGCGGAGATCCGCCGGGTCCGGCCGGAGGACGCCGCCCGGATGCGGGCGCTGCGCCTGGAGATGCTGGCCGACGCGCCGTTGGCCTTCCTGGAGACCCTGGCGGACGCGGCGGCCCGACCGCACAACGAGTTCGCCGCCCGGGTCGCGTACACCTCGGCCGGTGCCGGTAACGCGCAGTTCGTCGCCGACCCTGGCGGCCGGCTGGTCGGGCACGCCGGTGGTACGACCCACCCGAACGAACCGGGACTGACCGTGATCTACGCCGTGTACGTCACGCCGACCTGGCGCGGCAGTGGCCTACTCGGCGAGCTGATCGACGGGGTGGCCGCCTGGTCGCGGGCCTGTGGCCGGCCGGAACTGCTGCTGGAGGTGGTGGTCGGCAACGACCGCGCCTACCACGCCTACCAGCGCCTGGGCTTCAAGGACACCGGGGTACGGGTCCCCCACCCGAACATCCCAGCCCTGACCGAGCTACAGATGCGCAGACCCGCCTAGAACAGAGAACCATCCCAAGGCAGAACCACTGGGATGCCCTAAAAAAGCCGGCAGCGACGCCACCGCCGTGCCCACGGCGGGTTTCCGGGGCAGCCCGACCCGCGCAGGGATCAAGCCTGACCGCCCGGAGCGGGTCGGGCTGCCCCGGAAACCCCCACCGCAACCACTACACGTGACGCCGCGACTGAACGATCCGGAACCGGTTGGCGACGTACGCCCCGTCGGTCAGCGCCGAGTTGGCCGCCGCGTTGGCTCCACTGCCGTGGAAGTCGGAGAACGCCGCCGACTGGTTCACGAAGACACCGCCGGTGAGGTTGCAGGACAGGTGCACCCCGACCTCGACCGCCACCGCCTCGGTGGCGTCCAGCACCGCCTCGTCGGTCGAGTAGACACCGGCGGTGAGCGCGCCCTTCTCGCCGACCGTCCGGCGCAGCAGCTCCAGGCTGTGCGTGGTCGAGTCGGTGGCGATGGCGAACGAGATCGGCCCGAACCATTCCCGGCCGTACGTTTCCGAGTCGTCCGCGGTCAGCTGCACGATCGTCGGGGTACGCACCACCGCGTCGGCGTACGACGGGTGGGCCACGGCCCGCGACTCCAGCACCGGCTCGCCGACCTTGGTCACCTCGGCCAGCCGCTCCAGCACCCCGTCGTTGACGATGGCGCCGGTCAGCTCCACAGCCCGGGCCGGGTCGGCGGTGAGCTTGCCGACGGCGGCGGCGATCCCGCCGGCCACCTCGTCGAAGCTCTTGTGCCCCTGGTCGGTCTCGATGCCGCCGGCCGGGATGAGGATGTTCTGTGAGGTGGTGCACATCTGCCCGCTGTAGAGGGTCAGCGTGAACCCGAGGTTGCGGCACATGCCGGCGAAGTCGTCGGTGGAGTCGACGACGACGGTGTTGAGGCCGGCCTTCTCGGTGTAGACCGATGCCTGCCGGGCGTGCGTCTCCAGCCAGTCGCCGTACTCGGTGGAGCCGGTGAAGTCGACGATCCGGATGGCCCGGTGCAGAGCCAGGTCACTCGCGAGCTTCTCACCGGGCGCCTCGGCCGCCAGCATGATCAGGTTCGGGTCGAACCCGGCCTCGGCGAGCACCTCCCGGGCGTACTTCACGGTGATGGCCAGCGGCAGCACCGCGCGCGGGTGCGGCTTGACGATCACCGGGTTGCCGGTGACCAGCGAGGCGAACAGCCCGGGGTACGAGTTCCAGGTCGGGAAGGTGTTGCAGCCGATCACCAGCGCCACCCCACGCGGCACCACGTGGAACGTCTTGGTCATCCGCAGCGGGTCACCCTTGCCGGCGGCCTTCTCCCAACCCGCCGTGCCCGGGTGCCGGGTCATCTCGGCGTACGCGTACGCCAGCGCCTCCAGCGCCCGGTCCAGCGCGTGCGCGCCACCGGCCTGGAAGGCCATCACGAACGCCTGCCCGCTGGTGAACTGCACAGCGTTGGCCAGCTCGAAGATGTGCTTGTGCAGCCGGTCGAGGATCTCCAGGCAGACGCCCACCCGGGCCTGCGGGCCGGCGTCGCGCCACGCCGGCAGCGCGGCGGAGGCGGCGTCGATCAGCTCACCGGGGCCGGCGTGTGGGTAACGCACCGCCAACTCCACCCCGAACGGGCTCGTCTCGGTGGCGACCCGAACGCCAGCGCCGGGTTGGTCGAGCGGAAAGTCACCGCCGAGGTACGCCTCGAAGGCGGCCTTCCCGTCGGCGGCGGCAGTCTCGCCGTACACCCGGGGACTGGGGGATTCGGGATAGGCGGACCAGTAGCCCCGCTCCGTGATCGCGGTCAGCGCACGGTTGAGGGTGTCGGCGTGCCTGTCGTACAGGGGATGCGGGGTCTCCGTCATGCCCGCCATCATGCCTGAGTCAGGTCCGCGAGCAGTAGCGCCGATACCCGTCAGAGGGTGAGCTGCCAGTCGGTCCACTGGTCCACCGGTCGGAAGCCGAGCTGCTCGTTGATCGACACCATGTAGCTGTTGCTGGCAGCGTTGAAGGTGTCGATCACCTGTACCGCCGGCTCGTGGGTGAGCAGGTGGTGCAGGTTCTCCGCCTTGGCGATGAGGCCGAGCCGGTGCCCACGGTGGGCCGGGTCGACGATGGTGATCTGCTGGAACGCGTGCCAGTCGGCGGCAGCGCCCACGTCCAGCAGGGTCCAGGCGACCAGTCGGCCGGACGCCTCGTGCCGCATCCCGAGGTGGTAGCACCGCCGGCCCCGGGCGTCCAGCGCCCGTTCGTTGCCGCGGATCCGCTCGGCGTCCACCTGCTCCGGTTCCCACTGCACGTCGCCCATGGGCGCGTCCATCAACAACCGGCCGTCCAGGTAGGCGATGTCGGCGACGTACTCCTGTGGGGTGGAGCCCTGCCAGCAGACCGAGTGATAGCCCTTGGCTCGGGGTTGCGCCTCGGCGAGCGCCGCCCGCAGAGCGAGCCGGTCGATGTCGCCGACGTCGAGCCGTCGGCGTACCTCGGCGAGAGCGGGCTGGGCTCCGGTCGCGGCGGCGAACGCGTCACCGGCCACGCTTCGGGCCGGCCCGCCGGGCAGCGCGGAGACGGTCATCGCCACCACCCGCTTGCGGCCGTGCTCACGGAGCAGGCGCAGCCCGTACTCGTGCAGGGCACGGCCAACGCCCCGGCGCCGCAGCTGCGGATGCACCAGCAGCTCGGCGGTGGCGTTGTCGGTGTTGTCGAGCTGCGGCAGGTCCAGTTGGAGGTAGCCGGCCGGCACGCCGTCCAGACGGGCCAGCGCCCAGAGCGACCGGGTGCCGGGCATCGGCGTGTGGAACAACGCGTCGAAGCGGCGCCGGCAGGAGGGCGGGAAGTCCGGCAGGTCGGCGTCGTTGGCCGCCGACCCGATCCGGTACGCCTCGTCGACCGACGTCCGGTCGGCGCCGTCGAACGACGCGATGGTGATGCTCATGCCGGTGAGCGTGCACCGTACAAAAGCGATCGGGCCAGCGAATTACTCGCTGGCCCGATCGAACGTTGGTCGGGAGGGACACTCGCACAACGCCTCCGGCGTTGGGTCGCAAGAACTTCAAAAGTCTTCGGCGAAATGCCCTCCCGCACGGAGCATCTTGCGCCGTCCGGTTCCTGCCGTCAAGTCCGTAGCGGCGGGTTTTCCACACTCACAGCGAAAACCCAGTTACCGACTGATCCACTCGGCCCCGGTGCCGGGCGGGCCGTTCAGCCCAGGAGGCCGGCGTCGCGGGCCGCCCGCAGCGAGGGCTTGATGTGGTGGGTCGGCCCGACCTGGCCGGCCACCGCGTCGATGGTCTTCAGACCCTCGCCGGTGTTGAACACGACGGTCTCGGCCGTCGGGTCGAGCCGACCGGACTCGACCAGCTTGCGCAGCACCGCCACTGTGACCCCACCAGCGGTTTCCGCGAAGACCCCGGTGGTACGGGCCAGATCGCGGATGCCCGCGCGGATCTCGTCGTCGTCGGCGTACTCCATCCAGCCGCCGGTGCGGCGGACCGCCTCCAGGGCGTAGAGGCCGGCCGCCGGGTCGCCGATGTTGAGTGACTTGGCGATGCCGGTGGGCTTGACCGGAACGATCGTGTCGGTCTCGCCGTGCAGTGCGACGGCGATCGGGTTGCAGCCGGCGGACTGCGCCCCGAAGACCTTCCAGCCGTCGGCCGGCGCTTCGACCAGGCCGATCTCCACCAGCTCGGAGAACGCCTTGTCAATCTTGGTGAGCAGCTCGCCGCTGGCCATCGGGATGACCACCTGCGCCGGGATCCGCCAGCCGAGCTGCTCGGCCACCTCGTAGCCGAGGGTCTTGGAGCCCTCCGCGTAGTACGGCCGGACGTTCACGTTGACGAACGCGGTGTCCTCGAATTCGTCGGTCTCCACCAGCTCACCGCAGAGCCGGTTGACATCGTCGTACGAGCCGTCGATGGCGACCAGCTCGCCGCCGTAGACGGCGGTGGTGATGACCTTGCCCTGTTCCAGGTCGCTGGGGATGAAGACCACCGAGGGCACCCCGGCGCGGGCCGCGTGGGCGGCCACCGAGTTGGCCAGGTTGCCGGTCGACGCGCAGGCGAACCGGCTGAAGCCGAGGGCCTTGGCGGCGGTGAGCGCCACCGAGACGACCCGGTCCTTGAACGAGTGGGTGGGGTTGGCGCTGTCGTCCTTGACCCAGAGCGGCGCGGTGATGCCCAGCTCGGCGGCGAGGTGCGGGGCCGCCACCAGTGGGGTCAGGCCCGGGTCGAGGGTGACCCGGGTGGCCGGGTCCTGACCGGCGGGGAGCAGTGCGGCGTACCGCCAGATGTTGTTCGGGCCGGCCTCGATCTGCTCGCGGGTGACGGTGGCCAGCGCGGCGGTGTCGTAGTCCACTTCCAGCGGGCCGAAACACTCGTAACAGGCGTGCTGGGCGGCGAGCGGGTAGCGGGCCGAACAGGCACGGCAGACCAGGGCGCGGGCGGGGCTGGCAGCGGTGTCGATGCCGGAGGCGACGAGCGTCGACGTCATGTCGAGAGTCCTCTCATCTTTCCCCGCATCGCACGGTGCGGCGGGGACGGAATTGGCACCTGCCCCGCGGGTCGCTCAGCGGTGAGCGCGCGGGGTGGTTGCCGGGGCGTCGTCGGGCCGTATCCCTCAGCCCCTCTGGATGAGGTATTCAGTTGTGGCGTCGAGTCTAGGACAACGCTGTCGGCCCCTGCTACCACTGATCCCAGCTATTGGGTCAGCGGAAACTCACCGCGACGGGGTCGGTCACCGCGATCGGGTCCGTCACCGAGCTCGGCCGGGGCAGCGCCGTGGCCCGGGGGCGGGCGGCGAGGTTCGCGGCGATCAGGGCGGCGATCGTGATGGCGGCCCCGACCAGCTCGACGGGCTCCGGGCGGTAGCCGCGGGCGATCTGCACCGCGAAGGTGGTCACCGGGACCAGGTTCATGAACAGCGCGGCGTTGGCGGCACCGAGTCGCTGTACGCCGGTGTTCCAGGCCAGGACCGCGATCACGGCACCCACCAGCACGGCGTACGCCAGTTGCGGGGCGACCGCCACGAGGTCGGCGGCGGCCGGCGCGTGCTGCCAGCCGAAGGCGTCGGCGCCGATGCTCAGGACGAGCATGGCGGCCGTGCCGGCGAGCGCGGTCAGTGTGGTGAAGCGCAGCGGCGACCACTCGCCGAACCGGCTGGCGCCGTGGGTGTAGATGCCCCAACCCAGCACCGCGCCGATCATCATGAGCCCACCGAGACCGAACTGGCCGAGCCCGGCCAGGCTCCCGCGCGTGATCACCAGACCGACGCCGAGGAGCGCCACCAGGGAGAGGGCCAACAGGACCGGCTTCGGGCGTACGCCGTCGCGAGCCCAGCGGACCAGCTGGGTGATCACCGGGGTGGTGGCCACGAAGAGGGAGATCTGCTGCGGGGCGGCGTGTTCGAGCGCCAGGTTGGTGAGCAGGTTGAAGCCCGCGAAGCCGACCACTCCGAGCACCACCACCTCCAGCGCCCGGCCGCCGTGGCGGAGCGCGCCGGCACCCTCGCGGAGCAGCAGGATGGCGACCAGGACGACGGCGGCCAGCAGGTAGCGCGCGGTGGTCAGGTTGAGCGGGTCGACCCGGTGAAGCGCGCTGGCCAGGATCGGGAACATCACGCCCCAGCCGAGCACGGCGACCAGTGGGTACGCGGTGGCGCGGGATCGCATCGGCAACTCCAATGTTCGAGTATCGTCGAACCAACGAGACTGACCATAGGGCTTCGTTCGAAGGTTGTCGAACAAGGGTTACACTGGTCACATGGAGCCGCACGAACCCGACCTGACCGCCGTACCGGTCACCAACGTGTTGGCCGCACTCGCCGACGACGTGCGGCTACAGATCGTCCGGGCGCTCGCCGAGGGCGGCGAGTCCGCCTGCGGCAGTTTCGACTTCGGCGTCTCCAAGGCGACCCGCAGCCACCACCTCAAGGTGCTGCGCGAGGCGGGGCTGACCCGGACCCGGGCGGCCGGCACCAGCCGACTGGTCCGGCTCCGCCGGGACGAGCTGGACAAGCTCTACCCCGGCCTGCTGGACGCGGTCCTCACCCAGCGCCCGCCGGCCTGACCCCGCCCCGCCTTTGCTCGGCGGCTGCGGTCCGCGTGGCCGCACCAGCGGGTTGGCGGCGGCACGTGACCTCGGCGGTCGGGACATGTCCCCGACGCTCGCTGTGGAGCTGAGTCGTCCACGACATCAGCGCAGAGGTGGCGCCGCGACCGGGAGTGTCGGGGCGGCACCGGGCCGGGGCACACATCGGCCGACCCCTTGACCGGGCGCGCCGCCGAAGCCGCCTCGTCGAGGCTTCGGCGGCGCGCGGTTCGGGTCTGATCAGACGGACACCCTGCCGGGCTCGGCCGCCGAAGCCGAGACCGAAGGGCTGTCGGTACGACGCCGGGCGAGCAGCGTGTCGAGGGCCCAGGCACCCGGGCCGAGCGCCGCGACCAGCAGGAACGCCCAGCAGAAGAGCGCCGCCAGCTCGCCTCCGTTGTGCAGCGGCAGCAGGGCATCCGGTTGGTGCACCACGAAGTAGGCGTACGCCATCGAGCCGGAGGCGAGCAGCGCGGCGGGTCGGGCGAAGAGCCCGACCAGCACCAGTACGCCGCAGACCAACTGGATCAGGGCGGCCCACCAGCCCGGCCAGGTGCCGAACGGTACCGCCTTGCCAGTCATCGGGTTGCCGCCGAACAACCCGAACACCGAGGACAGGCCGTGCAACGTGAACAGCAGACCGATCACGATGCGGAACAGGGACAGGGTCGGCCCGCCGAGCCGAGAGACGTTCATAGCACCTCCATCGAGGATATTGAATGGGTCTCAATGATCCTGAGGCACGCGGGCATCGAAAGTCATAACTTCCTTGCTGGTGGGAAAATCCCTCCTGAAAATGGTAGGACGTTTCCTCAGCCGGCCCGCCCTCTCTCCGCGATCTTGCGTTTTCTGTCCCGACACAAGGGACGCATCGCTTCATACCGACAGCGGAAAGTGCAAGATTGCCGTAGAAGCGCGTTCTCGCGCGGAGGCGTTCCAGGTCGGCGCTTACGCATCGGCCCATCAGGCGAACGCGGGGCGGCAACTCTGATGTGGTGTCGTCTCGCGGACTGCGGCAATTTTGCGGGGCAGCGACGAGGCGACGGTGTCCGATAGTGTCCGGCCAAACACACGGAGCGAGAGCCTCTCGCCTGTCAGCCGGAGGGGCCACATGGCGAGCATTGAGGAAGTCAAGGCCGCACTCGCTCAGGCCGCCGAGCAGGGCAACAGCACCCAGCAGCAGATCCGCGCGGCCATCGAGGCGACTGAGCAGACGCTGGCCCGGCTACGAGCGGTTGCCGCTGGCACCGGCCACCCGACGATCGCCGAGGCCATTTCGCGTGGCGAGCAGAGCAAGCAACGTCTCGTCGAAGCGATGGTCCTGCTCCAAGGCAGCTCACAGGCCGCGCGCAACTACATGAATGTACTTGGCTGATCAACGGACCCGCGAGCCTAGAAGAAGAGGAGGTTGCGATTCACCAGAAGTCTCGACTGCTGACAACCTGAGCACCCTAGCTCGACAAGGTGGTGCCCCACCGCAGCCTGCACTGCGGGCGTAGCTGGTCGTCAGCTCTCCGACGAAGCCACTGTGGGTTGTTTTTGTCGCTGGCCTTCCTCAGTCCCGCGACGCGAGTTGGGCTGCCTCCGCGAGCAGCGCCTCCAACTCGGCGTCAGCAAGAGCCTCGTCAGTGAAGACCTTCTGGACCGTTGCCGCTTGGATCCGTCCGATCATTTCCTGACTGATCGCATAGTCACGCGAGGGGTCGATGGTCGAGAGGATCAACGACTCGGCGTCCTCAGCTCGAATCTCAGGGCCACCCTCGTACTGGGCACGCAGATCTGCGACAAACCGGATCACTCCGGCTGGGTCTGCGGTCTCGCCAAATCGTCGGTCGACCGCAACGAAGAACAAAGCGGCAAGGAACCTGGGGAAGCCGTCCCAGCCGTCGGCATCGAGCCGGGCACCGACGGACTCGTTGGCAGCGTAGTCACTCCGGATCATCGTCCGGACGTAATCGATCAGGTCAGGCTTGATCATCGCTGTCCCGTCTCCTCGCTCGTCGAGTTTGGCCATAGTTCCACATCGCCTTGGCGATCACCGCCAGGGCACCCGCCGCCATCACCAACGCCGTCACAGGGTTGTCGATCTGAGCAGACTCCTGAGCTGGTCCGTGCGAGGCCGTGCTAGTGCTTGATCCGCCGCGATTGTCCTGTCTGAGGAACTTGTAGAACTGGTTCGCGCCACTTTCACTGCTTTTCAAGGCGTCTTCGGTGTCGTCCGCTTTCTGGACCTGCCGCCGCCACAGGATGTCGGCTTTGCTACCGCGGGCTTCCGCCTCGGTGACCAGGCGCTCGCCCGAGGGCGCGGAAGCGTCGACAGACGGTTCGATGGGTGCGACCCCGGGGGCGATGACGTTCACGTAGGCGCTGATGTGCCGGGCGGCATCCGCCAGCAACCGCGCGTACCGACCCGCTTTGTCCCTGGCGACTTCGGCATCTGCGGCGGCGTCCGCCAGCCGTTGGTTGGTGCCGCCTCGACGAACCTCGGCTAGATGCGCGAGCGCCTGTTCGGCGTCTGCCTGTGCACGAGATGCAGTCACAGCAGCGCTGTCGAGGTTCGCTCGTATCGCCACAAGGTGCGCGACTACCTCGCCAACGCTGGTCACCCGAGTTGAGAGCGGTAGTCGCCTACCTTCTCGACAACGGCATCGAAGCGTCGGCGAGTCGGTCCGACCTCAGCTTGGGCGGAACTGAGCGCGCTGTGAGTGCGGGTTACCTCAGCATGCTGGCTGCCCCGAAGGACTCGGGCCGCTTCACCGGTGGCTGATTCAGCTTGAGTAATCGCTCGATCGAGGGTTCGGCGACCTTGGCGGGCCGACTCGATGGCAGCACCAAGGGTCGCCTTCAGATCTGCGATGCTCATCTGGCCACCCGTCCCCGCTCGAAGCACATCGGGGATACGGTATCGGAGATCGACGCATATCGCAGTCCCGAATCAATCACCCTAATCAGCCACGAAGACACCGAGCCCCTGATGGCCGTACAACTCGCCAGTCTCGATCAGGATCGTGATGGCCTGCCGGACCGTCGACTGGCTACGCACTTCGTAGATATCCGCCAACTCCTTGGTCGAGGGCAGCTTGTGACCTGGCGGCCACTCGCCGTCGGCAATGCGCTTCCTGATGTCAGCGATGATCCGTCGGTAGTGCGGCTCGAACTTTCGTGGTGAGGGCATGCGAGGTACTCCCAGCTAGGCACGCCCATCTGACCACAACCACGCGAGATACCTCAAGCGCATCGTTGACTTTACTGGCATTATCGGTAAAGCTGCGGATGGAGCTTCCAGCTAGGCACTGGGTGGTTCCCCCGCCGGGGCGGCACCCCCCCTGTGCTGCCCCGGCACCCCCGTTAGCCCTTGAGAGGAGTCCATCCGTGACCGTGTCGGAGACCGAGACGGAAGTGCCGGCCGCGAGCGCGATCTGGTCCGTGGAGCAGGTGACGGCCGAGCTGCGCGAGACGTACCTCGCCGTCGCCGCCGCTGCTGTGCTGCTGGAACGGACCGGCGCGGGTTGCGCTCATCCGGCGATCCGGCTGGCGCGCCGCAGCGGCGAGGACGCACTCGACCTGGCCGGCGACGCCGAGCGGCAGCTCAGCGACGGCGTTCACCTGCTCCGGGCCGACGCCGGCCACCAGGATCGGGCCACCATCGGCGCTCTGGTCGAGGTGCTGGACACCGTGCGGGAGCAGTTGGCTGGCGCACGCGCCCGGATCGGTGCGCTCCCGGCCCGGATCGCCAGCGCCGGGCAGCAGCTGATCGGCCCCGAACAGCACGACCGGCCCAGCGACCCGGCGACCGAGACGGCAGCCGGGCAGTGGCACCGGGCCGCCGACCATCTCGGGCTGATGACCGAGAGCTTGTCAACGGCGGTCGCCGCGCTCACGTCGTACACCGATGGGTTGTCCGGCGCGGAACCCGCCACCACCTGAAACCTGCCCGCGGACCTCCGTGGGAGGAAAAGGCCCGGGGTGGGTGCCGGGCTCCGGCCGGTACGTCACGCGCGGTCGTGCCGGCCGACCCCGCCCGCCCCGGTGCCGCCTGGTACCAGCATCGACCGAAAAGAGGTCAACACCGTTGCGTCAGGCCGAGCGGCCGTTCGTCAACCCGCACTGCCTTGTCGATCATGGAGTTGTGGTGGGTGACAAATAATCCTCAAGATGAGCAAATCAGGCACCAAAACTCCATGATCGACAAGGTCGGGGGCAACCTCTCCGCGATCTTGCACTTTCTGTCCTGGCATAGGGGGCATCCCGCCTGTATCGACTGCCGAAAATGCAAGATCGGCACGACCCTCCGGCTCGGTGCAAATTGATCTGCCAGGAAGCCTGTTACCAGTCTCGGCAGGGGTTGCCGCTACGCCTCACGCCCTACGGCAACGGTGATGAAAGGCGGTTCAGTAGTGATCTACCAGACCATGCGGCGCCTGCTCCCCCAGCACGTCCGTGCTGCCACCTTCGACGTCCGCCGGTGGCGCGGCCTCGACCCCACACAGGTGTACGGCTACCTCACCCTTGTCGCCGACGAACTGGAACGGCTCACCCGGGATCTCGCCACCGCACACGCCGAGGGTGAACGCATCCGCCAGGCCCTGCGGCAGTGGCAGTCACGGCACACCGACTGTCGGCACACCTCGACCGCCCCGAACAGCAGGTGGCCCCGGTGACCGAACCGCACTGGATCATTCACCTGCCGACCACTCTGCGGAGGGTCGACGATGCGGCGGCGCTGGCCATGGCGCTGCGCCACTCTCTTGGCCACGTGCTCGCCATCGACTTCGGTGAGACGACGCTCAGCGAGGAGGACCGGCAGTTGGTGCGTACCCGGGTCTGGTGCGACACCAGGCTCGACGGGACCGGCCGCTGCGGGCACCCGGCCAACCACGACGGACCCTGCCTGGCACCGTAAGGCGGGCCTCGGCGGGTCGTTTCTGGGCCGGATCGGCGCCGGGCGCCAGCGAGACGCCTCCATACGCGAGGATCGGTGGATGATCTCTCCCAGCACCCCGGCCGGGTCACGGTTCGGCGCAGCGGTCTTGGCGACTCTCGTGCTCGGCGGCTGCACTCGTGACCATGAAGGCCAGGGTGGGGACCCGAGCGGACCGCCGCCCGCCGCGTCGAGGTCGGAAGCAGGCCCGACCGCCAGCACCGAGCCGCCGGCCGGGTGCCCGGCCAGCGGCGTCCGGATCCGGTCGACCGGCGGGGACGCCGCGATGGGCCTGCGCGCCCTCGGTCTGGAACTGGTCAACTGCGGCGAGAGCCCCTACCAGCTCAACGGGTACCCGGTGCTGCACGTGTTCGACGAGGAGCGCGAGCCGGTCATGCTGCGGGTGGTCAACGGCGCCAAGGAGATCACCTCGGGCTTCGACCAGCCGGCCCGGCCGGTCACCCTCCTCGCCGGGGAGCGGGCCACCGCCGTGGTGCTCTGGCGCAACCTGGTCACCGACTCGACGGTGGTGGCCACCAACGGCGAGTTCCTGACGGTGGCGCCCGCCGCCGGGCAGCCGGAGCAGGAGGTCGACCCGGACGGGCCGATCGACCTCGGCAACACCGGCCGGATCGGCGTCAGCGCCTGGAAGAAGGCTACGACGTGATGTCCTTGCGGGTGAAGCGCCAGAACGCCAGCCCCCAGAACAGCGTCGCGTAGCTGACCGCCGATATGCAGCCGCGCACCACATCGTCGGTCTGCACCGGAGTCGACAGCAGACCCAGCCAGGCGGTGCTGAAGTGGGTCGGCAGGAAGTCACGCAGCGCACCCAGGGCGGTGATCTGGTCCAGGATGCTGGACAGGATCCAGAGCAGAACCGCACCACCCACCGCGCCCAGCGCGGCGTCCGTGATCACCGACAGCAGGAACGCCAGACCGGCCACCACCAGCAGTACGACCGCCAGGTAGCCCAGCACGGCCAACAAGCGGAGCAACCCCTCGGTGGGTTCCAGCTCGGCGGCGACTGTGCTGCGTAGCGGCGACCAGCCGTAGCGCAGGGTGCCGGCCAGCAACGCGGTGCCTGCCAACAGCAGCAGGGCCAGTCCCGAGTACGCGAGCGCGACCACCAGCTTCACCGTCAGCAACCGCGCCCGGGGCACCGGGATCGCCAGCAGATACCGCAGGCTGCCCCAGCTCGCCTCACTGGCCACCGTGTCGCCGCAGAACAGCGCGACGACCACCACCAGCAGGAACGACGCCGACACGAAGATCGAGAACAGGGTGAAGTTGAGCCCGCCCGAGGTGGCCAGGTCGACCAGGCTGGCGAACTCGTTGTTGCCGTTGTCGTCGTCGCCACCGGAGTTGAACTGGAACGCGATCAGGATGATCAGCGGCAGCAGCACCATGAACCCGAGCGCCAACTGGGTCCGCCGCCGGGACGCCTGTCGACGGAACTCCGCCATGAACGGCATGGTGGCCGACGGCCGGTAGCCACGGGCCTCACCCGCGTCAGTAATAACCATCACCGGTCACCGCTTCCCCGAGAGTTCTCGCCCACCAGGGCGAGGAACGCGTCCTCCAGGCGCCGCCGGGGCACCACCCGGTCCACCCCGATGCCGGCGCGCACCAACTCCGCCACCACCTCGCTGCGGGCCGTGCCGTTGGTGTCGACAACCAGTTGGCCGTCGCTCTCCGGCAACACGGTGACCCCGTGCAGCCGGTCCAGCACCGCCCGCGCCGCCACCGGGTCGGTGACGTCGAAGAGCACGCTCGGCGACTCGCCCACGATCTCCTCCACCGGCCCGGACGCCACGATCCGACCCTTGTTCACCACCACCGCGTGCGTGCAGGTCTGCTCCACCTCGGCCAGCAGGTGACTGGAGACCAGCACCGCCCGGCCGTCAGTGGCGTACCGCTGGAGCACCCGGCGCATCTCGGCGATCTGCGGCGGGTCGAGCCCGTCGGTTGGCTCGTCCAACACCAGCAGTTCGGGGAGACCGAGCATGGCCTGGGCGATGGCGAGCCGCTGGCGCATACCGTGGCTGTAGTTCTTGATCCTCCGGTGCACCGAGTCACCCAGCCCGGCGATCTCCAGCGCCGCGTCGAACTGCGCGTCCTCCCACGGCCGCCCGGTGGCCCGCCAGTACGCCTTCAGGTTGTCCAGGCCCGACAGGTGCGGCAGGAAGCCCGGCCCCTCCACCAGCGCCCCGATCCGGGACAGCACCGGCGAGCCGGGCACCAGCCGACGACCGAAGACGTAGATCTCCCCGGCGGTCGGCTGGGTCAGCCCCATCAGCACCCGCAGGGTGGTGGTCTTACCGGCACCGTTCGGCCCGAGGAGACCCACGACCTGACCCGGGTGCACCTCGAAGTCCACGTTCGACACGGCGACGAAGCCGTCGGCGTACTCCTTGCGCAGCGCGCGCACGGCCAGCGGGGTGTCCGCGTACTCCGGGTGCACCGAGCGGTCCTGGCGGCGGTGCCGGCGGCGGACCAGGGCGACGACCACGACGAGCCCGATCACGATGGCGGCGAGCAGACCCGCGAGCACCCAGCGCCAGATCGTCGCCGCGGTGGGGATCGGCTCACCGCTGACCGTGGGCAGGCTGACCGCACCGTCAGCGGCAACCGTGTAGACGGTCGGCGCGGCCGGCGTGGTGTACGCCTGGTCGGAGGTGGCCACCACCAGGCGCAGCCGGTGCCCGGCCTCCACCCGGCGGACGATCCCGGGCAGCGTCACGGTGACCGGGCGGGCGTCCTGCACCTGCTGCGGCAGGCCGGTGAGCCGGATCGGGGCGACCAGGCCGTTCGGCAGGGTGGCCGCCCCGTCCTTGTCGACGTCGTAGAGCTTGACGAACAGCACCGCCTCGCCGGTCGGCGACGCGGCCCGCACTGTGACTGTGGGCGCACCGGCGACGTCCACGGCCTCGGTCAGCGGTGTGGACTCGAACTGGGCGTGCTGGCCGGGCACGTCACCGGCCACGCCGTCCAGCAGCGAGGCGAGCCCGCCCGCGAACGGAATCGAGGAGATGGCGGCCGGGTTGCCGTTCGGCGGGTTCGCGATCGGCTGCGCCGGGCCGGCGACCGTCACCTCCCGGCGGGCGTTGCCGGCGAGGCCCGGGTAGTCGGCGCGGCGGAAACCGGTGGCGACGAGACCCCTGTCGAGCGCGTCGAAGCCGGCGATCCGCGACCAGGTGAAGTCGTCGCCGGGCGCGTCCCCCTCGCCCTTGACGTAGTGGTCGAGCCACTGGACGGTCAGGAACTTCACCCGGTCGGAGTCCGACCGGGGCCCGCTGCCGCCGTCGTGCCCGCCGGTGAACCAGGCGACCCGTACCGGGGTGCCGGCGGCGGCGATGCCCCGCGCGTTCGCGTCCGCCTCACCGAGCGGGAAGAGGGTGTCCGCCTCGCCCTGCACCAGCAGGGTGGGGGCCTTGATCCGGTCCAGCACACCGGCCGGGCTGGAGCGGCGCAGCAGGTCCACGGCGGCCTGGTCGGCGCGACCGGTGGTGGCGATCCGGAGGTACGCGGCGCAGACGTCGGCGGCGAACCGACCGCAGGACGGGTCGGCGGCACCCGCCGGGGCGCCACCGGGACCGGTGCCAGGGCCGGCCCCCGGCCCGGGGCTGGGCGGGCCGGCCGACGCCGGTGCGCCCTGTGGCTGGGCGGCGACCGCTCCGGAGAGCCCCGCCGGGCCGGAGCCCACGTTGCCGCCCCCGCCGAAGAAGAGGCCGGCCCAGCCCTTCTTGAACACGCCCTCGGTCGGCGCTCCGCCGGTGCTCTCCGGCAGGAACGCACGGGACAGGTCGTTCCAAGTGATCATGGGCACGATCGCGTCGACCCGTCGGTCCTGGGCGGCCAGCAACAACGCCAACCCACCGCCGTACGAGCCGCCGACCACACCGACCTTCGGGTCGCCGGCCGCGTCGGTGCGCACCTCCGGCCGGGCGGCCAGCCAGTCCAGCAGTCGCTCGGCGTCGCGCACCTCGTAGTCCGGGTTGTCCAGGTGGATCTCACCGCCGCTGCGGCCGAAACCCCGCGCGGTCCAGGTGAGCACCGCGTAGCCGCGCCCGGCGAACTCCTCCGCGTCGGAGCGCACCGACTCCTTCGTGCCGCCGAACCCGTGCGCCAGCAGCACCGCCGGCACCTTCCGACCGGACGAGGCGTCGTCCGGCAGATAGAAGGTGGTGTCCAGGTTCACCGGTTCGTCACCGGACGGTCCGGAGCGGACGGTGAGCATCGCGCTCTCGGTGCGTACGCCCGGTCCCTGCGGCCACACCGCCCAGGTCACGGCGGCGGCCAACAGCACGACGACCACCGCGGCGGCGATCGCCCGGCGGCGGGTGGGCAGGGCACGCCGGAACCACGCGGCCGGCGACGGCGATGTCATGCGGCACACGGTACGGCCCACAGCCTGAGCGTTGGCTGAGATCCGCCGTACGTCCGTCCGGTTGCCCCGATCGGTGCCCGACGGGGTGCGAGCGCGCACCGTCCGACGCGGCACAGTGAGTTGAGTTCGGATCCCGTGAATTCCGATCTTCCGCAGATATCCACCTCGATCCCTCCATGTCACACCCACAGCGGACACGGAGCGTGGCGGTAACGCGGACAAATGGTGACATGACTCGAAGTGACGCGAACCTGACTCCCCGAGTGAGGTCTGACCAGGCGGCGGTTCGATTAGTTTTCCGGTCCGGTGCACGGGACTTGTCGGCCAGCCCGACGCCGCGCCGATCAGCGCCCCACGCCGGAGGAGACACACATGACAGTCCCCGCGCCGCGGGCCCGTCGACGGCCGTCCACGCTGGGCCGGCTGCTGCCCCTGCTGCTCATCGGAGCGCTGCTGGCACCGTTGGGCCTGCTCGTCACGTCGAACTGGCGGCAGGTCACCGACGACCGGGACCTCGCCGCCCGGGAACGGCTCGGCGTGCAGTACCTCACCGCGCTGGCGGCGGTCACCGACGCCCTCGTGGAGGCCCAGTCCAACGCGGTGAACGGTCGCCCCGTCGCCGGGGAGGCGTTGAACGAGGCTGTCGAGAAGGTCGCCGCGGTGGACGCCCGTATCGGCAAGGAGCTGCTCAGCCAGGAACGCTGGGCCGGCGTACGGGCCAAGCTGGAGGCGCTGCGCGGCCGCAGCGCCACCGACCCCGAGGCCGCCTACACCGCGTACGGCGAGGTCTCCGACCTGCTGCTGGCCCTGCACCGGAAGGTCCGGGAGAGTTCCGGGCTGGTCCGTGACCCCGAGGCCGACTCGTTCTTCCTCCAGGACAGCGCCGGCCAGGAGCTTCCCGAGGCGGTGATCGGCGCCGGTCGGCTGGCCGACCTGTCCACGCTTGTCGCCCGCCGGCCCGCCGCCGAGCAACCGCGCGGCCTGCTGGAGTTGACCGGCCTGCGGGTGTCCGCCCTGGCCCCCGCCGCGGACCTCGTCGACAACCTGCGCTCGGCAGTGGACGGTTCGGAGAGCACCGACCTCGGTGCCAACGTGCTGACCCCACTGGACACCTACCAGCGTTCGGTGGAGGCGCTCGCCGGGTACAGCCTGCCGGCCAAGGACACCGGCGTGGTCGACCCGGGCCAGTTGAGTGCCGCCGCGCTCAGCTCGCACCGCTCCGCCCGCCAGCTTCAGCCGGTCATCCTCACCGAACTGGACTCCCTGCTGGCCGAGCGCATCGATCGGCTCGACCGGGACCGCTGGCTGACCGCCGGGGCGGGTGTCGTCGCCCTCCTGCTGCTGGGCTGGCTCGCCGCGTTGCTGGTCGCCGCCGGTCGCCGGGCACAACGGCGGGCCGCCCTGGCCGCAACCCACGCGGAGAGCCCCGACTCCCCGCCGCAGCGCGACCCGTGGCAACCGCCCGCCGACGAGGCACGTGCGCTGCAACCGGTCGGCGCGACCCGTGACCCGGAGACCGCACAGTGGGGGGCGTTCGATGCTGCTCGGTAGGCTCCGGATCCGCGGCAAGCTCGCGCTGCTCGTGGTGATTCCGCTGCTCAGCATGGTCGGCCTGGCCGTGCCGGTGATGCTCGACCGGGTCGCCGCGGCACAGCGGGCCGGCGACACCGCCGAACGGGTCCGGCTCGCCAGCCGGGTCGGCAGCCTGGTCCAGGACCTCCAGCAGGAACGCATCCTCTCCGTCGGCTTCCTCCTCGGCCGGGTCGAGCGCGGTGAGCTGGTCCGTAAGTCCGCCGACGTGGACGACCGGGTGGCCGACCTGCGGGCGGAGCGGAGCGACGCGCTGACCGAGCAGGTCGACCGCGCCCTCGACGGCGTGTCCCGCCTCGTCGAGCTGCGCACCGCCGTCCTGGCCGGTGCCGCCAAGCCGATGCAGGTGATGGACGCGTTCGGCCCGGTCAACAAGGGGATCATCGAGTCGCTGCGGCTGGTGGTCGGGGTGGACACCGACACGTTGCCGGGCCGTCAGGTGCTCGCCCTCGACGGGCTGCTCCGCTCCGACGAGGGCCTGGGCACCTGCGCCACCCTGAGCCTGTTGGTCAAGGCGATCGGCACCCCGGACACCACTGCCGGGTACGTGGCGTGCATCGCCGCGCTCATGGTCGACAACTCGCGCTTCCGCAGCCTGATCACGCCCGAGCAGCTCAAGGTGGCCCAGCTCAACGACGCAGCCGTGGCCGCGCGTACCAGCCCCGACTTCCTGGTCAGGAGCGCTCGGGATCCGGCCGCCGCTGTCCGTCCCGTACCGATAGAGGCGCTCTTCCCGGCCGTCCGCACGATGATCCGGCTCGGTCAGTTCGTCGAGAAGAAGCTGATCGCCGACGTGCTCGCCGAGGTGACGGCCGAGCAGCGGCGCGCGCTGACCGCCGCGTACCTGGTCGGTGCCGCGGCGGTGTTGATCCTGACGCTGGTGGTGCTGCTCAGCGTGGCGGTGGCCCGGACGGTGGCCCGACCACTGACCCGACTCACCCGCTCGGCCGACCGGGTCGCCCGGGTCGCCGAGGCGGAGCTGGTCCGGGTCACCGACGACGAGGTGGAGAGACACCAGGCGGTCCGGCTGGAGCCGGTGGACATCCGCGCCAACGACGAGATCGGCGACCTGGCGCGGGCCTTCGACCGGGTGCAGAACACCGCGGCGCAGCTGGTCGAGCGGCAGGTCGCCGGCCGACGCAACGTGGCGCAGATGTTCGGCCACGTCGGACGGCGTACCCAGAACCTGGTGGGTCGGCAGATCGCGCTGATCGACCGGCTGGAGCAGCAGGAGGCCGACCCGGGCCGCCTGGAGCACCTGTACCGACTCGACCACATCTCCAGCCGGTTGCGGCGAAACGCCGGCAGCCTCGTGGTGCTCTCCGGCTCGGCCGGGGCCGACGCGCACACCGCGCCGGTGCCGCTGGCCGACGTGGTCCGGTTGGCGCTCGGTGAGATCGAGGACTACACCCGGGTGGAGGTGCAGGTCCCGGCGGGCGTCTCGGCCGCGCCGGCGGTGGTCGGTGACCTCGTCCTGACGCTGGCCGAGCTGATGGAGAACGCCACCGTCTTCTCCCCGCCGCACACACGGGTGCTGGTGGCCGCCGAGACGTCCGGCCTCGGCGTACGTCTCACAGTGGTGGACCACGGCATCGGCATGAGCGAGCAACGCCTGGCCGAGGAGAACGCCCGGTTGACCCGCCGGGAACGTCTCGACCTGGCCCCGACCGAGGTGCTCGGCCTCTTCGTGGTGGGCCGGTTGGCCCGTCGGCACGGCTGGCAGGTCGCCCTGGCCGCCACCGGCGGCGGAGGCGTGACCGCACAACTGGAGATCCCGTCGACGTCGCTGGTGCTGCGCCGCGCCGACCGCGCCGGAGCCACTGTGGCCCGCGCCGTGGTGCCGGACCGGGACCGGCGTACGACGGCGACGCCCAACCCCGAGCACGAAGCGCGGCCCAGCGCGGTGGCCATCGCCGCGCCCGCCCGCTTCGACTCGGACCTGCTGAGCCGGGCCACCCTCAGCCTGGACACCGGCCCGTCCTGGAACGCGTTCGGTCGGGGTCAGCCGGAGCAGGCCGCCCCGGAACCCCCGGACCCGGAGCCGGAGCCGGTGAGCAAGCCGGGCGGGCCACGGGTGCGGCAGCGGGTGCCCGGCGCCACGCTGCACGCCACCGCTCCGGCGACCCGGCCGGTGGACGCCACCAGCGCTGACCCCGCCGCCGCCCGTGCGCTGGTCGAGGCCTTCCAAGCCGGTGTACGCCGCGCCGAACTGCTCGTGGCACCGGGCCTCGACCGCGCGTCGACGCGGACGGCCGGCGACCCGTCGGCCGGCGCCGGGGCGGCCGTGGTGGACTTGGGCTCGACCGTCGACCTGCCCAGCACCCCGGGAGGCGCCGGCCCCATGGTGCCGCGTGGTGGTGGCTCGACCGATGCCGCACCGGAGCGGCCCCTGTTGAGCCGACGGGTGCCGGGAGCGAACCTCACGGCCATCCCGGTCTGCCAGCCGCCCAGCACCGACCTCGGTGACCCGGCCGAGGTTCGCGACCTCATCAGCGAGTTCGAGGCGGGCGTCGCCCGCGCTCTGCGCGAAGTCAGCCCCGACCACCGGAACGAAGAAGGATCATCACGGTGACCAGCCCCTTCCTGCACGACAACGTCGAACAGAGTCAGCCCAGCGCCAATGGGGACCTCAGCCCGGAGGCCCGTACGTTCAACTGGTTGCTGGACTCCTTCACCTCCAGCACCGCCGGGGTCCTGGAGGCGATCGCGGTCTCCTCGGACGGCCTGCTGATGGCCATGTCGGCGATCAAGGATCGGTCCAACGCGGAGCGGTTGGCCGCCGTCGTGTCCGGGATGACCAGCCTCGCCGGTGGTGCCGCCAGTTGGTACGCCCTCGGCGGCCTGAACCGGGTGATCGTCGACATGGCCGACGGCTACCTGCTGATCAGCGCGATCAGCAGCGGTTCCGTGCTCGGGGTGGTCGCCGACCGTTCGGCGAACCTGGGCACCGTCGCGTACGAGATGACGCTCTTCGCCGGGCGGGCCGGTGGCGCCCTGACCCCGCGACTGATCGTCGAGTTGAAGAACGCCGTTCAGCAGTGACCCCCGACGTCGCCGGTGAGGATCCGGACCCGGACCCGAGAGTTCGGATCCGGCCGTACCTGCGCACGTCACCCCCGACCGGGGTGGGCGCGGCGGCGACACCGGCGCTGCCCGAGCCGGAGCCGGACGCGGACCAGCCGAGCGGTCCCCGTCCGTTCGTGCTCACCTCCGGGCGGGTCGCGGGTGCCGACCCGGCGATCGGGTTGGAGACCCAGGTGACCGCCCGCATGGACAGCGGCTGGTGGGCCGGCCCACCGGGCGCGCTGCTGGCACCGGAACTTCAGACCATCATCGCGCTCTGCGCCGAGCCGATCTCGGTGGCCGAGATCTCGGCCCGGGCCCGACTGCACTTCGGCGTGACGCGGGTCCTGGTCGGCGACCTACGCGCCGCCGGGCACCTGGACGTGCACGTGACCGACACCGACGACGCTGTCGACCCCGATCTCATCCTGCGAGTGATTGATGGACTCCGTGCGATCTCCTGAATGGCCGGTCGCCCCGCTCGGCGGGGTCGCCGCGAACAGCGCCACCGCCCGTTACGGCATGTCCCCGGGCACCGGGCCGATAGTCGGGCGGGCCGGCCCGCCGCCGACCGCACCGCCTCCGTACCGGCCCCCGTCCGGGGCGGGGTCCAGCCCTTCGACAGGTAAGCCGGCCGCACCGCCGATCCCGGTCAAGATCCTGGTCGCCGGCGGGTTCGGGGTGGGCAAGACCACCACAGTGGGTGCCATCTCCGAGATCGCGCCCCTGACCACCGAGGCCGAGATGACCACCGCCGGGATCGGGGTGGACGACCCGGGTGCCCGGTCCACCAAGACCACCACCACTGTGGCGATGGATTTCGGCTGCGTGACGATCGACCGCAGTCTGAAGCTCTACCTGTTCGGCACGCCGGGGCAGACCCGGTTCGGCTTCATGTGGGACGACCTGGCCCGGGGTGCGCTCGGCGCGCTGGTGGTGGTGGACAGCGCCCGGCTGGACGACTGCTTCCCGGCCATCGACTTCTTCGAGCGGGCCGGTCTGCCGTTCGTCGTCGGGGTCAACGCCTTCGACGGGCGACTGGCCCTGGAGCTCGGCGAGATCCGTTGGGCGCTGGCCATCGGTGATCATGTGCCCCTGGTGCAGTTCGATGCCCGCGACCGGCTCTCGGTGCGGGACGCACTACTGATCGTCCTGGACCGCGCGCTGGACCGCGCCACCCGGGACAGGAGGGCCTGAGCCGACCAGCTCCGGCCGTGGCGGGAAGAGGTGATCTGATGAGGGGCGACCTGGACGAGACGCTGGCCCGGCTGGCCCGACGTGAGGAGGCGTCGCGCCGTCGGGCCGCCGACCGTGACGACACCACAGCACCGTCGGGCCCGCCCGGCCTCGGCGGCGACACCCGCAACGCCCGGTCGGGCCGGCACGCGGGGGTGGAGACGCCGAGCGAGGTGGCCGGATGGGGGCCTGTCGAGGAGGTGGCCGAGGCGGTCCGCCAGGTCGTCGGGGCCTACCCCGGGCTGGCGGTGACAGTGCAGGTGGAGCACGCCGGTCGGACGTACCCGATGCGGGTCTCCTGGGACGGGCCTGCCGTCACTGTCGGACCGGTTCCCCCGCCGACTCCGGTGGAACCCCCGCCGGTCTGGCCGCTCTCCGGCCGGACGGTGCCCGCCTGGGCGCCCGGTCCGGACGGGTTGACGCCGGACCCGGCGGCCCGGTTGGCCGAGCTGATCCGAAGCGACCCGACGCTGCTGGACGAGTTGGATCCGCGGCGCTGACCGGCGGGGCTGGCTGACGGCGGCTACGGTCGGGCAGTGGCGCAACCCGACCTGACCTTGACGGCGAGCCTGCGGCCGGCGGCGCTGGACGCCCGACGGGGCATCGTGCGCCTGCACCCGGAGGCACTGACAGCGCTGGGGCTGCGCCCCGGCGACCCGGTCCGCCTTGTCGGCCGCCGGGAGACCGCCGGGATCGCGGCGGCGGCCGGGCCGGGCGCGAGCAGCGCCCTGCTGTACGCCGACGACCTGACGTTGGGCAACCTGGGTCTGCGCGACGGGGGTCAGGTGCAGGTGAGCCCGGTGCCGTTGGTCCCGGCGAGCCGGGTCGTCCTGGCCGGGCCGGTGGGGGTCGTCGCGGCGGTCAGCCCGGAGATGCTCCGGCTCGCCCTGCTGGGCAAGGTGCTCACCGCCGGGGACGACGTGTCGCTGCTGCCGCAGGACGTACTGCCGGACGCCTCGGTCCGCAGCCTGGTCGAGGCGGCGCGACGCAGCCTCGCCAACACCGTCGGTTTCGCCTGGACCAGCACGCTGCTCAGCGTGGTCGAGGTCGAGCCGGCGGCCGGCGCGCTGGTCACCATGGGCACAGCGGTCGCCTGGGAGCACGGTGCGACGACCCACGGCGGGCCCGCCCCGGCCGGCACCGCGTCGACCCGGCCGGTTGCGAGCGCCGACGCCGTTGCGGCGGACGACGCGCCCGACGTGGACGAGCTGCCCGGGCTGCGGGCCCAGGCCGAGGAGCTGACCGAGCTGCTGGACCTCGGCTTCCACCACCGGGAGGTGCTGGGTCGGCTCGGCACCACCATCTCGTTGGGGGTGTTGCTCGTGGGTCCGGCGGGCTCCGGAAAGTCGGCCCTGGTCCGAGCCGTGGCCGCCCGGGTCGGTGCCCGCGTCCACCCGCTCTGGGCGCCGGAGGTGGCCGCCCTGTCCAGTCAGGCCGCCGCGGAGCGGTTGCGCGTCGCGGCATCGGCGGCCCGGGCCGAAGGGCCCGCGGTACTGCTGGTCACCGACGTCGAGGCGCTCGCGCCGGCCGACGATCCACCTCCGGTGGCGACGGTGTTCCGGCAGGTGCTCGCGGAGAGCATCCGCGCCGGCGTCGCGGTGGTCTGCACCACCGGCCGACCGGAGGCGGTCGACCCCGCACTGCGCGCGCCCGACCTGCTGTCGCTGCGGATCAGCGTCCCGCTCCCGGATCAGGCACTGCGCCGCGAACAACTCACCGTGCTGACCCGGCAGGTGCCGCTGGCCGACGACGTCCGGCTGGACGAGGTGGCCGCGCGTACCCCCGGGTTCGTCGCGGCGGACCTGGCCGCCCTGGTCCGGGAGGCCGGGGTACGCGCGGCGCTGCGGCAGAAGTCCGCCGAGACGCCGACGGTGTCGATGGCCGATTTCTCCGCCGCCCGGGAGGTGGTCCGGCCCACCACGATGGCGGCTTCCACGCTGGATCTGGCCTCGGTGACCCTGGACGACGTGGGTGGCCTGGACGAGGTCAAGCAGACGCTGACCGAATCGGTGCTGTGGCCGCTGACCTACCCGGACACCTTCGCCCGGCTCGGCGTGCAGCCGCCGCGCGGTGTGCTGCTCTACGGGCCACCGGGCTGCGGCAAGACCTACCTGGTCACCGCGCTGGCCGGGTCGGGGCGGGCCAACGTGCTGTCGGTCAAGGGGGCCGAACTGCTCTCCAAGTGGGTCGGTGAGAGCGAACGCGCGGTCCGCGAACTGTTCCGTCGGGCCCGGGAGGCGGCCCCCACGCTGATCTTCCTGGACGAGGTGGACGCGCTGGCCCCGGTACGCGGCCAGGCCACCGACGGGGGCACCACGGACCGGGTGGTCGCCGCCCTGCTCACCGAGTTGGACGGGGTGGAGACGCTGCGCAACGTGGTGGTCGTCGGTGCGACGAACCGGCCGGACCTGGTCGACCCGGCGCTGCTGCGGCCGGGCCGGTTGGAGCGGCTGGTCTACGTGCCACCCCCGGACGGGCCCGCCCGCGCGGAGATCCTGCGGGCCGCGTCCCGGCAGGTGCCGCTGGCACCGGACGTCGACCTGCCGGCTCTCGGCGACGAGTTGACCGGCTTCTCCGCCGCGGACTGCGCGGCGCTGATCCGCGAGGCGGCGCTCGCCGCGATGCGGGAGTCGCTCGCCGCCGCCACGGTCACCGCCCAGCACGTGTCGACCGCGCGGGCCCGGGTACGACCATCGCTGGACCCGGTCCAGGTCAAGTGGCTCGCCCACTACGCCGCCAACCGGGAGTGATCAGACCTGCACAACCTTTCGTCGCGCCCAGAACGTTCCTAAGACGTCACATTCCTCAGTGGAGTCATCCACTACGACGTCAGGTGGTGTTCCTTGCGCAAGCTGCTCTCTCTTCTCATCGTCCCCCTCGTGGCGGCGGCGACCCTGGTCTCGGTCGGTGCACCAACGGCGGCTCATCCGACGAAGCCGTTCCCCGCCCGGATCGCGCTGCCGAACGGGTTCACCCCGGAAGGACTGACGATCGGTCGGGGCACCACCGTCTTCGTGGGGTCCATTCTTGACGGTGCCGTGTGGCGGGGTGACTTACGCACCGGGCGCGGCTCGGTGCTGATCCCCGGCACACCCGGCACCGACAAGGCGGGCCTCAAGCTCGACCCCCAGGGCCGGCTCTGGACCGCCGACTTCTCCGGCGGGGGCGCGAGCGTGTACGACGCGGACACCGGCACCAGGCTGGCCCACTACCAGTTCACCGATGTTCCGGGCAGCTACGTCAACGACCTCGTGATCACCCAGCGAGCGGTCTTCTTCACCGACTCCGCGCGGCAGGTGCTGTACGTGGTGCCCCTGGGCCCGGGTGGTCGCCTTCCAGCCCCCACCGCCTTCCGGGTGCTGCAGCTCAGCGGTCCGGCGGGCACTCCAGACGTCTACCACAACGGGATCGTGGCGCTGCCGGACGGCGACCTGCTGGTCGCGCAGATGCTCACCGGTCAGCTCGTGCGCGTCGACCCGCGTACCGGCGGCAGCCGCCTCGTCGACCTGGGCGGCTACTCGGTGGACCGGGCCGACGGGCTGGTCCTGCGCGGACGCACCCTCTACGTGATCCGGAACCTGACCAACGTCATCGCTGTGGTCCGGCTGAACGCCGGCTACACCGCCGGAGTGGTGCAGCGGGAGATCACCGGCCCGCAGCTGCGTTCGCCGGCCACCGGCGACCTGCTCGGCTCGGCGTTGTACGTGGTGAACGGTCGGTTCGACGTGGAGTCCACGCCCAGCACCGACTACGACATCGTTCGGCTGCCGGCCTGACCCAGGCGGTCGGCGGCGACCCGTTGTGGTCGTCGCCGGCCCGACGGCCAGCTCAGAAGGCGGGCGGCGTCGAATCGAGGCAGATCTCGGCGCGTACCTTGCCGTCGTCCTCGCGCAGTTTCGCGCCACACTTCCGCAGGACCGCGACCGCGCCGATGTTGTCCGGGGTCGTCTCGGCGACGACCGCTTGCATACCAGCCCGCGCGGCGGCGTTCAGCAGCTCCCGCAGGGCGGCCGCGCCGATCCCCTGCCCCCGTGCCGAGCGCCCGAGCCACATCCCGGTCTCCACAGTGCCGGGCTCGTCACAGCGCGTCATCCGCACCATGCCCATCACCTCGCCGCCGACGAGGATGGCGTACATCTGCGAACCGGTCGGGCCGTCCAGCCCGCCGTAGCTCGCCCGGTGGAATTCGCGGAACGCCTCGCGACGGGCGAGCGACCAGCCGGCGGGTGCCTCGACCGGGGGCATCACGTCACCCGGCTCCGCCTCCGCCGCCGCTACGGAGAGCAACGGCTCCAGGTTGCTCTCGTCCACCGGCTCCAGCCGGACCGCACCCGCCACGTGCCGCAGTCTGCCGCCCTCATCGGCCGAAGTCCACCCCATTGGCCATCCACTGGCGGTCCGGACAGCGGTACCGGCCGGTCGGGCGGCCACGGTGTTCCACATCACGCTCTGTTGTCACCCGACCGGGTGTCGCAGGCCCAAAACGCCTACCCGAACTCGCAGAACACCACCGAGGCGTCGTCGCTGGACTTGTGTCGGCGCAGTCGGTCGGGGTGGTCGCGCTCGGCGTTGCGCACCCGGTCGATCAACGCCCCCGGACCGTCGGCGCTCAGCAGGTCGAGCAGACCAGCCCAGTCGGTCAGCGCGAACTGCTCCACCGCACTGGACGCGCCGTCACTGAGCAGCGCCGCCCGCCGCAGCGCACCGGGACCACGCCGGGGCGCGGTCCCGGTGACAGCGTGGAAGGCAGCGTCCGGGTCGGAGGCCGCCACCCAGTAGCCGTGGGTGCGGTTCATCCGCTCCCGCTGGACGCTCACGGCGTGCCGGAACCGGGTGACCGGGTCCGTCGCACCGCCTGGCAGGACGGCCACTGTCTCCCGCAGCTCCGCCATCGCCGCGTCCAACCGGTTGTCGGTGACCGCGCTGACCTGCCCGTCGACGTCAAGGACCAGCGGGCTGTCGCAGAGCACCAGGTAGTCCACCTGGTCGCCACAGTCCCGCAGGAGGCAGACCGTGCTGGACGGGGTGCCCGGGTGGTCGAGGTCGCACTGCCCGCCGTGGTCGGCGCGTACGGCGAGGATGGCCGCCGCCAGGTTGCTCGTCAGCCGGGCCGCCGGGCGCACCGCCTCGGCGACGCCGATCCGGGCCGCCAGGTGCCGGACGTACCACTCTGGCCCGTGCACGCAGCCGGTCTCGAAGCCGTCCGGCACCGTCGCGCCGTCCAGGACACCGACCAGCGGGCCGAACCGGAAGACCAGGTCCTCGTTGACCGGGCGGCCCGGGGCCGGCGCGGACGCGGAACGTACCCGCATCACCAGCGCCGGCCCCGGCAGACCGGTCGGGTCAACGCTGTCGAAAGTCGTCGACGGCCGCATGCGTCTCTCCCTGCAACTGACCGGCGGCCGAGCGGCCCTGGTCGCGTACCGTGGACACGCCCTGCTGGGCGTTGGACCGGACCGACTGCGCCGCCTGCTGGGCGGGCTCCCGCAGGTTGTCCTGCATCTGGTGGCCAACCTGGCTCGCCTGCTCGCGCAGCTCACCGGAGTGCTCACTCACCATGTTCCGCGCGCGCCCGGCGAGTTGCCGCTCACGTCCGCTCGGCGGGATCAGGGAAGCCGCCAGCAAACCGACTCCGAAGGCGACCAGGCCGGTGGCCATCGGGTTGCCCTGAGCCTGCTCGCGGGACTGCTGCCCGAGTGAACGGGTTTCGTCGCGTACCGAACCGGCCGCGTGCGACATCCGTTGGCCGGTTTCCTGGCCCAGGTGGTTCGAGCTGCCCATCATCTTCTCCTTCGCTCGGGTGAAAGCCCCGCGGGCCTGCCCGACGCGGTCACCGGCGATCCGACGCGGGTTGACCCTGTCGGTCAGCGCGTCGACGTCACTGCTCAACTCGTTGCGGGTGGTCTCGATCTCCCGCCGGATCCGATCCGGATCACTGGACATGACCTGTTCCCTCCCGACTCGTTCACCGACCCCGCAGGGCGTCCGGCAACTCCCGGGCAGTCTGCTTCGTCCGGGGCAGAACCGCACGAGCCCGCTTCAGCTGGGTCCGGGCGTTGATGAAGAGGCCACCGGCCACGGCGGCCCAGAGGACCGCGACGATCAGCGCCGCCCACCCCTGGTCCATCGTGTTGGACAGCCCCCACCAGACGGCGTACGACACGAAGAGCACAGCCAGGAATCCGGCCAGCCCGGCGGCGCCGAACATTCCGCCCGACTTGCCCACCTGGGTGGCTTCCTCGCGGAGCTCGGCCTTGGCCAGTTCGACCTCCTTGCGCACCAGAGTGGACATGTCCCGGGTCACGTCGCCGATCAGGTCGCCGACCGACGCCTGGGTCCGCTCCTTCTCCGGGGCGCTCACGGTGCCACCCCGCCGGGCAGGTCCCGCGCCTGCGCACCGGCAGGCGAGACGTTCTGCGCCCGCGCCGTACCCACGTACGGCTGCTGACCGGCGTCCGCCGGTACACCCTGCCCGGATGACGGGGCACGGGACGGACCTGCGGACTGACCGTTGCCCGAGGCCGGTGCGGTCAGGCCACGGGTGAGCCGCCCGACCAGCAGCCCGGCCACCGCCGCGCCCGCGAGGAACGTCGTCGGATGCTGCCGCGCGTACGTGCGCACCTCGTCGAGCACCTCGCCGGGTTCGCGCTCGTCGAGCCAACCGGCGGCCTGCTGGGCGGCGTCGGCCGCCTTGCGTACCACCTGACCGGCCAACCCGGAGTCGCCGTCCCGTTCGGCCATCGAACTGAGGTTCTGACCCAGGTCACGCAGGCCCGCGGCGGCCCGCCGCTGCTGCGTCTGTGCCTGATCACGAAGCTGCCCGGTGGCCTCACCTGTCAACTGCTGGGCCTGTCGCCGCGCCTCCGCGGCCACCTGACCGCCCTGCTCAGCTGCGGTATGGGCGACCTGCCCCCCGGCCTGGGCGGCCTGCTGGCCGACGCGCGACGCTTCCTGGCGGGCCTGCTGTCCTGTGCCGCTCTGGTTCGTTGCCGTCATGCCCCGCTCCTTTCCTGGGCCCGAGGTCGCGTGCGACCCCGGAACTCCTCCCGCGTACCCGCCGGGCCACCCGCCATGCGACCGCAACAGGCCCGCCCCGGCCCGCCGACCACCTCCGCGATCTTGCACATTCTGTCCCGACAAAAACCCCAAAGGCTGCTAATCAACAACAGCAAGTGCAAGATCGCCGGGGCAACGGGGTGAGGGGTGAGGGCGGGGTGAGGGCGGGCGGGGGGTTAGCGGCGGCGGTTGCGGGCTCGGGAGGAGCGCAGGCGACGGAGGCGGCTGATCAGCACCGGGTCGGCAGCGAGGGCTGCCGGATTGTCCAGCAGGCCGTTGAGCAGCTGGTAGTACCGGGTCGACGAGATTCCGAAGGTGTCCCGGACGGCCTGCTCCTTGGCACCGGCGTGCCGCCACCACTGCTGCTCGAAGGCGAGGATGGCCCGCTCCCGCTCGGTCAGCCCCGCCGCCGGATCGGCGGGCGGCGCCGCCTCGGCGGCGGGCGGCGCCGCCTCGGCGGCGGGCGGCGCCGCCTCGGCGGCGGGGGGCGCGTCGGCGGCGGCGGGGGGCGCGTCGGCGGTCTCGATGGACGGCGCCGGTCGGGGGTTCGGGACTGTCGGCCCGGCAGCACCCGCAGGCTCACCCGGACGAGCGTCGGTGGACGGCTCGGGGGCGGCCGGGGAGGTGTCGGCGGACATGTCGTTCAGCCTAGTCAGCGGCGACCAGGGACGCAGCAGGCGGCGCGGCCGGTCCGTACCGCCGGGAACCCCGACGGCCGGGCCGGCCGCGCCGCGTCACTTCGGTCCGGTCAGGTGATGTCGCGGCGGCGCATAGTCCAGAGCGCCGCCCCGAGGATCACCAGCACCGATACCGAGAGCAGGACCGAGGACTGCTGCCACGTGATGTCCATCGTGGCCGGTTTGCACTCCCCGTAGTAGGTCGCGTTGCAGGAGTTCCAGTCCTGCAGCGTGACCGTCTTCGTCATCCAGGCCAGGATGTACGTGGGCAGCAGCCAGGCCTCGGCGAACCGCACGCCCGCCATTCCCAGCAGGATGCCCAGACCGAACTGGCCGACGACCATCACCGCCACCACGCCACCGAGGGCCATCGCGGTGTGCCGACCCAACGAGGCGAGGGCGAAGCCGATGGTGGTGATCACCAGCACCAGCGCCACTCCGCGCAGACCGGTCAGCAGGAACGACTGCCAGACCCCGGAGGTCATCTTCTCGGTGCTGCCCCGGAACGTGGCGACCGCCCAGAACCCGGCGAACCACAGCACCGCGGCCGGGAGCGTCACCGCCAGGATGCCAGTGAGCAGCGCAGCCAGCTTGGTGAGCAGTACGGTGAGCCGCTTCGGCCGCCAGAGCAGCAGGTTCATCATGCCGCCGGTGCTCCACTCGGCCCCGACGAAGGACGCGCCGATGACGAACCCGACCAGCGCGAGGATCGCCGCGAACGGGATCAACGTCTCGTCGAACGTCTTCTTGAAGTCGAACGTCGAGGGCAGGAACCAGTCGGCCTGGATCTGGTCCCGGGACGGGGCGGTGATCACCGAGCAGTCGTCCGGGTAGCGGCCGTCAGTCGCCGTACCGGCCGTCTTGGCCTTCTCGCACTCCGCGCGTTCCTGTTCGCTCCAGCGCACCTGCTCCTGATACTGCTGGTCGGCCTGACGTTCGGCCCGAGCGAGCTGAGCGGCGTCGATCTTCTGGTTGGTGAAGAACACCCCGACCACCACCGCGACCAGCACCAGCAGGCCGAGCAGCGTCGAGTAGCGGGTGAAGCGCCGCTTGGTGAGCCGGCGCAGCTCCGTACGAAAGAGGCTCACGCGCCCCACCCTCCCCCGGCGGGACCGGGCTGACCCGTCCCGCCAACCTTCGTGGACTCGTCGACCTGCCGGTGCTGACCGGGTACCGGCGCGGTGGCGGTCAGTTCGAGGAAGACGCTCTCCAGATCGACGGCGATCGGCGCCAACTCGCTGACGTAGAGGTTCTTCTCGGCGAGCAGCCGCGTCACAGCAGCCGGCTTGTCGACGCCGGTCAGCATCAGGTGGTCCGGGTGACCGGTGACCCGGATTCCCGCCTGGGTCAGCGCCTCGGTGGCCACCGGCAGGTCGCTGACCGCCTCCAGCCGGATCCGGACCGCGCCGGACGAGTGCTGCGCGAGCACCTCGTCGACGGGACCGAACGCGACCCGCCGGCCCAGCGAGATGATGGTGACCGAGTCGCAGATCAGCTGGATCTCACCGAGGATGTGGCTGGACAGCACCACAGTCATTCCGGACTCGGCGAGGGTGCGCATCAGCGTGCGCATCTCCCGGATGCCGCCCGGGTCGAGGCCGTTGGCCGGCTCGTCGAGGATGAGCAGCTTCGGGTTCTTCAGCAGGGCCGAGGCCACGGCGAGCCGCTGCTTCATGCCCAACGAGTACGTCTTGACCCGCTCGCCGGCCCTGTCGCGCAGCCCGACGAGTTCCAGGACCTCGTCGACGCGGACGGCCGGCACCTCGCCCGCACCGGCGAGCAGGGACAGTGTGTCCCGGGCCGTGAAGTGCGGGAAGAACTGCGGGCTCTCCACTATCGCGCCGACCTGGCCGGCGACCGCGGGCAGCGCGTCGGGAACCTCGTGCCCGAGCAGCGCCATCCGGCCGCCGTCGGGTCGGATCAGGCCGAGCAGGGTACGCAGCGTGGTGGTCTTGCCGGACCCGTTGGGACCCAGGAAGCCGTGCACCTGCCCCGCGTCGACCCGCATGTCGAAGCCGTCGAGCGCGTTGCGGGTGCCGCGTCGACGACTCTTGTACGTCTTACGTAGACCTTCGATCTCCAGGACAGCTGGCAAGCTGCACCTCCCCCGATGTGTGGGCGTGACAGCCGACACCATACGCGGTATGCAGGAGCGCGCAATACCCGGTATGCATCGACTCGCCGATCAGGCTAATTCATCGACGGAGCGTGACCCCTCAGGCGCAGATGACCTGTACGCCGGCAGCGCGGAACGCGTCCACCACCTCCGGCGCGGCACCGGAGTCGGTCACCAGCGTCTCCACCCGCTCGACCGGGCAGATCCGGGCGAAGGCGTGACCGCCCAGCTTGGACGAGTCCGCGATGATCACCACGCGCTTGGCGCGGGCCACCATCAGGTTGTTCATCGCCGCCTCCCCCTCGTGGTGGGCGGCGGCGCCGAGCTGCGGGTCGATCGCGTCCACGCCGAGCAGGGCGACGTCCAGGGTGACCTCGCGCAGCAGCGCCCCGCCCAGTGGGCCGACCAGTTCGAACGACTTCGGCCGCACCACGCCGCCGGCCACCACGACCTTCATCCGGGACCGGACCAGCAGCTCGTTGGCGATGTTCAGCGCGTTCGTCACCACGGTGAGCTGGGCACCCTCGGCGCTGGTGTTCAGATCCGGTCGGACGGCGAGCGCCCTCGCCACCTCGGTACTGGTGGTGCCGCCGTTCAGGCCGACCACGGTGCCCGGCGTGACGAGCGCGGCGGCGGCGGCCCCGATCCGCTGCTTCTCGGCCGAGTGCTTGGCCGTCTTGTAGCGCAGCGGCAGGTCGTACGACACGCCGTTGGCGACCGCGCCGCCCCGGGTCCTCGTGATCATCTGCTGCTGCGCGAGCTGGTCGAAGTCACGCCGGATGGTGGCCTGGGAGACGTCCAGCCGCTCGGCTGCCGCCTCGACGCTGACCCGGCCGTTGTCGGTCAGCATTTCGAGCAGGGCGTTCCATCTGGCGTACCGGTCCACCGCGGGGGCCCTCCCAGCAACTGCACGGACGGTGATTGATTGCGTGCACACTAGTGCGCGAAACTAGGCTGGCGCAAAAGACTGACCTGCGCGATCGGCCGGCCGGTTGCCATGGTCACCCGCATTCGCGCAGAATAACGCGCGAAATGCGGGTCTAACGAGCCGTATTGCGCACCGATCGGCCCTGCGAGGAGTTTCCCATGGCGTACGTGGACGCGGAGATCGCGAGCCAACCCGACTGCTGGCGGGAGGCGGCCCGGCTGGCCGAGGTCGTGCGCGGTGACCTGCCGCGCCCCGGGGAGCGGGTCGCCGTCGTCGGTTGCGGCACGTCGTGGTTCATGGCGATGGCGTACGCGGCCCGCCGCGAGCAGGCCGGCCAGGGTGAGACCGACGCGTTCCAGGCGTCCGAGTTCCCCGCCGGCCGCCGCTACGACCGGCTGATCGCGATCACCCGTTCCGGCACCACCACCGAGGTGCTGGAGCTGCTCGCCGCGCTGCGCGGACAAACACCCACCACAGTGATCGTCGGCGACCCCGCGTCCCCAGCGGTCGGGCTGGCCACCGCCACCGTCGCCCTGCCCTTCGCCGACGAACGGTCGGTGGTGCAGACCCGCTTCGCGACCACCGCGCTGGCCCTGCTCAGGGCCCAGCTCGGCGACCCGGTGACAGCGCTCGCCGCCGACGCCGAGGTGGCGGTGCGGTCCCCGCTGCCGATCGACCCGGCCACCATCGAGCAGGTCACCTTCCTCGGTCGGGGGTGGACGGTCGGGCTGGCCCAGGAGGCGGCGCTGAAGTGCCGCGAGGCGGCCACCTTCTGGGCCGAGGCGTACCCGGCGATGGACTACCGGCACGGTCCCATCTCGGTCGCCGCGCCGGGCCGGCTGGTCTGGGCGTTCGGTGAGCTGCCCGACGGGCTGCCTGAGGATGTGGCGGCCACCGGCGCTGCCTTCGTGCACAGCCGCACGCACGGCTGGCGCACGGTGCTGGGCAGTTGGTCTGCCGGCCGTACCCCGGTCGACCCGATGGCCGACCTGATCCTGGCCCAGCGCTTCGCGGTCGCGCTGGCCACCAGCCGGGGCCTCGACCCGGACGCGCCCCGCCACCTGACCCGGTCCGTGGTGTTGGCGTGAGCGCGAGGAGTGAGCCGGGGTTGCGAGCCCCGCAGTCGCGAACCGAGGTGGCGCCGTGAGCGCGAGGAGTGAGCCGGGGTTGCGAGCCCCGCAGTCGCGAACCGAGGTGGCGCCGTGAGCGACGACCGCGTGGTCGTTGCGCTGGACGTCGGCGGCACCGGCATGAAGTGCGCCCTGGTCAGACCGGACGGCGTCGTGGTGGGCACCGAACGGCACCCCACCGACGCCGCACGCGGCCCGGCCGCCGTGGTCGGCACCATCCTGGACGTGGCCGGTGGGCTGGCCGACAAGGCCCGCGCCGACGGGCTCACCCCGATCGCGGTGGGCATCGCCGTGCCCGGGGTGGTGGACGAGGCACGCGGCGTCGCGGTCTGGTCGGCGAACGTGGGCTTCCGGGACGTACCCCTGCGGGACCTGACCGTGCAGCGGCTCGGCCTGCCGACGGCGCTCGGCCACGACGTGCGTGTCGGTGGTCTCGCCGAAGCCCGGCTCGGCGCCGGACGCGGCACCGGGCACGTGCTGTTCGTGGCCATCGGCACCGGCATCGCCGCCGCGCACGTCGTCGACGGCACGGCCGCGGTGGGGGCCCACGGCGCCGCCGGGGAGATCGGCCACATCCTGGTCCGGCCCGACGGTCCGCGCTGCGGCTGCGGCCGCCCCGGCTGCCTGGAGGCGGTCGCGTCGGCCGCCGCGATCGGCCGCCGCTACGCCGAACTCGCCGGCGACACCGCCGACGCCCTGGTGACCGCGGCCGAGGTGGCCGACCGGGCAGCGGCCGGTGAACCACTCGCCGGCCAGGTCTGGCAGGAGGCGATCGAGGCGCTCGCCGATGGCCTCGCGAGCGGGCAGGCGCTGTTCGACGTGGCGACGATAGTGCTCGGCGGCGGCCTGGCCCAGGCCGGGGACCGGCTGCTGACGCCGCTGCGGGCGGCGCTGCACGAACGGATGACCTTTCACCGGGAGCCGCAGCTGGTCGCGGCAGCCCTCGGCGACGAGGCCGGTTGCCTCGGTGCCGCCCTGCTCGCCCTGGACGCCGTGGGTGTCCGTGACCATCAGGAGAAGCGATGACCGTACGGGTGAACGGCCGAGTGGTGACCCCGACCGGAGTCGTCCGACAGGGCTGCGTCGAGTGGGACGGTGATCGGATCACAGCGGTGGCCGAGTATCCGTCGGTGCGCGACGGGCACTGGATCGTGCCCGGCTTCGTGGACATGCACACGCACGGCGGTGGCGGGCACACCTTCACCACCGGGGACGCCGACGAGGCCCGCGCGGCGGCCGACTTCCACCTCGCCCACGGCACCACCACGCTGCTGGCCAGCCTGGTCAGCTCGCCCTTTCCGCTGATGCGGACGGCCACCGAGGCGTTCGCCCCGTTGGTCGAGGAGGGCGTGTTGGCGGGAGTCCACTTCGAGGGGCCGTACCTGTCGGCCACCCGCTGCGGCGCACAGAACCCGGAGTACCTGCGCGACCCGTCGACCGACGAGCTGACCGAGCTGATCGAGCTGGGCCGGGGCGCGATCCGGATGGTCACCCTCGCCCCGGAACGCGACGGCGCGCTGGAGGCGATCAAGCTGCTCACCGCGCAGCGGGTGGTGGCGGCGGTGGGCCACACCGACGCCACGTACGAGCAGACCCGTGCCGCGGTCGCCGCCGGCGCCAGCGTCGGCACCCACCTGTTCAACGGGATGCGACCGGTGCACCACCGTGAGCCCGGGCCGGTGGTGGCCCTGCTCGACGCGCCCACAGTGATCTGCGAGCTGGTCGCCGACGGGGTGCACCTGCACGACGGCATGCTGACCTTCGTCACCGCGACCGCCGGCCCGGACCGCGCAGCGTTGATCACCGACGCGATGGCCGCCGCCGGAATGCCCGACGGCGAGTACGAGTTGGGCGGCCAGGCCGTCACCGTCGCTGACGGGGTGGCCCGACTCGCCCGCGACGGCGCGATCGCCGGCAGCACGCTGACCATGGACGCCGCGCTGCGGCACGCCGTGAACGCCGGAATCCCGATCGCCGACGCCGCACGGATGGTGGCCACCACCCCGGCGCGAGCCATCGGTCTGGGCGACCGGGTCGGAGCCCTCCAGGTGGGCCTGCGCGCCGATCTGGTGGTGCTCGACGACGACCTCAACGTGGTGCGGGTGCTGCGTGCCGGCTCCTGGGTGGAGTGACGCCAGGAACCAGGCTGGGTCTCAGCTCAGGCTGGGGACGTCGACGCCGAGGATGGCCTGCTCGTCGGGGCGGTGCACCAGCACGTCGGACAGGTACGACTGGACCGCGTGGCGCATCCCGACGTCCCGGCCGGCCTGCTCGGAGAGCAGCCACTTGTGCTCGATGATCTGGGCGAACAGTTCCTGCGGCTCCAGCTTGCGGCGCAGGTGCGCGGGAACGGCCCGGACCACCGGCTCGAAGACCTCGGTGAGCCAGCGGTGGGCCGCCTGCTGCTCGTCGATCAGGTCGCTCTCGGCACGGTAGGCGTCCAGGTCGTTGAGCAGCTTGCGGGCCTGGTTCTCCTCGGCGTCCAGCCCGGTCAGCCGCAGCAGCCGCCGGGTGTGGTAGCCGGCATCGACGACCTTCGGCCGAACCAGGAAACGCCCACCGTCGATGGTCGACATGGCCACCTCGGCGACGTCGAAGCCCAGCTCGTTGAGGCGGCGGATCCGGCCCTCGATGTCGCGCCGGGCCTCCCGCTCGATCGCCTGCTCATAGGTGATCTCGTGCCAGAGCCGCTCGTAGCGCTGCACGACCTCCTCGCACACCACCTCCGGGTCGATGGACTCGTGCAGCAGGCCAGCGGCCTGCAGGTCCAGCGCCTCACCGAAGATGTTCACCCGGGCGATCTCCAGGTCCTCACCGCGCTGACCGTTGGAGAGCGCGTTGTGCAGAGCGCCTGTCTCGGCGTCCACCAGGTAGGCGGCGAAGGCACCGGCGTCCCGTCGGAACAGCGTGTTCGACAGTGAGCAGTCGCCCCAGAAGAAGCCGGTCAGGTGCATCCGCACGATCAGGGCGGCGAGCGCGTCGAGCAGCCGGCTCATCGTTTCCGGGCGGAGGGTGTGCGAGAAGAGCGCCCGGTACGGCAGCGAGAACTGCAGGTGCCGGGTGATCAGCACCGATTCGAGCGGCTCCCCGTCCTCGGTCTGCCGGTCGGCGACGACCGCGACCGCCTCGACCGACGGGAAGTCGATCCGCTCCAGGGCCCGGAGCAGGTCGTACTCCCGCTCGGCGATCCGCTCGCGGGTCTCCTTGAACGCGTACACGTAGTCGCCCAAACGGACGAAACGGACGATGTGCCGGGAGATGCCCTGCGGCAGCGCCACCAGGTGCTGGGCAGGCCACTCCTCCAGCGGTGTCGACCAGGGCAGGTCGAGCAGCGCCGGGTCCACGAGAGCAGACGTGATCCGCACGGGCACAAGCATGACTGGTCGTCCCCCTCATCCGCCTCTGATCGTGGTTGGGCCCACAGCGCCGCACACCCCGGCCTCGCGCCGGGCCGGTAGCGTGGTCGCGTGCTCAAACCCACAGCGGTACGACGTGACCTGCGGCTACGGCCCGTTCGCCCGGCCGGCTGGTGGTTCGACGCGCTTCTACTGGTCGGTCTGGTCGGGTTGACGGTGGCGCTCGCCGCCGACCAGCTCTTCGGATTGGACCGGGCGGTCGCCGACTGGGCCGACGGGCACCGGCCGGCGGCCGCGTACTGGGTCGCCCGGGTGCTGAACTTCCTCGGCCAGGGCACCCCGCTGACCCTGATCGGCGTCGGGCTGGGCGTGCTGCTGGCCGTCCGGCTGCGGTCGGTACGGCCGATCCTGCTGCCGGTGGTCGGGTTCGTGATCACCACCTTCACGATCGGTCCGCTGAAGGTCTGGACCGCGCGGGCGGCACCGAGCGCCAGCGTCAAGGAGCCGTTCCTGGCACCCGAGCAGACCCTGCCGCTGTTCCACGACGACCTGCCGGTGCGGTTCGCCCAGTCCTACCCGTCGGGCCACGTCGCCAACGCGATCGTCTGGTACGGGGTCATCGCGCTGCTGCTCGCCCCACTGGCCCGCACTTTCGGCCGGCAACTCCCGAGCCGGCTCGTCACCGTGATCCGCGTCGTACCGCCGCTGGTCGTCCTCACCACCACCACCTACCTCGGCTGGCACTGGCTGACCGACTCGGTCGCCGGGCTGCTGCTGGGCCTGCTCCTGGACCGGCTGCTGCACCGGGTGCCCTGGGACGATCTGCCGCTCCCCGGCCGGTTACGCGCGTGGGACCGGCCGTTCACCTCGTACCCCTAGGTTCTGATTCATGGATCAACTGGCGCGGCGGCTGGGCGTACCCGATGCGGTTGTCATCGGGTTGGGCTCAATGCTGGGCGCTGGCGTCTTCGTGGTCTTCGGCCCGGCGGTGGCGGCGGCCGGCGGTGCCGGCCTGCTGCCCGCGCTGGCGCTGGCCGGCTTCGTGGCCTTCTGCAACGCGACCAGTTCGGCGCGGCTGGCGGCCCGGTACCCGGAGTCCGGCGGCACCTACGTCTACGGCCGGGAGCGCCTCGGGCCCTTCGCCGGTTTCCTGGCCGGTTGGGGCTTCGTGGTCGGCAAGACGGCGAGCTGCGCGGCGATGGCGTTGACCGTCGGGGCGTACCTCTGGCCGGGCCAGGCCCGACTGGTAGCCGTCGGCGCGGTGCTCGCGGTGACCGCGGTGAACCTTCGCGGCATCGGCAAGACCGCCACCGTGACCAGGGCGTTGGTCGCGCTGGTGCTGGCGGTGCTGGCAGTGGTCACCGTCGTCGGCCTGGTCGGTGGGCCGGTGCATCTGGGCCGGCTCGGCGAGCCCGGCGGCTCGGCGCGGGGCGTGCTCACCGCCGCCGGGTTGCTGTTCTTCGCCTTCGCCGGGTACGCCCGGATCGCCACGCTGGGCGAGGAGGTCCGCGATCCGCAGCGGACCATCCCGCGCGCGGTGCCGCTGGCGCTCGGGGTGGTGCTCGTGATCTACCTGGTGCTGGCGGCGGTCACCCTCGGCGTGCTCGGCGCCGACCGGCTGGCCGGATCCGCCGCGCCCCTGGTCGACGTGGTGACCGCCGCCGGGCTGCCCGGCCTGGCGTGGGTGGTCCGCGCCGGCGCCACCATCGCGGTCGTCGGGGTGCTGCTGTCCCTGGTCGCCGGGGTCGGTCGGACCACCCTCGCCATGGCCCGCCGCCGTGATCTGCCCGGTGCGCTGGCAGCGGTGCACCCGGTGCACCAGGTGCCGCACCGCGCCGAACTGGCGGTGGCCGCCGTGGTGATCGTGGTGGTGCTGCTCGGTGACGTACGCGACGCGATCGGCTTCTCCAGCTGCACGGTGCTGGTCTACTACGCGATCACCAACGCGTCTGCGCTCACCCTGGGGCGGGACCCGGACCGGCGGTTGCCGGTCCGGGTGCTCGCCGTTCTCGGGCTGGTCGGGTGCCTGCTGCTCGCGGTCAACCTGCCGCTGAGCAGCGTGATCGCCGGCTTCGGTGTGCTCGCCGTCGGTGCCGCCTTCCACGCCCTGCGGGCCCGCCGCTGACCCTGGCAGACGGCCGGAGTCAGCGGCTCAACCGTTGGTAGCGGCGCACGGCCAGCGGGGCGAACGTCGCGATCAGCAACACCGGCCACAGCACCGCCAACAGCATCGCGTGCTCCGCCGGCCAGGAGTCACCACCCAGGCCCGGGTTGCCGAACAGTTCGCGGATCGCCGCGACGGTGGCCGACAGCGGATTCCACTCCGAGATCGTCCCGATGACCGACGGCATCAGCTCGGGCGACACGAAGACGTTGGAGATCGCGGTCAGCGGAAACGCCGCCGGAAAGACGATGACGCCGACGGTGTCCGGATTGCGGACCAGAAGCGCCAGGTAGATCCCCATCCAGGTGATGGCGACCCGCAGCAGCAGGAGGAGCCCGACGGCGAGCAACGCCCTGCCCACACCCTCGCGCCACTGCCATCCGACGAGCAGGCCACACACCAGGAGGGTGGACATCTCCAGCAGTGCGCGCAGCAGGTCGGCGGCGCTACGACCTGTCATCAGGGCGGACCGTGCCATCGGCATCGACCGGAACCGGTCGACCACACCCCGGCTGAGGTCCAGCGCCACGCCGGTCGCTGTGGCCCCCAACCCGTAGAGCATCGTCATCACGAAGACCCCGGGCAGCAGGAACTCGCGGTAGTCGCCACCACCCGGCACCTGCATGCCGCTGCCGAACACGTACCCGAAGACCAGCACGAACATGATCGGCAGCGAGAAGTAGAGGATCAGCTCCTCCGGCGCGCGAACCACGTGGGTCATGTTCCGCCTGGTCATCGTCCAACCGTCGACGATCGCCGTCGTCATGCCATCTCCACAGTTCGTCCGGCCCCGACCGGCTCGCGGGCCTCATCCGGCCGGTGCCCGGTCAGGTGCAGGAATGCCTCGTCCAACGTCGCGCGCCGCAGGCCGATGTCCTCGACAGCGATCCCGGCGTCGTCCAGCGCGCGAACCACGTCGACCAGGCCGGCGACGCGATCGACCACCGGCACGCTGAGCCGTCGAACCTCCCTGTCGAGTTCGGGCTCCGCACCGCAGATCCGCGCGACGAGGCGGGCCGCCTGGCTCAGCTCGGCCGCGTCGCGGACCACCACCTCGATCCGGTCGCCGCCGGTCATCGCCTTGAGTTGGTCCGGTGATCCCTCGGCCACAACCCGACCGGCGTCGATCACCGAGATCCGGTCGGCGAGCTGATCGGCCTCCTCCAGGTACTGCGTGGTGAGCAGGACCGTCGTCCCGTCCGCCACGAGACCTCGGACCAGGTCCCACACCTGGTTGCGGCTGCGCGGGTCCAGGCCGGTCGTCGGCTCGTCCAGGAACAACACCCGCGGCGTACGGATCAGACTGGCGGCGAGGTCCAACCGGCGACGCATCCCACCCGAGTACTCACCGGCGGACCGGCTCGCCGCCTCGTCCAGCCCGAACCGTTCCAGCAGCTCATCGGCGCGTCGGCGGGTCTCCCGTCGGCCGAGCCGGAACAGCCGGCCGAACAGCTCCAGGTTCTGCCGGCCGCTGAGGATCTCGTCGACCGCGGCGTACTGCCCGGTCAGCCCGATCCGGGCGCGCACCTCGTCCGGCTGGCGCAGCACGTCGTACCCGGCCACCGTGGCCCTTCCCGTGTCGAAGCGCAGCAGCGTGGTGAGGATCCGTACGGCAGTCGTCTTGCCCGCGCCGTTCGGTCCCAGCAGTCCGTGGACCGTGCCGGGCGGCACGGTCAGGTCGAACGTGTCGAGCGCCCTGGTCGGGCCGTACCGCTTGCCCAGACCCTCGGCGACCACCTCGAATGTCGTCATGCCCCCACGGTGCGGCCCGACGCTGACCGGTCACGCACCGCCCGCTGACGGCGGCGCACCGGCCTTCTCCGCCTCGGTGATCTCCTTCAGGACGAGAACGATCTCCGCGCGGGCGGCCTCGCCGACGTACCAGCCGGTGAGCCCACCGGCCAACGCCTCCTCGCAGAACCGCCTCGCGGCGGCCAGGTCCCCTCGTACCCGGGCCACCTGGGCGAGGCCGAGCCGCGCGCTGGCCACGAACTCGGGCGCGCCGCTGCCCTGCGCGAGGAGCAGCGAACCGGTGAAGTCGTCGTGCGCCGCCGCGAGGTCACCGGCGCGCAGCCTGATCTCGCCCCGGGTACGCAGCATGTCGGCCTGGTCGACGGCCGATCCGAGTGCCTCGACCAGCCTCATGGCCTCGTCCATGTGGGCGCCGGCGGTCTCCGCATCGCCCTGCAGGGCGGCCAGTTCGCCGAGCGCACCGAGCGTGATCATGGTGCCCCACCGGTCCCCGGTGCCGCGGAAGCCGTCGAGCGCTGTGGTCAGCGCGGTCCTGGCCCGGTCACGTTGGTCGCTCCACATCAGGGCCGCGCCGCTGCCCATCGCGCCGAGCGCGTTGATCCACGCGTCCTCCGGGCCGACCAGCCGCCGCAGCTCCCCCATCAGCTCGTCGACATCCTCGGCGCCGCCGGACGGCGGCCCGGTCGAGATCCCCGACAGGTACAGCAGGAACGGCTGTCGCGGCGTCCGGTCGAGACTGCGGATCACGGACGACTGCGTCCCGACCGCCGGCAGGTGGCCGACGCCTGCGAGCGAGGCGTTGTAGACGCAGAGGGCGAACTCCTCACCCATCCCCGGCGGTGCCTCGGTGCCGAGCAGTTCGAGGACGTCCGCGGCGAGCCGCGCCCCTTCCCCGCGCATGCCGCCCAGCCACCAGTAGAACGACAGGGCCGCGACCATCCCGGCCGCGCCGGACGCGTCGCCGGCCGCTGTGGCCCGACGCAACGCCGCGTGCAGGTTGTCCCGCTCGGCGTCCAGCAGTCGCAGCCAGTGCAGTTGCTCCGCGCACCGGAGGTGGTCGCTGGCGGTCCAGGCGAACTCCAGGAAGTACGCGGTGTGCGCGCGACGCAGTTGGTCGGCCTCGCCGGCCTCGGCGAGACGCTCGGCGCAGAAGGCCCGCACCGTTTCGAGCATCCGGTACCGGCCACCCGTCATCTCCACGAAGGACTTGTCGACCAGACCGGTGAGCGCGTCGAAGAACTCGGCGGTGGGCAGGCCACAGACCCGCTCGGCCGCCTCCAGCGTGGCCCCACCGGCGAAGACGGTCAGCCGTCGGGCCACTTCCCGTTCGGCGTCGTCGAGCAGATCCCAACTCCACTCGACCACGGCCCGCAGGGTGCGGTGTCGCGGCGACGCGGCCCGGTTGCCCGTCGACAACAGCCGGAACCGGTCGTCGAGACGGGCGGCCACCTCGGCGACGGGCAACGCCCGCAGCCGCGCGGCGGCCAACTCGATCGCCAGCGGCAGGCCGTCCAGGCTTCGGCAGATCCGCAGCACCATCTCGACGTTGGCCGGCGTGACGGTGAAGTCGGGCGCGACGTCGGCGGCCCGTTGGGCGAAGAGGTCAACCGCCGCGTAGTCGTCGGCGTCCGGCGCGGACGCCCCGAGCGGTGGCAGGCTGAGCCCGGACAGCGGGCACAGCGCCTCACCGGCCAACCCCAGCGGCTCCCGACTGGTGGCCAGGACGCGCAACGCCGGGCACGCGCTCAGCAACCGGGCCGCCAGCCGGGCCGCGTCGACGAGGACGTGCTCGCAGTTGTCGAGCACCAGCAGCAGCCGCCGCTCGGCCAGCGCCTCGATCAACCGGTCGGTGGTCTGCCAGCCCGGCTCGGCCGGGGCGCGCAGGCCCGCGTCGCGCAGGCCGAGGGCGCTCAGCACCGCCTGCGGGACATCAGGACCGTCGGCCAGCCCGGCCAGCTCGACGAGACGGACCTCCCCGTCGACCCGGCCGGCCGCCTCGATCGCCAGGCGCGTCTTGCCCGCGCCCCCGGGACCGGTGAGGGTGACGAGCCGCCGCTCTCCGAGCAGGTCGCCGACGCGCTTGAGCTCCTCCTCGCGCCCGACGAAGGTGGTGAGTTGGCTCGGCAGCACCGGTTCGGCCGGCCCGCGTTCCGCACCACGCAGCACCGCCAGGTGAACGGCGGCCAGCTCCGCCGACGGGTCGACGCCGAGCTGCTCGGCCAGCGTGTGCCGGGCGTCCTCGTACTCGGCCAGCGCCTCCGCCGGCCGACCCAGTGCCGCCAGGGCACGCATCAGCTGGCCCCGCGAGCGCTCCCGCAGGGGATGCGCGACGACCACCTCCCGCAACTCCGCGATCAGGGCGCTCTGTGCGCCCAACGCCAGGTCCGCCTCGATCCGATCCTCGATGGCGGCCAACCGCAGCTCGTCCAGCCGGGCCGCCTGGGCGGGCGCGCCGGCTGCGCCGATGGCATCGGCCAGGGCGGGACCGCGCCACAGCTCCAGCGCCTCGCGCAACACCGCCGCCGCGCGGGGCCAGTCGCCGTCGACGAGCGCGCGGCGTCCCGACTCGGCGAGCCGTTCAAAGCGGTACGCGTCGACGTCGTCGGGATCCACCGCCAAGCGGTAACCGGCCGGGTGGAACTCGACCGGGTCGTGCCCGGCGGGCAGTGCCTGGCGCAGTCGCGACACCTGGGACTGGAGCGCGTTGGCCGCACCTCGGGGCGGGTGCTCGCCGTACAGGCCGTCGATCAGTCGGTCGGCGGAGACGACCCGACCCGCGTCGAGCAGGAGCAGCGCCAGCAGGGCGCGCAGCCGAGGGCCGCCCACGGGGACCTCTCGCCCGTCGGCCAGCACGACCTGGGTCGGACCCAGGATGCGGAAACGCATGCCATGGATTGTCGCCCACTGCCGGCCGGTTCCTGCTGACCGATCAACCGCTGAGCGCGCGGCGAAGGTCCTTCATCAGCAGCAACAGGTGCATGGAGTCGGTAGGGCTGGCCTCGAACTTCGCCAGACCCTGGTAGAAGTCGCGGGCGGCTTCTGCCTCGCAGTGAATGAGCACCGCGCGTACGCCGATGACCTCGGAGGCGGCGGCTATCCGCCGCAGTGCGTCGACCACCAGGGCTCGGCCCAGCCCAACGCCCTGGGCGCTGCGGTCGACCCCGAGCCGAGTCAGGATCACCACCGGTTGTTGGTAGCGGCCCGCCCCCTGCTGCAGGCGAGGCGAGGCGTCGGCGGGGGCGACGCTGCCGGCAGCCAGGGCGTAGTAGCCTGCCACTCGCTGATCGGGGCGCTCGTTGTCCCGCACCACGTACACCCGGGACAAGCCCGCCCGGTGGGCTTGCAGGGCATGCTCGGCCAACCACACCGACTGCGCGCGGGAGCCGCAGTCGAACCCGGTCACCGCGAACTCGGCCGACAGCGGCTCGACCGCCGAGAAGCGGGAACTCACCGTGGCGCACCATCAGTCGGCGGGTCGAGCACCGTCGGACCGGTCAACAGTTCCCGCAGCCCGGCCACGTCCTGCGCCGGCCCTTGCAACGCCTCGTCGAAGACCCGCCAGGCGTCTTCGTCCAGCAGGAACGCCCGCCGGTCGGCGAGCACATCCGCCGCGGCCTCGGTCGCCGCCTTCAACACGAACGTCGAGACGCTGTCCCCGGCGGCTTGACTGGCCGCTTCCAGCAACGCCTTCTGCTGCTCATCCACCCGCAGGTGCAGCCGCTCTGCCTTCGCACTCACACCGTGAGTGTACGCACAACGTACGCCACTGCAAGTCGACTACCTGACCTGTGCGTGCCGCACCGGCCGCCCCCGGCTGGCGTCAGCTCACCTCGCCGGGCCCGTCATGCCGGCGGGTCAGCTCACGTTCGTCGGGTTGAACACCGTTGGTCGTCGAGGGCGTGTCTCCACCCGAAGGGACGGGATGTGCCGCGTTGGCCCCCGGGCCCGTCTGCCCCGGCACGGGGGGAGACGCCGCCGCCGGGGTGTGCACTCCGCCGTGGACCGACCCGGCCGGTCGGGTTACCGGCTCCGGGTAGGCCGGCGGGGCGCACTGGCGCGTCAGCCAGTCCAGCCCGCGCCGCCGGGCGACGACGGTCAGTCGGTCGCCGGCGAAGATCACCTGGCGGGGGTCGAGGTCCTTCCACCAGATGGTCCTGGCACCGCCGGCCGGGGTGCGGGCGATCAACCGGACCTGCCCGTCCCGGTTGACCGCGTCCAACGGTCGACCGTCCAGCTCGGAGCCGGGGGCGACCGGCACCTCGGCGACCGGGAGCGCGTGCCGGTCGACCGGGATGGTGCTGATCACGGCGCGTTCGGTGAGCGCCCCGATGAAGGCCGGGGCGGCCAGGTAGGAGACCGAGCGGGACACCCCGAGCGCGAAGGTCTCCTCCACCCGTTCGGCGAAGTCACCGTCGAAGAGCCGCAGCACCACGCGCAGGTCGGCGCGGAGGTCGCGGGCGGCGAGGGCCGCCTCCAGGTTGGCCACGTCGTCGGTGGACGCCACCACCAGCGCCTGACAGTCGGCCACCGAGGCGGAGGCGAGTGTCTCCGGCAACGCGGCGTCGCCGACGATCAGCGGCACCTCCAGTTGGCGGGCCAGGGCGGCGCCACGCGGCTCCGGGTCCTTGTCGATGGCCACCACCTCGACGTCGTACTCGCGTAGCTGCGCCATCACCCGGGTGCCGACGTTGCCCAGACCGATCACCACCACGTGCCCGACCCGCGCGGGTTGCAGGCGGCCGGTGTGCAGGGCCAGTCGGGCGTTGACGATGCCGTCCACGACGACGGCGGTGATCAGTGGGATCAGCGCCAAGCCGGCCAGGTTGAGCACCACCTGCATGATCTGGGCGTCCGCCGCCTTGGTGGTGTCCGGGTCGGCGCCACTGAGCGTGGTGACCAGCGTCAGGTACAGCGCCTCCAGCGGAGAGACGTCCTCGGCCCGGGAGATCAGCGCCCCCAGCACCGCGATCAGCGCGAGCACCACCATCACCGCAATGCCGATCTTTCGGGTGGCGAAGCCGCGTACCGCCCCCACCACCACCGAGATCGGACGACGCCGCCGACGCGCCCGGACCAACCGGCGGGCGGCGACCTCGGTGCCCGGCGGCTGACCGGTCGCCTCGGCCAGCACCAGGTCGGCCCCGGCCTGCTCGGCCGGCAGCAGCTCCACCCCCCGCGCCTCGCTGAGGTGCGCCAACGCGCAGACCACGTCCTGCGGTCGGACGTCGGCCCGACGCGCCACCCGCAGCGTCTTGTCCCGGTGTTGGAAGGAGCTCGGGTCGACCTCGTTGAGCGCGGCGGCCACGAAGGCCGGCGCGGCCATCTCGGCGTCGGAGAGCACCTCGACCGGGGCCTTGAGCAGCTTGCGCACGCCGTCGGCGAGGGTGCCGTTGAACATCCGCAGCACCTGGCGAACCCGCTGGTCGACGGCCTGGGCGCAGAGCGCGGCGTGCAGGTTGCCCACGTCGTCCTGGTGCAACAGGGCCAGCCCGGTCGCGCCGGCCAGACCGGCGGCCTCGAAGGTGGCCACGTCAAGCCGGTCCGAGCGGACCACCCGGACCCCGCGCAGCCCGGCCACGTCCGGCCCGTTGCTGCGGTAACGCTCCGGCACCACGACTGTCACCCGGGCCCCACCGACCGGCAGCTCGGATTCGAGCATCGCCCGGGCCACGTAGTAGGCGAGCGCGTCCTTGCCACAGATCACGTAGTGCGGGCGCGGATCACCGACGGACCGCAGTCGCCAGTTCCACTCGACCGCCCGTCGCGCCCGGTCCCGCCACGGCTCCGCCATGCCCGGATCGTAATCAGCACGGCCACCCTGGGCGACCCCGTCCGGATCATCCCCGGGCCAGGTATGTCCGCCCCGGCGACGGGTAGAGCAGCGGCATGCAGACGTTCCTCCCGTACCCGGGCTTCCTGGCCAGCGCCCGCACGCTGGACCAGAAGCGGCTCGGCAAGCAGCGGGTGGAGGCCATCCAGGTGCTGCGCGGGCTCACCCGACCCGGGTACGGCTGGCGCAACCACCCGGCCGTGAAGATGTGGGCCGGGTACGAGGAGGCGCTCGTCCGCTACGGGCTGGACATGTGCGCGGTCTGGACCGAACCGGGGCGGGCCGACACCTGCGCCACCACGATGACCGTCGACCTTGCCGACGCCTGCGGGCCCGGCGTGGTACGCACCCAGGACGAGCTGGCCCGAGCGGGTGAGCTGCCACCGTGGCTGGGCCGCGACGACCTGCACCTCAGTCACCGCTCGTCGCTGCTGCGCAAGGACCCGACGCACTACCGCCCGCTGTTCGGCGACGACGTGCCGGAGGACCTGGAGTACGTCTGGCCGGCCTCCGACCGTCCCCGCCGTTGCTTGCCAGCCGACTGAGCCGAGGTGGGGCAGACTGGGCCCATGGCGCTGTCGCAAGTGGTAGGTCGACTGATCGGCGTAAGGCAGCACCAGGTGGACCCGGGCGGCGGTGGCGCCGACCGGGTGCCGCGACCGACCACGGCGCTGGTGGTGGGTGGCGGCATCGCCGGGATGTCGGCGGCGGTGGTGTTGGCCGAGCGGGGTGTGGCGGTCACAGTGCTGGAGGCGGCACCCACCCTCGGTGGTCGGCTGGGCGCCTGGCCCGAGGCGCTCGCCGACGGCAGCCAGCAGAACGAGCACGGCTTCCACGCGTTCTTCCGGCAGTACTACAACTGGCGGTCCATCCTCCGCCGGGTCGACAGTGACCTGGGCTTTCTCAAGCCGATTCCGGGCTACCCGATTCTCAGCGAGCAGTGGCCGACCGAGGAGTTCGGCAGGTTGCCGCCCGCGCCACCGGCGAACCTGCTGGCGCTGCTGCTGCGCAGCCCCAGCCTGCGCCTGGCCGACCTGCGACTGATGGACCGGGACGCGGCGCTGCCGCTGCTCAGCTACGACCCGGTGCGCACCTACGCGGACCTGGACGACACCACAGCCGACGAGTTGCTGGCGTCGCTGCGACTGCCGGACCGGGCTCGGGCGATGCTGTTCGAGGTCTTCTCGCACTCGTTCTTCAACCATGAGGCGGAGATGTCGGCCGCCGAGATGGTCGCCCAGTTCCACTTCTATCTGCTCGGCAACCCGGAGGGGCTGGCCTTCGACTGCCCCGACGAGGACTACGCCACGGCGATCTGGGAGCCGCTGACCCGGCACGTGGAGAAGCACGGTGGCCGGGTCCTCACCGGCTGCGCCGCCACCGGGGTGCACCACGATGGCGAGGGGTGGCGGGTGACGACCACCGACGGCGGCAGCCATCCGGCGGGTCACATCGTGCTCGCCGTCGACCCGCCGGCGCTCGCCGCGCTGGTGGCGGCCTCCCCGGACCTGGCCGAGCAGGCACCCGAGCTGGCGGCACGGATGCCGGCCTTCGGCACCCCCGGCCCGCCGTACGCGGTGGCGCGGTACTGGTGTGACGGGGACGTGTCCGCCGAGCGGGCGGTGTTCAGCGGCGTGTCCCGTCAGCCCACTCTGGACTCGGTGACGCTCTACCACCGGCTGGAGAACGAGTCGCGGCGCTGGGCGCAGCAGACCGGCGGCTCCGTCGTCGAGCTGCACGCGTACGCCTGCGAGCCCGGCGTGCCGGCCGAGGAGCTGGCCGAGCGGATGCGCCGCGAGCTGGTCGCGCTCTGGCCGGAGGCCGGCGACCTGCGGGTCCGCGAGCTGCGGGCCCGGGTGGAGGCGCAGGCGCCGGCTTTCACGCCGGGCAGCCACGCATGGCGACCGGGGGTACGCACCGACGCGACCGGCCTCTACCTGGCCGGCGACGGCATCGCCACGGACTTCCCGAGCGCGTTGATGGAACGCTCGGCCGCGACCGGGATCATCGCCGCGAACCACATTCTGCGCGCCGAGGGTGGCGCGGCCGAGCCGGTGCTCTCGATCCGACCGCGTGGCCTGCTGGCCGGCCGCACGAAGCCAAATCGACAAAACATGACATAAGCCACGGTACGCTGCCGTACGCTCGAATGATCAACCGTCGATCGGCCGGGCGGGAGGGCAGCGGGAGATGTCACCACTGCACCGCGCCGGCGCGGAGAACGACTCGTCGACGGACGAGATCGGCCGCGACGACGCGTACCCGCTGATCCGCGACGAGCGCGCCTGCATCGTCACAGCGCTCCGGCTGGGCTGGTGGATGGCGGACGCCTACCACCACGGGCAGCACGCGGAGCCCAGCGCCTTCGTCGAGGCCCGCCCGGCCGTACCGCCGGCCAAACTCTCAAACCTCACCGAGATGTCCGCCCACCGTCGGATGCGGATGTACCTCGACGGGGTGGACGTCGCCCTGGCCCAGATCGCCGACCTCACCCGGCACACCGGGCCGGCACCCGACACGTCGGCCGCCCGGGCCCTGCTCCCCGACCTGGGCCAGCCCGACCCCGCCGACCCGGTGCCGCTGCTGCTCGCCCTCGACGACCTCAACGTGGAGGTGCTGCGCTGGGCGATGGCCGCCAACCACCGGGTCGGGCTCGCCTACCGACTGGGCCGGTCAGTGGCCGACACCGTCCGAGCCGGCGACGTCACGCAGTTGCTGCGGCAGTTCGGCGGCCGGCAGGTCCAGATCAGCCGGTGGCTGGACGAGTTGGCCAGCGTGCTGCCGCCGTACTCGGCCGCTGTGGTGCGCCGCTCGCTGGCCGCCTGGGCGAGCGCTGTCGACCGCGCCGGTCACGGGGATCCGACCGAGCCGACGCCCGCCACCCTCAGCCGGGCGCTGCGCGGCCAGGGCGACCTCTGGCGCGACGTGCTCACCGGCGGCCTGCACCCGCGCGACCTGCTCGACGAGGAGGACTACGCGGTGATCGCCCGGAACCTGATCATCCGAGACCGGCGACTGGTGGCGCAGGCGGCCCGAGGCATCTTCTGGCCGGTGCTCGTACCCCTGCTGCTCGTGCTCTTCGCGGTCGTCGGGGTGAGTGCCGCCGCGGCCGCCGGCTCACCGACCACCCGGGCCACAGTGGCCCTGGTGGGCCTCGGCGCCGGGCTGGCCGCGATCTGGCGGTCGGTCTCCGGGCCCGCGCTGTCCGTCGCCGGTGAGGTCAACCGGCCGCTGCTGGACAGCGAACTCACCGCACGGATGGCACTGCGGCTGAACCGGCCGCTGACCACCGCCCAGGTCTCGGCCAAAGCAGTTCCCCGCACGCGCCGCCAGCGGCGTCCCGACGGGGCCAGCCGATCGAAATACGTTGCCCGTGCCTCCCGGGTCGACCTACCGTGAGCGCGCACTGTCAACCACCACCGCGGGAGCAGCTCATGACGATGTGGCACATCAGCATCGTGCTGTCGACGCTGCCCGGTGACGGTTACCGAGCGGAAGGTCCCCGGGCGGGCCGGCCCGACTGACGCGCGTCCGTACGCGCTGAGCCGCCCCGTCCGACAGCCGGACCGGGCGGCTTCTTGCTGTCCGTCACCATCTGGAAAGGAGTCCCGGTGGATGCCGTCCTCGTCATCAACGCCGACCTCGGCCCGCTGCACCGGGTCACCGTCCAACACGCCGTCCGGATGCTCTGCCGCCGGGTGGCCGAGATCCACGAGGCCGAGCCGGACCGGGTGATCGGGGTCTTCCCGATGCCCCGGGTGGTGCGGCTGGTCCGCTTCGTCGTCACCCGGTGGAGGTTCAACTCCGGGCCGGCCTGGTCGCGGGCCGGTGTGCTGCGCCGCGACGACAGGTGCTGCGCGTACTGCGGCGGCCCGGCCTCCACCATCGACCACATCCTGCCCCGCTCGCGCGGCGGCCGGAACACCTGGCGGAACACCACCGCCGCCTGTTACGCCTGCAACCAGCGCAAGGGGGACCGGACGCCGGCGGAGGCGGGCATGCCGCTTCGCCGGGAGCCGGTGAACCCGGGCTGGGCGGCGCTGACCGGGCGGTGACGGACCGGCCGGCGGGAACGGGGGGCCGCGTCCCGGGTACGACCCGGGCGCGGCACCCGCCGGCCCCCGATCAGGCGGCGCGTTCCTTGACCTTCGCCCTCAACTGGCCGTTGGGGCACTGAACCCGGATCTCGCTGCGGTGCTCCGGGGAGGTCAGCTCGACCACGATCTGCTTTGCCGGCCCCGGGTCGTACCCCTCGGCCCGGAAACCGGGTGCGAGCACCACGGTGAGCACCTCGACCGACTTTCCCACGCAGCGGGCGGTGACCGTTCCGCCGAGCGCGTCGACCGGTACGCCGACGCCAGGTGTCGGGGTCGGCGCGGCCGAGGTCGGGGGCGGTCCCGCGGTGGTGGCCGTCGGGCCCGGGACCGCTGTCACGCCCGGACCGGCCGGAGAGTTGGTCCGGACGGCGGGCGAGCTTCTCCTGGTCGTCGGTACGACGACCGGTCCGGCATCGGCCACGTCGGTCGGGTCCTCGGTGCGGGGCATCCCCACCGTGGTGGTGCCGGGGCCGCTGCTGGTCGGCGTGGCGCTCTGTCCCTGTCGATTGCTGAAGTCACCGAGCGACCCGGCGAGCGCCACGGCGGCGATCACAGCCCCGCCGACCGTCAGAATGGCTCGCCCTCGACGCCACGGCCCGCGCCTCATCCGCACCGCCGAATCACCAGTCGTTCCGGCACCCTCCGCCCTGGCTCTGGTCGGCCCGGTCCCGGTCTGCTCGGTGCCGGCCAGCTCGGGGCTGGTCTGCTCGGCGCTGGTCTGCTCGGTGCCGGTCTGCTCGGTGCCGGCCAGCTCGGTGCCGGTCTGCTCGGTGCCGGTAGGGCTGGTCTGCCTGGTTACGTCGGCCGCCGGTTGGGCGGGGACGGCAGCCGCCTCGGGGGCGGCCCCGCTGGCGGCGGCGAGCAGGATGCGGGCCGCGTCGGTGGCCGGCGGCCGATCGGCGGGGTCGGCGGCCAGGCACCAGCGGTAGAGCCGGTGCACCTCGGGCGGCACGCCGTCGATCGCGGGCAGCGGGTCCGGTTCGACGGGCGTGTGCGCGCGGACCATCCGGGTCTGCGCCTCGGCGGGCCACGGCAACCGGCCGGTGAGCACCCGGTACAGCAGCAGGCCGAGGGCGTACACGTCGCTGGCCGGCCGCACCTCGCCAGCCTGCAACCGCTCCGGCGCCAGGTACGCCGGCGTGCCCATCAGCCGCCCCTCGAAGTCGATCTCCGGCGCGCCGACGGCAGCCGCGATGCCGAAGTCGAGCACCTTCGCACCGGTCGGCGTGAGCATCACGTTGGCCGGCTTGATGTCGCGGTGCACCAACCCCTGGTCGTGCGCTGCGGCGAGCGCCGAAGCCACCTCGGCGCACACCCTCAGACCGGCGCGCGGGGGCAGCGGCCCGACCACCAACCGGCGCTCCACTGTGTGACCGCCGAGCAACTCCATCACCACGAACGGAACCTCGGCGCCGTCCACCACCGACTCGCCGTAGTCGTAGACGCTGGTGACGTGCGGATGCGACAGCCGAGCCGCGGCCTTGGCCTCGCCCCGGATCCGCTGCCGGGCGTCGGTGTCCGAGGCGACCAGCACCTTCACCGCAACGTCCCGTTCGAGCACCTCGTCGTACGCCCGATGCACCGCCGACATGCCGCCACTGCCGAGGCGCTCGAGGAGCCGGTAGCGGCCCGCAAGCAACTGATCACGCTGCACGACGGACAGCCTGCCGTACCGACCTGAGTCGTGGATACCCGGGATCGAGGTGTTGCGATGGGTGGGAGCGGGTTGCGGCTACCGTCCGCGCAGATCCGGGTGGGCGCGCAGGAACGCCTCGCCCCGACGGGCGTTGCGGACGACCGACACGATCAGCACCACCCAGAGCACCAGCAGCAACCCACCGATCATCGCGTGGAACGGCGCGAACCCCACGAAGACCTGACCGACGCTCGTCATCAGCAAACCGGCGCACAGCACCGCGAAGTACCGTTGATTGACGAACTGTCTGGCGGTTTCCACGAGCAGACCCGGGTCTTCATCGGCCTCCGGTGCGTCGCGTCGAACCTGCCGATCCAGCCGACGACGGCGCGACCAACCGAGCCCGATCAGGGGCGAGTGTCGTGCCGATCGGTAACGGCCGGTGCGTACGACCCAGACGGCTGCGGCCACCTCGACGATGACTCCGAGGATCACCAGGACGAGTCCCAGGTTGCTGGCCCAGCCCGGCGGGTCACCGTCGAAGATGCCGGTGTTCCGGCCACCCATCGCGACACCGACCGCGAGCGCGCCGACAACTGCGGGCAGCAGCACGAAAGCAAGAATCAGACGAAGTCGCCGGCCGCTCCGGTCCGGGTTCGTCGCCGTCTCGTCCATAGTGGTCCCCCGATCGCCGCGGGGAGGGGATCTACCCATCGACGACGGCGGCCGAACCCTGCCGACTCAGGCGTCGGTCGGGGGCCGCCAGGCGAAGCGGGGCGTACGCCGCTCGGTCACCGCCGCGACCCCTTCCCGGGCCTCGCCGGTCGTCGTCACCTTCCGGTGCCACCAGGCGATCCGCGCGGGCTCGGCGCGACCGTCGATGATCTCCTTGGCGGCGGCGATGCTCAGCGGGGACCGCATGGCGATCGTCGTCGTCAGTTCGTCCACCCGCGCGGCGAGCCGGTCGACCGGTAGCAGTTCGTCGACCAGGCCGATCCGCAGGGCGCGCTCAGCGTCGACCAGTTCGGCGGTGAACAGCAGGTGCTTGGCGGCGGACGGGCCGACGAGCCGGGCCAGCCGGCGCGTCGTCGGCGCCGGATAGACAAGCCCGAGCCGGGCCGGCGGTACGCCGAAACGGGCGTCGTCGGCGGCGATCCGCAGGTCGCAGGCGACTGCGAGCTGGGCCCCACCGCCGACGCAGGCACCCCGGATGGCCGCGATCGTCGGCTTGCCGAACCGGGCCAGCCGTTCCTCGGCGGCCACCGCGATGCTGGCGTCACCGGCGTCCAGCAACTCGGCCAGGTCACCGAGGTCCGCGCCCGCGCAGAAGGCGTCACCGGCACCGGTGAGCACCAACGACCGTACGGCCGGGTCGGACTCCAGCCGGTCGAGCAGTTCGGGGAGCTGACGCCACATGGCCGCGGTCATGGCGTTCCGCCGGGCCGGGTTGCTGATGACTACGGTGGCGACCGGCCCGGTCACCTCGACTGTCAACTCCGCGTCCGACACATCGGCCCCTTCCCGGCGTCACCTGTGCGGCGCCGCCGATCTGCCCGCCAGCGTCGTCGCCCCGCTGCCGCGACCATAACGACGCGGGCCCGACGACCACCGTGAGGGGTAGCCGTCGGGCCCGCGCGTGAGCCGTCAGGTCAGGAGACGTTGATCGCGGTGTCGTCGACCACGAACGACGTCTGGAGCGAGGAGTCCTCGACGCCCGTGAACTTCAGGCTGACAGTCTGACCGGCGTACGACGCCAGCGAGAAGGACTTCTGGCTGTAGCCGGTGGCCTTGTTCAGGTTCGAGTAGGTCGCCAGGGTGGCCAGAACCGTTCCGCTCGAGTTGAGCACCTGCACGTTGAGCTTGTCGTAGGCGACGCTGCTGGTGGTCTCGGCGGAGTCGATGTGCAACCAGAAGCTGAGGGCGTACGACGCGCAGCCGGCCGGCAGGCTCACCGACTGGGCGAGCGTCTCGGTGCGGGTGCTGCCGTACCCGTTCAGCCATGCCTTGTACGACCCGGTGCGAGCTGCCTGGCTGCTGGAGTTGGTGATGACGCCGGAGCTTGCCGTCCAGCCGGTCGCGCCGGATTCGAAGCCCGGGTTGGCCAGCTTCTGCCCCGGCGCGGTGCAGCCACCACCGGTGCCGTTCACGGTCAACGTGTAGGTGGCGCTGCGGGTGACAGCTCCCGCGCCGTTGACGGTGACCGAGTAGGTGCCGGCCGGGGTGCTCGCCGAGGTGCTGATGGTGAGGGTGGACGAGCCGCCCGAGGTCACCGAGGCGGGGCTGAACGCGGCGCTCGCCCCGCTGGGCAGGCCGGACGCGGAGAACGTCACCGTCTGCGCCGAGCCACTGGTGGTGGCGGTCGACACGGTGGTGGCGGCGGAGCTGCCCGGGTTGACCGAACCGGCGGTCGGCGAGAGCGACACCGAGAAGTCGTTGCCGGTCGAGCAGGCGGAGTCGCTGCCGGCCACGTTCACCGCGGTCCAGGCTGCCTGCACGGCCTTGTACTCGGTGGAGCAGCTGCCGTACAGGTCGGTGGCCGCCCGCAGGCTGTAGGCGCGGGCGGTGTTCGCCGGGTTGCTGGTGCTGACGTACGACGTGTTGGAGGTGAAGTAGACGTCAAGCGCCCGGTACCAGATTTTCTCGGCCTTGGCCCGGCCGATGCCGGTCACCGCGGGGGCGGAACCGCAGACCGGGGAGGTGCCGTACGAGGTGGCGCCGGTGCCCTCGGCCAGGTTGAAGAAGAAGTGGTTGGCCACGCCGGAGGAGTAATGCACGTCCTTGTTCTTGGTGCTGGTGGACCAGCAACTGTCGGACGAGCCGTCCAGCGACGGGTTGTACATGTAGCGCAGCGGCGTGCCGTTGTTGTTGATGTTGATCTTCTCACCGACCTGGTAGTCGCCCGGGTCGCTCGGCGCGGCGGCGTAGAACTCCACCATGTTGCCGAAGATGTCGCTGGTGGCCTCGTTGAGGCCGCCGGATTCGCCGGAGTAGACCAGGCCGGCCAGCGCCTCGGTGACACCGTGGCTCATCTCGTGCCCAGCCACGTCCAGCGAGACCAGGGGGCGGGAGTTGCCCGAGCCGTCACCGTAGGTCATCTGGGCGCCGTCCCAGAAGGCGTTGACGTAGTTGTTGCCGTAGTGCACCCGGCTCGGCACGCCGCTGCCGTTGCCGAAGATGCCGTTACGGCCGTGCGTGTTCTTGAAGTAGTCGAACGTCTTGGCGGCGCCGAAGTGCGCGTCCACCGCGGCGGACTGCCGACTGGAGGTGGCTCCGGTGCCCCAGGCGTTGTCGGCGTCGGTGAAGGTGGTGCAGCTCGACGTGCCGTTGTTCATGTCACAGGTGCGGCCGTTGCCACGCAACGGGTCGATCATCTGGTACGTGCTGCCGGAGAGCGTCGTGTCGATGCTGACCGTGCCGGTGTAGATGCCCTGGCCGCTGCCGGTCACCGACTCGATCTCGTCGTACGACCCGACGGTCGCGCCGGTGGTGGCGTCGGTGATCACGTGCAGCCGGGACGGGGTCTGCCCGTCGGGCTGCCACCCGCTGACCACGGTCTCCCAGGCCAGTCGACCCTGCCCGGAACTGGCGTCCACGAACAGTTCCGGCGTGCCCACCGCCTCGGCCTTACCGGCGAACCGGGCGCTGGCGGCCTTCTTCGCGGCCGCCGCGGTGGTCCTGGCCGAGGTGGCGAGGGTCAGCGGCGCGGCCAACCCGACCGAACTGCCGGCGTACGTGCCGTTCGGCGCGGTGTGGATGACGAAGTCACCGCCGTACACCCGCAGGCCCTGGTAGGTCCTGGTGTAGCGGGTGTGGGCCGCGCCGCTGGGGTCGACCTTGGTGCTGCGCACCTGGTAGGCCTCGGCGCTCGAACCCTGGACGGCGCCGGGGTTCGCTCGTAGGACGGTTGCCGCTCGGGCCGCGGCGGAGGCGTCCGGCGCGGGAGAGGTGGGCGGGGCCGCGTGCGCCGGGGTGATGACGCAGGTCAGCAGGCCGCTGGTGAGCAGCACTGCGCTGACGGCGGCAAGAGCTCTTTTCACGTGCGCTCCTGAGAGGAGAAGGATGTGACGGAGGTAGTCACGCATGTACATATAACTATGTGTTGAAGAAAAGAGAAGGTCTAAACCGATGTCAGACATCTACATTGACCGTTCGGATGAGTGGCTTGACGAGGGAACCAGTACCTTCCCCAGCACGTCCGACGGACATGAGACCCGCCTCGACAGCCGGCGTCACGTTCGCCCTACTGGGCGCGCTCCTGACCGGCTGCACCAGCGCTGACCGGGCCGGGAGCATCCCTGACCAGCCGCCGAACAGCCCCGGCACGAACCTGTCCGCTCCGACCACCGGCGCTCCGCCCCCGACCGCCGCCCCCACGGCAAGCGCCGGGGCCAGCGCTGCGGCCCCCCGAGTGACGTTGCGAATCTCCGGCGGCTTCGCCGGGCGCGGTGACTCCATCGCGGTCGAGCCGGACGGTAGGTGGACCGTGACGGACCGGGCCGGCAGCCGGCGCAACGGCCGGCTCTCACCTGCCGATCAGGCCACCCTCGCGGGCCTGACCGCCGACCCCCGGCTCGCCAGCGAGGCGCAGCGACCCACCACCGCGACCAACTGCGCGGACGTGATGAACTACCGCCTCACCGTGGCCAGCAACGACACCGCGTACGTCGACTGCCCGACCGACGAGCCGCCACCGCCTGCCACCCAGGCGGTGGTCAAGCTGCTCCTGCGGACCACCGCGGCCTAAATCAGATAGTCCGGGGGCAGGCCGGTGCCCCGCAGCTCCGGCGGTAGGTGGGCCACGTCGTTGACGGCGATCAGATTCGGCGGGCCGGCCGCGCTGTACCGGATGACGGTCAGCCCCGCGTTGTGCGCGTTCAAGCCCAGCCAGCGCCACTCCGGCGCGTCGAGGGCGTGCCGCACCAGCCAGGCGATCAGGAAACTGTGCGTGACGACCAGCTCGCGGACCGGTTCGCCGCCGGCGGGACCCTCGGCGACCGGGCCGGCGAACCGTCGCACCGCGTCCGCCGTCACTCGCGGCCCGCCGGCCCGCTCGGCCGCCGAGAACTGCGTCAGGAACTCGGCGTACGCGGGCGGCAGCCCAGCCGGGTCCGTGTCGTGTGGGAGGTGGTCGCCGGCCAGCTCCGTCTCGTACACCGGAACGTCGGGCAGCGACTTGGCGACCAGCTCGGCGGTCTGCGCGGCCCGGCGCAGCGGCCCGTGGTGGACGGCGGCGAACCGCCGGGCCCCCAGGCGTTCGCCCAGCAGGGTGGCCTGCCGCCGGCCGCGCTCCGACAGGCCGGTATCCGGTTCGCCGGCGTCCGGCCCACTCGGCTCGGAGAGATCCTGCTCGGCGTGTCGGGTCAGGTACAGCAGTCGGGTCACCATGATCCCCACCTCAACACACCGGGAGGTACGAGTTCGACCCCGTACCTCCCGGTCCTAACGCCGCGGCCCGGCTGATCGCACGCCCTCTACGCCCGGGGGAACATCTGGCCGATGCGGATCCGGTTGCCGAACGGGTCCCGGATGCCGAAGTCGATCCCGTACGGGCGCTCGGTCGGCTCGTCCGTGATCTCGACGCCCTTCGCCACAAGATCCTCGTGCGTCTTGCGGGCATCGTCAGTGGTCATGAAGAGGTACCCGCCGAGGGCACCCTTGGTGAGCAGCTCCCGGACCTGCTCGGCGGTGGCCGGGTCCAGCGCGGGCGGGCCGGGCTTCTCCAACAGGATCTCGCGCTCCGGGTCGCCGGGCAGGTTGACAGTGAGCCACCGCATGAAGCCGAGGTCCTGGTCGGTGTTGACCTCCATGCCGAGCTTGTTGACGTAGAAGTCAAGCGCGGCGTCCTGGTCGAGGACGTAGATCTGGGAGCGGCTGATCGCGTTCATCGTCATGCCCATGACGCTAGACGTAGCCCCTGACCTGCTGCTTATCCAAAACTGCTTGGTCGGGTCCAGGCTTTGGTGAAGCACGACGGCACGTTGGCCGGCGCGACGCGCTGACGCCGGAAATCCGAGGGCGACTCCCCGACGATCTGCCGGAACGTCCGGCTGAACGTGCCCAGGCTGCCAAAGCCGACGGCGTAACAGATGTCCGTGACGTCCCGATCGGTCTCCATCAGCAACGACATCGCCCGCTCCACCCGGCGGCGTTGCAGGTAGCGGTGTGGGGTCTCACCGAAGGTGGCCCGGAAGGTACGGATGAAGTGCGCCTGCGAGACGTGCGCGATCCGGGCCAACGCGGGGATGTCCAGAGGCTCGGCGTACGCCCGGTCCATCGCGTCCCGGGCGCGCAGCATCGCCCGGTTCGACTCCTCCACCGCCCGACTCATCTGTCCCCGCCCCGCTCCGCGCTGCTCGGCCCCAGGTTACCGTCGGGCACCGTGTCGTCCGATGTGGGACACCGTGCGCCAGCAGCGACACCGAACCGGTACGGCCGAGCTGTCACTTTCGGCTGTAGAAGTCGGCGGCCTCACCAGCGCGTGCCGGCGCGTTGATCTTCAAGGACTTTCCGTGATCTTGATGCTCGGTGCACCCACGGGGAGGAACGATGTGGCGTCCTTGTGATTCCCCCGTTGACCGCCGCCTGATGGCGGGACGGAGGCACGATAGCGAACTTGGTCGAGGTCCGGTTGCCCCTCGGGGCAACCGGCAGAGGCACAGCAGCGCCGATCGGAAAGGTCTGATGTAATTGGAGCCCCCGGCCGGGATCGAACCGGCGACATCTCGCTTACAAGGCGAGTGCTCTGGCCAGCTGAGCTACAGGGGCGCGCGCGTCGAGGTCAGCATAGCGACTGATCTCCGGTAATCCCGATCGCGAGGCCTCCCGAGCACGGGAATCGTCAACAACCCGACGCAGACTCGTTCGCCATGGCGTCGATTGATGTCTGACCGTGCCCGAGTGACCGGAATGCGTAGCCCGACTGGTGGGCTGGGCGACCCCCGCCTTGGCAGCAGGGGGAAACGCGTTTACGGTTCACACACGGACGACGACCGGGCGCCCCCGCGACCGAGCGCCGTCCGATGACCGGCACGGACACGTGCCGGTTGCTCCTTCACTCGGATCGTCCGGCACGTTCCTGCCGGTGAAAGGAAGCGCTTCACCATGGCTACTGTCACCTATTCCAAGGCATCCCGGGTCTACCCGGGCCAAGAGCGTCCCGCCGTCAACGAGCTGGACCTTGAGATCGGCGACGGGGAGTTCCTCGTCCTGGTCGGCCCCTCCGGTTGCGGTAAGTCCACCAGCCTGCGGATGCTCGCCGGCCTGGAGGACGTGGACGCCGGTTCGATCTACATCGACCAGCGTGACGTCACCCACCTTCCCCCGAAGGCCCGCGACATCGCGATGGTCTTCCAGAACTACGCGCTCTACCCGCACATGACGGTGTACGAGAACATGGCGTTCGCCCTCAAACTGCGCAAGACCTCCAAGTCGGAGATCGACCGGCGGGTCAAGGAGGCGGCCGCGCTGCTGCAGCTGGAGGAGTACCTCAGCCGTAAGCCGAAGGCGCTCTCCGGTGGTCAGCGTCAGCGTGTCGCGATGGGCCGGGCGATCGTCCGCGAGCCGCAGGTCTTCCTCATGGACGAGCCGCTGTCGAACCTCGACGCCAAGCTCCGCGTGCAGACCCGTACCCAGATCGCGTCCCTGCAGGCCAAGCTGGGCGTCACCACTGTCTACGTCACGCACGACCAGGTCGAGGCCATGACCATGGGTCACCGGGTCGCGGTGCTGCTCGACGGTGTTCTCCAGCAGGTGGACACCCCGCGGGCGCTCTACGACACCCCGGCCAACGTCTTCGTCGCCGGTTTCATGGGCTCCCCCGCCATGAACATCAAGACCGTTCCGCTGAACGAGCGGGGTGCCGAGTTCGCCGAGCTGCAGATCCCGCTGACCCGGGAGCAGGTCGAGGCGGCCCGCGCCGAGGGTGGCGACGGCAACGTCACCGTGGGCTTCCGCCCGGAGGACTGCGAGCTGGTCAGCCCGACCGAGGGCGGCATGCCGGTGGTGGTCGAGCTGGTCGAGGACCTCGGCTCGGACGCCAACGTCTACGGCCACGCCGCGCTGGGTGGCAACTCGGAGCGCTTCGTCGTCCGCACCGACCGGCGCAACATGCCGAACATGGGTGACACCGTGTTCGTCAGGCCGGTTGTCGGTCGCAGCCACTTCTTCCACGCCGCCACCGGTGGCCGGATCTGACGTAACGCCTTTACCGACAGGGGCGGTCCGCTTCGGCGGGCCGCCCCTGTCGTCGTACCGAAAACGGTTCTTCAGCCTGCCTGGGCACCTGACGACGAAGGCCCCCTCCCGCGCTCGGCGGGAGGGGGCCTTCGTTCGACGTGCGCTACAGCTCGACGGAGCGCCGGCGGGCGACCTCGGCCAGGGCGACCGCCGCCGCCACACTGGCGTTGAGCGACTCGACCTCAGAGATCATCGGGATGCTGACGGTCAGGTCGCAGGTCTCCCCGACCAGGCGGGAAAGACCGCGTCCCTCGGAACCGACCACCACCACCAGCGGACCGACGGCGGCCTCCAGGTTGTAGAGGTCGGTGTCGCCGTCGGCGTCCAGGCCGACGACCATGAAGCCGGCGTCCCGGCACGCCTTCAGCGACCGGGTCAGGTTGGTCACCTGCGCGACCGGCACCCGTGCGGCCGCCCCGGCGCTGGTCCGCCAGGCGGTCGCGGTGATCCCGGCGGCACGACGCTCGGGTACGAAGACACCCTGCGCGCCGAACGCGGCAGCCGAACGGATCACGGCGCCCAAATTGCGCGGGTCGGTCACACCGTCCAGCGCGACCAGCAGCGGGGCCTGCTGCTCCAGGGCAGCGGCGACCATGTCCTCGAACGGCTGGTACGCGAAGGGCGGCACCTGCAAACCGACGCCCTGGTGCAGCACCCCGCCGGTCATCCGGTCCAACTCGGCGCGGCTGATCTCGAGGTTGGCGATGCCCCGGTCGGCGGCGGTCCGGATGATCTCGTTGACCCGGTCGTCCATGTCGATGCCCTGGGCCGTGTAGAGCGCCGTCGCCGGCACGTTGGCGCGCAGCGCCTCCAGCACCGGGTTACGCCCGACCAGCAGCTCCGGGGTGTCCTTGGACGGGTTCGACTTGCGCCCCGGCGCGACCCGGGGGCCGGACCGCCCGCTGGGCTTGCCGCCCCGTCCGCCGGTGGCAGCACCCCGGCCCACCGGTACGCCCCGACCGCCGCCCCTGCCCCAGGTGGTGTCCTTGGAGCCGGGCTGACCGATCTTGGGGGCGCGCCCCTCCTCGGCCGCCGCGCGGCGCTCCTTGTCCTGCTTCCAGGCGGTGCGCTGGGGCAGCTTCTCGGTGCCCGAGTAGCCCTTGTGCCACGGCCGCTCGTCCGCGGGCAGGGTGCGACCCCGCCCGGCCAACGAATCCTTGTTCTTGCCGCCGGTGCCCTTGGGGGCGCCTGCCTTCGACGTCAGTCGCCGGCCACGGCGCTGCGAGTTGCCGGCCATCAGTCCTGCTCTCCAATAGTCCAACGGGGGCCCTGGGGGGTGTCCTCGACCACCACGCCGGCCAGCTTGAGCTGGTCACGCACGGCGTCCGCGGCAGCCCAGTCCTTGCGGCCCCGCGCCTGCGCACGCTGCTCCAGGGCCAGCGCGATCAGGGAGTCCACCACGGCACGAAGATCGTCCGATCGGCCGCCGCCGGTCCAGGCCGGGTCGAGGGGGTCGATCCCGAGAATATCCAGCATTGCCCGCACCACGGCCAGCGTGGTGCGGACGGTCACATCGTCGCCGACGCTCAGCGCGGTGTTGCCGTCCCGAATGTGCTGTTGCAGCACGGCCAGCGCGGCGGACGTGTTGAGGTCGTCGTCCATCGCCGCGACGAAGCCGGCGGGCAGCTCACCGAGCTGCCCGGCGCCCACCCGCTCGGCGGCCCGCTGCACGAAACCCTCGATCCGCCGGTACGCGGTGGCCGCGTCGCGCAGCGAATCCTCCGAGTAGTCGATCACCGAGCGGTAGTGCGCGGCGGCGTAGTAGTAGCGCAGCTCCACCGGCCGCACCCCGAGCGAGTCCACGTACGCCAGGCCCAGCGCGTTGCCGGCGGACTTGCCCATCTTGGCCCCGCCGATGCTCAGCAGCCCGTGGTGCACCCAGTAGCGGGCGAACGGCAACCCGGCCGCCTGAGACTGGGCGATCTCGTTCTCGTGGTGCGGGAACGTCAGATCCAGGCCACCGCCGTGGATGTCGAACTCAGGGCCGAGATAGCGCCAGCACATCGCCGAGCACTCGATGTGCCAGCCCGGACGGCCCAGACCCCACGGTGAAGGCCAGTACGCGTCCGCCGGCTCGTCCGGTTTGGCACCCTTCCACAGCGCGAAGTCGCGCGGATCCCGCTTGCCCCGATCCGGGGCGTCCCCAGCGGACTGCATGGCGTCCGGAGACTGACCCGACAGCGACCCGTACGCCGGCCAGGACGCCACGTCGAAGTAGACGTCGCCGGAGCCGTCACTCGCCGGGTACGCATGCCCGTCGGCGATCAACTTCGTGATCAGCTCGTGCATCTCGGGGATGTGCCCGGTGGCGCGCGGCTCGTAGGTGGGCGCCAGCACGTTCAACGACCGGTACGACTCGGCGAGCAGCAGCTCGTTGGCGTACGCGATCGACCAGAACGGACGACCCTGCTCGCCGGCCTTGACCAGGATCTTGTCGTCGATGTCGGTCAGGTTGCGAATGAAGGTGACCTCGTAGCCGGCGGCCAACAGCCAACGACGCAGGACGTCATAGTTGACGCCGGAGCGAAGGTGACCGATGTGCGGCGGAGCCTGAAGGGTGAGACCACACAGGTAGACCCCCACCTTGCCGGCTTCCCGCGGGACGAAGTCCCGCACCGATCGGGTGGCGGTGTCATACAGGCGTAGCGTCACCGTACAAGGGTAGCTGTCCGTGCCTGTCCGGGTCCGCCGGTGCCGGGTCGTACGCTGCCAGGCGTGGATGCGACCGCACGCTCCGGTGGCTCCGGTGACCCGCCAGCCAACCCCACCACCCCCGCCGACCCGGCCCTCCACCGGGCTTCCGGGCCGGCCGACGCGGTTGCGGGGCGGGGTGGGGAGACGTCGCAGACGCTGGACCGGGGGTTGCGGCTGCTGCACCTGGTCGCCGACGTCTCCGGCGGTCTGACCGTCACCGAGGCCGCGAATCGGCTCGGCATTGGCCGGGCCGCCGTCTACCGACTGGTCACTGCGCTGACCGGGCACGGCATGCTGCGTCGCGACGGAGACGGTCGGCTGCGCCTCGGTGCCGGGTTGCTGCATCTGGCCCGACGGGCCCAGCCGCTGCTCGCCGAGGGTGCGCTGCCCGCGCTACGCCGCCTCGCCGAGCAGGCCGGCGCGACCGCACACCTGACCGTCGTCGAAGGTGGTGAGGGCGTCGCCCTGGCCGTGGTCGAGCCGAGCTGGACGTCGTTCCACGTCGCGTACCGGGCCGGGGCACGACACCCACTGGAGCGGGGGGCGGCCGGACGGGCGATCCTTGCCGGTCGCGCCGGGTCGGCCGAGCCGCTCAGTAGCAGCGGAGAGTTGCAGGCCGGGGCGTACGGGGTGGCCGCACCGGTGCTCGGCGTACCCGGCCTGGAGGCCAGCGTCGGCGTGGTCGCGCTCGCCCCGCTGGACGTCGACTCCATCGGCCCCGAGGTGCTGGCCGCCGCCCGCGCGATCGCCACCGCCCTCAGCTGACCTCTGACCGCCGCGCGCTCGCCGCGCGCCCCGCCCCGGCTTGATCAACTCGGGTTCACGTAAGTCGCGGTGTCCCAGAGCCAGCGACCGCCCGACTTTCAGGAACGCGAGTGGATCACCGCCCGTGGGCGGCCCGAATGCCTGATTGGTCGGCCGCCCTGGCCGGTGCCATAGCACGATTGGCTGGCGGATTCGTGGTTGTCCACAGGGCTGGCGGCACCCGCGGGCCGGGTTGTCCACAGGGGTTTCGGAGGCCAGTCGGTGGTCGGCAGGCTGCGTGGCATGCCCCCACGTCCGCATCGCCCCGATGCCCTGACCTGGCAGGTCTTCCGCGGCTCCGACGCTGTCCGAGGCGGCCTGCTCACCGAACATCAGTTGCGCAACTCCGCCTGGGTGCGGTTGCGCCACGACATCTACGCCGATGCGCGGTTGGATCGGGACCACGCCCTAGCGTGTCGCGCCGCCCTCCTCCGACTACCGCCCGGCGTGGTGGTCGGCGGTCCGTCGGCCGCCTACCTGCACGGCGTCCAACACGCCGCGAGCTTCACCGACGACGTCCACGTCCTCGTACCCCGATCGTTACGGGTCGGCTCACAGCGCGGCCTCCGCGTGCACGTCAACGCCATCACTCCGCTCACGGCGAGCGAGACCGCTGAGCCGACGGCGTCAACCACGCGACGACCGGCAGGCACAAGACGACCACCAGACGCAGGACGACAGCCAGAAGCGAGCTGTCCGTCGACCCCAGGGAACCAGCCAGACGCAGGACGACCACCAGACGCAGGACGAATGCCGGTCGCCGGACGACCGCCGAGCGCGGGGGGTCCACGTGATGCAGCGCGACCCACGGGAGTGGGCCGCCCACCTGCCGGCGGAAGGTCACCACGCCCAGCACGGCAGCTGTCCCGCCCGGCGGCCGTGTCCGTCGGAGCCGCGGGCTTGGTGGTGGCCGGCCGGGGCGGTGGATGGGCGGCGGGCGGGCCGCCCAGGACCAGGGAGCGGGACCTCCCGATCCCCCGGTCAGATCCCGGGCGGGCCGCTTGGGAGACGGCTGTCTGGCTCGACCCGATCCGGGCGGTCGCCATCGTCGATTCGCTGCTCGGTCAGGGGCTTGCCGACCGCGACACGCTCAGCACCATGGCTGCCCGCAACGCTGACCGCCCCGGTGGCCGACGAGCGCGCTGGGTGTTTGACCTGGCCGACGGCGGAGCCGAGTCTCCGCCCGAATCGCACCTGCGGGTGCGGTTGGTGCTGGGCGGGCTACCGCGCCCGGCGGTTCAACATCCGGTGCGCCTGCCCACCGGCGTTGTTCTGCATCCCGATCTGGCCTGGCCGCAATACCGGGTGGCGGTGGAGTACGACGGAGAGTGGCACTCCGGCGTGGAGCAACTGCACCGCGATCGCCGTCGGCTGAATCAACTGGTCGGCGCAGGTTGGCTGGTCCTGCACGTGACCAGCCGACGGCTGCACGGCGAGTTTCCGACGGTGCTTCGAGAGGTACGCGAGGCGCTGGTCAGCCGAGGCTGGCGACTGGGATCGTCCAGATGACCGGGATCAACTCGGGTTTCTGGAAACCGCGCCATCCTCCAAGGCACCAACACCGCACCTTCCAGGAAACCGAGTCGATCATGAACAGCGCCGGGCGAAGGTCGGTGACCGCAGGCATGGACGACCCGAGGCCCGGTCGACGACGTGTCGACCGGGCCCCGGGGGACGGTGGCGGTTGGGCCACCGCAGTGCGATGTGCGCTACGGGCGGGCGTTCGGCTTGAGCGGGGTCTTCACCGCCGCGTAGGCGTCGACGATCCCGTAGCCGTAGAAGCCGTTGAAGTTGACCCCACCGGCGCAGTACGCGTCGTAGGTCTCGTCCCGGCCCTCGTTGCGGTACTGCTGGAGGCGCGGCTCCGGGCACGCGTGCTCGGCGGCCGTGCGGTAGAGGTGCTGCTCGACCTGGTCCGGCGACATCCCGAAGCCATTCCGACCCTGCGCCTTGCCGTACCGGCTGACGATCAGTGCGGCGACACCGGCGGCGTGCGGGGACGCCATCGAGGTGCCCTGGAGGTACGTGTAGTAGCCGCACTCACCGTTGGCCTTGCACTGCTTGAAGACCGAATTCTCGAAGCCGGGGACGATGTTGCCGTCGGCGTCGACCGATTCTTCCTCCTGAAGCACGTGCTTCGGGTACGAGGAGAGGATCATGTTGGCGTCAGTACGGAAGGTGTCGGTGCCGAAGCCGTCCCGGAACCAGCCTCCCGGCGCGGCGACCGAGATCTGCTCGGTGCCGTAGTTGGAGAAGTCCGACTTCTTGCCGGACGGGCCGACCGACGACACACCGATCACGTGCGGGCCCTCGGTGGGGAGGTCCCAGCAGCTCTCGTTGTCGATCGGTCGGGGGTACGGGTCGGCGCCGTAGTCGGGGCTCGAGACATCGGTGCGCGGTGCACCCAGGTCCTCGTTGTTGTTGCCGAGCGCACCGACGAGGGTCACGCCCTTGTTGTGCGCGAAGACGAGCGCCCGCTTCATCGCCTTGATGATGGCCCGCTGCTCGGCCTGGTCCTCGGGGGAATCGGCCGGGTTGGCGGTGCAGTTGTAGAGCCACGGGTCGACATAGAACGACATGTTGACCACGTCGATCCCGGAGCGGCCGGCGTAGACCAGAGCGTTGACGACCGGGTCGAGGAAGAAGTAGCCGGAGTCCTGGCCACCCTTGAGCTCGACCAGCGAGACGTTCGGGGCGACGCCGGAGAGTCCGAAGCCGTTGGCCGCGGCGCCGATGGTGCCGGCCACGTGGGTGCCGTGCCCGCCGTCGTCGGTGCCGACCGGGTCGAGGCAGCTCGGCACCTCGCAGGGGCCGTCCACGTCGGTCAGGTCGGGCGCGAAGTTGCGCGACAGCGACCAGTTGAAGTTCGGCGCGATGTCCGGGTTGCTGGCGTCGACGCCGGTGTCCAGTACGCCGACGGTCACCCGACGGTCGCCCGGCTCGATCTTGCGGGCCTTGTCGGCCCGGATCATCTCCAGGCCCCAGAGCTTGTCGTCGAGCGGATCGAGCTTTGCGCCCTTCTTGGCAGCACCGGCAGCACCGGCACGAGCACCGGCAGCGGCCAGCAGGTGCTCCTGCTCGACCCGGTCCAGCTTCGGCTTGCGGCCGATGGCCTTCTGCTCGGCGGCACCGATCAACGTCGGCGCGGCGGTCGCCCTGGCCGCGAAGTCGGCCCGGTCGCTGCTGACCTGGAACATGCCGACCTCATCGGACCGGGACACCACAGTGCCGCCAGCCGCCCGGATCGCGGCGACGGCCGTGTCGATGGCGACGCCATCCTCGGCGACGACAGTGAAGGTCCGGGAATCGCTCGGCGCGGCGTTGGCCGGCACACCCAACCCCGTAGCCGTAAGTGCCAGCACAGCCGCGGTCGCGACCGTACGGGCGGTGAAGCGCTTGCTCACCACATCGGATCCTCTCGTTGAGGGACGTGCCAGCCATCACACAACACCGATCCGCATCGCGCCAGATGAACGCCCGTTATAGCCGTGAATCACGCCAGTTCGGGCCGCACCCCGGCCACACAGACAGCCCGTACAGACGCAGGCCGCACAGACACAGGCCGCACAGACACTTGCGCCCGCCGGCTCGACCTACACGCCTACCGCGTCGACACCCAGTTTCGCGAGCGCGGCCGGCAGCTCGGCCATGCCGGATACTTCGGCGTCGGGTCGGCAGCCGGGCGGGCGAGGCAGGCCGAGTCGGTTCAGCCACACCGACCGCAGGCCGGCCCGGCGAGGCGCCACCACGTCGTGCTCCCAGGAGTCGCCGACGTACACGATCTGGCCGGCTGGCACCCCGGCCGCCGCGACCACAGCGGCGTAGAACTCCGGGGCCGGCTTCTTGGGCAGGCCGTTCTCGTGCGCGTACAGCTCGAAGGCGAACTCGCCGCTGAGTCCGCACCGTTCGGCGCGGCTGTTGCCGTTGGTGGCGAAGCCCAGCGTGTACCGGCCCCGCAGCGTGGCCAGCGCCGGTGGTACGTCCGGAAACGGTCGGGTGAGGGCGAAGCGCTGGGCGAAGAAGAGGTCCGTGATCTCGTCCAGATGGTGGACCAGCGCGGCACGGGCCAGCGACCGGGCCAGTGCGGCGCGCCTAATCTCCGCCACCGGGGCGGCCTTCAGCTCGCCGAAGACCGCGCCCCAGTCCGACTCCAGTTCGGCGAGCGTCACCCCGGCCGCCGCCGATGTCCGTCGTCGCATCTCGTCGAGGACCGCCACCAGCCCACCCGTGACCGCCGGACGCAGGTCCAGAAGCGTTTCGTCAGCGTCGAACACCACAGTGGTCAGCACGACACCCACCCTCTCACCGTCAGCGCAAGCCAGCGGCAGCGCAAGCCACCGGCAGCGGCAGCGGCAGCGGCACCGACAGCGGCACCGACAGCGGCACCGGCAGCGGCAGCGGCAGCGGCAGCGGCAGCCAGCGGCCCGCCGAGGTCACCGACCGTCAAGCGCCAGCTCGGGCTCGGGCGTGACCGGCCCGTGCGGCGCGGGCGACCCCCGCAGTTCGTCGAGGCGTACCAGGGCGACGCCGGCGACGATCAGCGCACCGCCGAACAACTGCCAGCCGGTGGGCAGCTCGTTCAGGAACAACCACGCGATCAGCACAGCGAAGAGCACCTCGGTCAGCCCGACGAACGACGACAGGCGGGGCCCGAGGATCCGGGTGCCGGCGATGCCGGCGAGGTACGCGATGACGGCCGCCACCAGCGACAGCCCGGCGATGGGCACCAGCCAGCTGGTGGGCTGCCCGGCGAAGGTGACCTCACCGAAGGTGGCGTGCAGCGGCAGCAGGCCGGTCAGCCCGATGAGCAACAGCACGGCGGCACCGACTGCCATTCCACCGCTGGCCATGGCGACCGAGGGCAGCCGGGGGTCGACGCGGCCGGCGAGCACGAAGTATCCGGCCAGGCCGAATGCCGCGCCCAGCCCCCAGAGCACGCCCACCGGGTGGAAATCGGAGGTGCCGGCGAGGTCGAGCACGAACGCCAGTCCGGCCAGCGCGGCCACCGACCCGGCGATGGTGAGCCGGCGGGGCGGCTGCCCGTGCCGCAGCCACATCCAGACCACCACGAGGATGATGCCCAGGTATTCCAACAACAGAGCGACACCGACCGGCAGGTAGCGCACGGCGTTGAAGAAGCACACCTGGGCCACCGCCACCCCGAGGAGCCCGAACAGCCCGATGGTCGCGGCGTTGCTTCGCAGCACGTCCCACTTGCCCCGTAGCGACAGCAGGGCGGGGATTGCCAGCACCAGGGCGGCCACGCCGACGCGGGCGATCACAGCGGACTCGGCTGACCAGCCGGCCTCGATGAGCGACCGCGCGAAGGTGCCGGAGGTGGCGAAGGTGACTGCGGCGAGCAGCGCCAGTCCGATGCCGGCAGCAGATCGTGAGTGCATGTCGCGCTCCTCGCAATGGGCACCGTGTCATGAGCAAACTATCCTTGTGCTGATGACGCTAGGCGGGAGCCGTGACAGGAGTCAAGTTGCTATTCGCTCATGACACCGAATGTTCGCTGATCGCCGCGGCGGCGCTGGTCAACACCGCGGGTCGGGACGGTGAGTTGCTGCCCGACATCGCGGCGCTGGACGCGTTCTTCGTCCGCCACTCCTACAGTGGCCGGCACGAGCACACCGAGGCCGAGCTGCGCGCCGTACGGGAGTTGCGGCCCCAACTGCGCCGCATCTGGCACGCCGAACCACCCGAGATCGTCGCTGTGGTCAACGGCCTGCTGCTGGAACACAAGGCGCTGCCCCAGCTCATCGAGCACGACGACGAGCCGTACCACCTGCACGCCGTTCCCCGCGACGCGCCGCTGGCGACCCGGATCGCGGTCGAGGCCGCCATGGCGATGGCCGACCTGGTCCGTAGCGGCGAGCTGAGCCGATTGCGGATCTGCGAATACCCGGACTGCGACAACGTCGTCGTCGACCTGTCCCGCAACCGCTCCCGGCGGTTCTGCGAGGCCGGCTGCGGCAACCGCGCCGCGGTGACCGCCTACCGCGCCCGCCGGGCCGCCGGCCGCTCCTGACCGATGGTCGCCCACTCCTCGGCCCGCACCTCGTACTCCACCTCGCCCTGCTCGGTGCCCGGAATCGGGTGATCCCACTGGAGGTGGAAGGTCCGCACGTAGTGCAACCCGGCCTTCACCATCACCCGCCGGGAGCGTTCGTTCACAGTCATCGTCTCGGCCCAGACCCGGCGCACCCCGACGGTGTCGAAGGCGTACCGGACCAGCGCCCGTGCCCCCTCGGTGGCCAGCCCCCGCCCCCACGTCGGGCGGCGCAGCCGATAGCCCAACTCGGCCTCGGTGCCGTCCGCCGACGGGTCCAACGCGAACCAACCCAGGAACTCGCCGGACGCCCGATCGTGCGCTGCCCACCGGCCCAGCCCGGGATGCCTGTCGTACTGAGCCAGCAGCCTCGGCAACTGCTCGTCCCGGACGGTCGCCGGCGGGGTCGCGACGCCACCGGTCAGAAAACGCATCACCTCGGGGTCGCTGTCCAACTCGACCAGCGCGTCCACGTCGGCAATCGTCAGCCGCCGCAACCGCAACCGCTCGGTCCCCGCCGGCACACCCACGCCATCGTCACCCATAGCCCGGATCATCCGTCCCGCTCAAGTCTCCGTCGACCTGTTTACCAGGGCCAGTTGCGCGGAGAACCCGACCGCCGTCGCGGGCGAGGCGGTCGGGTCAGCGCGGGGGCGCGACCACGAAGAGCCGCCAGGAGTACGCGTCGACAACGAGCACGGGCCCGTCCGAGTCCTTACTGTCCCGCACCCCGACCACCTCCCCAAGATTCGTAGCCACCTCGACACACTGGTCGTTGGAACCACTCCGGCTGCTCTTACGCCACCGGGCTCGGGTCAACTCCACGACTCTGCCACTTCCCTCAGCAACTCGATCGACTCCTGCGGTGGCAGCGCCTGCCCGAGGGTAGCTTCCCAGGTCCGTTGTAGACGCAACAGATCCGCAGGTAGATCGAGTTCCTGGCCGCCAATCTGGCCACCAAGGTAGGCAAGATCGCTATGGTCGTCCACGGTGGCAAGGATGAATGGCCCGTTCAGGCCGGGATACTCCTCGGCCGAGCGGGGCACCACATGGAGCTGAACCCGCGGATGCTCGGTCGCCAAGCGGGCCAGGTGCAGAGACTGCTCGCACATGACCTTCCGACCGCCGACGCGTCGCCTCAGCACCGACTCGTCAAGCACCGCGACCACATGCGGCGGGCGATCCCCGTAGAGGATCCGCTGGCTGTCCATTCGGTCCGTCAGCCGACGCTCGACCTCATCGGCATCGAGCAGTCGGTCCGACTCGAAGATCGCGCGAGCATAGTCTTCGGTTTGCAGCAGTCCAGGGACGTGCAGCGGGTCGAACCATCGCAGCGCCCGCGCCTCCGCGAGGATCGCACGCCAACCGCGCAGCCAGGCCTGAGCCTTGTCCAGGCTGACCAGTTCGGTGGACATCCGGCCGAAGAGGCCGCCGGTGTCGAGGGCCCGGTCGACGAGTTCCAGGTACTTGGCGGTTGGCGGCTGCTGGCCCAGCTCGACGGCGCTGACCATCGACGCCGAATAGTTGACCGCCTTGGCCAGCTCATCCTGACTCCAGCCGCGCCGGACCCGCGCCCGTCGCAGCTCCGCGATCAGGAACGCCGCCGCCGTCATCTGTCCATCGGCCATGCCGTGCCCGCCCTCCACCCCGCCGACGACCATTTCCAGCCGGCCGCCAGCGGTGGTGCCACCCAGAACAGGGCGACTATGACGACGCGGCCAAACCCTTCCGACCGTAGTCGCCTGATCACCAGACTGTGAAGTGCGGCACCGCTCCCCGTCCCCCGGGATCTGCCGGCGCCGCACGGGACCGCCCGCTCCCCCGTGCCGGGCGGTCCCAACCCCACCGAAGCCGACCGCTCCACCAAGATCGCGCTCGATCCTGGAAACAGTGGTCTCCTGGCGCGCGAAGGCCACTACATCCAGGATCGAGCGCGATCTCGACACGAGCAACGCAGCGCAGAGTGGTCAGCGCAGTCGGAGCAGTCGGCGCAGCGCGGCACCGTCGGCGCAGCGCGGCACCGACGGCGCGGTCAGCGCGGCCGGCGCGACGCGGCCGGCGCGAGCGGGGGTGATGCCACGAACGATTCAGCTCCAAAGGAGGACCCCACCATGCCCCGGAGCACCCTGGGCGGGCTCACCACACGCTCCTGCCGGCCGCACCTGCCGCTGCGCCCACTCTGGCTCTGCCGGGTCTGCGCCGCGCCCTGGCCGTGCCCCATCGCCCGACTTGCGCTGCGGCAGGAGTACGCGCACGACCGGATCGGGCTCAGCATCTACCTGTGCACGGTGCTGCACGAGGCGGCTCACGACCTGTACCTACTCAACCCGCACGACGGCCCCGACCCTGCGGCACTTTTCACCCGCTTCCTCGGCTGGGCGAGACCGCGACACCTGTACTGAGCAGGCCAGGACGGGTCAGGGGTGGGTCATCCGAAGCAGGTCCAACGTCTCGTCCAGTTGGGTCTCGGTGAGCTTGCCGGAGTCGACGTGGCCCCGGGAGATGACCACCTCGCGGATCGATGCCTGCTTGGCCAGCGCCTCCTTGGCGATCGACGCGGCCTCGTCGTACCCCAGGTAGCGGTTGAGCGGGGTGACGATCGACGGTGAGCCCTCGGCGTACGCCAGGCAGACCTCGGCGTCCGCGACCAGGCCGACCACCAGCCGGTCGGCGAAGAGCCGGCTCACCGCGGAGAGCAGCCGGATCGACTCCAGCAGGTTGCGGCCCATCACCGGGAGCATCACGTTCAGCTCGAAGTCGCCCTGTGAGCCGGCGAAGCCGACCGTCGCGTCGTTGCCGACGACCTGGGCGCAGACCTGTCGCATCGCCTCGGCGACCACCGGGTTGACCTTGCCCGGCATGATCGACGAGCCGGGCTGGAGGTCCGGGATGCGCAGCTCGCGCAGACCGGCGCGGGGACCGGAGCCCATCCAGCGGATGTCATTGGCGATCTTGTAGAGGCCGATCGCCACGGTCCGCAGCTGCCCCGAGGTTTCCACAAGCGCGTCTCGCGCGCCCTGCGCCTCGAAGTGGTTGCGCGCCTCGCTCAGCGGCAACCCGGTCGACTCGCGCAGCTTGTCGATCACGGCGGCGGCGAAGCCGAGCGGGGTGTTGATCCCGGTCCCCACGGCGGTGCCGCCCAACGGCAGCTCGGCCAGTCGGGGCAGCGCGCCCTCCAGCCGTTCGATCCCGTAGCGGACCTGGGCGGCGTACCCGCCGAACTCCTGGCCGAGGGTGACCGGGGTGGCGTCCATCAGGTGGGTACGCCCGGCCTTGACCACGGTCTCGAACTCGGCGGCCTTCGCCTCCAACGCCGACGCGAGGTGGGCCAGCGACGGCAGCAGATCCTCGACGATGAACTGGGTGGCCGCCAGGTGGATCGAGGACGGGAAGACGTCGTTGCTCGACTGGGAGGCGTTGACGTGGTCGTTCGGGTGCACCGGTGAGCCCAGCTCCCGGGTGGCCAGAGTCGCGATCACCTCGTTGGTGTTCATGTTCGACGAGGTCCCCGAGCCGGTCTGGAACACGTCCACGGGGAACTGGTCGTCGTAGCCACCGTCGGCCACGTGCGCGGCGGCGGCAGCGATCGCGGCGGCCACGTTGGCGTCGATGACGCCCAGCTCACCGTTGACCTCGGCCGCCGCGCCCTTGATCTGGGCGAGGGCCTTGATCTGGGCCGGTTCGAGGCCCCGGCCGGAGATGGGGAAGTTCTGCACCGCACGCTGGGTCTGTGCCCGCCACAGCGCCTCGGCGGGCACCTCCACCTCGCCCATCGAGTCGCGTTCGATGCGGTAACCGGTCGCCTCTGGAGTCGTCACGCTCACCATCCTGCCGCGCCCGTGGCCGACTCGCAGATGATCCGTCAGCCCAACTCGGTCAGCAGCCGCTCCACCTCGTGCCGGTCCGGCGACTCGATCTGCCGGAACAGTGCCAGCGCCTGCTCCAGGTGCGCGCGGGCCGCCGCCGGATCGGTGGCCCGTACGCAGCGGGCGATGCCCTCCAACGCCCGGGCCTTCTCGTAGCGGGCTCCGAGCCGGCCGGCGTCGGCGAGCACCCGGCGGTGCAGGTCGAGCGCGCTGGCGGTGTCCCCCTGCTCCAGGATCGCCCGGGCCAGCAGATTGCGTGAGGCACACTCCCCCATCCGGTCGCCGACCTCCATCATCGCTACCAACGCGTCCCGGTGCAGGGCCGCGGCATGTTCCAGATCGCCGACAATGCGTTTCATCACGCCGATCTCGTTGAGCACCTCCCCCTCGCCGAAACGGTCGCCCAGTTGGCGTTTGAGGGACAGCGCGACCCGCAGCAATCGGCGGGAAGGCTCCAGGTCGCCCATCCGGTGCCGAATCATTCCGAGTTGCCCCAGCGCCTTGTGGGTCTGCCTCACGTCCTTCGCCTGTCGAGCCAGCAGGAGATGCAGTCGGGCGTGGCGCAGCGCCTCGTCGTACCGCCCCCACCGGATCAACGCATAGCACAGGTTGTGCAACAGATTGGTCAGCTCATCCGCGTCGTCCAGCCTGCGGATCATGCTGAGCGCCTCGTCGAACTTCGCCTTGCCCTGCCGGAAGTCACCGTTCGAGGCATACGAGACGCCGAGATTCCACAGCGTGCTGAGCACGTCGCCGCGCAACCCGAGCTGGCGGCGCAACCTGAGCGCCACCTCCATCGACCGGATCGCCTCCGGGAAGCGGGCCAGCCGGAAATACGCCGAGGAGAGGTAGTTCAGCATCAGGGCGATGGCCGCCTCGTCGCCCAGCCGCTCGGCGACTCGAAGCCCGATCGTATGGGTCTCGATCAGCTCGTCGAGGTGCCCGCCGTCGAAGTTGAGCCGCCAGCAGGCCCGAGCAAGCTTCCAGCAATGGATCGGGAAGCTCTCCTCCTCGGCGATCCGAACGAGGGCGGTGAGCCCGGCGTGGTTCTCCTCGAACCACCCCCGCCCCTCGGCCACCGGCACAGCCGTCAGATCCGGACGGCGGGGCGTGTCCGCGGGAATGTTGCGTCGACTGCCCGCCGCCTCGATCCTCCGGGCGACCGCCAACGTGATGGACAGATGGTGGTCCAGTAACCGCTCCAGGGCGGCCCGGCGCTCCGTCTGCCGCTCCGGGCTGGCGAGCAGCAGCCGAGCGTACTCGCGGAGCAGGTCGTGTAAGCGGTACCAGCCCGGCTGCACCTCGTCCACCAGGTGCGCGTCGACCAACTCGTCCAGCACGTCCTGGGTGTCGGTCAGGGGCAGCTCGGCGAGGGCAGCGGCCACCCGGCTGTCCAGGCGTCCCCCCGGATGGAGGCTGAGCAGAGGGAACAGCCGCTGCGCCGTCGGTGAAACCTGCTCGTACGACAGGGCGAACGCCTGCCCCACCGAGCGCTGCCCGGCGGTCAGCTCGGCCAACGGACCCGCTCCCGTGACCAGCCGCTCGGCGAGGTCGGCGACCCGCCAGCGAGGCCGATGCGCCAGCCGTGCGCCGGCCAACCGGATGGCGAGCGGCAGGTGGCCGCAGCGACGCGCCACCTCGGCCGCCGCCTCCGGTTCGGCGGCGATCCGATCCAGGCCAGCAACCCGGCCGAGCAGTTCGATCGCCTCGTCGGCGTCGAGGACCGGCAGTGACGACGGCCGACCCTCGTCGAGCCCGACCAGTCGACGACGACTGGTGATGAGGACCAGGCAGTGCGGGCCGTTGGGCAGCAGCGGGGCCACCTGGTCGGCGGTGCCGGCGTTGTCCAGCACCACCAACGCTCGCCGACCGGCCAACTCGATCCGCCACAGCGCCAACCTGTCGTCAAGGTTCTCCGGCACCCGCTCCGCCGGCACGCCGAGCTGGCGCAGCAGGGCCGCCACGGCCGTGGCCGGCGTCAACGGCCGGCGTTCGCTGTGCCCGTGCAGATCGATGAAGAGCTGGGCGTCAGGATAGCGGTCGGCGAGCGCTGTCGCGACATGTACGGCGAGCGTGGTCTTGCCGCTGCCGGCCATTCCGTCGACCACCTGTATCCGGGTGCCGTCCTCCTCGATCTCCTTGACCAGGCGGGCCACCGTCTCCTGCCGACCGATGAAATCCCCTATCGCCCGGGGCAGTGAACGGACCGGGCCGACGGGTTGGGCCGGTCGACCGGCCAGGGCGAGGTCGCCGGCGAGTACCCGCTGGTGCAGCTCCTGCAATTCGGCGCCCGGTTCGATGCCCAACTCGTCGGCGTACGTCTGCCGGCCTTCCCGATAGACGGCGAGAGCGTCCGCCTGCCTCCCGACCGACGACAGGGCCAACATCAGTTGACCGCGCAAGCGCTCCCGCAACGGATGCCGATCGACGCTCTCCGCCAGTTCCTCGATCAGCTCCGCGGCCCGGCCGAGCCTCAGCTCGACGTCGACGTACTCCTCCAGCGCGGTGAGGCGTTGGTCGTCGAGCGTCTGCGCGCGACGACGGACGCTGACGCTCGGGATGCCAGCGAGTGCCGGCCCTCGCCACAGCGCCAGGGCGGCGCGGAAATCCGTACGCGCCTCGGCCAACCGGCCGGCCACAACGGCGCCCCGGGCCGTCTCCACGCCTCGAACGAAGACGTCGGCGTCCAGGTCGTTCGGGCTGGTCCGAACGCCGTACCCGACCGGGTCGGTGACGATGAGTTCGGGTGCGAGGTTGAGTTCGGTGAACCGGCGGCGCAACCGGGACACGCAGGTCTGCAACTGGGCCCGGGCGGTGGCTGGGGGGCTGTCCTCCCACACGGCGTCGACCAACTCGTCGACCGGCACGAGCCGACCGGCCCGCAACAGCAGCGTGGCGAGCACGACCCGATCCCGACCCGCCGTGACAGTGGACTCACCACCACCAACCCGTAGAGGCCCCAGGATCAAGAACCGCATCTACTCCTCCACCCCCGTGGCACACCAACCAGCAGCGTAGTCCCGTTGTCACCGCCCGACACAGCACGGTGAGAGCGATGTGAGAGCGGATCGATTGCGGCACACCGAAAACTTGTTCCAGGTTGGCGGTGACGACATCCGACGGGGGCGGTGCGCCCGTCCCACCCCCCCGGAGGGTGGGCGTACCGATGTCGGTGCAGAACTACCGACGCTGGAGGCGCCAGGCGAGAGCCTGGCGACTCCACGCGGGACGGACCGCTCAGCGGCCCTTCAGCCCAACTCGGTGAGCAGTCGGCTCACCTCGTGCTGGTCCGGCGACTCGATCTGCTGGAACAGGTCCAGCGCGCGGATCCAGTGTGACCGGGCCGCATCCGGGTCGGTGTTCCGCAGACAGCGGGCGATCCCGTCCAGCGCGTGGGCCTGCTCGTGCCGGGCACCCATCCGGACGGCATCGGCGAGCACACGCCGGTGCAGGTCGACAGCGCTTGTGACGTCCCCCTGGTCGAGAAGCGCACGGGCCAGCAGGTTGCGCGACAAGCAGGCGCCGATGCGTTCTCCGGATTTCGTCACCACGGCCAGCGCCTCGCGGTGCAACATCGCGGCCTCCTCCGCCCGGCCCAGGATCCGCTCGATCGCGCCCAGTTCGTTGAGGACCTCGCCCTCACCGAAGCGGTTGCCCTCCCGGCGCTTGAATTGCAACGCCAGCCGTAGGAACCGGCGCGCGCCCGGGTAGTCGCCGAGTCGAGCCCGCACGGTTCCCAGGTGACCGAGGGCGTTGAACACGTTGTTCATGTCCCCGATCTCGCGGGCCAGGCCCAGCTGACACCGCGAGACCAGCCGCGACTCCGGATAGCGACCCCAAGCCAACAGCAACAGCGCCTGGTTGTTGAGTATCGCGATGACCTCCACCGGCTGGTCGCCGGCTGGGATGAGCGCCAGGCCTGCGGCGGAGTGGGCCATCGCGCGCGCCAACTCCCAGTTCGCTCCGTACGCGACGGTCAGGTTCCGACGGACTGTCACCTCACCACGTCGGTCGCCGAGCCGCTGACGCAGCCGGAGCGCGAGCTCCATCAACTCGATGGCCTCCGAAAACCGCCCGAGCCGGAAGTAGCCGGAGGAGAGATAGTTCTGCACAGTAGCGATGGCCCCCGCGTCGCCGAGTTGCTCGGCCGCGCGCAGTGCCACGGTGTGCGTGTCCACCAGTTCGTCCAAGTGGCCTTGCGAGTACAGGTAGAACCAGGATGTGCGAGCCAGCTGCCAGCAACGTTCCAGCTGCCCCTCGGCGGCGGCCAGCCGCACCAGCGCCGGCAGCGCGGCCCGGTTGGCGTCGAACCAGCCGGCGCCATCCGAAGCCGACGCTTGCACCAGGTCGGCTCGGGGAGCTTCCGGCAGCACCAGAGCAGATCGGCTGGCCACCGGCTCCATTCGACTGGAGATGGCGTGAGCCACGTGCAGGTGGTGATCAAGGAGTCGGACGGTCGCGGCCGTCCGGCTCTCTGCCGTCTCGCTGGTCTCCAACAGCTGCTGGGCGTACTCGCGCATGAGGTCGTGGAAGCGGAATCGGCCGAGTGCCGGTTCGTCGACGAGGTGCGAGTCGGCGAGACCGTCGAGGAGATCCTGGGCGTCGGGCAGGGGCAGGTCGACGACCGCCGCCGCCATCCGATCGTCGAACGACCCTTCCGGGTGCAGCGCCAACAGCCGGAACATCCGCTGCTGGTCGGGTTCGAGCTGCGCGTACGACAGGGAGAATGCCTGCCCGACGGACCGCTCGCCGGCCGACAGCGTGGTCAGGGTGTCCCGTCCGGGGGCGAGCCGCTCGGCCAGGTCGTGGACCTGCCACCGGGGCCGGTGGACGAGCCGGGCCCCCGCCAGCCGGATCGCCAGGGGCAGGTATCCGCAACGGCTGGTCACCTCGGCAGCCGCCTTCGGCTCGGCGGCGACCCGGTCGGCACCCAGCACCCGCCCGAGCAGCTCCACTGCCTCTTCGGGGTCCAGCACAGCCAACGACGTCGGCTTGCCACCGTCCAGCCCGACGAGCCGGCGGCGGCTGGTGATCAGGGTGAGGGTGTCCCGGCCGCTGGGCAGCAGCGGCGCGACCTGAGCGGCGCTTGCGGCATTGTCGAGGACCACGATCGCCCGCCGTCCGGACAGTTGGCTGCGCCACAGGGCGGCACGTTCGTCGGTGTCGGCGGGGATCCGGTCGCCGGGGACGTCGAGCTGGCGGAGTAGCGCGGCAAGGGCAGTGGTGGCCGGCAGCGGTGCTCGTTCGCTGTGCCCGTGCAGGTCGATGAAGAGGTGCGCGTCGGGATAGCGGTCCGCGAGCGCGGTGGCGATGTGTACGGCCAGCGTGGTCTTTCCGCTGCCCGCCATGCCGTCGACGAGTTGGATTCGGGCGTCGTCTTCCTCGATCTCCTTCACCAGTCGACCAAGCGTCTCCTGCCGTCCGGTGAAGTCGCTGATCGCTCGGGGCAGCGCCCGGACCTGGGTGAAGGACCGCTCCTCCGGGCGGGTCAGGGCCAGATCGCCGGCGAGTACGCGTTGGTGCAGCTCCTGCAACGCGGCACCCGGCTCGATGCCCAACTCGTCGGCGTAGAACCGCCGGCCCTCCCGGTACACCGCGAGCGCGTCGGCCTGCCGGCCCACCGACGACAGCGCCAACATCAGCTGGCCTCGCAGACGCTCCCGCAGCGGATGTCGATCGACGTCCTCGGCCAGTTCCCCAATCAACTCCGCGGCCCGCCCGAGGCGCAACTCGACCTCGACGCACTCCTCCAGCACAGACAGGCGTTGCTCGTCGAGCGTCTGCGCCCGCCGGCGGACGCTGCGGTTGGGGATGCCGCCGAGCGCCGGCCCGCGCCAGAGCGCCAGTGCCGCGCGGAGCCGCTCACCCGCCTCAGCCGGGCGGCCGGCCGCGGCGGCGGCCCGGGCTGCTTCGACCGTACGGGCGAAGACCTCGGCGTCCAGGTCGTTCGGGGCGGTGCGGACGCCGTACCCGACCGGGTCGGTGACGATGACATCCCCGGGCAGCCGCAACTCCGTGAAACGACGACGCAACCGCGACACACACGTCTGCAACTGGGCACGGGCGGTGGCCGGAGGCTCCTCCTCCCAGACCGCGTCGATCAACTCCTCCACCGGCACCAACCGACCGGCCCGGAGCAACAACATCGCGAGTACGACACGATCCCGACCTGCGGTGACAGTGGCCTCACCACCTCCGACCTGTAGAGGCCCCAGGATCCTGAACCGCATCTACTCCTCCACCCCTGTGGCACACCAACCAGCAGCGTAGTTCCGCTATTGCCGCCTGAGACAGCGCGGTGATAGTGATGTGAGAGCGGATCGACAGCGGTGCGCAGGACACTCCTTACAGGTTGTCGGTGACGGCATCCGACGGGGGCGGTGCGCCCGTCCCACCCCAGCGGGGCGGGCGTACCGATGTCGGCAGAGCACGGGCGACAGGACGGGCGCCGGGCGAGTTCGCCCGGCGCCCTTTCGCGTACCTGTCGGGTCAGCGGCGGCCGACGGTGAGCACCGGCTTGGTGACCTCGGCGAAGAAGTCGTTGCCCTTGTCGTCGACCACGATGAAGGCGGGGAAGTCCTCCACCTCGATCTTCCAGACCGCTTCCATGCCCAGCTCCGCGTATTCGAGGACCTCGACGTGCTTGATGCAGTCCTGGGCGAGGCGGGCTGCGGGGCCGCCGATCGAGCCGAGGTAGAAGCCACCGTGCTGCTGGCAGGAGCGGGTCACCTGACCCGACCGGTTGCCCTTGGCCAGCATCACCTGGGAGCCGCCGGCGGCCTGGAACTTCTCCACGTAGGCGTCCATCCGGCCGGCGGTGGTCGGGCCGAACGATCCGGACGCGTACCCCTCGGGGGTCTTCGCCGGGCCGGCGTAGTAGACCGCGTGGTCACGCAGGTACTGCGGCATCGGCTCCCCGGCGTCCAACCGCTCGGCGATCTTGGCGTGGGCGATGTCCCGGGCGACCACGAGCGGCCCGGAGAGCGAGAGACGCGTCTTCACCGGGTACTTCGACAGCTCCGCGCGGATCTCGTCCATCGGCCGGTTCAGGTCGACCCGGACGACCAGCTCGGCGTCGAGCGCCTCGTCGGTCACGTCGGGCAGGAACCGCGCCGGGTCGGTTTCGAGCCGCTCCAGCCACACACCCGACGGGGTGATCTTGGCGACGGCCTGGCGGTCCGCCGAGCAGGAGACGGCGATCGCCACCGGGCAGGACGCACCGTGCCGGGGCAACCGGACCACCCGTACGTCGTGGCAGAAGTACCGCCCACCGAACTGCGCGCCGATGCCGAAGTTGCGGGTCAGCTCCAGCACCTCCGCCTCCAGCTCCAGGTCGCGGAAGCCGTGCGCGCTCATCGAGCCGGCGGTAGGCAGCGCGTCGAGATACTTGGCGCTGGCGTACTTCGCGGTCTTCAGCGCGTACTCGGCGGAGGTGCCGCCGATGACGACGGCCAGGTGGTACGGCGGGCAGGCCGCGGTGCCGATCAGCCGCAGCTTCTCCTCCAGGAACTGCATCATCCGCGTCGGATTGAGCAGCGCCTTCGTCTCCTGGTAGAGGTACGACTTGTTGGCCGAGCCACCGCCCTTGGCCATGAACAGGAACTTGTACGCGTCGGGGTGCCCGTCCGGGTCCTCGGCGTACAGGTCCACCTGGGCGGGCAGGTTGCTGCCGGTGTTCCGCTCGTCCCACATGGTCAGCGGGGCGAGCTGGGAGTAGCGCAGATTGAGCTTGGTGTACGCCTGGTAGACACCCCGGGAGATGGCCTCCGTGTCGGCACCGTCGGTCAGCACGTGCCGACCACGTTTGCCCATCACGATGGCGGTGCCGGTGTCCTGACACATGGGCAGCACACCGCCGGCGGCGATGTTGGCGTTGCGCAGCAGGTCCAGCGCGACGAACCTGTCGTTCGGCGAGGCGGCCGGGTCGTCGATGATCGCCCGGAGCTGCGCCAGGTGCGCGGGGCGCAGGAAGTGCGCGATGTCGTGCATCGCCTCGGCGGTCAGCGCGGTGAGCGCTGCCGGTTCCACAGTGAGGAACCGACGGCCTCCCGGGCCGTGTACGACGTCCACGCCCTCGTCGGTGACCAGGCGATAGTCCGTCTGGTCGGGACCGGTCGGCAGCAGAGGGGCGTACGAGAATGCGGCGGCACTGCTCATGAGCGGCAAGCCTAGGGCAGACCGGTCGATCACTCCCACCCGCCGGGCGGGTCCTGGGACGCCGCTCTCATCCACCGGGCGCGCCGGGCCCGACCGCCATCCGGATCATGAGGCGGACGGCCCGCTCAGCCGTCCTTGCCGCCACCCGGGTCGGGGCAGAGTTCCCGCTTCGGCCCGCAGTCGTCGTCGTTGTCCGGCCCGCCGGGGCCGGGGCCGCCCGGCCCGGGATTCCCACCGTCGTCGGGAGGTCGGACGGGCGAGTTTCCGGACGCGCCGAAGCGGACGTACCCGATCTCCCGCCCCTCGCCGATGATCATGCCCTGCGACCCGACGGCGAGGGCGTTCGCCGAGGTACGCAGAACGGCCAACTCCCGGCCGGTGCGCGGGTCCAGTGCCACCAGCCGGGACGGCTTCTCGTCGGCCACCACCGCCGCGTACGGGGTGAGCGCGGCCCCGGCCTTGCCGCTGGCCTGCCGCGTCCAGAGCACCTTCTCGGTGCCCAGCTCACGGGCGATGACGGAGCGTTTGTCGGCGGCCCGGAACACCGCCGAACGGTCGTCCACCGCGATCAGCTTGGTGCCCGGCTCACCGACCCAGAGCAGCCGGCCGTCGTACCCGTCGATGACGGTCTCGCGGCCGTCCGGGGCGACACCGATCAGCACGTTGCGCGCACCCTGCGGGTCCTCGCGTTGCACGCAGCCGGCGGAGTCGGCGGTGCGTAGGTTGATGCCGGCCCGCTGCCAGGCCTCCTGCCCGGTCGCCGAGTCCCGGGCGGAGATGGCGAAGTAGCAGGTGCCGTCCTGGGATCGGGCGGAGATGCGCAACAGCCGGCCGCCCACCACGGAGAGCCGCTCCTCCCGGCCGGGCTCGACGTTCTGCAGCACCCGGCCGGTGGCGGTGTCGACCACGTGGACCCGACCGTCGACCGGGAAGCCCAGCAGCGGTGGCGCGGCTTCCGCCCCGGCCACGCCGTCGTCGATCCGGGTGGCGGTGAGCCGGCGGGTGCCGCGCAGACCCGGATTGTCGGCGAGCAGGCCGCTGTGCACCCCGGGCAGGAAGGCCGTCCAGAGCGGCGTCGTGCCACGCGGGTCCCAGGCGCTCAGGGTGCAGTCGGTGGCGTCCGTGCAGCTGGCATCGAGGAGCAGGTTGCGGTACGTCCAGACGGCCACCGCGTCATCGTCACGCCGCCGGGTCACCCCGGTCGTCGGGTCGAGCAGCTCGTACCCCTTGACCAGGAGCTTGCCCACGGCCACGACCGGATCCCGGTCACCACCCGCGACCGCCGCCCAGTCCGCCTTGCGCTCCCAGAGCTGGGCACCGGTGGCCAGGCTGCGGGCCTCGACCCGGGTGCGCTGCTCGACCACAACGGCGTCGCCGGCGATGGTCACGCTGCGCGGAGTGCCGCCGACCCGCTGCTGCCAGACCACGTCGGGCTCGGAGATGGGTTCGCTGCGGTCCACCCAGTCCCACAGGCCGGGGAACGGGTTCCACACGCCGGTCGCGGCGAGCGCGACGACCACGGCGAGGCCAAGCAGCAGCCCACCGCGCACGCTCCCCTTCGCCACCCGCACACCGTAGCCACGATCACGGATCTTCCGTACGCCCGCGCCGCCGTGTCGCCGCGCTTTCTGCGCTCGGAGGTGTTACAGCGCCCTTCCGTCCAGCCGAACAGCGCTGCGCACCAGCGGAAGCGTGCGGTAGGGGATCTGCTCGGCCAGCGCGATGATCGTCGAGGCGCGGGTGATGCCGGCGGACGAGACGATCTGGTCGATGACCCGTTGCAGGTCGGTGTTGGACCGGGCCACGATCCGGCAGAGCAGGTCGCTGGAGCCGGTGATGGTGTGTGCCTCCAGCACCTCGGGGATGGCGGCGAGGTGAGCGGTGACCGGGTCGTGACCGTGCCGCTGAGTGATCTCCAGGGTGACGAAGCTGGTCACCCCGAACCCGATCGCGGCCGGCGCGATCTCGGGGCCGAACCCCTTGATGACCTGCCGCTCGACGAGCTTGTCCAGCCTCGCCTGCACGGTGCCCCGGGCCACCCCGAGCCGCCGGGAGCACTCCAGCACCCCGATCCGCGGCTCCTCGGCGAGCAGTTCGATCAAGCGCACGTCGAGAGCGTCGAGCTGTACATTCTGCTCACCATTCATGAGTGACGACCATACCGAATGCGCAACCTGACCAGCATTTCTGCCAACAGTTGCCCACTCGATGCCGGGGCAGCGATCCTCGCCTCAAGAACCGACCACGGCGGCCCACAAGGCCGGCCGGTACGCGAGGGAGCCCACCATGACCCAGGCGATCGACCGACCCAAGTCGACCGAGGACGTCGACGTCGACCGGCTCGTCGGCGCTGTCGACCACGACATCAGCCACGACCCGTTCCCGGTCCGGGGCCTCGACCACGTGCACTTCCTGGTCGGCAACGCCAAGCAGGCCGCCCACTACTACTCCACCGCCTTCGGCATGACCTGCGTGGCGTACCGCGGCCCCGAGCAGGGCTACCGGGACCACGCCCAGTACGTGCTGACCAGCGGCTCGGCCCGGTTCGTGCTGACCGGCGCGGTGCGCCCGGACGCCGAGGGCGCCGAGCACGTGGCCCGGCACAGCGACGGGATCAGCGACATCGCGCTGGAGGTCCCGAACGTGGACGCCGCGTACGCGCACGCCATCGCGCAGGGCGCCACCAGCGTCGTCGAGCCGCACGACGTGACCGACGAGCACGGCACCGTCCGGATGGCCGCCATCGCCGCGTACGGCGACACCCGGCACACGCTGGTCGACCGGTCCCGCTACACCGGCCCGTTCCTGCCCGGCTTCGTGGCCCGGGGCCCGATCGTGGACCGGCAGCCGATGATCGACGCCGGCATCCAGCCGAAGCGCTTCTTCCAGGCCGTCGACCACGTCGTCGGCAACGTGGAGCTGGGCCGGATGGACGAGTGGGTCGAGTTCTACAAGCGGGTGATGGGCTTCTCCAACATGGCGGAGTTCGTCGGCGACGACATCGCCACCGACTACTCGGCGCTGATGAGCAAGGTCGTGGCGAACGGCACCCGCAAGGTGAAGTTCCCGCTGAACGAGCCGGCGATCGCCCGCAAGAAGTCCCAGATCGACGAGTACCTGGAGTTCTACCAGGGCCCGGGCGCGCAGCACATCGCCGTCGCCACCAACGACATCCTTGCCAGCGTCGACGCGATGCGCGCTGCCGGCCTGGAGTTCCTGGACACCCCGGACTCGTACTACGACGACCCCGAGCTGCGTGAGCGGATCGGCAAGGTGCGGGTGCCGATCGAGGAGCTGAAGGCCCGCAAGATCCTGGTCGACCGGGACGAAGACGGCTACCTGCTCCAGATCTTCACCAAGCCGGTGCAGGACCGTCCCACTGTCTTCTTCGAGCTGATCGAGCGGCACGGCTCGCTGGGCTTCGGCAAGGGCAACTTCAAGGCGCTCTTCCAGGCGATCGAGCGGGAGCAGGAAGCCCGCGGCAACCTGTAACACTTGCGAGCGTGACGCAACCTCCGTCGTACCCGACGCCGCCGGCCGGTGGGCCCCGACCCACCGCCGGCGGCTTCGCGCCGCAGCCCGGACCAAACCCCCAGGGGTACGCCCCGCAGTACCGCCATGCCGAGTTCGAGGGAACAGCCGTCGTTAAGGTGTCCCAGTGAGCGAGCGAAGCGGAGCGACGGCGTGAGTGTGCAACCCGGCTGGTACGTCGACCCCGCCGACACCGAGACCCGGCGTTACTGGGACGGCGAGGGCTGGCTCGGTGCGCCCATTCCCGTCGACGCGACTCCGCCGGACGGGCCGCCGCCCGCCGAGCCGCCGCCAGCGCCGGTCACCCCGGCCGCGCCGGCGGCGTCGACGACCCCCGAGTCGGCGACCGGCGCTCCGGGCTGGTCGCCCCAGCAGGGCCCACCCCCTGGGAACGGCCCGCAACCGGGGCACGGCCCGGGCTGGGGACCACAGGCCGGCCCTCCCGGCTGGGGCCCGCAGGGCGGTCCGTCGGGCTGGGCACCACCGGGTGCCCCTCCCGGCTGGGCGCCCCCTGCCGGTCACCCCGGCTGGCCCGGACGTCCGCCGGAGCCGCGACCGCACGGCTTCAGGTTGGCCGGCTACGGCCGTAGGTTGGTCGCCCGGCTGATCGACTTCGGTCTCGTCCTCGCACTGAACGTGGTTGTCAACGGCTGGTTCGTCTGGCGCTGGGCGCAGGAGTGGGCGCCGTACTGGCAGGAGGTCTTCCGTCGCGCGTCGCGCGGAGACACCTCCGCCGACGGCCTGCCGCTCCCCAGTGAGCAGGCGAATTCTCTGCTGGTGGCGATCCTGCTGATCGCCACCGCGCTCTGGCTGGCGTACGAGGTGCCGACGATGGCCTCCGGCGGGCAGACAGTCGGCAAGCGGGTGATGCGGATCCGGGCGGTGCCGATGGCCGCCGACCAGCCGCTGGGCGTCCGCCGGGCGCTGAGCCGCTGGAGCACGATGGGCCTGCCGACACTGCTCTGGTACTGCGCCGGGCTCGGCCTGGTGCTGCAACTGGTCGACGCCCTCTCCCCCCTCTTCGACCACCCCCTGCGCCAGGCGCTGCACGACAAGCGCGCACAGACGGTGGTCGTCGAAGTCCCCCAACACACCGACACCGCCCCCTCGAACGACCGCAACCAGCCCTCGGGAGACACCCCATGACCGACTCCGGACGTCACCAGCCGGCGCTGCGGCTGACCCGCGTCGACCTGGACGCGCTGCCCAGCTACGTGCCGGGGCGCAGCCCCGCCGACCTGGCCCGCGAGTTGGGCCTGCCGGAGGCCATCAAGCTGGCCAGCAACGAGGTGCCGTACGGCCCGCTGCCCGGCGTCGTGGAGGCGGTCACCGAGGCCATCACCACCTCGCACCGCTACCCGGACATGGGCGTGGTCGCGCTGCGCGACGCGCTGGCCCAGCGGTACGGGGTGGACGCCGACCGGATCGCCACCGGCTGCGGTTCGGTGGCGCTGGCCGAGCACCTGGTGCGTGCCACCTGCCTGCCCGGCGACGAGGTGCTCTACTCGTGGCGGTCCTTCGAGGCGTACCCGATCATCGTGGCGACCAGCGGCGCGACCAGCGTGCGGGTGCCCAACGACGCCGGGCACGGGCACGACCTGGCGGCGATGGCGGCGGCGGTGACCGACCGGACCCGGGTGATCTTCGTCTGCAACCCGAACAACCCCACCGGTACGGCGGTACGCCGCGCCGAACTGGACCGGTTCCTCGACGCGGTGCCGGACGACGTGCTGGTGGTCATCGACGAGGCGTACCGGGAGTTCGTCACCGACGCGGAGGTGCCGGACGGTCTCGACTACCTGGACCGGCCGAACGTGGCGGTGCTGCGCACGCTGTCGAAGGCGTGGGGGCTCGCCGGGCTGCGGATGGGGTGGCTCGTTGCCCAGCCGGTGGTGGCCGCCGCCATCCGCAAGGTGGCGACCCCGTTCTCCAGCAGCACGGCAGCTCAGGCCGGGGCGCTCGCCGCGCTGACCCAGGTGGCGGAGATGGAGCGCCGCTGCGCCCTGGTCGTCGCCGATCGGGACCGGGTCACCGAGGCGCTGCGCAAGTTCGTGCCCGAGGTGCCGACGAGCCAGGCCAACTTCGTCTGGCTGCCGCTGGGCGAGCGGGCCGTGGCGTTCGGCAAGGCGTGCGAGGCGCGCGGGGTGATCGTGCGGCCGTTCGCCGGGGACGGGGTCCGGGTCACCATCGGCACCCCGGCCGAGAACGACGCGTTCCTGGCTGCGGCCGAGGCCGCGCTGGCCTGAGCACCGACGATCTCCTGTGACCAACTGGTGACAGGTGGGTGATTTGTCCGCTTAATGCGTCACTTGCCCCTATCTTCCGAAGTAGCCGGCCGTGCCGAGGAGTCACGCCGGCTCACTTCGAGAAAACGGGGTAACGAACAGTGCGTACTGCCAAGATCTGTCTGGCCGGGGCGGCCGCAGCGGCGATGGTGGGCTTCCTCGCCGCGCCGGCTGCCGCCGCGCCCACCGACACCACCGACACCACCTTCGAGGTGCTCGCCGGCACCCTCGACATCGTCGCGCCGGCCACCGCCGACCTCGGCAACGGTGCCCCCGGTGGCGTCATCACCGGCCAGCTCGGCGTCGTGACGGTCACCGACTCGCGAGGTGCCGCCGATGCCTCCTGGGTCGCCTCGGTGACCGCGAGCGTCTTCCAGACCGGCGGCGGCTCACCGCCCGAGACGGTCCTCCCCGAGGAGATCGACTACTGGTCCGGCCCGGCAACGGCCACCACCGGCACGGGCACCTTCACGCCGGGGCAGGCCACCGCCGGCGACGCCCAGCCGCTGTCCAGCGTCACCCCGCTCACCGCGTTCACCCACAGTGGCGGTACCGGGGGCAACACCGCCAGCTGGAACCCCACCCTGGACGTCAACGTCCCGCTGGACAGCATCGCGGGCGTCTACACCGGCACGGTGACACATTCGGTGGCATAGCCGCCGGGGGCGGTCGACCATCGCTGTCGCCCTCGCCCTGTTCTGCCTCGCCGGTCCGGGTCTGTCGACCCGGGCCGGCGCGGTCGAACCGGAAGCGGGATCCGACGACGGCACCATCGGGATCCGGTTGTTGGAAGCCCCGACCGAACGCCGCGGCGACCCCCGGGCGCTGCGCTACATCGTCGACCACCTACCGCCGGGCACCACAATCAAGCGGCAACTGTTGATCGTCAATCGCACCGACCAGACCCGTCGGGTCGACGTGTATCCGGCGGCCGCGACCCTGAAGGATGCGGCGTTCCGTTTCGGCGAGGGTCGCGCCGAGAACGAGCTGACCTCCTGGGTCACCCTCGACGAGCGCTCAGTCGAGCTGGGGCCGTGGGGAGAGACCCGGGTCCGAGCGACAGTCACCGTGCCACCGACCGCCTCACAGGGCGAGCGGTACGCGGTGGTCTGGGCATCCACCGCCTCAACCCCACGGGCCGGCGGCGAGATCACGCAGGTCCACCGGGTCGGAGTCCGGATGTACCTCGACATCGGGCCCGGTGGCGAACCCGCCTCCGACTTCTCGATCGGCGAGGTACGCCCGGCCCGCAGCCCCGAGGGCGAACCGTCGGTGACCGTCCAGGTCAGCAACACCGGAGGCCGTGCGATCGACCTGACCGGCGCGGTCGTCCTGAGCGACGGTCCGGCCGGCAGTCGGGCCGGCCCGTTTCCGGTCGGGCAGGGCGTCACGCTGGCGCCGGGCGCCTCCGGGCACGTTATCGCCCGACTCCCGAACACGTTGCCGAACGGTCCCTGGAAGGCGGAGGTGAACCTGGAGAGCGGCCTGGTGAAGCGGAGCATCGCCGCGCAGGTCACGTTCCCCGACGCTGGTCAGGTCGGGAAACGGGGCGGTGTCGTCTCCCGGATGTTTTCCGGGTGGACCGTGGTGGCGACAGTAGTGGGGCTGCTGCTGGTCGTCGGCCTCGCCATGCTGGCCCGCCGGTCCCGCCGGGACGGTCGGCCTCGGCCTCCCACCAGCCGCCCGAGGGAGCGCACCCCGGCCGGCCGGTGATCGCGAACGGGCCAGCCCGACCACCGTCTCCGGCCGGCCGGCCGGTCAGCTCAGCCTGTTGCGGCGGGCGGCGAACCAACCGGCGACGATCAGGGCCGCGCCCAGGACGGCGAGGAGCAGCGCCGACCCACCCGACCCGGTGACCGGCAACTCACCGCCGTGACTCGGTGTGGGCTGGGGCGGTGCCGTCGGTGTGGACGTGGGCGGCGGCTGAGTCGGAGGCGGTGTCGGCGACGCCGGCAGGACCTCGAAGGTGACGCCCGTGTCCGCCGACGGCTCGGCCCGGACGACGCCGAACCCCTGCGCCGAGGCGGGGCCGGCGGCCAGCACCGGCGACACCGCCAACGCCAGGCTCGCGGTGGCGGCGAGCGCCCCGCCCACGAGGTAGTTGGCTGCTGTCCTGGCCATGCGCCGACCCCTTCCACCGGAAACCTGAACCGTGAAAAACGTACCCTTTCACGACAAAGGGAATGGAATGGTTCGGTGTTCCGAGCCGGAAGACACCACGATCAGGTGGCGGCCAGGATCACCGTCTCGCCGGTGTAGAAGTAGCGCCGGTCATCGCCGGTGGGGTCGACCGGCCTTCGGAGCCGCTCGATCGCGACGAAGCCGTCCTCGGCAGTCACCGCCCCGGGCGCCCAGCCGGTCCCGTCCGACCCAACATTGAGCGCGAATCGGGACAACTGCCTACCGGTCACCGGATCCAGCGTCACCAGATCGTTCGCCTCGGTCAGCAGGTGCACCCGGCCAGGCTGCCCCGCCAGCACCCGAGCCCCGTCCAGGCCCGCGGAGCGCCACAGCTCGGTGCCCGTACGCGCCGATCGACCCACAACGACCCCGTCGAGCACGGCGACGGACTGCTCACCCACCAGCGCGACGCCAGCCGGATCCAGCGCGGGAGCGGCTACCGGCGACCCGGCAGTCAACAACCAGCCCTGGCCGCCCTCGTCACCCGGCCCGGCGGTCCGCAACCCCAGACAGTCCGAGCCCCCGGTACGACAGCCGAGTGGCGTCACCACAAACCCGTCAGGGCCGCCCGGCGGTCGCCAACGCTCCCGTACCTCGCCCGTGGCAGCGTCACGGAACTCGACAGTGGCCGCCCCGGCGCAGGTGTCCAGACCGATCAGCAGCCCGGTGGCGCTGGTGCCGACATCGCTGCGGCACCTGCCGGGCAACTCGACCCGCCACAGCTCCCGACCGCCGCTCAGCTCGACCCCACGCGCCTGGGCATCCCCGGTCACCACCAGCACGATCCGCCCGTCGGGAAGGTCGGTGAGCTGGAGCCCGGGCGCATCCCAGACGGTCGCCGCCCAGGTACGACGTACCGGCGCCGTGCTCTCGACAGGCTCCGGGCCGTCGGCTCGCCAGAGCACCCCGCCGGTCCGGGCGTCGAGTGCGACGAGCTGCCCGTCGGACCAACGGCTGACCACGGTACGACCGCTGGCAACCACCCCGGTCAGCTCCGCCGGCCAGCGCCGGTACGACCAGTACGGGCTTGTCCGGTACCGGCCGTCGACCGGCCGGTCGGCGTAGACCTGACGGTGCGCGGCGTACACCCGCAGTCTCCCGTCGACGATCAGCGGGGCGACCGGCAACCGACCAATCACTCCGGCGGCCGGTCGGGCCGGGGCCGGATAGTCGGCCCGCGCCACAGTGCTCACCTCTGCCGGTGCGAGGACCCGGTGGACGATGACCGCGACGGCTGCCGTCGCGAGCAGCGCCGCGACCGCGATCGCGAGCCGTCGCCGGCCTCTCGGGAACCTCATGCCGCACCTCCGCCCGGCACCCTACCCAGCGGAGAGGGCCGGACCCCCTTCAGGTCACGGCGAGGGCTGACCGCCTGGCGTTCAGGCGGCTTCGACGGAGCCGGCGGCACCGGCCGCGACGGCGAGGTCGGCGAGATCACGCCAGAGCGCCGCCTCGACCGCCCGCGCGGCCAGCCCGCCGAGCAGCAGCGCCACCACCCGACCGTACGGAGCGGTCGGCACCGCCTCGTGTGTCACTGTGACCGCTGTGCAACCCCGACGACGGCGGCGGACCGGCCGCAGGCTCCAGGTGATGCGGTAGTCGGCGCCGGTGCCGGAGGAGCAGAGGACCAGTCGCTGCGGTGCGAGCGCCTCGACCACCAGGAACTCCTCGGTCAGCGTGGCGCCGCCCGGCTGGACCCGTTCCTCGCGCCAGGAGGTGCCCGGCCCGAACGAACCCGGGGTGAGCACCTCGATCGGGCCGGCTGCGGTCAACCGGGCCGCGCGGCCGGGCAGGTCGGTCAGCAGACGCCAGACGTCGACGGCGTGCGCCTCGATGATCCCGGTAATCGCCACCGTCGACATGCCACCCTCCCGTGTCCCCGACGGTACGCGGAGTGAGGGCCGGACGGGGCCCCCGGAGCGGAATTTCCACCCTCCGGGGGCCACGCTGTCCGATTGGGCGGTCGCTTCGGCACCGGTCGTCGTCGACCGGCGCCGAAGCGCCGGTCAGCGCTCGAAGCGACCGGCCCGAATCGCGCCGATGAACGCTGTCCACCCCGGCGGGCTGACCGCGAGTGTGGGACCGGTCTGGTCCTTGGAGTCGCGGACCCCGACCAGACCATGGACGTCGACCAGGTTGTCCGCCACTTCCACGCAGAGCCCCTGGTCGTTGGAACGGCTACTGGTACGCCAGACCGCGCCCGCAAGATCGTGCATCGTCGTTACCTCCGTGTGCGTCGGGATTGCCCCACCGCTCTGGACGGGCATTGGCCCGGCCCGTGTGGGACCACTTGATCCGCGTGACCAACGGCGCAACGAGGGCTCTTGATCGCACCCGCTGTGCGATCAAGAGTCCCGTGAACGAGACGACTCGAAGACCAGATGGTCAGAGCGCTCCGGAGGGGTCGCAGTAATCCGACTCAGCAGAGGAAAGCCGCTGCTGGGCTGTGCCGCGGCGGCGGCTTCAACGGGCCGGACGAACCGTGCCGGACACCTCGCCGAGGGCGATTGTGGTGCCGTCCGGGCCGGGCGCCGTGGCGGTGATGGTCACCGTGTCGCCGTCGTCGAGGAAGGTGCGGCTCTCGCCGCCCACGGTGACCGGCTCGGCCCCGCCCCAGGTCAGTTCCAGGAAGGACCCGACCTGTCCCCGTTCCGGGCCGGAGACGGTCCCGGAGGCGTACAGGTCACCGGTGCGCAGCGAAGCCCCGTTGACGGTGAGGTGCGCCAACTGCTGGGCGGGGGTCCAGTACATGGTGGCGAACGGAGGCTCGCTGACCTGGTCGCCGTTCCACTCGACCGACAGGCGCAGGTCCAGGCCCAGGTGCGGCACGTCCCGCAGGTAGTCCACCACCGGCGGGTCCTGGTCGGGGGCCGCCACGTTGGCGTTGCCGAGGGCGTCCAGCGGCGTCACCCAGGCCGAGATCGAGGTGGCGAACGACTTGCCGAGGAACGGGCCGAGCGGCTGATACTCCCAGGCCTGGATGTCCCGGGCCGACCAGTCGTTGACCAGCACCACACCGAAGACGTGCTCGGCGAAGTCGTCGACGGAAACCCGATCGCCCAACGCGCTCGGTACGCCCACCACGAATCCCACCTCGGCTTCGATGTCGAGGCGTACCGATGGGCCGGTGACCGGGCCATCGGCGGAGGCCCGCTGCCCGGTCGGCCGGGTCACCGGCGTGCCGGAGACGACCACAGTGCCGGCCCGCCCGTGGTAGCCGATCGGCAGGTGCTTCCAGTTGGGCAGCAGCGGCGGCTGGCCGGGGCGGAAGATCTGCCCGACGTTCGACGCGTGGTGTTCCGAGGAGTAGAAGTCGACGTAGTCGGCCACCTCGATGGGGAGCAGCAGCTCCACGTCGCCGAGGGGCACCAGCAGCGGCTCCACCGCGTCCCGGTGCGCCGGGTCGGTCAGCAGCTCGGTGATCCGCTGCCGTACCGCCGTCCACTGCGGACGACCCAGGGCCATGAAGTCGTTGAGCACGGGCCGGCACAGCGTGCCGGCGGCCAGCACCAGCTCGGCGGCCTCCGCCGCCGCCAGGTCGAGGACCCACGACCCGATCCGTACGCCGATCCGCGAAGGACCCCCGTCCTGCCGGAACACCCCGTACGGCAGGTTCGTCACCCCGTACGGCGAACCGTCGGCGCCGGTCACCCAGGTCATGCGTCGTAGCCCCCGTTCACCAGCCCAAGCCGGATCAGATCGGTCAGTGGTTCCAGGATGCTGCACGAGCCGAAGCCCACCCACAGGGGGCGAGGCCCGTCCAGCCGTGCCGTCGTGCGCTCCACCAGGGGGCGCGGGTCGACAACGGTGAGCAGCTCGGCGACCGTACGCACACCGTCACCCTCGGCGGCGGCCAGGGTCGCGGCCAGCACGTTGGCGTAGCCGTGGTGGGTGAACCCGGTCTCCGGGTCGAGGTGTCGGATCGCCTGGTGCAGCCCGGCGGTGAGCTTGAACGGCAGGCCCCGGTCCCGGCAGGCGCAGATCACGGTGGCCAGTTCGGTGGGGGTGGGGAAGAGTTCGGCGGCCAGGCCGCCGGTGCGGAACTTGGCCGCGATCGGCACCCCGTCGGCCCGCGCGGCGACGAGCGCGTCCAGGGCGCCCATCAGTCCGAAGGTCAGCGGCAGTTCGGCGTAGACGGTTTCCACGCCCGGCAGCGCGTCGGTCAGCCGCAGCAACTCGGCGATGCCGGGCAGTGGGTCCTCGCCGCGCTTGGCAACCGCCACCTCGACCTGGCGCGCCGTGACGCCGTCGGGGGCGAGGAACGACAGCGCGAACGGCAGGTTCCCGATCCCGGTGTCGCCGATCACGCCGACCACCAGGCCCTCGCCCGGGTCGACGAGCCCGGTCAGCTCACCGGCGGCCACGTCCGAGGCGGGGATCAGCAGTGGGCCGACCAGGTCGGCGTACCAGGCGGCGCGGTGTTGGCGGTGGGCGACCAGGGCGTCGTGCAGCGCGGCGCTGCCCGGTGGGAAGACGGCGGCGTCGTCCACCAGGCCGTGGAGGAGTGCTGGCACCTGCGTTGACACGGAACAAGAATGTACGGGACGCTACGAGGAACGGACAACAGTGTCCGATTATCGGACGCCTTCGGCCGGTGAACGGGAAATATCGGGAGGCGAGATGCCGTACTACCGCAGCGTCGGCGAGGTGCCGCGCAAGCGCCACACCCAGTTCCGGCAGCCCGACGGCAGCCTCTACGCCGAGGAGCTGATGGGCCAGGAGGGCTTCTCCTCCGACTCGTCCCTGCTCTACCACCGGTACGCGCCCACCGCGATCCTGGCCGCCGACGAGTTCACAGCGCCCACCTTCACCCGGGCGCCGAACCTGCCGCTCAAGCCCCGCCACCTGCGCACCCACAAACTGGACACCGGCGGTTCCGACCCCATCCTCGGCCGGCAGTACCTGCTGGCCAACGACGACGTACGGATCGGTTACGTCCTCGCCGACCGACCCTCACCGCTGTTCCGCGACGCCACCGGCGACCACTGCCTCTACGTCGAGTCGGGCACCCTGAGGGTCGAGTCCCCGTTCGGCGTGCTGGACGCGGTCGCCGGCGACTACGTCGTCATCCCCACCTCGACCATCCACCGGCTGGTGCCCACCGGCGACCAACCCGTCCGGCTGCTCGCCGTCGAGGCGTCCGGGCACATCGGCCCGCCCAAGCGCTACCTCTCCGTACGCGGCCAGTTCCTGGAGCACTCGCCGTACTGCGAGCGGGACGTTCGCGGCCCCGACGCCCCGCTGCTCGTCGACGGCGAGGAGGTCGAGGTGCTGGTCCGACACCGGCGCGGCTGGACCCGTTACGTCTACGCCAACCACCCGTTCGACGTGGTCGGCTGGGACGGGCATCTCTACCCGTGGGCGTTCTCCATCCACGACTTCGAGCCGATCACCGGCCGCATCCACCAGCCCCCGCCGGTGCACCAGACCTTCCAGGGGCCCAACTTCGTCATCTGCTCGTTCGTGCCCCGCAAGGTCGACTATCACCCGCAGTCGATCCCGGTGCCGTACAACCACCACAACGTCGACTCCGACGAGATGCTCTTCTACACCGGGGGCAACTACGAGGCGCGGCGCGGCTCCGGCATCGAGCAGGGCTCGATCTCGTTGCACCCGTCCGGTTTCACCCACGGCCCCCAGCCGGGTGCCGCCGAGCGCTCCATCGGCGCGGACTACTTCGATGAGCTGGCCGTCATGGTCGACACCTTCCGCCCGCTGGATCTCTGCGACGCCGCCAGCTCCTGCGAAGACGAGGGGTACGCCTGGACCTGGGCGCGTTCTGTGTAGTCGCCCTTGGGGTTTCGCCGGAGCCCGACCCGCTCTGGGCGGTCAGGCTTGATCCCGACGCGGGTCGGGCTCCGGCGAAACCCTGACCTGGTCGAGCTACGCGAAGCTGGTGATCTGTGCGGGTCCCGCCGAGCGCGGGTTGGCCGGGTTACCGGATGGCGGTTCGGGTGAAGACGGCGAACTCGGCTACCGCTGTGGTGGCGATGGCCAGCACCAGGGGCCACGGGGAGCCGACCATGGCGTACACCAGCAGCAGCAGCGGCGCGGCGGCCACGGCGTAGACGGCCAGGGCCATCGCCCGGTCCGAGTGCAGCAGGGCGGGCAGGACGGTCCGGGTCAGCCCGGGCAGCCGGGCCGCGAGCTGCCACACGATGATCCCGCCGGTGAGCGCGGCGAGCACCGCCAGGACGCGGGAGAACCCGTCGTTCGCCGACGCCGCGAACGCGACCAGCACCGCCGCCACCAGCGACCAGCCCGCGCCGTAGAGGACCAGGCGGTGCAGCCCGTACGCGAGGGTTCGTGGCGAGTCGATCCGCCTCGGGCTGACCGTCACCGCCTCGGCGACGTGCTCCAACGCCTCCGACCAGCGGCGCTGCTCCAGCCGCATGACACCCACGTCGTGGCCGGCCTCGCCGATCCGCGGGTCGAGCCGCAGCGCCTCCCGGTAGGCCCGCTCGGCCAGGTCGAACAGGTCCAGGCGGGCGGCGACCAGGCTGAGCACCAGGTGCGCCTGCGGCTCCTGCGGAGCCAACTCGACACCGCGCCAGGCCGCGTTCAGCGCCGGCTGACCGTTGCGGGCGCCGGCCAGGATCGCCGCCGCACTCCGCTGGGCGTACGCGTCGGCCGGGCCGAGGGTGAGGATCCGGTCGGCGGTGGCCGCCGACTCGCTGTAGCGCTCCAGGTCGGACAGGGCCATGCCCCTGGCGACCAGCGGTGGCAGGGCCTCCGGTGCGGCTGCCACGGCCGTGTCGGCGGCGGTGAGCGCCTCGGTCGGGCGGCCAGCGGCCAGGTGCACCCGGGCCAGCATGGTGAGCGCGTCGACGTCATCCGGCTGGAGGGCCAACCCGTAGGCCAGCTCCCCGGCCGCCTCGTCGTAGCGGCCGAGTTCGGCGAGGAGTTGGGCCCGCTGGACGTAGCCGTCGGCGGCGGACTGGTCGGGGGCAGGGTCGCTGGACATCGCGGCGAGCTTAGGTGGCCGGCGCGTCGTACACCAGGGCCACCGCGACCCCGGCCAGCCCTTCCTCACGGCCAGCGAAGCCGAGCCCGTCGGTGGTCGCCGCCGAGACGGTGACCGGGGCGCCGACCGCGGCGGAGAGCACCTCCTGTGCCTCCTCGCGACGCCGGCCGATCTTGGGACGGTTGCCGATGACCTGCACGGACACATTGCCGATCTCCAGGCCGGCGGCGCGCACCCGACGGGCCGTCTCGGTCAGCAGAGCCACCCCGGACGCGCCGGCCCACTCCGGCTGGCCCACCCCGAAGGCGGAACCGAGATCACCGAGACCGGCGGCGGAGAGCAGGGCGTTGCAGGCGGCGTGCGCTGCCACGTCGGCGTCGGAGTGCCCGGCGAGGCCGTCCTGATCGGGCCAGAACAGCCCGGCCACCCAGCACGGTCGGCCCGGCTCGAACGCGTGCACGTCGGTGCCGATGGCCACCCGGGGAACGATCATGATCAGAGGGTACGCGTCAACCGGCCGCGGCAAGCAGATGCTCGGCCAGAGCCAGATCGAACGGCCGGGTGATTTTCAGTGCGTACTCCGAGCCGGGCACGCAGCTCACCGCGACGCCCTGCTTCTCGACCAGCCCGGCGTCGTCCGTGAGGGAGTCACCGGCAGCGGCGTGGGCGGCGCTGAGCACGACCCGACGGAAACCCTGCGGGGTCTGCACCGCGCGCAGTGCGGAACGGTCGACGGTGCCGAGCACCACCTCGTCGGCACCGACTTCCTTGATCGTGTCGACGACCGGCAGGACCGGGATCACCGCGTCGCGCCCGCCTCGTACCGCCGCCGCGACGGATTCGACCAGCTCAGGCGGGGTGAGCGCCCGGGCGGCATCGTGCACCAGGACGATCGTCGGACCGGGGGGCACCGCGGCCAGCGCGGCGGCCACCGACGCCTGCCGTTCGGCACCACCGGGCACCACGGTCACCGGGGCGACCGGGGCCAACAGCTCGCGGACGGCCTGCACCTCGGCGGCCGGCGCGGCCACCACGATGGTGTGCACCGACGACGCGGCGGCCAGTCGACGCACGGCGTGCACCAGCAGCGGTTCACCGGCGAGCAGGCGCAGCGCCTTGGGTCGGCCGGGGCCGAGCCGTACGCCGGCACCCGCCGCAGGCACGAGGACCGCGACGTCACCGCGCGGATTGAGCTGCGCGGTCACGTCGCGGTCCTCGGTGGTTTCTTCACTACGAAGTGGGTACGACGATGCTGTGCGGACTAGGCCTCGGTGAGGACCTTGTCGAGCAGCGTCTCCGCCTCGTCCTTGGTGCTCTTCTCGGCCAGCGCGACCTCGCCGACGAGAATGTCACGGGCCTTGGCGAGCATCCGCTTCTCGCCCGCAGAGAGGCCCCGCTCCCGCTCCCGGCGCCACAGGTCACGCACGACCTCGGCGACCTTCAGCGGGTTGCCGGAAGCCAGCTTTTCCAGATTGGCCTTGTAACGCCGCGACCAGTTGGTCGGCTCCTCGGTGTGCGGAGCCCGCAGAACGTCGAAGACCTTACCCAGGCCTTCTTCGCCGACCACCTCGCGCACACCCACGATCTCGGCGTTCTCGGCCGGCACCCGGACCGTCAGGTCACCCTGCGCGACCCTCAGGACGAGGTATTTCTTAGGTTCGCCCTTGATGACCCGAGTCTCGATTGCCTCGATGAGTGCGGCCCCGTGGTGGGGGTAAACAACGGTCTCGCCGACACTGAAAACCATAGGTTCGAAACCCCTTTCGCTGTGTCTAGGGTAACACGGTCAGGCACTGATGTCTCTCCGATGTCCTGACCATTGGCGCAGCTCAGGGGCCCTGTGAGAGGTCTTGCTTCAGCTTGACAGGCGGTCAAACCGATGGTTCGAACACGCTCCGTAACGAGCAAATGACTGCCCGGTGCGGGTGAACAGAACGTCGAGATCAAGGGCTATGCGCTCCTCCCATGGTAGCCCGGCCAGCAGGACCGCGCCCAGATGTAGCGCGAGGAGCCCCTGGTGCGGGACCCTGGAGACCGAGCCGCACTCAGCTCTCGAGACGCTTCCAGGGGGTCCGATGGGCAAGCCGGACGCAGAGGGTCACGGGCCAGCCGACGGCCTGCCCGGCCTACCGCCCGAATGGGGCCGCGTGGTGGTTCCCGACGACGCCTCCGCGCTGGCCGCCGAGGCCGCACAGATCCGCCGTGAGCTGCGCCGGGCCGACGGCCTCCCGGGCGGTCACCGGGCCCTGGGCCTACCGCTGGCGGTCCTGTTGGTGGCGGTCCTCACCACGCTGGCTGGCCTACTGGCGGTCACCTGGCCACGCACCAACCGCGAAGCCGACCGGCCGACTCCGGCCCCCTACTCGCCACCCGCGACCCTCGCCGGCCGGGCGCTGCCCGCACTGGACCTGGTCGGTGCGGACGACAAGCCCGTGCCACTGCGCGGCCTGCTACCCGCCATGATCATCCTGCTGGACGGCTGCCCCTGCCCGGACCGGGTCACCGACGCCCTGGCGGCCGCGCCCGCCGGCGTCTCCGTAATCACCGTCAGCGGAGGGCGGACGGTGCCAGCCGGGCCCACCATCGGGCGGCAGGCTCGCGCCCTGGCCGACCCCGCCGGGGGCCTGCGCTCGTTCCTTGGTCAGCCGGCCCGCTCCGGCGCCGCGACCGCCCTGCTCGTCGACCGGGCCGGCATCGTTACCCGGGTGCTGCCCGAGGTGGGCACCAGCGACTCCTACCGGAGCGACCTGAGCGCCCTGGCCGCCTGAGCCAGCCCTGCTAACGAGAGGGCAGGGCGACGAGTTGCGCCTGGATGTCGATGGGCCGGTCGCCGGCCGACAGCGACAACCGGAACGGCCCACTTCCGGGCAGCACCTCGGCGTTGGCGATCGCGCCGTCGCAGTCGATGCGCAACTGGCCGACAACGTCGGCCCCGGTGCTCGTCAACACCAGCGCGCCGGGCCGGGTGCACCGGTACTGCAGCAGATAGCGGGCGCCGCTGTCGCTGGCCTGCCGGGTCAGCCCCTGACCGGGAGCGAGCTCCCGCTCCTCCCGCCAGATGGTCTCGTTGAACGAGGGCAGGTCACCCGAGGGAAAGAGCAGCGCGGGGTCGCCCTCGATGTCGACGATCGAGCCCGTGTCCAGGTCGATCACCGCCCGCGGACTGCTCTCCACCCGGATGACCTCGCCGGTGTCGGGGTCCATCCGAGCCGTGATCCGCGCTTCGGGCTCCTCAGCCGCGATGAGACGTTCCAGTGGGGTGCTGACGCTCCGCTCGGCGCTCGGCGTCGCCGTGGGAGAGGCAGCCGCACCGGGCGTCGACGAGGGCGCGGCCGAGTGCCACCACCAGCCGCCCACGAACAGGGCGGCCGCCGCGGCACCGAACAGCACCACCGAGCGCAGCCGGTCGTCCGCCGTCACATCCACCCACCGAGCGTACCGGCCGGCCCGACGAGGTTCAGCCCTGCCGATCCAGCAGGGCGGCGTACAGGGTGAGGCCGGGGCCGAAGGCCAACATGACGATGCGCCGAGCCGCCGGTGTCGCCCGACCCAACCGGTCCAGGATCAGCAGGACGGTCGGCGACGAGCAGTTGCCGTGCTCGTCGAGCGTCGCGCGGGACGCCGCCAACCCCTGCGGTGGCAGCGCCAACTCCCGTTCGACGACGTTGAGGATCCTCGGCCCGCCCGGGTGCACGGCCCAACCGTCCACCTCGGAGCTGGTGAGGCCGTGCCGGGCCAGCAGATCGTCGACCAGCCCCCGGACGTGCCTCGACAGCACCTGCGGCACCTTCGGCGACAACCCCATCCGGAAGCCGGCGTCGGTGACGTCCCAGGTCATGTGGTCAGCCGTCGAGGTGTCAGTGACGGCGGTGACCTCGCGCAACGCGTACCCCGGGCCGCCCGGCGTGACCACGGCGGCGACCGCCGCATCCGAGAAGAGCGCGTGGGAGACGATCTGCTGGGTGTCCACCCGGGCGCTGGACGGCTGGATGTGCAGGCTCGTCAGCTCCGCGCAGAGCAACAGCGCCGGACGCCCCCGGGCGGTGACGAAGTCACTCGCCGCGCCCAGCCCCGGCAACGCCGCGTAACAGCCCATGTGGCCGATGACCATCCGCTGGGTCTCCGCGGCCATGCCCAGGTCCCGGGCGAGCAGGATGTCCAGCCCCGGGGTGGCGTACCCGGTGCAGGAGCAGACGATGAACAGCCCGATGTCGCCGGCGCTCAGCCCGGCAGCGGTCAACGCCCGACCCACCGCCTCCTTGCCCAACGGCAGCGCCTCCACCTGGTAGCGGCGCATCCGGCGCTCGGTCGGCCAGTCGGAAACGTCCTCCAGCAGCGGGTTGACCGCGGCCTGACGCCGGGTCACCCCCGAGTTGGCGAAGATCCGCTGGGCCAACGACCTGGTGGTGCCGGTGAAGTGCCGGGAGAAGAAGCCCTCCCACAACTCGTCCTGCGAAGCGGACGGCGGCTGCGCTGTCCCGAGCCCCGCGATCACTGGTACGGACACGATCCCCACCTCTCGTCAGATGCTGTCCTCCCCCTGGCCGTCCCACCAGCCACGTCGGCTGGTCGTTCCTTCGTGCGAGCCCGGTGGCGCGGGCTCACCAACGTGGTGCCGATCCGTCACGATCCGGGTCGCCGCCCAGCGCGGCGATGCCGAGCCAGTCGGCGCAGACATCAGACGTGGCCGGGTGCAGCGAGCCGCATCGGGCGTCGCGATAGAGCCGCTCCAGGGGATGACCACGGCGGGTGGCCGAGGTGCCCGCCGCCTCCAGCACCGACGCCGCCACCTCGGCGGCCGTGGTGCCGGCGAGCAGCTTCGCCCGCCACACCCAACGGTTGGTCTCCTCGTCACCGGGCGCCTCGTCCACACGGCGGGCCGCCTCGGCAACCACCAGTTGCGCGGCGGCCGTCGCCGCGTCCGCCCGACCCAGCCTGGCCCGCACCGCCGGCAGACCGGCCAGGTTGCGGGCGTTCAGGTGCTCGGCCGCCGCGTCGATCGCCGCGCGGGCGACCCCGACGTAGACGGCCGCGTAGCTGGCCACCAACCAGTGCGGCATCAGCTGCGCGACCACCAGCGCAAGCCCCTCCACCCCGCCGAGCAGCCGGTCGGCGGGCACCGTGACGTCCAGGTGCAGGTCGTGGGAGGAGGTGGCGCGCATGCCGAGTGAATCCCAGGTCGGCTCCACGGTCAGCCCGTCGCCGGCCGGCACCAGGAACTGCGACACCACCGACTGGTCGGCCGCACTGCGCGCCGCCACCAGGTAGCCGTCCGCGTGCCCGGACCCGGAGCAGAAGGTCTTGCTGCCCTTGAGGTGCCAGCCCCCGTCGGTCGGCTCGTACGCGGTGGTGAGCTGGGACAGCCGGGCACCCGCGCCCCGCTCGCTCATCGCGACCGCGTACCAGGAGCCCTGCGCCGCCGCGCTGAGCAGCCGGTCGCGGGCGGCCAGCGCCTCGTCGGGTACGCCCAGCGCCTCGGCCAACTCCTCGGTGACAGCGCCCAGCGCGCCGGTCACCGAAGCGTGCATGTTGAACACCAGGGCCGTCGCACCGTTGCCCCGGGCAAGCTCGGTGGCCACCGCTGCGTACTCGGCGAAGGTGGCACCCAGACCGCCGAGCGCCCGGGGCACCATCAGCCCGAACAGGCCGGCCTCGCGCAGGTCGGCGAAGTCGTCCACGGGGAAGGAACCGTCCCGGTCGTGCTCGGCCGCCCGCGCGGCGAACCGCGGCGCCAACCGGCGTGCTGCCTCAAGCGCGTGCACCGTCATCTCGATCCTCCTCGGCGTTCCATACCCCGCCACGGCCTGACTATCCTTTGCGGACCCCCCGGCCCTGGTACAGCACGGCGGTGGAGCGGGTCGGCACGATGCGCGGCGCGCGGCCGACGGGCACGGCACCGGCCGTTCGGCTCGCGCGAGCGCGGCGTAGCAGCCAGGCGAGCATGCCGCCGACCTGCGGACGGATGCCCCGCAGACTCAGGTCGACACCGTGTCGGGCGCACTCGGCCACCAGCGCCCGTGCGTCCACGAACAACTGTGGATCGTGGATGCCACGGGGCACCGTCGGCAGGCGCTCGGCGATCCGGACCGCGACGAGCCGGGCCAGCGCCGTGTCGTTGAGGGTGTCCAGCACCAGCACTCCGCCAGGGCGCAGCAGCCGACACGCCTCGGCCACCGCGCGCGGCCAGGCCGGCACGTGCTCCAGCAACTCACCGGCCGAGACCACGTCGGCGCAGCCGTCAGGCAGCGGCACCGCCGTGGCGTCACCCTGGACCACCCGAACCCCGTGCTCGGCCGCCTGGACGAGTGCCGAGCGGGTCAGATCCACCCCGACGTGGCGGTAGCCCTTGCCCGCCAGGTGCGGCGCGAGCAGGCCGGCGCCGCAACCCAGGTCGACGAGCAACGCGTCCGGACGGGTGGCCGGCGGCACCAGCGCGGCACGGGCCTCAGCCAGCCAGTGCAGCATCGCGAACGCACCATCCGGCCGCCACCACTCACCGGCCAGATCGTCGTACTGACGCGGATCGTTTCGCGGCAGCACCCTCGGACCGGTGGACGCCCCGGCCGCAGCCACGTCTCGCATGGAACCGAGCGTGGCACGACTGCTCGGTAACGACCAGACTTCCCTTATGTCGTCGAGGGTGTTAGGGCTGGTCAGAGCGAGCCATCCGGAACCGGCCGCAGCGGTGACCACGGTGGCCGGTCTGCTGGCCTGGGGAGTGGGCCACCGGCCGACCGGAATCGTCTCGGTGGTGCTCGCCGTGCTGGCCAGCCAGCTCGCCGTCGGCTGGACCAACGACGCGCTGGACGCCGAGCGGGACGCCACTGTGGGGCGTACCGACAAACCGGTCGCCAGTGGCGCGGTCGGTCGGCGCGTCACGGCCTGGGCCGCCGCGGTGGCCGCGGTGGCCTGCCCACTGCTGGCGCTGACCACGAACCCGGTGGCGGCCTTCTGGCTGACGCTCGCCCTGGTCTCCGCCCTGCTCTACGACTGGCCGCTCAAGGCGACAGCGTTCTCGGTGCTGCCCTACGCCGTGTCGTTCGGCGCGCTGCCCGCCTTCGTGGTGCTGGCGCTGCCCGGCCAGCCGTCCCCGCCGGTCTGGCTGGTGACGGCGGCGGCCTGCCTGGGCGCCGGCGCCCACTTCGCCAACGTGCTGCCCGACCTTGCCGACGACGCCCTCACCGGCGTGCGCGGCCTGCCCCACCGGCTCGGTGCCGCCGGCAGCCGGGTGGCCGCGGCGGGTCTCCTCCTCGCGGCGACCGCGACACTGGTCCTCGGACCACCCGGGCCGCCGTCGGCGATCGGCTGGGCGGCGGTCGGCACGGCCGCCGTGGTGCCGCCACTGAGCTGGTACGCCGGACGCTCGGCGATCCGGGCCGGCCGGCGGCCGGTGGCGGCCTTCCGGGCGGTGATGCTGGTGGCCCTCATCGACGTGGTTCTGCTGGTGGCGAGCGGTCGGGTGGTGTGAACGCCACCCGGGCAGGTGGCATTGCCGGGTCCGCGTGCGGGCCTCGATCAGTCCCAACTACCCTGGAGCGCGGTCTGCGCGGGTATGGCCACCGTGCCCGGCGTACGGCCCGGGTGGGGATTGTGACGAGGAGGACCGACGTGACGCGCTCGATCAGGGGATCCCGGCGGGCGGCCCTGTTGCTGTCCGGGATTGCGGCGGCCAGCCTGCTGGCTTCGGGATGCGGCACCGGTCAGATCGCCGAGACCGCGTTGAAGGAGCCGTCGGTCCAGGGCGTCAACCTCACGACCAACAACGGTTCCTTCTCCGTGCGGGGCCTGCTCGTGGACTACCCGGGCACCGAGGGTTACAAGGCCGGGCAGGACGCGGGGCTCGGCGCCGTGATCTACAACGACTCCAAGGAAACCGTGACGGTCACCGTCACCACGGAGAGCGCCCGCGAGTTGGTGATCAGCGGCGGCTCGGCGAGCCCGTCGCCGTCCGCCGCGGAGTCCGCCTCCATGAGCCCGTCGCCGTCCGGTTCGGCCAGCCCGTCGAACTCGACGTCCGGTTCGCCGAGCCCGTCGGCGACGCCCTCCGAGACCGGATCGTCCTCGGCCACCCCGTCCGCCCCGGAGTCGGCGCGGGCGTCCGGTTCGGCCAGCCCCGCCGCCCCGGGTCAGCCGGCCCGGATCGAGCTGGCGCCGTTGAGCTACATCCAGTTCAACTCCGAGGCCACCACGCAGCTCCGGCTGATCGGCCTGACCGAGGCGCTGCGCTCCGGCCAGAACGTCGTCGTGACCTTCGACTTCGGCAACGGCAACACGGTCACCGGGCAGGCGCCGGTCGCGGTGCCGCTCACCCCGGCGGCCCCTCCGTCGCCGATCATCGAGCGCGAGGGTGGCTACGAGGGCAACGAGGGCGGCACGACCCACGAGTGACCGACCCGCACATCGACGAACGCCCCGGCGTGGTGACCACCACGCCGGGGTGTTTTCGTCGTACGCGAGGGCTAGCGTCCTGATGTGACCACCTCCCGATCGACAACTCCGCGTGGCGGCACGGCCGGTGCCCCCCGTGGTCGGTCCGCCGCCCGCGAGCCGCGCCCGGCCTACCAGTGCGACGCCTGCGGGCACCAGCCGCCCAAGTGGGTGGGGCGCTGCCCGGAGTGCGGCGAGTGGGGGGCCGTGGTCGAGCACACGGTGACGGGCCCGACGGTCTCCGGTCGGGTGGTCAGCTCCCGGATGCCGTCCGAGCCGGCCCGACCGATCGCCACCATCAGCGCCGCTCCGGCCCGCGCGGTGCCCACCGGGGTGAGCGAGCTCGACCGGGTGCTCGGCGGCGGCCTGGTCCCGGGTGCCGTGGTGCTGCTCGCCGGCGAGCCCGGCGTGGGCAAGTCGACCCTCCTTCTCGATGTGGCGCAGCAGTGGGCGGTCGGCGCCGGCAGCCCCTCGCTGGTGGTCAGCGGCGAAGAGTCGGTCAGTCAGGTGCGCCTGCGCGCCGAGCGGATGGGCACCCTGCACGAGCGGCTCTACCTCGCCGCGGAGAGCGACCTCGGCTCGGTGCTCGGTCACCTCGACGCGGTCAAGCCGGGCCTGTTGGTGCTCGACTCGGTGCAGACCATCTCGACCACCGGCACCGAGGGTGTGCCCGGTGGGGTGACCCAGGTCCGCGCGGTCACCGCCGCGCTGGTCTCGGTCGCCAAGGAGCGGGGCATCGCCACCGTGCTGGTCGGGCACGTCACCAAGGACGGCCAGGTGGCCGGGCCGCGGGTGCTGGAGCACCTGGTCGATGTGGTGCTGCACTTCGAGGGCGACAAGCACTCGTCGCTGCGCCTGGTGCGCGGCGTGAAGAACAGGTTCGGCGCGGCCGACGAGGTCGGCTGCTTCGAGATGCACGAGGGCGGCATCAGCAGCCTGGCCGACCCGTCCGGGCTGTTCCTGACCCGCTACGCCGAACCGGTCCCGGGCACCTGCGTGACGGTGGCCATGGAGGGGCGGCGGGCCCTGGTCACCGAGGTGCAGGCGTTGATCGGCGCGACCGTGGCGGGCTCTCCCCGGCGCACCGTCTCCGGTCTCGACTCGGCGCGACTGGCGATGGTGCTCGCGGTGCTGCAACGGCGCACCGAGCGGCTGACCCTGCACGACCGGGAGGTCTTCGCCGCCACTGTGGGCGGGATCCGGGTGGTGGAGCCCGCCGCCGACCTGGCGGTGGCTCTGGCGGTCGCCTCCGGCGGGCTCAACCTGGCGATCGCGCCGCACCTGGTGGCGATCGGTGAGGTGGGGCTGACCGGCGAGGTGCGCCGGGTCGGGGCGGTGCCGCGCCGGCTGGCCGAGGCCGCCCGGCTGGGGTTCAAGGTGGCTCTGGTGCCGCCCGGCTGCGGCCCGGCCAGCACCGGCGCCGGCCCCGAGCAGATGCGGGTGACCGAGGTCACCGACGTCCGTTCGGCGCTGCACCATGCGGCTCGCGCGTCCGCCGAGTGACCCACCGTGCCGACGAGGGCGGCGAAACCGGACAGCACGTCGCAAGCGGGAAACGTTGGAAAGGGCGGCATCGTGACACATCACAGTAACCACGACAGCACCCACCGCACGGCAGTCCGTAGACTGTGCCCGTGCCGATCGACCGCGATACCACCAAGCCAGCTGGCGCGCCGCCCCAGGCCCGCACCGGCGCCGTGGGCTCGCCCGCCCGCCCGATCAGCGTGAGCGTGACTGCGGGGGCCGCCGGGAGCGCCGGAGATCCGCTACGGGCCAATCTCGCCCTGATGGCCCCAGGCACCGCGCTGCGTGACGGTTTGGAGCGCATCCTGCGGGGTCGCACGGGCGCGCTCATCGTGCTGGGCTACGACAAGGTGGTCGAGGGCCTCTGCACCGGCGGCTTCCCGCTGGACGTGGAGTTCTCCGCGACCCGCGTGCGCGAGCTGTGCAAGATGGACGGCGCTGTCGTGCTCTCCAGCGACGGCACGAGGATCGTCCGGGCGGCAGTGCACCTGATGCCTGACCCGTCCATCCCGACCGAAGAGTCCGGCACCCGGCACCGCACCGCCGAGCGGGTGGCCCGCCAGACCGGCTACCCGGTCATCTCGGTCAGCCAGTCCATGCGGATCATCAGCCTCTACGTCAACGGCCAACGGCACGTGCTCGACGACTCGGCGGCAATCCTCTCCCGCGCCAACCAGGCGCTCGCCACCCTGGAGCGCTACAAGCTCCGGCTGGACGAGGTCTCCGGCACGCTCTCCGCCCTGGAGATCGAGGATCTGGTCACCGTGCGCGACGCGGTGGCGGTGGTGCAGCGGCTGGAGATGGTTCGCCGGATCGCCGACGAGATCGCCGGCTACGTGGTGGAGCTGGGCACCGATGGCCGCCTGCTCGCCCTTCAACTCGACGAGCTGATGGCCGGCGTTGACGCCGACCGGACGCTGGTCATCCGGGACTACCTCCCCGTCGGCCGCAAGTCGCGCACCCTGGACGAAGCTCTCGTCGAGCTGGACCTGCTCGGTGCCACCGAGCTGATCGACCTGGTCTCGGTGGCCAAGGCCATCGGCTACCCGGCCGCGTCCGACGCGCTCGACGCCGCGGTCAGCCCGCGCGGCTTCCGACTGCTGGCCAAGGTGCCCCGGCTGCCGGTGGCGGTGGTCGATCGCCTGGTGCTGCACTTCGGCAGCCTCCAGCGTCTGCTCGGCGCGACGGTGGAAGACCTGCAAGCCGTCGAGGGGGTCGGCGACGCCCGGGCCCGCGGCGTCCGTGAGGGGCTGTCCCGGCTCGCCGAGGCATCCATCCTGGAACGTTACGTCTGATCCGGCTCAGCCGGTGACGGTGAGCTTCACCGGGTCGCTGAGCTTCGTGCCGACCCGGGCGAACACCTGGTACGACCCGACCGGCGCGAACGGTCCTCCGGCCAGCGCGCCGTCACAACGGCTGGTGTCCCGCCCGTTCCAGGGCACCTGGTAGGAGCGCTCGAAATTCGGTGTGAAGGTCTGCACGTCCGAGCCCTCGACCTTGCCGCAGGTGTCCGACGACCAGACCTTTTCGGCCCCGGACTTGATGAAGATCTCCTGAAGGTCGGCGCCGACGTTGCGACTGCACGTCCGGTCCGACGTGTTCTTGATCCTCAGTTGCAGCTCGACCACCGCGCCCCGCTGCACCGAGGTCGGGCTCGCCGACGAGACCACGCTGATCTCGCCGTCGGTGCAGGTGCCGTCGTCCTCCGAACCGGCCGCCGCGCCCAGCGGCGGTGTGTTGCTGGTGATCCCCGGGCTCGGACTCGTCGCACCCGAATCAGCGGACGCGGACGACGCCGGAGCGCCGGTCTGCGGTGTCAGCACCGGCCCGGCGGGGCCTGACGTCGCGGCGGACGTCGCCGACGGCGAACCTCCCGCCTTCGGATCCTTGTCGCCGGAACGACCCGAACCGGTACAGGAGTAGAGCAGGACAATCAGGAACAGGAACCCCGCTCCGAGTACGACGGCGCGACGCCGCCAGTACACGGCGGGTGCCAGGGGGCCGACCGTCAGACGCATGATGCCCTCCACCGTAGCCGCGCCGTACCCGGCAGTGCGGCGCGACGCGCCGGAGCCACTCCGAGGCGCCCGCGCAGCCCTCCACTGAGGACGGTCCGCCACCCGGTCACAGGTAGACCTTGCGCTGATAGACCGCGTGCGCACCGGCCACCCGGTCCAGGAAGAGCAGCCCCGCACAGTGGTCGATCTCGTGCTGCAACGCCCGAGCCTCGAAGCCGTCGGTCACCAGCCGGACCGGCTCGCCGCTGCCCGGCAGATCACCCTCCACCACCAGCCGGCTGGCCCGCTTCACGTCGCCGGTCAGGTCCGGCACCGACATGCAGCCCTCCCGGCCCGGCTTCCACCGCGTCGCCTCGACCACGCGCGCGTTGCACAACACGAAGGTGCCGTGCACCGTCACCGCCTTGGGGTGCCCGGTCACGTCGACGGCAAAGACCCGAGCGCCCACCCCGACCTGCGGCGCGGCCAGCCCCACGCAACCCGGCGAGACCTTCATCGTGGCGATCAGGTCGGCCGCGAGTTGGACCGTCTCCTTTGCCGTGGGGTCGACCTCGTCAGCGGCCCGACTCAGCACCGGATGCGGGGCGGACACCACCGCCCGCACCTCGCCCGGCACGTCCAGTGACTCCGGAGTCCAGTCCCCCAGGCCGACCTCCGGCCCACGCTCCTCGCCGCTCACAACAGGTCCGGGTCCGCCGGGCGGAGGGTGACCTCCACGCCCAGCTCGGCAGCCGTCCGGTGCAGCCGGTCGAGCAGAGTCTCCGCCACACCGGCCGGCAACTCGACCTCCGCCAGGACCACGTAGAGCGCACCGGTCAACCGGGTACTCAGGTCGGTGACATTCCCCCCGGCGTCCACCAGCACCCGCGTCATCGCCGCGACGATCCCCATCCGGTCCGAACCGTGCACCGCCATCACGTACGGCTCACCCACCGGAGGAACATCGCCGTCCGGGGTGACCGCGCGTACCGTCGCCAGCAGCTGGCCCTCGGCGGCCAGCGACGCCAGTGCGGCCTCGACCTCGGCGGCGGCCGGGCCGGTGCAGATGAGGGTCATCGCGAAATGCCCCCGCAGCCGCGTCATCGTGCTGTCGGTGAGGTTCGCGCCCAGTCGGGCCAGCACCTCCGCGACGTCGGCCACGATGCCCGGCCGGTCCCGACCGATGACGGTGATCGCGAGCTCGTTCATCCGCGCATTCTCCCCCGCCCGCCGAACGAGGACGTGGCACCCCGCCCGAGCCGCCCACCCAACGGGAACGCCGGGCGTGACATCATCGACGACGCCATGACTCAACCCGACTTCGCCACACTGGTCAGCCGGTGGTTCCAGCAGCACGCCCGTGACCTGCCGTGGCGCGAGCCCGGCGTCACCCCGTGGGCCATCCTGGTCAGCGAGGTCATGCTCCAGCAGACACCGGTGGTCCGGGTGGTGCCGGCCTGGCAGGCCTGGCTGGCCCGCTGGCCCGACCCGGCCGCGTTGGCGGCGGACACCCCGGCCGAGGCGATCCGGATGTGGGGACGCCTCGGCTACCCCCGCCGGGCGGTCCGGCTACGCGAATGCGCGGTCGCGATCGTCGACCGGCACGGCGGCCAGGTGCCGGACCGGCTGGAGCAACTGCTCGCCCTGCCCGGCGTCGGCACGTACACCGCGCGGGCGGTGGCCGCCTTCGCATACGGGCAGCGGCACCCGGTCGTCGACACCAACGTACGACGGGTGGTGTGCCGGGCGGTGGCCGGCGAACCCGACGCCGGGCCCGTCACCCGGCCAGCGGACCTGGTCGCCACCGAAGAGCTGCTTCCGACCGAACCGGCCGCAGCGGCACTGGCCAGCGCCGCGTTCATGGAACTGGGCGCGGTGATCTGCACGGCCCGGTCACCGCGCTGCACCGCCTGCCCCGTCGAGTCGGTCTGCGCCTGGCGGGCGTCCGGCCAGGAGGCGCCGGCCGGGCCGACCCGTCGACCCCAGCGGTACGCGGGCACCGACCGACAGGTCCGCGGTCTGTTGCTCGGAGTGCTCCGGGACAGCACCGGACCGGTCCCACACCAGCGGTTGGACCAGGTCTGGACCGACGACGTGCAACGCGCCCGCGCCCTCGCCGGGCTGGTGCAGGACGGGCTGGTCGAACCCGTTGGCAGCGACTCCTTCCGCCTGGCCGGTGACGGCCCGACCCTGCCAACAGCAGACCTGACCACCTGACCCGCCCACCCGGCGCATCCTGCGCGCCAACCCATGGGCCGCGCGGCCGGCCGCACGCCCACTCGGCCCGCACGCCCACTCGGCCCGCACGCCAGCTCGGCCCGCACGCCAGCTCGCCCTACGCGGCAGGCAAAGGCCGCGATCCGCGCCTTCACCTCAAGATCGTGCTCGATCCTGGATGTAGTGGTGTCGGGCGTGCCGGATGCCACTACATCCAGGTTGCTGCGCGATCTTGGGAGCCGACGCCTTCACTCGAAGCGAGGCCGCCGGCGAGCGCACCATTACGCCCCACAACATCAGGGAAGGTGCTTCCTCCGAACGCCGCGAGGCAGCACCTTCCCTGATGTTGTGCGGATCTTGCCGGGCGCGGCAGCCTGAGAGGCCCGCATACGGGCAGCAGGGTGTGTCGGGCACGGCGGCACGGCACGTCGGCACGGCACGTCGGCACGGCGGGCACGGCGGCACGGCACGTCGGCACGGCGGGCACGGCGGGCACGGCGGCTGGCCGGCAGGGCAGGTGCGACGCGGAGGCGGGCCGGGAGGGCACGAGCGGGGACAGCGGCGGGGCGGTGTGCGGGGGCACGAAAAGGCGGGGCCCCGGTGGCTTGCGCCACCGGGGCCCCGCCCCTTGCTGGTTGTGTTACTCGTCCACGCCCGCGGCGGCGGTGCCAGCGGCAGTGCCACCGAGGTCGGCCGGGACGGCGTCCGGAACTTCGATCGGCTTTTCCGAGCCCCGGAAAACGAGCTTGGACTTGTCGATGTCGTCCGGGTCGCCCTCGCAGTCCACCACAATGATCTGACCCGGGATCAGCTCGTTGAACAGGATCCGCTCGGAGAGGTTGTCCTCGATGTCGCGCTGGATCGTGCGACGAAGCGGACGGGCACCGAGCACCGGGTCGAAGCCCTTCGCGGCCAGGTACTTCTTGGCGTTGTCGGTCAGCTCCAGACCCATGTCCTTGTTCCGCAGCTGGCCCTCGATCCGCTGGATCATGATGTCCACGATCGAGAGGATCTCGCTCTGGCGCAGCTGGTGGAAGACGATGGTGTCGTCGATCCGGTTGAGGAACTCAGGCCGGAAGTGCTGCTTGAGCTCGTCGTTGACCTTCTGCTTCATCCGGTCGTAGGTGGACTCGGAGTCCTCCGACTGCTGGAAGCCCAGCGACACCGCCTTGGCGACGTCACGGGTGCCCAGGTTGGTGGTCAATATGATGACCGTGTTCTTGAAGTCCACGATCCGACCCTGACCGTCGGTGAGCCGACCGTCTTCGAGGATCTGCAGGAGCGTGTTGAACACGTCCGGGTGGGCCTTCTCGATCTCGTCGAAGAGGACCACCGAGAACGGCCGACGCCGCACCTTCTCGGTCAGCTGCCCGCCCTCGTCGTAGCCGACGTAGCCGGGAGGGGCACCCACGAGCCGGGAGACCGTGTAACGGTCGTGGAACTCGGACATGTCCAGCTGGATGAGGGCGTCCTCGCTGCCGAAGAGGAACTCGGCGAGCGCCTTGGACAGCTCGGTCTTACCGACACCGGACGGGCCGGCGAAGATGAACGAGCCCGACGGGCGCTTCGGGTCCTTCAGGCCGGCCCGGGTACGCCGGATCGCCTTCGAGACCGCCTTGACCGCGTCCTCCTGGCCGATGACGCGCTTGTGCAGCTCGTCCTCCATGCGCAGCAGGCGCGAGGTCTCCTCCTCGGTCAGCTTGTAGACCGGGATGCCGGTCCAGTTGCCGAGAACCTCGGCGATCTGCTCGTCGTCGACCTCGCTGACGACGTCCAGGTCACCGGCCTTCCACTCCTTCTCCCGCTGAGCCTTCTGGCCGAGGAGCTGCTTCTCCTTGTCGCGCAGCTGGGCGGCGCGCTCGAAGTCCTGCGCGTCGATCGCGGACTCCTTGTCGCGACGCACCTGGGCGATGCGCTCGTCGAAGTCACGCAGGTCTGGCGGCGCGGTCATCCGACGGATCCGCATCCGGGCACCGGCCTCGTCGATCAGGTCGATCGCCTTGTCCGGGAGGAAGCGGTCGGAGATGTACCTGTCGGCCAGAGTCGCGGCAGCCACGAGGGCGGCGTCCGTGATCGAGACACGGTGGTGAGCCTCGTAGCGGTCCCGCAGGCCCTTGAGGATCTCGATGGTGTGGGCCAGCGACGGCTCACCCACCTGAATCGGCTGGAAGCGGCGCTCGAGAGCGGCGTCCTTCTCCAGGTGCTTGCGGTACTCGTCGAGCGTGGTGGCACCGATGGTCTGCAGCTCACCACGGGCCAGCATCGGCTTGAGGATGCTCGCGGCGTCGATCGCGCCCTCGGCGGCACCCGCACCCACCAGGGTGTGGATCTCGTCGATGAACAGGATGATGTCACCGCGGGTGCGGATCTCCTTGAGCACCTTCTTGAGGCGCTCCTCGAAGTCCCCGCGGTAGCGGGAACCGGCGACGAGCGCGCCCAGGTCGAGCGTGTAGAGCTGCTTGTCCTTGAGGGTCTCGGGCACCTCGCCCTTGATGATCTTCTGGGACAGGCCCTCCACCACGGCGGTCTTACCGACGCCGGGCTCACCGATCAGGACCGGGTTGTTCTTGGTACGGCGGGAGAGCACCTGCATGACCCGCTCGATTTCCTTCTCGCGCCCGATGACCGGGTCGAGCTTGCCCTCGCGGGCGGCCTGGGTCAGGTTACGGCCGAACTGGTCCAGCACCAGGCTGGTCGACGGCGCGGCCTCACCCGGCGCGGCGCCCGCCGCGGCAGGCTCCTTGCCCTGGTAGCCGGAGAGCAGCTGGATCACCTGCTGGCGGACCCGGTTGAGGTCGGCGCCGAGCTTGACCAGCACCTGGGCGGCGACGCCCTCGCCCTCACGGATCAGCCCGAGCAGGATGTGCTCGGTGCCGATGTAGTTGTGGCCGAGCTGCAGCGCCTCGCGCAGCGACAGCTCCAGCACCTTCTTGGCCCGCGGCGTGAACGGGATGTGCCCGCTCGGCGCCTGCTGGCCCTGGCCGATGATCTCCTCGACCTGCTGGCGGACGCCCTCCAGGGAGATGCCGAGGCTCTCCAGGGCCTTTGCCGCGACGCCTTCACCTTCGTGGATCAGGCCCAGCAGGATGTGTTCCGTACCGATGTAGTTGTGGTTGAGCATCCGGGCCTCTTCTTGGGCCAGGACGACAACCCGTCGCGCTCGGTCGGTGAACCGCTCGAACATGCCCTCGTGCTCCTCACGTGCCGTGCGCCTTGATGGTCAAGATCTTGGCGGGGCCGGTGCACGAACGTCCAGGACGGGCGTCCGTGCCTCCTTACTCTATCGTCGCTGACCGACTCCGCTGAGGTCGTGTGTCTCTGCTCTGGGTCGGTTCCACGTCGTTTTGAACAACCGTCCGCGCTCAGGAGGTGTTCCGGTAGCCCTGTCGCTACGCGCAGAGCGAAATCCGACTGACTCGACGGAAGCCCGATCCGGGGTCCCGAAGCGCTCCGGGAGGCCCCGGAGGGCGGACCAGCGGTCGCGACGAGCGCCGCGCCGGCCCTTCGGGAAGGTTATCCACAGGCTGTGGACAGCTGTTCCACTGGTTGTGGACAACGCCGGTGGGCCCGGAATGCTTCCCGGCCCCGAACGGGCACGACGACGCCGTCCGGATACGGCGACGCCGGCCCGGAGGACTCCTCCGGCCCGGCGTCGGTGTCGCCTGCGGTGGCGGCTCGCCACCAAGCTGCTGACTGATCAGCGCTTCGCGTGGAACTCGTCCACGATCTCCTGCGGGATACGACCCCGGTCCGAGATGTCCTTGCCGGCCTTCTTGGCCCACTCCCGGATCGCCTTGTTCTGTTCCCGATCGGCGGTCGCGCCACCCCGACCGCGGGCAGCCCGCCCACCGATCACGACACCGCCGCGGCCGACCTTGGTGCCGGCACCCACGTACGACGCAAATGCATCGCGCAATTTCGCGGCGTTGGCGCTCGACAGGTCGATCTCGTACTGAACGCCGTCGAGGGCGAACTTGACGGTCTCGTCCGCGTCCCCGCCGTCCAGGTCATCGACCAGCTTGTGAATGATCTGCTTGGCCACGTCCCACATTCCTTTCGAGCAGGGTGCTCCTGCTAACGAGAGCACAATAACCCCCGCGCTGCTCGTCGCGTCAATAGGCTCCGGTTACGGCTCGGCGTACGAGCGGACGGGACTACTCCTGGCGGACCAACGGGAAGAGGATCGTTTCCCGAATTCCGAGGCCGGTCAGGGCCATCAAGAGGCGGTCGATTCCCATTCCCATACCGCCGGCCGGCGGCATTCCGTACTCCATCGCCCGAAGAAAGTCCTCGTCGAGACGCATCGCCTCGTCGTCGCCGCGAGCCGCGAGCTGCGCCTGGGCCACCAGCCGCTCCCGCTGCACGATCGGGTCGACCAGCTCGGAGTACCCGGTGCCCAGCTCGAAACCGAGCACGTAGAGGTCCCACTTCTCGGCCAGACCCGGCTCGCTGCGGTGGCCTCGGGTGAGCGGGCTGGTCTCCTCCGGGTAGTCCCGCACGAAGGTGGGTGCCTCAAGGCTGGGAACGACCAGTTCCTCGAACAGTTCCTCGGCCAGCTTGCCCGGCCCCCACTTCGGGTCGACCGCCAATCCCACCTTGTCCGCGTACTCCACCAGACGGGTCCGGTCGGTGCGGACCGTGACCTCCTCGCCGAGCGCTTCGGAAAGCACGCCGAAGAGTGTCACCGACCGCCACTCACCACCCAGGTCGAACTCCCGCCCGTCGGCGTGGGTCACCACCGTCGAACCACTCACCGCGATCGCCGCCTGTTGCACGAGATTACGGGTCAGCTCGCCGATCGTGTCGTAGTCGCCGTACGCCTGGTACGTCTCCAGCATCGCGAACTCCGGCGAGTGCGAAGAGTCGACACCCTCATTACGGAAGTTGCGGTTGATCTCGAAGACGCGGTCGACGCCGCCGACCACAGCGCGCTTGAGAAACAGTTCGGGAGCGATTCGCAGATACAGATCGGTGTTCAACGCATTGCTGTGGGTCACGAACGGTCGGGCCGTCGCACCGCCATGCAGCAGTTGCAACATCGGCGTTTCCACCTCGATGAAGCCCTGCCCGTGCAGTGAATCGCGCAGACTGCGCACCGCGGCTGCCCGGGTACGCACCATCTGCCGCGCCTGCGGCCGGACAATCAGGTCGACATAACGCTGCCGGACGCGTGCCTCCTCGGAGAGGGGCTTGTGGGCAACCGGCAACGGTCGCAACGCCTTGGCGGTCATTTCCCATTGCTGGGCCAACACCGACAGCTCACCCCGACGGCTGGTGATCACCTCGCCGGTGACGCCGACGTGGTCGCCGAGGTCGACGAGGCGCTTCCACGCCTCCAGCCGCTCCGGCCCGACCCGGTCCAGTGAGAGCATCGCCTGCAACTCGGTGCCGTCGCCGTCCCGGAGGGTGGCGAAGCAGAGCTTGCCCGTGTTGCGTACGAAGATCACCCGGCCGGTGACAGCGACCTGGTCGCCGGTCGCGGTGTCGGTGGGCAGGTCGGCGTAGGCCGCCCGGACCTGCGCCAGGGTCGTCGTGCGGGGGAAGCCGACCGGGTAGGGCTCGACGCCCTCGGCGAGCATCCGGTCCCGCTTCTCCCGGCGGACCTTCATCTGCTCGGGAAGGTCGTCGGCGGGGTCCACTGGCACGGGGTTCTGCTCGGTCACGGCACGCTTCCTCGTCACGGAGATACAGGGGGTCAGGGCCGAGCGTACTCAAGCGTGCCGGAGGGCGTTACGGGATAACCTGCCCGTCATGGTCGATCACACTCACGCCCTGTCGTTCGGTGTCGCTGCGAGTGATTACGACCGGTTTCGGCCACGCTATCCCGAGGCTGCGGTCAGCTGGGCACTCGACGGGCTGAGCGAAGCCCGGGTGGTCGATCTCGCGGCGGGCACCGGCATCCTGACCCGCGCTGTGCTGGCCCTGGGTCACGAGGTCGTACCGGTCGAGCCCGATCCGGGGATGCGGGCGCAGCTCGCGGCCAGCACCCCGGGCACGACGGCGCTGGCGGGCAGCGCCGAGGCCATGCCGCTGCCCGACACGACGGTGGACGCGGTGCTGGTGGGGACGGCGTACCACTGGTTCGACCGGGGGCCCGCGCACGCCGAGATCGCCCGGGTGCTCCGCCCCGGCGGCACCTTCGCCCCCATCTGGAACATCCGGGACGGCAGCGTCGACTGGGTGGCCGAGCTGGGTCGCATCGCCCACTTCGGGGACAAGTCGACCAGCCAGGTCTTCGGCGAGGGCGCCGACTTCGGCCCCGCGTTCGACGCCGTCGAGAAGCGCGAGTTCACCCACCGCACCACGCTCACGCCGGACGAGCTGCTGGGCATGGTCCGCACCCGCTCGTACTGGCTCACCGCCTCCACCGACGTTCAGCGGCGGGTCGAGCGGGAGCTGACCGACCTCCTGAACACGCACCCCGCCCTGGCTGGCCGGGACACCATCGAACTGCCGTACCGGACGCTGGTGCTGCGCGCCCGGCGGCTCTGACGCCCGCACGGAGGCCGGCCCGACGGCGGCCGGGGTCAGGTGTTGCGGTCGTAGACCATCCGCAGACCGATCAGGGTGATCATCGGCTCGTGGTGGGTGATGCTGCGACACTCGTTGATCACCAGAGAGGCGAGGCCGCCGGTGGCGATCACCGCCCGCACCTCGCCCAACTCCTCGGTCATCCGCTCGACGATCCGGTCCACCTGCCCGGCGAAGCCGAAGTACAGGCCGGCCTGGAGGCACTCCACGGTGTTCTTGCCGATCACCGAGCGGGGCTTGGTGGCCTCGACCTTGCGCAGTTGCGCGGCCCGGGCGGCCAGCGCGTCGAAGGAGATCTCGATGCCCGGGGCGAACGCGCCGCCGAGGAACTCACCACGCTCACTGATCACGTCGAAGTTGGTGGTGGTGCCGAAGTCCACAACGATCGACGGACCGCCGTAGAGGGTGTACGCCGCCAAGGTGTTCACCACCCGGTCGGAGCCCACCTCCTTGGGGTTGTCGATCGCCAACTGCACGCCGGTCCGCACGCCCGGCTCGACGACGACGCTCGGCACCTCCGCGTAGTAGCGGCTGAGCATGGTGCGCAACGACCGCAGCGCGGCCGGCACCGTCGAGCAGGCGGCCACACCGGTGATCTCGACGTTGTCCCCGGCGAGCAGACCCCGGAACATCAGGCCCAGCTCGTCCGCCGTCGAGCGGGCATCGGTCTTGATCCGCCAGGAGTGCACCAGCTTGTCGCCGTCGAAGGTCGCCAGCACGGTGTTGGTGTTTCCGATGTCGATGCAGAGCAGCACGCACGCAGCCTAGACAACTACTCGCTGCGCAGGTCCAGCGCGATGTCCAGGATCGGCGACGAGTGCGTCAGCGCGCCCACCGAGAGGAAGTCCACGCCGGTGGCCGCGTACCGGCCGGCCACCTCCAGGGTCAGCCCGCCGGTCGCCTCCAACTCGGCCCGGTCACCCACCGCGGCCACCGCCCCGGCCAGCACCTCCGGCGTCATGTTGTCGCAGAGCAGGAAGTCCGCGCCGGCCTCCACCGCCTCCACCGCCTCGTCGACTGTGGTCACCTCGACCTGCACCGGCACCTCCGGGAAAGCCTCCCGGACCCGCCGGAAGGCAGCGGTGATGCCCCCGGCCGCCAGCTTGTGGTTGTCCTTGATCATGGCCACGTCGTAGAGGCCCATCCGTTTGTTGGTGCCGCCGCCGGCCCGCACCGCGTACTTCTCCAGCGCCCGCAGGCCCGGCGTCGTCTTGCGGGTGTCCAGCACCATCGCCTTCGAGCCGGCCAGCGCGTCCGCCCAGGCGCGGGTGTGGGTGGCCACCCCGGACATCCGGCAGAGCAGGTTGAGCGCCGTCCGCTCGGCCGTCAGCAGCAGCCGGGTCGGGCCGGTCACCGTCGCCAGCACGTCGCCGCGGGCCACCCGCTCGCCGTCGCGGGCCAGCACCGACACCTCGACGGTACGACCGAAGCCAGTCACCTCGCCCACCAGCTCGAACACGGCAGCGGCCACCGCCATCCCGGCCAACACCCCGTCCGCGCGGGCCACCAGGTCGGCGGTGTCGGTCTGATCCGCCGGAATGGTGGCCACGCTTGTGACGTCCAGGAAATCCGGGCCCAGATCCTCCACCAGCGCGCCCTCGATCACCTGCCGTACGTGCGCCGGATCCAACCCCGCCGCCCGCAACGCCGTCTCCGTCGACTCGATCAATGCCATCTCCGTTCGCGACTGTGGGGCTCGCAAAACCGGCTCACTCCTCGCGCTCACTGTGCTTCCCCTCCCACTGTTGCGTCACCCGGCCCTGCGCCCCGACCGCACCGACCAGATGGCCCAGCCACCGTTCGTCGGCCGTCGGGAAGTCCTCCCGCCAGTGGCAGCCCCGGGTCTCACCACGGGCGTACGCGGCGGCAACCAGCGTCGACGCCACGGTGAGCAGGTTCGTCGCCTCCCAGTCGGCGGTCCGCGGCCGGCCCCGGGCCACGCCCAGGTCGGTCAACGTGCCGGCCGTCCCGGCCAACGTCGCCGCGGATCGGAGCACCCCCGCCCCCCGGGTCATCGCCCGTTGCAGGGTCGGCGTCACCTCCGCGGGCAGCACCCAACCTGTCCCGCCACGCCACGCGCCGGTCTCCGCCGGCTGGGCCTGCTCGGGCAGGCCGGCGGCGATGTCCTCGGCGATCCGCCGGGAGAAGACCAGACCCTCCAGCAGCGAGTTGCTGGCCAGCCGGTTCGCGCCGTGCACACCCGTGCAGGCCACCTCGCCGCAGGCGTACAGGCCCGGAATGGAGGTACGGCCGCGCAGGTCGGTCCGGACCCCGCCGGAGGCGTAGTGGGCGGCCGGCGCCACCGGGATCAGATCGGTCGCCGGGTCCACGCCGATCGCCAGGCAGGACGCCACGATGGTGGGGAACCGACCGGCCAGGAAATCGCCGCCCAGGTGCCGTGCGTCGAGGAAGACGTGGTCCGCACCGGTGGCCAGCAGCACCCGGTGGATGCCCTTGGCCACCACGTCCCGGGGTGCCAGCTCAGCCAACTCGTGCTGGCCCACCATGAACCTCTTGCCGTCCGCGTCGACCAGGTACGCGCCCTCGCCACGCAACGCCTCCGAGACCAGCGGCTGCTGCGCGTGCCCCGCCCCGGGCACCCCCGCGCCGGACGGGGTGATCAGGGCAGTCGGGTGGAACTGGACGAACTCCACGTCGGTCACGGCCGCGCCGGCCCGCAGCGCCAGCGCCACCCCGTCCCCGGTGGAGACCGCCGGGTTGGTGGTGGCCGAGAAGATCTGCCCCATGCCACCGGTGGCGAGCACCACTGCACGGGCCAGCAGCGCGCCGACGCCGTCCTCGCTGCCCTCACCCAGCACGTGCAGGGTGATCCCGCAGGCCGGGCCGAGCCCGTCCGGGCCGTCGCCGGGCGCGCGCAGGAGATCCAGCACGAGGGCGTGCTCGAACAGCCGGATCCACGGATCGCGCTGCACCGCGGCGTGCAGGGCCCGCTGCACCTCCGCGCCGGTGGCGTCGCCGCCGGCGTGCACGATCCGGTCCGCCCGGTGCCCGCCCTCGCGGGTCAGCATCAGCGAGCCGTCCGGGTGCCGATCGAACTCGGCGCCGATCCGGATCAACTCACGGAGGCGGGTCGGGCCCTCCTCGACCAGCACCCGGACCGCCGCCGGGTCACACAGCCCGACCCCGGCGACCTCGGTGTCCCGGGCATGCGCCGCCGCGGTGTCGGCCGGGTCGAGCACGGCGGCGATGCCACCCTGCGCCCACCGGGTCGAGCCGTCGTCAATGTTGACCTTGGTGACCACCGTGACGTGCAGACCGGCCTCACGCAGGTGCAGCGCCGCGGTCAACCCGGCCACGCCGGAACCCACCACGATCACGTCGGTGGTCTCCACCCACCCGGGCGCGGGCGCGGCCAGCAGCGCGGGCAGGGCAGGCAGGTCGACGGTCGGAAGGTCCATCCCCCCAGTCAACCCGAACCATCCTCGCCCGGGGCGGCGGGGGCGGGACGAGTGTTTTGGGCGACCCCGTCCGCCCCGCGCCGCGCCGCGCCGACCGTCAGGCCGTGGTCACTTAGTCCGGACCGGCAGACCAGCCGGGCCCGCGCCCTTCAGCGAAGCGGTCACCGTACGGTCGCTGAGCCACAGATAGCAGCGGACGCCCCGATCACCGACCTTCCAACGCCCCGCCCCCGGCGGACGGACCACCACACCGCTGCGGAAGCGCAACGTGGCGTCGTCAGGTACGCCCGCGTACCGGGCCAGGACGCTACGACAACCCGTGTAGAGCGGCAGCCAGTCGGCGTCCCGGGTCGGGTACGCCAGGTCCGGCGCGCGCCACACCCCGACGAACTCGGCGTCGTGCTGTCTGCCGCACTCCACCGGCGTCAGCGTCTGCACACCCCGGCCGGCGCCACCGCGGGTCTGCTGGCAGCCGAGGCGCAGCCCGGCGGGCCCCTTCAACGCGTCCCGCAGACTGCCCGACCGGACCACCACTGTCGCCGCCGCCTCGACGGTGGTCAGCTCGGTGAGGTCGCAGCGGAACCACCGGGAACCCGCGGCCCACCCCGCCCCGTTGGGCAGCGCCACTGACAGCCGCAGCCGGCCGGACCGCCATTCGTCACCCACGTAGCGGGTCGCACGGGTGTCGCACTCGGCGAACGCACCCCGCAGCTCGGCCGAACCACCCGCCGGAGCGGCCGCCCGCTCGGCCGGGAAAGCCCCGACGTGCACCGTCTCCAAACGGTGCGGCCCGGCGCAGTCCACCGGCTCATAACTGGCCAGGCTGACCAGATCGGTGAAGTCGGCGGCGTGACACACACCGGCTGCCGGAGTGAACGCCGACGGTGCCGGTAACGCCGCCCAGTCGTCGGTCAGATCACCGTCCAGGCCGCCGGACCCGGCGCAGCCCACCAGCAGCACTGCCGTCACGGCAGCGGCGAACACTGTCGTCATGGCACGGCTCATCGCGGCCTCCCCCAGCCACCGACCGGCTTCCGCCAGCGTGCCCAGGGTAACCGGAAATGACCTTCCGGTAACAGACCGGAATCACGGGACGGGGGATCAGACTCCGGACACGGCCAACGGGCTGGGCACCGGGCTACCGGCCGTGCCAGGCGCCGCCGCAGCCGGATCGGTACCCAACTCGATCACCCGGTTGTCGGCGTCGACGTGCACGACCCGTGGCCGGTACGTCCGGGCCTCGGCATCGTCCATCTGCCCGTACGAGATCAGGATGACCAGGTCACCGGGGTGCACCAGGTGCGCGGCGGCGCCGTTGATGCCGATCACGCCGCTGCCCCGCTCGCCCGGGATCACGTACGTCTCCAGCCGGGCGCCGTTGGTGATGTCCACGATCGCCACCTGCTCGCCGGGGAGCAGGTCGGCGGCGTCGAGCAGATCCTCGTCCACGGTCACCGAACCGACGTAGTGCAGGTCGGCCTGGGTCACCGTGGCTCGGTGGATCTTCGACTTGAGCATGGTCCGCAACATCTTCAGTGGCCTTTCGCGGGTATTCGGGGGCGGGTGGTACGGCCGGGTCAGGGGCGCGGGGCGAGGTGGATCGCCGCGTTGTCGATCAACCGGGTGCCGCCCACCCAGGCGGCGATCACCAGCCGAGCCGGCCCAGCCACCGGCCCCGGTTCCAACTCGGGATCGGTGAGCACCAGGTAGTCGAGGCGGGCACCGGGCGTACCGGCGCCGAACGCGGCGTGCGCGGCGGTCAGCACCGCAGCCGCGTCCAAGCCGTCGTCGGCGGCCTGCGCGCCGGCCCGCAGCGCGGCGGACAGACTCAGCGCGGCGGCCCGCTCCGGCTCACTCAGGTAACGGTTGCGACTGGAGAGGGCCAGCCCATCCGGCTCCCGAACGGTCGGTACGCCGACCACCTCGACCGGCACGTCCAGGTCGCGGGCCATCCGCCGGACCAGGGTGAGCTGCTGATAGTCCTTCTCGCCGAAGAACGCCAGGTCCGGCCGGGTGAGCTGGAGCAGCTTCAGCACCACAGTGAGCACCCCGTGAAAGAAGCCGGGGCGGCTCGCCCCCTCCAGCTCGCCGCCGAGCTGGCCTGGATCGAGGCGTACGCGGGGCTGACCGTCCGGGTACATGTCCGCCACCGACGGGGCGAAGACCAGATCCGCGCCCGCCCGCCGGCACACCTCCAGATCGGCCTCAAGGGTGCGCGGGTAGCGGTCGAAGTCCTCGTTCGGCCCGAACTGCAACGGGTTCACGAAGACCGTAACCAGCACGTGGTCGGCCTGTTCCCGGGCCGCGCGCAGCAACGTCTCGTGGCCGGAGTGCAGCGCACCCATGGTCATCACCACCCCGACAGTGCCCTTCAGCCCGGCCCGGGCCTCGGCCAACTCGGCGCGCGTGTGCACCACCCGGGTCACAGCGCCGCCTCGGTTCGCGACTGCGGGGCTCGCACGATCGGCTCACTCCTCGCGCTCACAGCGACACCTCGGTTCGCGACTGCGGGGCTCGCACGATCGGCTCACTCCTCGCGCTCACGCGGCCACCTCCCGACCGCTGTCGGCCAGCACGCCGAGCAGCGACTGTGCGTCCACCGGCCGCAACCGGCCGGCGGCGATAGCCCGGTCGGCGGTCCGACGGGCCAACGCCAGGTACGCGGGGACGGATTCCGGTGCGGTGGCCGCCAACCGGGCCAGGTGCCGCTGCACGGTGCCCGCGTCGCCACGGGAGACCGGACCGGTCAACGCGTCGTCACCGAGCCGCAGCGCGTTCTCCAGGGCGGCCCGCAGCAGCGGGGCGAGCACCTTCTCCGGCCGGGACACCCCGGCGTCCCGCAACCGGTCGGCCGCCTCGTTGACAAGGGTCACCAGGTGGTTCGCGCCGTGGGCCAGCGCGGCGTGGTAGAGCGGGCGGTCCGACTCGGCCACCCACTCGGGCACGCCGCCGAGGTCGGCGACCAGTCGGGCAGCCAGCGGGCGCAGCTCCGCCGGGGCGGTCACCCCGTACGAGATACCGTCCAGACGGGCCAGGTCGTCCGGCGTACCGGTGAAGGTCATCGCGGGGTGCAGGGCGAGTGGCCGGGCGCCGGCCGCGACGGCCGGCCCGAGCACGGCCAGGCCGTGAGCCCCCGAGGTGTGCGCGACGACCTGACCCGGGTGCAGAGCGCCCCGCTCGGCGAGGTCGGTCACCACACCGGCCAGCCTGTCGTCCGGCACCGCGATCAGCAGCAGGTCGGCGGCGGCGTGGGCCACGGCGGTGACCGGGCGGCGGGGCACCTCGGGCAACAGCAGGGCGAGGCGGGCGCGGCTGGCTCCGGAGCTGCCGGAGACGGCGACCACCCGGTGCCCGGCGGCGGCGAGCGCAGCGCCCAGCACGGCGCCGACCCGACCGGCGCCAATGACACCGACGGTGAGCAGACGGGAGGTGCGGGGAGTGGCGGAGGCACCGAGAGCGGCGGGCCCCTGCGGGGCGGCCGAACGCGGGCGCATCGGTGCGCTCATGTCGATGATCCAGTCCTCGAGAAGGGGTACCGGTCGATCGCAAGTATGCGCCCGGCCCACCGAACCCGGACAAGCATGTGTGAAAACCTTCACCACCGCCTCAAGTGCCCTTCACCACCGTCCCCGACCGCCCCAGGCCAGCGCGTCCCCGTGCCACCATGATCAAGTGCTGAAAAGTAGGTAACCGGAGCGTTTCTGACCTACTTTTCATCACCTGATCACCGTGCGCCGCGCCCGCTGCATTCGGAGTGAACTGATGTCGATCGCCTGGCGAGACGCAATGAGCCAAGCCCTCTATGGGCCGGGCGGCTTCTTCGTCGCCGGCACCGGCCCGGCCGAACACTTCCGCACCAGCGTGCACGCGTCCCCGGCCTTCGCCACCGCGCTGCTGCGCCTGCTCACCCAGGTCGACGCGGCCCTCGGGCATCCGTCGCGGTTCGACGTGGTCGACGTGGGGGCGGGGCGGGGCGAGCTGCTACGGGCTCTCGCCGGGCTCGCTCACGATCCCGCCGGGCTCGCTCACGATTCCGCCGGGCTCGCTCACGATCCCGTCGGGCTCGCGGTGGGGGTTTCCGGGGAGCCCGCCCACTCCGGGCGGTCAGGCTTGATCCCTGCGTGGTCGGGCTCCCCGGAAACCGTGACTTCCACGACCTCCGCCCGTCCGGCACCCGACGGGCCGTCGTTGGCCGCCGTCGCTCCGTCGCTCGCCGAACGCGTCCGCTTCACAGCCGTCGAGTACGCGCCCCGCCCGGAGAACCTGCCCAAAGAGATCAACTGGTCGTCTGAGATCCCTGCCGGGATCACGGGAGTGCTGCTCGCCACCGAGTGGCTGGACAACGTCCCCCTCGACGTGGCTGTGCATTCCGAAGATGGCTGGCGATACGTGCTGGTCGACCCGGAGAGTGGTGCCGAATCGATTGGTGAGCAGGTCAGCCCTGACGATCTTGATTGGCTCAAACAGTGGTGGCCCAGCCCCACGAGCCTGCCCAGTACGGACCGTGCGCCGAATCCGGAGGTGACCTGGACGGACTCGACCAGCGACAGCGAGTCGGGTTTCGGGGCAGCCCGGCCGGCGCAGGGATCAAGCCTGACCGCCCGGAGCCGGCCGGGCTGCCCCGAAACCCCCGCCGGTGACTACCTACGAGCCGAGGTCGGCCGCAGCAGAGATGAGGCCTGGGCCGACGCGGTGCGAAAGATCAGCCGAGGGCTGGCGGTGGCAGTCGACTACGGGCACCTGATCGGCGACCGACCTGTGGACGGGACGTTGACCGGGTACCGGGGTGGGCGGCAGGTGCCTCCGGTGCCCGACGGGTCGAGTGACGTCACAGCGCACGTGGCCATGGACTCGGTCGCCTCCGCTGGTGCGGCGGTCGCCCGGTGCGCGTACTCCCTGGTCCTGCAGCGGGAGGCGCTGCGGGCGCTCGGGGCCGACGGCGGGCGACCACCGCTCAGCCTGGCCGGCACCGACCCGGTCGGCTACGTGCGGGCGCTGGCCGCCGCGTCGACGGTGGCCGAGCTGACCGACCCGGCCGGGCTCGGTGGGCACTGGTGGTTGCGCCAGCCGGTCGGCATCCCGCTCGGGTCGGCCGTGGCACGATGACGGGCATGACCACCGACGCCGGGGACCTCCGTGAACTGACCGTCGGCACCGGGGCCGGGCTGATCCCCGGCACAGGTGATCAGCAACTCGGCACCGACATGGTGCTGAACATCGGTCCGCAGCACCCCTCCACACATGGCGTGCTGCGGTTGAAGCTGGTGCTCGACGGCGAGCGGGTGGTCGCCTGTGAACCGATCGTCGGTTACATGCACCGGGGCGCGGAGAAGCTCTTCGAGGTGCGTGACTACCGGCAGATCATCGTGCTGGCCAACCGGCACGACTGGCTCTCGGCGTTCTCCAACGAGCTGGGCGTCGTGCTCGCTGTGGAACGCCTGATGGGCATGGAGGTGCCGGAGCGGGCCACCTGGCTGCGAATGGCCCTGGCGGAGCTGAACCGGGTGCTGAACCACCTGATGTTCCTCGGCTCGTACCCGTTGGAGATCGGGGCGATCACGCCGATCTTCTACGCCTTCCGGGAACGCGAGACCATCCAGGCGGTGATGGAGGAGGTCTCCGGCGGCCGGATCCACTACATGTTCAACCGGGTGGGTGGCCTCAAGGAAGAGGTCCCGTACGGGTGGACCGGGCGGGCCCGCGCGGCGATCGGCGAGGTACGCCGCCGGTTGCCCGACCTGGACCACCTGATCCGGCGTAACGAGATCTTCCTGGCCCGCACCGTCGGCGTGGGCGTGCTGTCCGCCGCGGACGCCGCCGCGTTCGGCGCGTCCGGGCCGGTGGCCCGCGCGTCCGGGCTGGACCTGGACCTGCGCCGCGACGACCCCTACCTGGCCTACGACGAGCTGGACGTGCCGGTGGTCACCAAGACCGCCGGCGACTGCCACGCCCGTTTCGAGGTACTGCTCGACCAGGTGTACGCGTCACTGGACCTCGCCGAGCAGTGCCTCGACCGGGTGGACCGGCTGACCGGGCCGATCAACACCCGGCTGCCGAAGGTGCTCAAGGCGCCGGAGGGGCACACGTACGCCTGGACGGAGAACCCGCTCGGCATCAACGGCTACTACCTGGTGTCGCGGGGTGAGAAGACGCCGTGGCGGTTGAAGCTACGCACCGCCTCGTACGCGAACGTGCAGGCGTTGGCCACCCTGCTCCCCGGCTGCCTGGTCCCCGACCTGATCGCGATCCTCGGCTCGATGTTCTTCGTGGTCGGCGACATCGACAAGTGACAGGAGCCGCCTGACCGGTCACCGCCAGCGGTCGGTGGGCGGCGCGCCCCCGGCACGCGGCACGTCGTCCTGCGGCGGGTAGCCGTAACGCTCGTCGACCCGCCGCCGGCCGGTCCGTTCCGGCGCGGGTTCCGGCTGGTGGCTGCGTTGGCGCGGTGGGCGCCACTCGTCCGGCATCGGCACACCGCCCACCGGCAGCGCGGGCCTTTCCGGCTCGGGCCGCCGACCGCCGTCGTGGCGGCGCGGTTCCTCATACCGGCCGGCGTCCTCGTAGCGGCCGGCGTCCTCGTGACGGCGCGGCTCCTCGTGACGGCGCGGCTCCTCGTGACGGCGCGGCTCCTCGTGACGGCGCGGCTCCTCGTGACGGCGCGGCTCCTCGTGACGGACGGCGGCCCAGCGGTCGGCCACCCGGTACTCGGTGCCGGTGGCGTCGGCGTGCACCTCGGCCCGACGTTCGCCGACGCGCAGCTCTCGACCGTTCTCGTCGTCACGGACGGCGGCCCACCGGTCACCGGCCCGCAGCTGAGACCAGTACTCGCCGGTGTCGTCGGCTCGCAACGGCGGCCCGGCCTGTGGCGCCGGGGCGCCCGCCCGGTCGCGCTGCTCCGACCAGCCCCGATCGTCCGGGCTGTCCCAGGATTCCGCCGCCGGCCTCTCCGGGCTGCGGTGTGACCGGGCCGGCGGGGCCGGCTCGTCGGGCTGGGCGTACGCGTCGCGCCGATCCGTCCACTCCGGTTCGTCGCGGCGGCCCGTCCAGCCCGCCTCGTCGCCGTACCCGGCTCGGGGGTGCTGCTCCGGCTCGCTCCTCGCCCGGCCGGCCGGGCGTGGGGGCTGATCGGCGTCGCCGCCCCGGGTCCACTCCTGCGCGGGTGGGGTCCACTGACCGGCGTACCCGCCGCCGTAGCGCCCGGCCGGCTCGGCCGGGCCGCCGTCCACAACTGTGTGTCGGGTGGTGACGTGCACGGTCTCGGTGTGCCGGACCACGCCACCCGGCCGGTGCGCCGCCTCGGGGCGGTCGTGCTCCCGGGGGCGCGCTGAGCCGTACGCGGTGGCAGCCGGTCGTTCCCCGCCGTACATTCCGGCGGCGGGCTTCTCGGGGGCCTCCCGGGCGTACGCCGGCTCGTCGTCGTCCGGGTGCCCGGGACGCCCCCACCGGGGCGCGTCGTCGGGGCCGGAAACCCGGGCGCGGCCGGCCGGCGCCTCGGCTCGGTTACGGGCCACCGGCGTGTCGTCCACCGGCGGCTCGACGGCAGCCACCCGGGCCCGTGCGGCACCCGCCGGCTCGACGGCGGGGGCGGCACCGGCGAGGGCGGCACCACTGGCGTCGAGACGGCGGCGCACCGCGGCGATCCCCTCATGGGCCCGTTGCGCCTGGTCGAGTGCCTGGTTACCGCGCTGGGCGGCGGCCACGATCTCGCCGCGCAACTCCCGACGCAGCTCCTCGATCTCGTCCAGCAACTCGTCGGTCCGCGCCGAGGCGCCCTCGTTGTCGGGCCGCAAGGCGATGGAGAGGCCGATCAGCACCACCGCGAGGATGGCGAGCACCGCAGCGAAACGCAACGGGCCATTGCCGTCGGCCACCAGCAGGATCAGCGCCGCCACCGGCGCGAGAGCGACGCCCGCCCAGAAGAGCATGGTCAGCAGCGTTGGTTGACGCCGGGCGTCAGAGGTGGCCGGGGCTGGCATGGATGTGCAGCCTACCCACGATATCCAGCGGAGGGAACGGGGTCCCCGGACGCGCGGACGCCCCCGCCCGGTCGGGGCGGGGGCGTCCTCAGCACCTGCGGAAAGGGGCTCAGCTGGTGGCGAAGGCGCCATCCGACGAGAAGATCAGACCCACGCTGATCGAACCGTCGCGGAGCCCGCTCTTGGTCAGCGGCCCGCCCTGGTCCAGGGAGGAGAACTTGCCGACCGACAGCCCGTAGGTCTTCTCCAGGCCCGGCTTGCAGAACGGACGCTGCTCGCACTCCGGCGGGCCACCCAGCACTGTCGCGCTGCCGGAGCACTTCGCCGCCAACTCGGAGAGGGTCCGCACGCCGTACTTGTCGGCGAATGCCTGGGTCACCGCGAAGGCGTTCTGGTCCTGTGCGGCGGCCGGGGTGCCGAAGGTGAGGCCGGCCTTGTCGCCCTCGGTCTTCAGCGCGGTCACCGTCGTGTTGATGTCCGGCGAGGAGATCGGCTGGGCGTTCTGGCCGTTGGCCTTGGTGTTGAGGAACTCGGCCATCGTCGCCGCATACTCCGGGACGACCTGGATCTCGCCCTTCTCCAGAGCCGGCGCGTAGAGCTCCCGGTTGCCGATCTGCTGCACCTTGACCTGGTAGCCGGCGGCGCTGAGCGCGATCCGGTACAGCTCACCCAGGATCTGACTCTCGGCGAAGTTGCCGGCGCCCACAGTGATGTCGCCGCCCGGGCCCTTGGCGATGCCGGCGGTGAGGTTGTTCGCGCTGGCGAACTCCTCGGCCGCCACCTTGGGGGTCTTGCGGTCCTCGTTGACGGCCTTGTTGAGCTGGATCAGCTTCGGGGTGTCGAGTGCTGCGGAAACTTTGTCCAGTGCGGCGATCAGCTGCGGGTTGGCCGCCTTGCTGTTGACCGCCGGGATGACGTTGTCGGAGTTCTGGAGCTTCTTGTCGTCCTGTAGAGCGATGAGCTGCTGGCCGGCGACCGGGGCGCACCCGGCGCCGGAGGCGCTCGTCTGGGGTGCGTCGGTGCCGGACGAGCCGGCGTCACCGCAGCCGGTGAGCAGTGCTGCCCCGGCGACGGCGCTGACCGCCCCGATCGCCAGGCGTGTACGTGCGCGCATGTGCCCGCCTTCCGTGTCCCGGCGCGGCCCGTCCCGGGCCGGCCGCGTGTCCGACGGGCGATCCTGACTGTCGGCCGCCCGCGAATGTCCACCCAACATGCTCCGGAACCGACCGACAACTTGGGATGGACTTCGTCACCCCATCGTCACCGATTTGACGGCTGTGGGTCGCCAGCTCGACGCGGGCTCACCCGGACGGGTCAGGCGCTCCCGGTGGCGTCGGCGGCCCGGGGCCGCCCGAGGCGCTGCCGCCCACGCCGCAGCGGCTTGGGGGTGACCAGCCGTTCGACGCCGCCGAGGACCACCTCGGCCAGCAGCGCGAGCCCGGCCACCAGCACACCACCGGCGACGATCTGCCCGCCGCCGGCCGCGATTCCGATGCCGAAGCCGGTCCGGATGATCTGGCCCAGGCCGCCGCCGTTGACGAAGGAGGCCAGCGCGGCGGTCGCGATCACCTGGACCGCCGCGGTGCGGAAGCCGGCCGCCAGATAGGGCACCGCGAGCGGCAACTCCACCCGGCGCAACAGCTGCGTGCTGGACAGGCCCATCCCCCGGGCCGCGTCGCGGGCCTCCGGGTCCACCTGCCGCACCCCGGTGTACGCGTTGGCCAGCAGCGGTGGCACGGCGAAGACGGCGAGCGCCACCACGACCGGCGTCTTCCCGAAGCCGCTGGCGAAGACCACCGGCAGGATGGTCAGCAGCGCCAGGGTGGGGATGGCCAGGGTGGCGTTGGAGATCAGCACCACAAGGCCGCCACCTCGACCGAGGTGCCCCAACCAGAGCCCGAGCGGCCAGGCCACCAGGCAGCCGAGCGCCACGGCCAGGGCGGAGATCGTCAGGTGCTCGCCGAGCCGGTCCAGCATGCCGCCGGGGTTGGTCCAGTTCAGTGGGTCGTTGATCCAGGTGACGGCCTGCCCGATCGGGTTCTCCGCGACGGTCACCGTGCCCTCCGGGTGGACCAGGGGGTCACCAGTCGGGCGACCAGGATGAGCAACAGGTCGAGCACGACCGCGAGCGCCACGCAGAGCAGTGCGGCCGTCATGATCTCGGCCTTGTAGAGGTTGTTCTGGAAGCCCGCGAAGATGAGCTGCCCGAGCCCGCCGTGCCCGACCAGCACCCCGACCGTGACCAACGCCACCGTCGAGACGGTCGCCAGCCGTACACCGGTCACGATGCCCGGCAACGCCAGCGGGAGGTCGATCCGGAACAGCCGCCTCCAGCGGCCGTAACCCATGCCCTCGGCGGCCTCGCGAACCTCCGGGGGCACCTGGTTGAGGCCGGCCACCACGTTGCGCACGATCAGCAGCAACGCGTAGAGGACCAGCCCGACCAGCACCGTGGTCGCACCGGTGCCCAGGTAGGGGGCGATGAACGCGAAGAGCGCCAACGACGGGATGGTGTAGACAACCCCGCTGACAGCGAGGATCGGACCGGCGAGCGGACGGACCCAGTACGCCAACACGGACAACGGCAGGGCGATCAACACCGCGATCAACACCGCTCGCCCGGTGAGGGAGGCGTGTTCGCGCACCGCGGCGAGGATCGTGTCAGAGTTGTCCCGCACGTACTGCCAGGAGAACCAGGGGTTACCCGGGTCGGCCCGGTAGCTCAGGCGGAAGGACATACGTGGACGTTACCCCGGAGGCTACCGACGTGACCCAATCCCCTCGCGCGGCGTCGATCTCCCTGGAGGGCATCCAGAAGCGCTACCCGAACGGCACCGAAGCTGTCCGGGACCTCAGCCTGGAGGTCCGGGCCGGCGAGCTGGTGGTGCTGATCGGCCCGTCCGGCTGCGGCAAGTCGACGGTGCTGCGGATGATCAATCGCCTGATCGAACCGACCGCCGGTCGCATCACGCTCGGCGACGAGGACGTCACGAACGTCGACCCGGTGCGACTGCGCCGTCGAATCGGATACGTGATCCAGAACGTCGGCCTCTTTCCACACCAGACCGTGCGGGCCAACGTGGCCACCGTGCCGGGCCTGCTCCGCTGGCCCAAGGGCCAGACCCGGGCCCGGGTCGACGAGTTGCTCGACCTCGTCGGGCTGGACCCTGCCGAGTTCGGCGGTCGCTACCCGCACGAGCTGTCGGGTGGCCAGCGGCAGCGGGTCGGGGTGGCCCGGGCGCTCGCTGCCGACCCGGTGGTGCTGTTGATGGACGAACCGTTCTCGGCCGTCGACCCGATCGTCCGGTCCCGCCTCCAGGAGGAGTTCCTGCGCCTCCAGGCCGAGGTGCGCAAGACGATCGTGCTGGTCACCCACGACCTCGACGAGGCCGTCCGACTCGGTGACCGGATCGCCGTCCTCTCCGAGGGCGGGCACCTGGAGCAGTACGACACCCCGGCCGCGCTGCTCGGCGCACCCGCCACCGCGTTCGTACGCGAGTTCGTCGGCGCCGACCGGGGCATCCGCCGGTTGGCGGTCACCCCGCTCGACCGGGAGGCGCTGGAGCCGGTGCCCGAGGACGCCGCACCGGACCTGCCCACCGTCGCCGTGGACGGCTCGGCGTACGACGCGTTGGCGGTCCTGCTCACCTCGGGCCGGGACCGGCTCCTCGTGACCGACGCCGGCCGGCCGGTGGGCGCGCTCAGCCGACAGCGCCTCCTCGACCTCGGCCGCCCGACCAGCTGACTCGCCCCGGCGCACGTACGACAGTCGCGCCTGACCCCACCTCGGTGTGGTCAGGGCGACTGTCGAGGCGGGGTCAGGCGCGACCGCCGAGGCTGGCGATGCCGATGATCCACCCGGTGAGGAAGCCGTAACCGGCGCCGGTGCTGGCGTCCTGAAGGGCCCCCAGCAGTGACGGTGCCGGGCCGAGCAGCGCCGCCAACACCGCGGCCAACCCGCCAGCCAGCACGTACGCGGCCCAGCCGGAGAAGAACTGGCTGACCGGGCCGGGCACCCGGGCGACCTGGGCGGCGGGCAACAGGTAGAGCAGCGCCACCGCGAGGACCACCAGCAGGACGGCTCGCAGGTCGGCGGCGAACAACCCGCCGGCCTGCCCGTCCGCGTCGAGCCGCCAGGCCGGCCAGGCGAGCAGGCGCGCGTAGAAGGCCCCGGCCGACTCCGGGTCGGTCAGGGTGACGGCCCACCCGGTGTACGCCGGACTGCCGCAGATGCCGACCAGCAGCAACACGGCGAGCGCGCCGGTGCCGGCGGCCGTGCCGTAGCGGCTGACCGGGCCGGAACGGTGGACCAGCGACGCGATCCGCCCAGGCCCCGAACCGGTGGATCGGGCGGACCTGGGCTGCCCCGAGCGGCTCAGTGCTTCATCAGGTAGTCGATGAAGGCGGCCCGCAGCAGCGGCGCCGACTCCTCGTAGCCGTGACCGGTCAGCTCCCGCCACAGCGCGTTGGCCTCGTCGATCGTCGGGCCAATCGAGTTCGGGGCGCCATCCAGCACCGTTGCCTCGTCCGCGTTCGGCAGGTGGCGCAGCACCGACCAGAAGAAGCCCACGTCCCGATTGTCCCGGGCCCGGGCGAACGCCCGCTCCCGCAACTCCTCGGTGGACAGCGCGTCAAGCTCCTCGAACGAGGTTCCGCCCGGGGTGGCGGCAGGTGAGTCGGTCATGTCGCCGAGCCTAACGGTCGAGATCAGCTCCGGCTCGGCGGACGCGGCGCGGCTCACCGCTCGTCGGTGTCCCACCGTCGCGGGCCGTCCTCCCACCGCGGATCCCGCCACGGGTCGATCGGCTGCGGCGCGGCCTGGGTCGGCAGCGTGGGAGGCCAGTTGTCGACGGACTGCGGCTGCGGCGTGGTCCAGCCCGAGCTGATCGTGCCGTCGCCGACCGGCTCGGGCCGCTCGGGCCTGCCCGTTCGGGGCCGCCCCAGCGTCTCGACCAGCCGAGTCGTCAGCAGCCCGACGCCGAGCGCGGCCCCACCGACCACCCAGTTGCTCAGCGTCCAGCCGCGCTCCGACGCGTACACCTGGAAGACGGTGACCAGGCCGACCGCCAACAGCATGCCGAACACACCGCCCCGGCGGCCGTACGCGCTGGTGCCGGCGAGCATGGCCACGCCGACGGCCAGCACCGTCCAGTCCAGCCCCGAGGTGGGCGCCACCGGCCCGGGGTCGTTGGCGGCGAGCAGTATGCCGGCCAGAGCGGCCAGCACGGTGGAGACGACAAGCGCGGCGGCGGTCACGACGGCGGCGACCGCGCCCCGCCGACGGGCCGGATCGGCGATCGGTCGGTATCGGCCGACGAGCCGACGGATCGCCCGGATCGCGCCGAACAACCCACCCAGGACGGCCACCGCGGCGAACCCGGCGAACAGGTAACCGGCGCTGCCCCTGGGGTCGTAGTCGCCCTGTACCAGCACGGGCGCCGATCGACGTTCGATGTACACCACCACGGCGGCGGCGACGGCCAGGCTGGCCGCCCAGCCCGGCACGTGCAGCACCACCACGGCCAGCGCCAGCGCCAGCCCGCCCACCGCGGCGACCGCCACGGCCGGGCCGAGCGACTCCGGCAGACCCCGGTCACCCTGCTCGGCGTAGTGCAGGGCGGCGGCTACCGCGATCGGGCCGACGGCCAAGTTAGGCGCGGCAGTCCGCAGGCTCAACCCTGCGGCCAGTGCGAGCAACCCCAGCCCGACCGCGTCGATCAGGAGCGTGCGCAGGTTCTCGTCGCGCACCGCAGCCGGATCCTCCCGCCAGAGCAGCCAGCTCACGACGGCCAGCCCGGCCAGCAGCAGCAGCTCCCACCCCAGGTGTACGCCGATCCGATCCCGGCCGGGCTCACCGTGGGTGGGATCGTCGAAGACGTTGTCCAGGACGGCGGCCGGCACCCCGGAAGAGGGTTCGGCCGACCGGTCCCGGCCCGCTTCTTCGTAACCCATGACGCCGCCTCCCCAGTGGCCGACCGTCCCCAGTCCGGCGCACGGACGGACCCTGGGCGGCCCTTGCTCCCCGATCGCAGGCACCGTACCCGCGACCGCAGCCGGGCGTAACCCCCTGCTCAGCGCTGGCCGGGGCGGCTCTCCCGCGGGTCCTGCTCGTGCTCGTCGTCCGGGCGTTCCGGCACCCGGCAGGAGCGCTCCAACCAGAGCGCGGCGCCGACCAGTGCCAGCGAGGCGAGCAGGCCTCCGCCGGCGGCCGGCCGATCGTCCAGGGCGGCGCGGGTGGTCTCCACGAAGAGCCAGCCGGTGAGCCCCGCGTAGAAGCCCGCGAAGATCGCGGCGGCCAGCGCCGACGCCTTGGCCAGCACCACGAAGCGGGCGACCAACAGCGGATTGACCGGCTCCCGACCCGGTTTGCGCTCGATCCGGCCCCGGGTGTTGATCGCGGCGTACGCCTCCAGCACGGCGAGCCCGGCCAGCGTCACCACCGGCAGCCAGGGCAGCCGGGGAATCCCGCTGTAGTAGAGGGTGCTGATCAGCAGCCAGGCAACCGCCGCCGCAGCCAGGCCGGCCACGACCAGGGTCGAGATCCGGGTGGGGCCCATCCGCGACCCGTCCGGGCCCGACCCGCGGGGTGGGGGCTTCGCCTGCGTCATGCCGGCCGGTTCCGCTCGGTCATGCCGTCGACTCTAACGCCAACTCCGGCCGGGGACGCAGTTCCAACGCCCCGTCCGCCGCAGGGCCGATGGTCAGCAGGTCGGTCAGCCAGCCGTGACCGGGCAGCCGTCCGTACGGCTGGATGTCGATCCACGGACGCAGCACGAAGGCGCGCAGGTGCGCCCGGGGGTGCGGCAGGGTCAACTCCGGGTCGTCGCTGAGCACCGGCTCGTCGTCGTCGCCCCAGACCGCGATCACGTCCACGTCGAGGGTGCGCGGCCCGAACCGCCGCTGCGGGTCACGGACCCGGCCGGCCGCGCGCTCCGCGTCGCGGGCCCGTTCCAGCCAGTCGCGCGGGGTCGCGCTCTCGTCCTGCACGAGCACCACCGCGTTGAGGTACGCGGGCTGATCGGTGTCGCCCCACGGTGGAGTCTCGTACACCCCGGAGAGCACGAGCACCGCGTCGCCGAGGGTGGCGACGGCCGTGCGCAGGTGCTCCAGGCGGTCGCCCAGGTTGCTGCCGAGCGAGAGAACCGCCCGGGTCACCGGGTACGCGCCCGGGTCATCGTGACGGCCACGTCGGTGAAGGTGTGCGGCACCGGCGCCTCGGGCTTGTGCACTGTGATCGTCGCGGCGTCGACCCGAACGTCTGCCAGGCAGACCGCGAGGAGCCGGTCCGCCAGGGTCTCGATCAGGTTGACCGGCTCGCCGGTCACCACCGCGACCAGGCGTTCGGCCAACTCGCCGTAGTGCACCGTGGCGGCAACGTCGTCACTGGCGGCGGCCGGGCCGAGGTCCAGCTCCAGGACGGCGTCGACCACGAAGTCCTGCCCCTGTTCGCGCTCGAAGTCGTACACCCCGTGCCGGCCGTGCGCCCGCAGGCCGGTCAGCTGGATCCGGTCCGTCGTCATCGCCGTACCCCATGCTCGTGATCGTGGTGGGTCAGCTTCCTGTCGTGCTGCGGCACGGCCAGACGAGGGCTGCCGGTCGCCGCCCAGACGGCGAGCGCGTCGGCGGTGGCCCGCACGTCGTGCACGCGTACGCCCCAGGCGCCCGCGGCGACCGCCAGCACACTGGTGGCCACGGTGGCCGCCTCCCGCTGGGCGGTCGGTCGCGGCGTACCGTCCGCGGCGGCGAGCAACCCACCGAGGTACGACTTGCGGCTCGCCCCGAAGAGCAGCGGGTAGCCGAGATCCAGCAACTCCGGCAGGCGGGCGCTGAGCTCCCAGTTGTGCGCGGCCGTCTTGGCGAAGCCGAGCCCGGGGTCGACGATGAGGCGGTCGGCGGCCACCCCGGCGGCCAGCGCCGTGTCGATCCGTTGGGACAGCTCGGCCCGGACGTCGGCCACCACGTCCGTGTAGGTGGCCAGGTCGCGCATGGCCCTGGAGTGCCCTCGCCAGTGCATCAGCACCCAGGGGCAGTGCGCGTCGCGGACCACCCGGGCCATGTCCGGGTCGGCCAGGCCACCGGAGACGTCGTTGACCACCGCCGCGCCGGCGGCCAGGGCGGCCTCCGCGACCCGCGCGCGGCTGGTGTCGACGCTGACCGCCACACCGGCGGCGGCCAGTTCGCGAATGACCGGCAACACCCGCTCGGCCTCGGTCTCGGCGTCGATCCGCGCGGCGCCCGGACGGGTCGACTCGCCGCCGATGTCGACCAGGTGCGCTCCGGCGTCCCGTAGACGGACGCCGTGTCCGACGGCGGCGTCCAGGTCGGCGTACCGTCCGCCGTCGGAGAAGGAGTCCGGTGTGACGTTGAGGACGCCCATCACCACCGGGCCCGAAGCCCGCACCAGATCGGTCACGACTAGACGGTACCGGTCGCGGCGGCGGCGCCCAGCGACCCGGGTGGGCCCCGCACCACTACCCCTGACGTGCCGATTAGAACAGGTGTACGATCGGTCATCCGGGCAGTATCGGGCAGTCCCTTCGCGGCTTGTCGCAATCCGGGGCGGCCCGTACGCTTTGGAATTGGCCAGCATCGAGATGGCGAAGCTTGGAGGGAGGGCCGAAGCGGGGAAAATCCGCCCAAACCTCGCCACCCTCCGTGGTGAGTAACGAACACAGGGTCAAGAACGCCATGCCCTGTGGAGCACTTTTCCCGCCAGGCTTGCCTATTGCACCGCCGCGGCATCGCCGGCCGCGCTATGGGGAGGTTCCAGTGATCGCCTACGAGCTCATGGAGACGGCGTCGTCCGGCGTCGCCCACGCGCTCTCCACCCTGGCGTCGACTCCACTCGCGGAGCCGGCACCGAAGGGGATCGACACCAACAGTGTCGTCACCTTCTTCGCCAGCAAGATCGCGCCGATCCTGCTCGCAGTCCTGGGCGTCATCTTCATCGGCCGTGCCAGCCGAGGCGAGATCTCCAAGGTGCTGACCAGCTCCGCGATCGCCATCGTCGGGCTCGCCTTCATCGCGGGCGCGGCAACACTTTTCTTCGTCGGCGATTACCTGATCGACCTGATCTTCGAATAGGCGCGTTCACCAGATGCGGCTGCGCACCGACGACGACATCTACCGGGCCCGCCTGGTCTACCTCGGGCCGCCCGGTTACACCCTTCCGGTCCACCTGCCCTACGCCCAGTACGGGCTCTTCATGTTGCTGGTCCCCCTCTACATGTTCATCCACTGGCTGTTCACGTTGACGGTCGAGCTCTTCCCCGCCTGGGAGATCGCGCTCGCCATCGTGACCACGTCGTTCATCTTCCGGCACGTCGACCCTGATCGGCCGGCGCGGGTGGTCATCCGCACCGCGCTGACCGACTGGCGACGCACCCGGGAGCCGGCGGTCGAGCAGCGCGATCCGCGCCTGGTCGGCAGCCGGATCAGGATTCGGGAGGAACTGGCATGACCGGACGTATGTCGAACGGCCCGTCGCAGGACGCGGGCATGGGTCTGCCGACAGCCGCCGAGGCGATCGCATGAGCCGCTCCTCCACGCCGGGCTCCCCGGCCGGCCGCCCTGGCGCACCGGTCGGTCACCGTGCGCACTCGTTCGACTACATCGAGGACGAGGACGAGGTTGCCCTCGACCCCGCGCTGGTGACGTCGCCCGGCCACGGTGCCGTCGGCGTGTTCCAGGCACCCCGGCCGGTTCCCCGCCGGCCGCCACCGGCCGAGCCCACCGCCGTGTCGGCCGGCGAGAACGCCGACATCGACTCCCCCTTCCTGGACCTCTTCGGTGGTGGAGGGCGACCCGGCACGGCGCGAGCCGTCACGGCCGGCCCGAGCACCCGCGAGCAGCCGGCGATCCCGCATCAGCCGCCACCAACCGCCGGCCCGGCACCCGCTCGCGCGGTTCCCGAGCTCGAGCCACCGTGGACCCCCGCCGACAACGGTGGCCTACCCGCCGACCCTCGGCACGGGGGCGGCCACCAGGCCAGCGAGTCCCGGGTGCCGCATCAGGCCGGGGATCGACGGCCGATGGGGCGTCCGTCCGATGAGCCCGATCCGTCCGCCGGCGGTCCGTCCGCGATCACCGGCCCCGCCCGCCGACCCGCCAGCACCGCGCCGAGTGGCCGCCCCCCAGCGACGCCGGCGGCCCGACCGGCGGCTCAGGCGCAGCCCCAGCCGACGGCCGCCAGCCGGTCCACGGCTCCGCCGGAGCAGCCGGCGATGATCACATCTGCGAATCGGCCAGCTCTCGAGCGCACCGCGCGTCGGTCCACCGACCCGGAACGACCCAGAGGCACCGGCACCGCGGCCCCCGGTAAGGAGATAGCCGCACCCCGACAGCGCACGGCCAGCCGGCCGGACCGACCGATCAAGCCGACCCGGGTTCGCGCTCCGAAGATCAAGTTCGGGGATCGGGACCCGTCGGTCGAACTGGCCATCACCGAGATCGCCGGCCACCTCACCTTCACACCGAACACCGTCACTGCCTGGTACTGGCTGCCCGAGGTGCGCTGGGCGTTCCGGCCGGACGCCGAACGCGAGGCGCTGCTGTCGGCGATCTCCGAGCAGTACGCCGGCCTGGCCGGCTTCCGACTGCACCTGCGCCGCACCACCCGGCCGTTCCCCGCTGACGAGTGGGCTCGCACCATCGACACGCACACGGCGGCGCCGCTGCCCGACGTTCCCGGGACCACCGGCTGGGCCGACCACCTGGTCGCCGCCCAACGCCACCTGATGGCGGTCAACCACGCCGAGGGCCAGACCTACCTCGGTGTCACCTTCGCCCGACGTTCCCTCGGCGACTCGCTCACCGAGCGGCTGCTGCGCACCTTCGGACGAGGCACCGCCGATGGCGAGCGCCGCAAGCTCGGCCGCACCGTCGAACAGTTCGACGAGGTGCTCGGGGCATTCGGCATGCGCGGCCGACGGGTCACCGCCCAGGAGCTGGAATGGCTGCTCTACCGCTCGGTGGCGCTGTGCATGTCACCGCCGAGCACCCTCTCCCCCGTGACCGACGGGCGCTGGGAGCGCGGCGACCTGCTCGCCATGACCGAGCAGGTCGAGCGCTACCGCACCCCGTACGGCTCGACGGTCAAGCTGGTCAACCGGATGACCGGCGAGGAGCGGCACGTGGCAGTGCTCGCCGTCGGTCGGATGGAGCCGCTGGAGATCCCCGAACGACACGAGCCCTGGCTGCACTTCCACGAGCGGCTGCCCTGGCCGATGGAGATCTCCACCCGCGTCGACATCCTCGGCTCCGGCGACTCCTTCCGTAACCTGGAACACCGGCTGCGGATGATCCGCTCGCAACAGCTCGACTACGCCGAACACGGCATCGACGCGCCCCCGGAGCTGGAACGACTGGCCAAGCGCGCCCTGGTGATCGGCGACGAGATGACCACCGGTCTCCCGGTCGACTCGGCCCGTGCGCACGGCTGGCACCGCATCGCAGTCGGCGGCCGGACCAGGGAGGAATGCCTGGAGCGGGCCCGTCGGCTCATTCAGCTCTACTCCCGGGAGCTGCGCATCTCGCTGCAGCACCCGAAGAACCAGGACTGGCTGGCCCGCGAGTTCATCCCCGGCGAGCCGATCGCCAACACCGGCTACGTGCGTCGCATGCCGGTGCCGTTGCTCGCCGCCGCGCTCCCCCAGGCCGCGTCCAACGTGGGCGACCGGCGGGGCGACCTGATCGGCCGTACCGCCGGCACCTGCCGCCGCCCGGTCTTCCTCGACCTGCACTTCCCCATGGAGGTCCGGGAACGCTCCGGGCTCGCGGTCTTCGTCGCCGAACCGGGCGGTGGCAAGTCCACCCTGCTCGGCGCCCTGGGCTACCTGGCCGCCCGCCGAGGTGTCCAGGTGACTCTGCTCGACCCGTCCGGCCCGCTGGCCCGCCTCTGCGCGATGCCCGAGCTGCGGCCGTACTCCCGGGTGTTGAACCTGACCGGCTCGGAACACGGCACCCTGGCGCCCTACTCGCTGATCCCGACGCCGCTGCGCTCCGAGTTCGGCACCGGGGCCGCCGGCGACCGCGAGTTCGAGATCGCCGTCTCCAACGCCCGGGCCGAGCGGCGGATGCTGGTCCAGGACATCTGCATGATGCTCGTCCCGCCGCAGGTGGCCAGGGAGGCGTCGACCGCCACCCTCTTCCGGCACGCGGTCCGCCAGGTCCCCGCCGAGGAGACCTCCACCCTCGACGACGTGGTGAGCTGCCTCGGACGGCTCGACGACGACGCCGGCAAGGAACTGGCCAACCTCCTGCTGGACACCGCCGAGATGCCACTGGCCATGCTCTTCTTCGGCCGACCGCCGGAAGGGCTGCTCGGTGCCGACGCGGCACTCACCGTGATCACCATGGCCGGGCTACGGTTGCCCGACCTCAAGATTGAACGCGAGTACTGGTCAGCCGAGGAAGCACTGGCCCTGCCGATGCTGCACACAGCGCACCGGCTCGCCGTCCGGCGCTGCTACGGCGGCTCGATGTCATCCCGCAAACTCGTCGGCCTCGACGAGGCGCACTTCATGGAAGGCTGGCGGTCCGGGCGCTCCTTCCTGGTCCGACTCGCCCGCGACTCCCGCAAGTGGAACCTGGCCGCACTGGTCGCCTCCCAGAACCCCCGCGACATCCTCGGCCTCGACGTGCAGAACCTCGTCTCCACCGTCTTCGTCGGCCGCATCGCCGAGGACGCCGAGATCGCCTCCGAAGCGCTACGACTGCTGCGTGTGCCGGTCAACGACGGGTACGAGGCCACCCTCGCCTCGCTCTCCGCCGCCGACGCCAGCTCGTCCAGCCGGCTCGGCTTCCGCGAGTTCGTGATGCGCGACGTAGACGGACGGGTGCAGAAGGTCCGAGTCGACGTCTCGTACGTCGAAGGGCTACTGGACCACCTCGACACGACGCCAGCCGCGATAGCCGCGGCGGCCGGAGTCCTGCCGAGCATTCCCCTGCCGGATCTGGAGGCGTGACATGGCTAGGGCCTGGGCAAGGACCGCGTCGTTCCTGCTCGCCCTTGGCGTACTGGCCGGGGCTACCCTCACCTGGCCGCTGATCGGCGCGGAGGCCGCAGCCGCCGCACCGCCCACCGCCCAGGCCCGCGCCGACCTCTGCACGACCGCCGAATGGCAAGCCGACTTCCGCGCCTGCGTGGCAAAGCTACAAGCGGTCAGCGAAGACCAGGTCACGTGCCGCAACGCACCAACCCCGGGTACGCCGGACTCCGGGCTCGCCGGCTGGTTCGCCGCCGCGCCACCGACGGAGGCCGCGAATGGAGTAGCTGGTCGGTACAGCCTCTATGGCTACGGCGGCTACAGCTATAACACCTATGACATCGACGGTGGCTGCGCCTCAAGCGTGCTTCATCCGGACTACAAGTTCACCACGACGATCGCCAATGGCGAGTTCATGGCCGCAACGGCGATCATCGGTGCGTCAAATGCGCTCAGAGAGCGCGCCTGGGACCCCGGTTCGATGTGGGGATGGGCTGACCCGCTTGTCGAACAGGCGACTAAGGCCGTGTACCAGAAGGTGTTCAGCGTCTTCGGAATCGTCACCCTGTGTGTAGTGGGACTCTATCTACTCTGGCGGTCCCGACAGTCAGACATGAGCAACGCGATGACCACCGCGGGCTGGGCTCTGCTGGTGATGGTCGCGGTCACGGCGCTGGCTGCGTGGCCGGTCAAGTCAGCGAACATCGCCGACGGCGCACTTGTCACCAGTCTGGGAGTGGTGCATGACGCCGTTGGGCCGCAGGCGAAGGAGCCGGACCCTGGGCGCTGCATCGATCCTGACCGCTGCAAGGACCTTCGAACCCCCGCCGTCCGAGCCAGCGACACCGCTACCGAGACAATGCTGTACCGGAATTGGCTCCGGGGCGTATTAGGTTCAGCAGAAAGCGAGACCGCGATCAAATACGGCCCCGCACTCTACGATGCAAAATCTTTGACGTGGGGCGAAGCCAAGTCAATGCGCGCCAGCTCGGCGGCCCGAGAAGCGACGATCAAGGCCAAGCAGCAGCAGTGGGCCCGGGTGGCGCAGCAAATCAAGGCCGAGGACCCAGAGGCGTACGAATATCTCCAGGGTGTCCGCGATATGGATCGGGTCGGCGCAGGTTTCATCGCCGTGCTCGCGGCTCTGCTCTTTGCGATGTTCGACCTGACCGCGTCGCTACTGGTCCTGCTGGGTTTCCTGATCTTCCGGTGGGCGGTGATCGCGGCACCGATCCTGGGCACCATCGGTCTGCTGCGGCCGGCCAGCGCCGGTCTGCGGCGATTGGCGAACGCCGTGGTCGCCGCGCTGTTCAATATCGCCATCTTCGGTACCGGGGCAGCGATCTACCTGTTCGCCGTCGACCTGATCATGAGCACTCCCACCATGGCGGGTTGGCTTCAGGTGGTGCTGGTCTGGCTCTGCGGGGTGGTCGGGTGGCTGCTGCTGCGGCCGTACCGGCGGATCACGCAACTCGGCGGCAAGGACAGCAGCGAAGCGGTCAGTTCGGCCGGATCCTGGCACCGCCGGTTCTTTCGCGACATGCGGACCGCCGCTCGGCTGGACGTAGCCGAGCCGGGCGGGACCGCCGAGCCGGTGGGCGGACGTCGACGGTCCCCCACGGTGGAACAGACCCGACTACGCCCGGAGGCGCGGCGGGAGGACCCGGCTCCGGTGCCGACAGCCGCGGCCGAGGGCCGGCGCGCAGACACGGCGCGCCCCGACGGCCGAGAGCGGCCCGACGAGGCGCCGGCGGAGGAGGGCAAAGGTCGGAGCCGCCCAACCGCCCCGCAGCCCCGACGCCGACAGCCGGCGACCTGGACCGAGCCGGATGTTCCGGCTGAGAACCCGTCGTTCGTTGTCTACCGCCCAGGCTCCACCGAGCGTGTACCGGATCGCACCGGACCTCGGGTGCGCTCAGAGGCGAGGTGACGGCGATGCGACGGGCGCTGGAATTTCTCTTCACCCGGGCGCTGCGGTCCCGGCTGGGCGTTGCGCTCGTGATCGGGGTGGTGGTCGTCGGTGTGCTCGGGGCGGCCAGGCTGATCTCCAGCCCGGGTGACTCAGCCGATGGGTTGAGCAGCCGTCCGGATGGGCCGATCATCACGGTGGACCCGACGGCCGGCGACGACGGTCTACTCAACAGCGCGGCTCCGCCGTCACCAGTGACGTCGCCCGGCGGCCGCACGCCCGAACAGACCGCCGACCGCTTCGCCAAGGCATGGCTGGGCAGTCCCGGGATGACCACCGAAGAGTGGCAGGCTGGCCTGCGGCCGCTTTCCACGCCGGCGCTGAGGGAGAAGTTGACCGGCGCCGAGCCCGAGAGCGTGCCGGCCGAGAAGGTCACCGGTCCTCCAACCATGCGGGAGCGGACCGAGACGTTCGTCGAATTGCTGCTACCCCTTGATGCCGGCGGGCTCCGGTTGGAGCTGGTCACCTCCGATGATGGTTGGCTGGTCGACGTTCTGGACTGGGAGCGGCCATGAGCGACGTTGGTAACGCCGAAACTCGGCGCGGGCCCCTCCGGCTCGGTGTGGTCGCCGCGGTGCTCACCGGGATGCTGCTTCTGCTCTGCTGCACCGGCGGCACCGCGGCGTTCTTCCTCACCGGGCTCGGAGGCGACGACGCCGAGAACGGCGACACCATGGCAGGCATGGAGTGCGGGCCGGTCCGAGCGGTGAACATCGCGGGCAAGCTGCCGCGATTCGCCCAGTACGGCGACACACAGGTCCGCAATGCCGCGATCATCATCAAGGTCGGCCAGGACATGGGCGTGCCCTCGCGAGGCTGGGTGGTCGCCCTCGCCACCGCGATGCAGGAGTCCGCGCTGCGCAACCTCGCCAACAGCGGCGTACCCGAATCCCTGGCCCTGCCACACGAGGGTGTTGGCGCGGACCACGACTCGCTGGGCCTGTTCCAGCAGCGGCCGGGGTGGGGCAGTGTCGCCGAGCGGTTGAACCCCGCGTACGCGGCCCGCAAGTTCTACGAGAAGCTCGTGAAGGTGGAGAGCTGGCAACAACGACCGCTGACCGTGGTCGCGCAGCGGGTCCAGGTCAGCGCCTACCCGGACGCGTACGCCAAGCACGAAGAGGTAGCCAGCCGGATCGTGGACGCACTGGCCGGCGGGGCGGCCCGCACCGTCGAGATCAACGGCAAGGCGGTGTGCAACGCGGCCGAACGCGGTCAGATCGCCGCCTCCGGCTGGACCGCGCCGATCCCCGGCGGAGTCGGCTCCGGTTTCCGCACCGCCAGCCGACCCAGCCACAACGGAGTCGACATCGGCGCGGCCAAGGGTACCGAGATCCGCGCCGCAGCGACTGGCCGGGTGCTGGTCTCGACCTGCGACGAGGACCGCCGCGGCCGGCAGGACTGCAACGTGGACGGATTTCCCGGAAAGGGGGGCTGCGGCTGGTTCGTCGACCTGCTGCACGCGGGCGGCTACATCACCCGGTACTGCCACATGGTGGTTCAGCCCTTCGTCAAGAAGGACCAGATCGTGACGGCCGGTCAGGTGATCGGCAAGGTCGGCAGCAGTGGCAACTCCTCCGGCCCGCACCTGCACTTCGAGGTGCACCTGCGCAACGACCGTAACGCGTCTGGCGCGGTGAATCCGGTCCCGTTCATGCGCGGGCGGGGTGCCCCGCTGCGCGCCGCTGAGTGAGGCCAGCACCTGTATGACCGGACCGTTACCTGACCCCTTCGCCGACCAGCCGGACTGGGCACCGCAGCCGCCGAGACCGCTGACCATCGTCCCCGCGACTGAGCGGGTCGAGCTACGCGGCCAACGGGTGCTGGTCGGGTTGCCCGGGATGGGTTGGCGCGGAGACCTGCGCGCGGACGACCGGGTCGTGCAGAGCGCCCGGACCTACGTTCCCGTGATCCCCGAGCACGAGTGGTACCGGGCCGAAGCCGACCAGGTTGAGGTGTTCGCGCCTTTGGTGCCGGTGGAGCGGGTCTGGGTGGAGACGGTCGGCAGCCGTCCGGCAGTGGACGACGCCCGGGACACGGGCATCCGGTTGGTCTCGCTGGACGGCCCGGCACACCGGACCCCCACGCCGGTCTTCGAAGCGGACGCGGTCACCGGTCGGCGGGTGGTGCACGTCGAGGGCGGCCGGGAGCACCGTGACCTTCGAGCGGTCACCGAGACCTACTCAGGCGCCGAAGGGGACATCTGCGTGCGAGTCACAACCGAGGTGGAGTGGTACCGCTGGGCCTGGCGAGGCCAGTCACCCACCACGCTGGAGGTGCCGGTTCATCTCTTGTGGATTGAATGAAAGTTAACTAATCCGGGAGCCAGCACAAACACGCCAGCCGTCCCGGTTGTTCAAATCGAACTGCCACGTGTCTGCCAAGCTCTGATAAATTCCGTCAATTGCGGCGCTCCGCCGGATGACAGCGACAACGGTGGCGTCGGCGCCGGCAGTCTCAGTAACGGCAACGTCCTCGATGTTGATCGAAAAAGAGACGCCAAGTTCCCGCTCACGTCCGGCAACATCCGCAGCGAACTCATCGACCGAGGGGACCGCGCCCTCGCAGGTGAACAACCCCGCTCGGTTCGGGTCGCGAGAGACGAGCGTCGCCTGAAGGTAATTGATCACCGCGACGTCGGGGGTGCTGCGGTCGGGTGTCGAGGCGCGGTTGTACCAGACCACGGCGGTGGCGATGCCTCCGAGGCAGAGCAGGGCGAGCACGCCAGCGACGACTGTGAGCACCGTCCGCGTTCGGCGGCGTGGCGGCTGCGGTGCCGGCGTTGCCGGGGCGGGCGGCAGCTGCTCGGACGGTGTCCGCTGGGCCGGTACGCGGGAGACCTGGGAACCGGCGGGGGGCTGCACTGATTCCACCTCCTGAAGTTATCGGCTGGACGCTCCGGAGCCAATGCCTCAGATCCAGCGGATCGTGACGGACCCCTCCCCACCGGTGAGATCCACGACAACACCGGCGCAGCGCCGAGGCACCTCCCGGAGGAGGACCGTCGGCTGGGATACCGTCTCTGCTCGGGGAGGGGTTGCCAACCTCGGGTAGAGGGGGTGGACGCGGTGGCCGGTCCGAAGGCTCGCACGAACCGCGCCGCAGCCCTGCACCGTCGGGCGTCGGCCGTCGCGACCGCGGCTGCCGGGATCCTGGACGAGACGCGGCCGGCTCCGGCCGATCAGCGCCGCCAGTACGAGGTGGCCGACCGGTTGCGGACAGCTGCGGCCTTGCTGGCGCCGGGCTGGTCGGGTGCTGCACTGGACTCACTCACCGTGGACTCGCCGGCCGGTGATGGTCCGCCACCGTTCGTTCGGGTCGGTACTGCGGCGCCGTTGGACGACGCTCGTTTCCCCGCGTTGGTGCCACTTGTCGGCACCGGTCACCTCAGCGTGGACGCTGACGCACGGGAGCCACGGGTTGCGGGGTTGCTCCGGGCCGTACTCCTGCGGTTGTTGGGTGCGGCCCCGGCGGGTGCCCTGCTGATTCGCGCTGTGGATGCCACCGGGGCTGTGCTGACACCGTTCGGGGCACTCGCGGATGCTGGCCTGTTGCCGCCACCGGCGGTGGACGTGGTGGGTCTGCGCGCGGTGCTGACCGAGGCGGAGCAGTGGGTGACGCCGGGGGCGAGTGGGCGACGCCGCCACGATCGGACGCTGTTGCTGGTGGTGGCCGCGCTTCCGGAGTCGACAGGCCCGACCGATCTGGCGCGTATCGAGACGTTGGCCGAGCAGGGGCCGGCCGCTGGGCTGCACCTGGTGGTGGCGGGTTGGCCGCCCGCCGGCCCGTACTCGGCCCGGGCACCGCTGCCGCACACCACTGCACTGGCGTTGCGGAATGCGTACGCGCTGCTCGGCGATCCGCCGGGGGCGTCGTTCGCCGGGCCGGGCGCTGATCCGCCGGGCGGTTTGAACTCGCCGGTCTTCGTCGAGTCGGACCCGCCGGCCGAGCTGGTCGACGCGGTTTGTCGGCGGCTCGCCGAGCAGGTGGAGGCGGGTTCCCGGTTGGCGTTGGGTGCTCTGCTACCGCCGACGGGTGAGCGACTGTGGGAATCGGACTCGGCCGACGGGCTGACCACGACCGTCGGCGATGCCGGAGGCCGGTCGGTGCCGTTGGGCTTCACCGAGTTGACCCCGCACTGGCTGGTGAGCGGCCGGTCCGCAGCGGGCCGGGCGGCGTTCCTGACCACCGCGTTGCTCGGCCTGGCCGCCCGGTACGGCCCGGACGACGTGGCGTTCTACCTGGCGGATCTCGGCGACGGCGAGTCCTTCGTGGAGTTCCTGCAGACCGAGCGGGACCGGTCGTGGGTTCCGCAGGTGCGCGCGGCGGCGATGGCCGCCGACCGGGAGTACGTCCGGGATCTGCTGGACGAGTTGACGGCCGAGGTCCAGCGCCGCACGGAGGCGGGTGCTCGGGCCGGGGGGCAACGCTTCGCGGAGCTGCGTCAGCACCAGTCGCTGCCCCGGATCGTCTGTGTGGTGGACAATGTTCCGCTGCTCTTCGCCGAGCGGGACCGGCTGGCCGCCGAGGTGGCCGCCCAGTTGGACGGGCTGGCCCGGGCGGGTCGGGCGTACGGCGTGCATCTGGTCCTGGCGGGTGCTGGCGAGTTGGGGCTGAGTGCGCGGGCGGATGCTGGTCATCGGGATTCGGTGCTCGGGCAGTTCCCGGTGCGGGTGGCGCTGCCGGGTGGCAGTCCGGTGTTGGAGCCGACAAACGACTCGGCGGCCGGCCTGCCGGTGGGCAGCGCGGTGGTGAACACGGCCGGCGGGCTCGGCGGCCCACGGGGCGCGATCCGGGGTCACGAGCGGTTGATCCGTCACCCGGACCCGCAGGATCATCCGGAGGTCGTGGAGAAGCTGCGGCACGAGTTGTGGGAGGCCCGTCCGGCGGGGTCGGTGCCGCCGGTGGTCTTCGCGGGTTACGCCCGCCCGCTGCTGGGCAATGATCCGCGCCACCGGGCGGCCCTGGCGGGACAGGCTCACGGGCCGGCCGCCCTGTTGGGCCGGGCGGTGGACGTGGCCCGCTCGACGGTCGCCGTGCCGTTGGGGCCGGCGGCTGGGCGCAACCTCGCGGTGTTGGGGTCGGGCACCGCGGCGGGCGGGCTGTTGGCGACGGCGGCGCGGAGCACGTCGGCTCATCACGCGCCGGGCAGTGCCCGCTTCCTGGTGGCGGCGCCGGATCCCGGGGCCCGGGTCCTGGCGGAGGCGTTGACGGCCGATCTGGCGGCCCGGCATTCGGCCGAGTTGGTGGATCTGCCGATGCTGCTCGCGGACGCGGCCCACGACCTGCCGACGTATCTGGTGGTCTTCGGGCTGGACCGGCCGGGGCCCCGGGATCTGCCGCTGGACCGGCTGCGGTCGCTCCTACGGGACGGGCCGCCGGCGGGGCGGCATCTGCTGGGCTGGTGGCGTGCGGTGCCGCCGTTCGCCGCGTTGTTCGAGCCGGCGGGTGAGGTCGACAAGCTCGCTGCGGTGGCCGTGCTGGACGTGCCGGTCGCGCAGCTCACGGCGGTCTTCGGTCGGCCGGTCGAGTGGCAGGTGCGCCCCGACCGGGCGGTGCTCTGGGACGGTCCGGACGAGCGGGGCACGGTCCTGGTGCCGTTCGCCGACGTGGCCGGCTGATCGGGTGGCGCACGTGGAGGGTGTCGAGGTGGATTCGATCGCGACGGTGACCGGGCCGGGGCGGCAGCGGGCAGCTGCGGTGACCGGGGACGCCACGCCGGGGGCGGTCGAGCCCGGCAATGCCTGGACTGAGTATCTTGCGGCCGCCCGCCAGCTGGACGGGGTACGCCGGGGTGCGGCTGCCGCCGCCGGTGAGCAGGCCCGGTCGGCGGAGGCCGCCCGGGAGGAGCTGACGGTGCTCCGTACCGGGCTGGCGAGTCAGCAGGAACGGTTGCGCGAGTTGGGCGTACCGGCGATCTCCCTGGTGCCGTCACCGCCGGAGCTGACCGAGGCGGCCCGGTCGATGGCGGGCGGCCCGGCGGCCGTGTTGGCGGCGCTGCGGACCGCGCGTGGCTGGGCCGAGGCGGCGGACGGGGCGCTGGCCGCGCGCCGCCGGTTCCGGCCGGGGTCCTGGCCCGCGAGGGCGCGCAACCTCCTGGTGTACGGGCCGTTCGCGCTGTTGGTGCCGCTGATCCAGGTCGTGGTTCTGGCGGCGACGGGGGTGGGACCGGCCACCGTGGCGGCGTTGATCTGCGGGCTGCCGATGCCGGCGGTCGCGTTCGTCGCCGGTTGGATCGGCATTGGCCGGTTGTTCCGGGTCAGCCCCACCGAGCGGCTGGACCGTACGGTGCGTTTCGGTGCGTTGGTGTGCCTGGTGCCGGCGGTGCTGGCCACGGCCGGCCTGCTGTTGGCCCTGCTCGCTGGCTGACGGGCGGGACCCACTCGGCCGGGGCACGGCCCGAGCTGGTGCGGAAACGCGACGGCCGGCCGTCCCGGTTGGGGTGGCGGCCGGCCGTGGTGCGACGCGATCTCAGCGGGGGATGATCAGCGCCATCGCCTCGGCCCGCGACTTGGAGTCCGACTGCAGGATGCCGCGTACTGCCGACGTGATGGTCTTGGCACCGGACTTCTGGATGCCGCGCATCGCCATGCACATGTGTTCGCATTCGAGCACGACGACAACGCCGCGGGGCGCGAGTTTGCTCATCAGCAGGTCGGCGACCTGTGAGGTGAGCCGTTCCTGCACCTGCGGACGACGGGCGAAGACCTCGACGAGTCGGGCCAACTTGGACAGGCCGGTGATCCGCCCGTCGGGGCCCGGGATGTAGCCGATGTGCGCGCTGCCCCGGAAGGGCAGCAGGTGGTGCTCACAGAGGCTCATCACGTCGATGTCCCGGACGATGACCAGCTCTTCGTGGTTGGCCTCGAAGGTGGTGCTGAGCACCTGGGCCGGGTCGACCCGCAGGCCGGCGAAGAGTTCGGCGTACGCACGGGCGACCCGGGCCGGGGTCTGCTGGAGTCCGTCGCGGTCCGGGTCCTCGCCGACGGCGATCAGGATCTCGCGGACGGCCTTCTCGATCCGGCCGAGGTCGACGGCGTCCTCGACGGGCCGGCCGGTCAGTTTGCCGCTGATCAGCCGCGCGGCCACGTAGTCCAGCTCGTCGTCGCCGTCGGGTTCGGTCGCGGAGACGGCCAGCTCCCGGTGTGGGGAGCTGGCCGTCGGGTCGTTGCTCAGTGCGTGCCGTCCGAGTTGTTGGACGGCGCCACGCCCCCAACCGACGCCTGCGCGCCGTCGGCCTGGGCCTGCGCCTTGAGCTTGTCCTTCTCCGCAGGGGTGAGCACGGGCGGCTCGGTGGAGGGCTGACGCTTGCCGAAGCCGTTGTACGGCGCCAGCGGCGGGCGCTTGACCACCCGGGAGCAGATCCGCGCCATGTCGGCCGTGGAGAGGGTTTCCTTCTCCATCAGCTCGAGCACGATGTTGTCCAGGACGTCCCGGTATTCCACCAGGATTTCCCAGGCCTCGTCGTGCGCCAGCTCGACCAGTGCCCGCATCTCGCCGTCGATCTCGGCGGCCACCGAGTCCGAGTAGTCCCGCTCGTGGCCCATGTTGCGGCCGAGGAACGGCTCGTCCCCGCTGGTGCCGTACTTGATCGCGCCGAGCTTGGAGCTCATGCCGTACTGGGTGATCATCGCGCGGGCCAGTTGGGTGGCCTTCTCGATGTCGTTGCCGGCGCCGGTGGTCGGCTCGTGGAAGACCAGTTCCTCGGCAGCGCGACCGCCCAGCGCGTACGCCAGGGTGTCGATCATTTCGGCGCGGGTCTGCGTGTACTTGTCTTCGGTGGGGAGCACCAGGGTGTGGCCCAGCGAGCGGCCACGGGACAGGATCGTCACCTTGTGCACCGGCGCGGCGTGCGGCAGCGCCCAGGCGACCAACGCGTGGCCACCCTCGTGGTACGCGGTGATCTTCTTTTCGTTGTCGCTCATGACGCGGGTCCGCCGCTGCGGACCAGCGACCACCCGGTCGATCGACTCTTCGAGCGAGTCGTTGGAGATCGCGCGCTGCTCCTTACGAGCGGTGAGCAGGGCCGACTCGTTGATCACGTTGGCCAGGTCGGCACCGCTGAAGCCCGGCGTGCGACGGGCTACCGCGTCGAGGTCGACGTCGGGCGTGAACGGCTTGCCCTTGGCGTGCACCCGCAGGATGGCCTTGCGGCCCTCCATGTCGGGGGCGTCCACCGGGATCTGCCGGTCGAACCGGCCCGGGCGCAGCAGCGCCGGGTCGAGGATGTCCGGCCGGTTGGTGGCCGCGATCAGGATGACGCCGCCCTTGGTGTCGAAGCCGTCCATCTCGACGAGCAGCTGGTTGAGCGTCTGCTCCCGCTCGTCGTGGCCGCCACCCATGCCGGCGCCACGGTGCCGGCCGACGGCGTCGATCTCGTCGACGAAGACGATCGCCGGGGCGTTCGTCTTGGCCTGCTCGAACAGGTCACGGACCCGGCTGGCGCCGACGCCGACGAACATCTCCACGAAGTCGGAGCCGGAGATGGAGTAGAAGGGCACCCCGGCCTCGCCGGCGACCGCGCGGGCCAGCAGCGTCTTACCGGTGCCGGGCGGGCCGAACAGCAGCACGCCCTTCGGGATCTTGGCGCCCAGGGCCTGGTACTTGGCCGGGTTCTGCAGGAAGTCCTTGATCTCGTACAGCTCTTCGACGGCCTCCTCGGAACCCGCGACGTCCGCGAAGGTCGTCTTCGGAGTGTCCTTGGTGATCATCTTGGCCTTGGACTTGCCGAAGTTGAGCACCCGGGAGCCGCCGCCCTGCATCTGCGACATGAAGAACAGCAGCAGGAGCACGAGCAGCGCGATCGGCAGCAGGTTGACCAGCAGGCTCACCCAGATGCTGTCCGAGGAGACCTTGGCGTCGGCCGGGCCGGTGACCCGGTTGTTCGCCTTGGCGTCCAGCACCTCGTTCCAGATCTGGTCGCCAGCCTGGTACGGGAACTGGGCCTCGATCTTGTTGGTCTCGGTCTTGCCGAACTTGGTCTTCTGGGCCAGGTCCAGCTGGAGCGTCTGCTCCTTGTCCTGGAAGACCACCTTGTTGATCTTGGCGGTGTGCAGTTGATCGAGCGCAACGGAAGTGTCCACGCGGTGGTAGCTGGGACCACTGGTGAACAGCTGACTGAGCACAACGGCGCCGAGGATGACCAGGATGATCCAGACCACCGGTCGGCGGAAGAAACGCGTACGTTCCATACTGTTGTCGAGCGCCGGGGCGCCCGCATCCTCCTGATCGACGTCCTGACCGTCTGATGGTGTCGCCGCATTGAGCGGCGGCCGGAGCCGCCGTGCGGGCCGACTCGACCCCGAGGCGCGAAAACTACCGCGCCGCGGTCATTCGACGGTACACCGTGTACGCGAGGCGTGAGCTTGCGAGCCCCGCAGTCGTGCACCATCAAAAGACCGTGTACGCCAGCAGCGAACCTGCGAGCCTCCGCACTTCACGCGCCTTCGACATCGACGACACGCACCGTGGGCAGGCCCACCAGCCCCGCAGCCAACGTACGGCGAGTCCGGGTGGAAGCCGGCGTGGCGGGGAGTCCGGCTCGGCCACCCGAGCGCCCGGTCACGCGATCGAGTGGGTCGAGCGCGGAGGAACCTCCGGGCCACCGTGCTACACGGTAACCGCATCAGCTGAGAGCGCGCTGAACGTCGGCTTGATGGATGCCGATAGAAGTCGGGCTCATGTCGGCCCGCGGGCCGTCGCGACGGGTCGGCCCGGCGTCAGGAGCGGGCGTAGACCTCGGGCTTGAGCACCCCGACGTACGGCAGCTCCCGGTAGCGCTCAGCGAAGTCGAGGCCGTACCCGACCACGAACTCGGTGGGGATGTCGAAGCCGACGTACTTCACCGGTACCGGCACCTTCACCGCGTCCGGCTTGCGGAACAGGGCGACCACCTCGACGCTCGCCGCCGAGCGCGACTCGAGGTAGCGCAGCAGCCAGGAGAGCGTGAGCCCGGAGTCGACGATGTCCTCGACGACGATCACGTGCCGACCGGCGATGTCCCGGTCCAGATCCTTGAGGATGCGGACCACCCCGGAGGAGGTGGTGCCCTGGCCGTAGGACGAGATGGCCATGAAGTCGAGCTCCGCCGGCGGGCCGTTGCGGCCCAGCGCCCGGGCGAAGTCCGCCATGAACATCACCGCGCCCTTGAGTACGCACACCAGCAGCAGCCCGTCGCCCACGTGGGAGTAGTCGGCGGAGACCTGCTTGGCCAGCTCCGCCGTCTTCTCGCGGATCTGCGCCTCAGAGATGATCACGTGGTCGATGTCGGCGTCGTACCAGGAGCCGTCAGCCATGACTCCTAGCCTGCCGTACGTCGGATGGCCTCCGTCGGCGGGGCCGCACCTTTTGGCGCGGTCCCGGCGAGGATTTTCTGCGCAAACAACGCTAATCACATCAGTTGGTGCGTGACCGCCAGCGGCGGCCATCGTCGCTCGGCTTCCAGTCGGCCGAATCGTGGCTGTCGACGGTGAGGCCGGCCGCCGAGGCGGTGGCGAGGAGGACGAGGAACAGGAGGATGAACAGGAACTCCATGGCGGCGCTCGCTTTCGCATGATTGCTGTCGGTTTCGCCGCCGGTGCGCACCGGACTGAGACAAGTCTGCGACCTCGCGAAGCGATCGGACAGTGGCAGGAATGCCAGTGGTCATCGATTTACTGCCACCTGTCGGGTTACCCTCGTCACATGCTGCGGTCCGTTGCCGTCCTCGCCCTCGACCAGGTCGCTCCCTTCGAGCTCGGCGTGCTCGCCGAGGTGTTCGGCACCGACCGGACAGCCGACGGTTTCCCCGCCTACCGCTTCCAGGTGTGCAGCCCGGACGGCGCTCCCGTGCGTACCTCGTCCGGCTTCCACCTCACCCCACACGCCGACCTCGGCCCGGTCGACGAGGCCGACCTGGTGGCCATCCCCGCGCACAGCCAGGGCACCACGGTCCCCGGCCCGGTGCTCGACGCGCTCCGCCGGGCCGACGCCCGCGGAGCGCACCTGTTCAGCGTCTGCTCCGGAGCCTTCCTGCTCGGCGAGGCCGGGCTGCTCGACGACCGCGAGTGCACTACCCACTGGCGGTACGTCGACGAGCTGCAACGCCGGCACCCGCGCGCCCGGGTCCGATGCAACTCGCTCTACGTCCAGGACGGTCGGTTGCTCACCAGCGCAGGCACGGCGGCCGGCATCGACGCGTGCCTGCACCTGATCCGCCAGGAGCACGGCTCGGCCACCGCGACCCGGCTGGCCCGGCGGATGGTGGTCCCACCGCACCGCGACGGCGGCCAGTCCCAGTACGTCGAGGCGCCCATCCCGAAGGCGCCCGAGGCACCCACCCTCGAACCGGTGCTGGAGTGGCTGATGGGCCACCTGGACCGGACGATCACCGTGGAGGAGTTGGCCGCCCGCGCCGGCATGGCGCCCCGCACGTTCGCCCGCCGGTTCCGCGCCGAGACCGGCACCACCCCGCACGACTGGCTCACCAACCAGCGGGTGCTGCTCGCCCGGCGGCTGCTGGAGGAGACCCCGTTGAGCGTGGAGGCGGTCGCCGACCAGGCCGGCTTCGGCGACGCGGCCGCGTTGCGCCACCACTTCAGTCGCCGGGTCGGTGCCACCCCACACAGTTACCGGACCACCTTCCGGGACCGGGCACACAGCGGCTGAGACCGGCCGGTCAGGTCAGGCGGGGCGCACCGATGCCAGCCGGCCGTCGCGGCGGAGCACCCGGACACCGCCGGGCAGGTCGGTCGGGCCCTGACCGTGCCAATCGGTCACCAGGGCGTCCAGAGCGGCCACGTGCCGGTGCGACAGGGCACCGGGCAGCGCACCCAACTCGCGGGCCCAGGAGTGCAGCACCCGGCCGCGTACGGCGGGAACCAGGCCGAGCAGGGCCGGTACGGACAGCCCTCCGTCGGGGCACCGGGCCGCCGCCAGAGCCGTCCCCGCCAACTCGTCGAGCGCGGCGTTGTCGGCGGCCACCAGCCGGGCGGTACGCGCCAGGTTGTCCACCACACCTGGCCCGAGCGCCCGCACCAGCGCCGGCAGGAGGTCGCCCCGCACCCTCGACCGGGCGTACGACGGGTCGCTGTTGTGCGGGTCCTGCCACGGGCTCAGCCCGAGGACGGCGCAGGCGGCGCGGGTCTGGTCCCGACCGATCTCCAGCAGCGGACGCAGCAGTGGCACCCCGCCCAGGTCGCGGCGGGCGGGCATTCCGGCCAGCCCCCGTGGGCCGGCGCCCCGGGCGAGCGCGAGCAGCACCGTTTCCGCCTGGTCGTCACGGGTGTGCCCGGTGAGCACCGCGACGGCGTTCTGTTGCCGGGCCGCCTCGGTCAGCGCCTGGTAGCGGGCCTCCCGGGCGGCCGCCTCCGGCCCGCCGGGACGCCCGGCCACCTCCACCCGGGCCACCGTCGCCGACACGAAGCCGACCCCTCGCCCCCACGTGGCTACCGCCTCGGCGCGCTCCGCGGAGCCGTCCTGCAAGCCGTGGTCGACGGTGACGAGCCCCGCGACGCGGCCCAGCCGTGGTGCCACGAAGGCGGTGGCCGCCGCGAGCGCGAGCGAGTCGGCACCACCGGAGCAGGCGACCAGCACCGGCCCGCCGGACGGCAGGCCGGTCAGGGCGCGGCGAACCGCCACCCGGATCGCGGCCACCGGCGGAGCGAGCGCGGCCACCGGCGGGTGGTCAGCCAGCGGCCGGGATGGTGCCGGCGGGGCCGTGCACCCGGGCGACCCAGGCGTCCGGGTCACCCAACTCCGACAGCCGAGGCAGGGTCAGCGGCGAGTTGAAGATCGAGTTGAAGCCGTCCATGCCGACGCGTTCCACCACCCCGTGCACGAACTTGCGCCCCTCGGCGTACTGGCGCATCTTGACGTCCACGCCGAGCAGCCGGCGGATCGCCTTCTCCAGCGGGTTGCCCGCCTCCCGGCGTCGGTTGAACGACGCCCGGATCCGCTCCACGCTCGGGATCACCTGCGGGCCGACGCCGTCCATCACGAACTCGGCGTGCCCCTCCAGCAGGGTCATCAACGCGGTGAGCCGGTCCAGTACGGCCCGCTGCGCCGGGGTCTGCACGATGTCCAGCACGCTGGTGCGGCTCTCCGGATCACGGACCGCGTCGGACAACGTGGCCACCCCGCGCCGCAACCGCTCGACCAGGTGCTCGCTTCCGCTGGACGAGGCGTCGACGAACGCCTGCACCTCGCTGAGGAAGTAGGCCCGCATCCACGGCACCGCCGTGAACTGGGTGCGGTGGGTGACCTCGTGCAGACACACCCAGAGCCGGAAGTCCCGAGGGTCGGCGCCGAGCTTGCGCTCCACCTCGACGATGTTCGGCGCGACCAGCAGCAGCTGGCCCGGGTCGGCCGAGAAGACCTCGTACTGGCCGAGCACCCGGCCGGAGAGGTAGGCCAGCACCGTCCCGGCCTGCACCCCGGTGAGCCGGGAACCGATCGCCTCGGTCAACGCGCCCGGTTGTTTGTCGCCGGAGAGCCGACTCACCAGCGGTGTGATCACCTCGCGGAGACCGGCGATGTTGGTCGCGGCCCAGTCGCGGCGGTCGACCACCCGGACCGGCGGATGCGACACCTGCGCCCGCAACCCCGTGTAGTCGGCCACGTGCCCGGCCGCCTCGTCGGTAAGCCGACGCAGGTCGCCGACCACGTCGGTGGCTTCCGCGTACGACACGCGGGGGCCAGACTTGCTCAACGCCCCCGCAGTGGCGGCGGCCAGATCCCAGTCCACGAACTGCGCCATGAACCCACCGTACCCGCGCCGCGACACCCCGGCCCGGGCTCGCGCCCTCGATCGACGCCGATGACGACCCCGTCGCCCCCGAACCGGCGACGGTCAGCCGCAGCCGCAACCGGCCAGCGCAGCGGCGATCCGGTCCAGTGCCGGCTGGGCGGTGTCCCGGTCCCCCGGCACCTTGTCGGTGAGCACCGCGAAGGTCAACAGCCGACCGTCGGCGGTGGTGACCAGGCCCGCGACGGAGTGCACGCCAGTCAGGGTGCCGGTCTTGGCCCGGACGCTGCCCGCGCCCGCGGCCGTGCCCGCAGCGGTGCGGTAGCGCTCGTTCAGAGTCCCGGACCAACCGCCCACCGGCAGACCACCGAAGACACCGGCCAGGTCCGGATGGTCCGGACTGGCAGCCAGGCGGATCAGATCGGTCAGCAGCGACGGGCTGATCCGGTTGAGCCGGGACAGGCCGCTGCCGTCGGAGACGCTGATCTCGTCGGCGGGCAGGCCAAGCTCAGCCACCTCGGCGTCCATGGCGGCGGCGCCGCCGTCGAACGAGGCGGGTTGACCGCGGGCCAACGCGACCTGCCGGGCGAGCGCCTCGGCCACCAGGTTGTCACTCTCGCTGATCATGACGTCGACCAGCCTGATCAGCGGCGGGGACTGCACCACGCCCAGTTCGGTGCCCGGTGCCGGGCTGGCACCGGCCGCCGCCTGGGGCGGGGCCGCGCCCCGCTTCACGGAGTCGGTCGGCACCCCGAGCAACCGGGCGAACGCCTTGCCGGCGGCCAGGTCCGGCTCGGCGAACCGCGGGGCGGACCCGTGCTCGACGCCCGGGTCGGTACGCGCGCCGTCGGTCATCAGCGCGGTCACCGCGCCCCCCGAACCGCCGGTGGGGATGTCGTCGTCCCAGCCGGGGCCGTAGACCGGGCCGGAGTAGACCGAACCGTCGACGGTGACACTGGTCGGGGGCGTGCCGCCGAGCGCGGTACGCACCTGGGCGGCCAGATCGTCGAGGCGCGCCGCGCCCGGGTAGTAACCCTTCTTGTTGATCGCGAGGGTCGGGTCACCACCCCCGATGATCACCACCTCGCCGGCCTTCGCGCCGGCCACGGCACGAGTGGGAATCCGGTAGCCGGGACCCCGGGCCGCCAGCACCGTCACCGCGGTCGCCAGCTTCGTCACCGAGGCGGGCACTGTGCCGTCGTCCGCCCCCTTGGCGAACAACGTCTGACCGGTGATCACGTCGGCGACCGAGACGTTCACCCGGTCGCCCAGGGCGGCGACGCCGACCAGTGGATCGAGCACTGCCCGAACCCCGTCCGGGGTGGGCACCGGGGCGTTCGAATCCGGGCCGCCCAGCACGTCCGACGGGGCGGGTTCCGGAGTCACGCCGACCGCGTTCGGCCCGGACCCGGCATCGTCGCCCAGCCACCCGGCGACCGGGCCGGGACGGGTGATCACGACTCCGACGCTGGCGAGCACCAGCAGGAGCACAGCGGCCAGCACCACCGGCAGCCGCCTCCGGCGGCGCGGCGCGGCAGGTACGGGCGCTGGCGCGGCGTCGGCGGGTGCCGGCAACGCGGAGATCGGCGGCCCCACCGGTGGGACCTCACCTGGGTCGGGGGCGGTCGGCCCGGGACCGAACGACGGGCTGACCGGCGCAGGGCTCACCGGGACCGTGGCACTGCCGCGTGGCGGGCCGCTCACCGGTTGGTCACCACCGGCTACCGGGAACCGACCCGCGTTCGGAGCGGGCGACGCCGGCCCCACCGGTGGGCGCCAGGGCAGCGGCGGGGGCCGCTCGGGCACCGTCTCCGGTGCCGGGGTCGTTACTTCGTCCGGTGCCGGGGTCGTTACTTCGGGAGCCCGTGGGAGGTGCGCCTCCGGCACCGGGACCCGCCCCTTGGCGCTGCCGGAGCCGGATCGTCCGGTACCGTGCGCGGAGCCCCCATCCGGGCGGTAGTGTGAATCTTCCCTCCCCACGACCCCCTCCTCCCCCAGCGAAAATCGGCTTGGGTGACACTACTTCGGTCCGAAGACTATGCGGCGGCCGGAGTCGGCGGGTGGGCATTCACCTGTCCGGAGGGCCGCCAGTGGTTCCGTTAGCCAGCGTGGGCAGACGAGGGAGCGTGCAGATGGATTTCGACGTGACGGTTGAGATCCCCAAGGGTCACCGGAACAAGTACGAGGTGGACCACAAGACCGGCCGGATCCGGTTGGACCGCACCCTCTTCACCTCCACCCAGTACCCGGCCGACTACGGGTTCATCGAGGGCACCCTGGGCGAGGACGGCGACCCGCTGGACGCCCTCGTGCTGGTCCCCGAGCCGACCTTCCCGGGCTGTCTGATCCGCTGCCGCACCATCGGCATGTTCCGGATGACCGACGAGAAGGGCGGGGACGACAAGGTCCTCTGCGTGCCCTACGAGGACCCTCGCCAGGAGCACCTGCGCGACATCCACCACCTGGGCGAGTTCGACCGCCTGGAGATCCAGCACTTCTTCGAGGTCTACAAGGACCTGGAGCCCGGCAAGTCGGTGGAGGGCGCGACCTGGGTCGGCCGCACCGAGGCCGAGGCCGAGATCCACGCCTCCTACAAGCGGGCCCGCGACGCCGAGGCGCGCGGCGAATCCATGCACTGACGATCGCTGACGCACAGGGCCCGAGGGTCGCTCAACCGAGCAGCCCTCGGGCCCTGTCGTACAGGTCGAGCACCGCGCAGGCGATCGGCACCACGGCGACCACCAGGGCCGTGTCGGTGAGGTCCGCGACCCTCCCGAGGTACGGCGAGACCGGCCGGCGGGCGTACCCGGTGCCGCTGGCGACCGCCACCAGGGCCAGCGCCGCCCCGCCCAGAACCAGCACCAGTCGCCATGTCTCGTCGGCCGGACCGACCAGCACGGCGCCCAGCGCCGCGTAGCCGGCCAGCCCGGCGAGCACCGTCGGCACCCGGTGTCGCAGCGCCACGAACAGCCGCGACCGCAGCAGCAGCACAGCCGAGGTGACCGCCACCAGCACCCGGCCCGCCGTGCCACCGGCGACCACGAGGACCACCGCTGTGGCCACCACCAGCAGCGCGTGGCCGATGAGCATCCCGGTGAGCATCTCCTCGGTGCGGATCACCGCGGCGAGCACCCGGCCCCGGTCCGGCAGATCCCGGACCCGCTCCGGCTCCTCGGCGGGGGTGGCGGCCGGCAGGGTGATCGGCGGCAGCGGCAGCTTGCCCAGCCGGATGGCCAGCAGCGGGATGACGCCGACGGCGAAGACCAGTGCGCTGAGCAGCACCGCCGCCGTATCGGCAGTGGTAGTCAGCAGCCCACCGAGCGCGGCCCCCGCGCCGATCAGGCCGACAGTGACGCCGGCCACGAAGATCCGCAGCCGACTGGCCACTCCGAGGAGACCGATCAACGCCACCAGCAGCAGCGCTACCGAGCCGGCCAGCAGTTCGGGAGCGCCCACCCAGCGGGCCGGTCCGATCGGCCCGACCGGATCACCGGAGCCGACGGCCAGGGCACCGGCCGTGAAAGCGTAGGGCAGGGCGTAGCCGCCGAGCGTCGCCCCGGCGGTGCCGTCGCCGTTGGCGCGGGAGGCCACCGTGCCGGCCACGGTGAGCACCAGCGCCACCGCGACGGCCGCCAGCCAGCCGGCCCGGTGCGTCGGACCGCCGGCGAGCAGCGCGAGCAGTCCGACCGCGAGCGGTACGGCGGCACCGGCCAGACCGGCGGCCCGGGTGGCGGTGGGCGACCAGGCGCCGCCGCGGCGGCGAGCACCGTCGGCGATGGCCTCGATGACGTCGTCGTACTCCAACTCGGGCCAGTGCGCGCGGGCCGGCACGAGGTGCAGCACCTCACCGTCGCGGACCCCCTGCGGCAGCAGCGCCTGTGCGGTCACCAGCAGCGCCCCGTCGGTGCGGCGGAGGACCCAACCGCCGTGCTGCTCGCCGTCGTCGGCGAGCCCGACACCGGCGTGCCGGAGCACGTCGGGCAGCAGCTCAGCCAGGGGCACCTGCTCCGGCAGGGCGACGTCCACCCGTCGTTGCGGCGCGCTGATGGTGACGCGTGCCAGCCCGGTAGTCATCGACTGGTCTCCATATCGACTGGGATCGGAGGCTGCGCGGACGACAGGACTTTACCTACCATGAGCCAGGCTCGGGTTACCCAGCGCTGTCAGGAGGCCGAGTGTCCACCGTCGTCATCAAGCGCCCACCGCGCCGACCAGCGCCGGAGATTCCCGCCGGTGAGCTGTCGGTCGACGCGCCACCGGAGATCCCCGTGGTGACCGGCGGGCGGTGGCAGCAACTGCTCATGCTGCTGCCCATGCTCGGCGGCACCGTGGCGATGGCGATGATGTTCGGCCGGGGCGGCGGCGCCTACTCGTACGTGGTGGGCGGGATGTTCGGGCTCTCCTCGTTGGCGATGCTGGTGACGTCCTGGGGCAGCGCCTCCGGCACCCCGAAGAAGTCCGAGATGATGGCCGCCCGCAGGGAGTACCTGCGCCACCTGGCCACACTGCGGCGGCGGGTACGGCGGACCGCGGGCCAGCAACGGGCCGGGCTCTACTACCGGCACCCGGATCCGGGCCGGCTGTGGTCGACGGTGGACAGCCACCGGGTCTGGGAACGGCGCCCCGCCGACCCCGACTTCGCTGTGGTGCGGGTCGCCGTCGGGCCGCAGACCCTGGCCACCCCACTGGTCCCACCGGTCACCCGGCCGCTGGAGGAGCTCGAGCCGATGACCGCCGGCGCGCTGCGCCGCTTCCTGGACGCGTACTCAGTGGTGCCGGATCTGCCGGTGGCGCTGTCGCTGCGCAGCTTCGCCCGGGTGCACGTGCGTTCCGCCGCCCGTGGCCGGGCCGCGACCACTCCGACCACCGGCGGGCCACCCACCGGCGACCCGGCGGCGCAGGCGCTGGTCCGGGCCGTGCTGACCCAGTTGGCCGTCTTCCACGCCCCCGACGAGCTGCTCGTCGCGGTCTGTGCCGGGCCGGAGCGCCGCGCCTGCTGGGAGTGGGTGAAGTGGCTCCCGCACGCCCACCATCCCGGCCGCGCCGACGCGCTCGGCCCGGTACGCCTGGTCACCAGCTCGGCCGCCGAGTTGGAGTCGCTGCTGGCCGATGTCCTGGCCACCCGGTCCCGGTTCAGCCCGGCCGGCCCGGCCACCGACGGCCAGCACGTGGTGGTGGTCCTCGACGGCGGCGACCTGACCGGTGCCAGTGACCTGACCGGCGACGGCGGCATCGACGCGGTCACAGTGCTGGACCTGGACACCCCGCCGCCCCGACTGCTGGACCGGTACGCGCTGCTGCTGGAGTTGCACGGCCGGCGGCTGCACTCGCGGTCGTCCGACGGGCATGCCGAGGTGGGCACCGCCGACCAGTTGGACCTGGCCGACGCCGAGGCGGTCGCCCGACGGTTGGCACCGCTGCGGCTCGCCGGCGCGGCCCGCGGGCCGGACTCCCCACTCCAGGCCGACCTGGGCCTCCCCGAGCTGCTCGGCCTCGGTGACCCGGAGAGCTTCAGCGCGGAACAGGGCTGGTTGCCGCGCTCGGCACGGGACCGGTTGCGGGTGCCGATCGGTGTGGGCGCGGACGGCGGCGCCATCGAGCTGGACCTCAAGGAGTCCGCCCAGGACGGCATGGGCCCGCACGGCCTGCTCATCGGGGCGACCGGCTCCGGCAAGTCCGAGCTGCTCCGCACGCTGGTGCTGGGGCTCGCCGCCACGCACAGCTCCGAGCAGCTCAACTTCGTGCTCGTCGACTTCAAGGGTGGCGCCACCTTCACCTCGTTCGACCGGCTGCCGCACACCGCGGCCGTGATCACCAACCTGGCCGACGCGTTGCCCCTTGTCGATCGCATGGTGGACGCGATCAACGGGGAGTTGGTCCGCCGCCAGGAGCTGCTGCGGAGGGCGGGCAACTTCGCCAGCGTGCGCGACTACGAGCGGGCCAGGGCGGCCGGCAGTCCCCTCGCCCCGCTGCCGTCGTTGCTGCTGATCTGCGACGAATTCTCGGAGCTGCTTTCCGCCAAGCCCGACTTCATCGACCTGTTCGTGCAGATCGGCCGGCTGGGCCGGTCGCTCGGCGTGCACCTGCTGCTCGCCAGCCAGCGCCTGGAGGAGGGCCGGCTCCGCGGGTTGGACACCCACCTCTCGTACCGGATCGGGTTGCGCACCTTCTCGGCGTTGGAGTCCCGGACGGTGCTCGGCGTGGCGGACGCGCACGAGCTGCCCCGCTCACCGGGCCACGGCTACCTGCGTGCCGGCACCGACCCGCTGGCCCGCTTCAAGGCCGCGTACGTCTCCGGTGCCGTCCGCCGTCGGGCCGCGCCGGGCGGCGTCGCCACCGAGGGAGGCGCACGGCTGCTCACCTTCACCACCCACGTCGTACCGGTGCCCGAGCCGGCGACCCCGGCCCTGCCCGTCGTGGCGGAGGAGGAGGGGACCAGGACGCTGCTCGACCTGCTGGTGGACCGGCTCGTCGGGCAGGGCCCGCCGGCGCACCAGGTCTGGCTTCCGCCGCTCGGCCAGCCGCCCGCCCTGGACGAGTTGCTCGGTCCGGTCGAGGTGCACCCGAAACGCGGGCTGACAGTGGGCAACCCTGAGCTGCACGGGGCACTCGGTGTGCCGATGGCGGTGGTGGACAAACCATTGGAGCAGCGCCGGGACCTGCTCTGGCTGGCGCTGGACGGCGCTGCCGGCCACGTCGCGGTGGTCGGCGCGCCGCAGAGCGGCAAGTCCACCGCCCTGCGCACGCTGATCTGCGCGCTGGCGCTCACCCACACACCGGCCGAGGTGCAGGTCTACTGTCTCGACTTCGGCGGCGGCGGGTTGGCCGCGCTGCGCGACCTTCCGCACGTCGGCGGGGTGACCAGCCGCGCCGACCCGACCGCCGTACGACGCACCGTCGGCGAGATGACCACGCTGCTGGTCGACCGGGAACGCCGCTTCGCCGAGCTGGGCGTGGAGTCGATGGCCGCGTACCGGCAGCGTCGAGCGGCAGCGGGGACCGTGGGCCAGCCGGGCACCGACCCGTACGGCGACGTGTTCCTGGTGATCGACGGGTGGACCACCATCCGCGGCGAGTACGACGACCTGGAGCCACTCGTCACCGACCTGGCCACCCGGGGCCTGTCGTACGGGCTGCACGTGGTCGCCACCGGGCTGCGGTGGCTGGATTTCCGCCCGGCGATCCGGGACCTGTTCGGCTCCCGGCTGGAGCTGCGCCTCGGTGACCCGGCCGACTCGTTGGTGGCCCGGCGTGCGGCCGCCAACGTGCCGGAGCGCTCCGGCCGAGGGGTGACCGCGGAGGGCCTGCACTTCCTCGCCGCGCTGCCGCAGCTTGGTACCGCCGGCGGAGACACCGCCGACCTGGTCAAGAGGGCCGCCGACGGGTGGGCGGGTGCTCGGGCGCCCCGGGTGCGGCTGCTCCCGCCGGTGCTGCCGTACGCCGATCTGGACCTCACCTCGACGACCGGGCTGCGGCTGCCGATCGGGATCGCGGAGGCGGACCTGCGCCCGGTGTCGATCGACTTCGCCACCGAGCCGCACTTCGTGGTCTTCGGGGACTCGGAGTGCGGCAAGTCGTCGTTCCTGCGCGCGCTGGCCACGTCGATCATCGCCCGGTTCACTCCCGAGCAGGCCCGGGTGATCCTCGTCGACTACCGGCGCAGCCTGCTCGGTGCCATCGAGACGCCACACCTGATCGGGTACGGCACCGCGGCGGCTCACACCGCCGACCTGGTCGAGTCGGCCGCCGGGTACCTGGAGCGGCGGGCTCCCGGGCCGGAGGTCACCCCGCAGCAGTTGCGGGACCGGTCCTGGTGGTCCGGGCCGGAGCTGTTCGTGCTGGTGGACGACTACGACCTGGTGGCGGCCGGGCCGGCGAACCCGTTACGCACACTGGAGGAGCACCTGCCGCACGCCCGGGACATCGGGCTGCACCTGGTGCTGGCCCGCCGGTCCGGTGGGGCGAGCCGGGCCCAGTACGAGCCGATCGTGCAGCGCCTGCGGGAGCTGTCCACCGCCGGCCTGGTGATGGCGGGCAGCCCCGAGGAGGGCGCACTCGTCGGGGCGGTGCGACCCGGACCGCTGCCGCCGGGGCGTGGTCGGCTGGTCACCCGACGGGAGGGCGTACGCCTTGTTCAGCTGGCACAACTGCCGCCGCAATGACCTGACTCGCCGGTTCTTCCCGTGACGGGTGGGGAAACCGGTAATCTCCGATCGTCATGGTTCCGTCGGGATGAATGGCTGGGTATGTGACTGGGGTGCGGCACAGCGGTCCGTCGGCGGCCCGACGAGCGACCAGCAGGGCGCTGCTCGGCGTGGCCGCGGCGCTTGCTGTCGTGGCTCCGACCGCGGCAGTCGTGCCGGTCGCCGCGCCCACGAACGGTGGACAGCTCGCCGGCGCGCCGATGGCGTTCGCCCCCGGTGACGCCGTCGCCCGCACCGACCAGGTCCGCGACGAGCAGTGGCAGCTCGACGAGTTGCAGGCCGAAACGGCGTGGCGCAGCTCGACCGGCCGGGGCGTGACAGTGGCGGTGGTCGACTCCGGAGTGGACGGCAACCACCCCGACCTGGTTGGTCAGGTGCTTCCTGGCAAGGACCTGGTCGGCCCCGGTGGTGCGCCGGGCCCGGATCCGGTGGGTCACGGCACCACCGTCGCCGGCCTGATCGCCGGGCGCAACGACGACAAGCGGGGCGTGGTCGGCCTCGCACCGGACGCCCGGATCCTGCCGGTCCGCGTGCTGGACGAGGAGAACCGTTACGACGACGCGCTGATCGTCGCCCAGGGGGTCCGCTGGGCGGTCGACAACGGCGCGCGTGTGATCAACCTGTCGCTGGGCGGCAGCGGTGACAGCCCGGCCCTGGCCGCCGCTCTGGACTACGCGTTCGTCCGGGACGTGGTCGTGATCGCCTGCACCGGCAACCTGGCCACCTCCACCAGCACCAAGGTCTGGTACCCGGCTCGGGAGCCGGGTGTGATCGCGGTGTCCGGTCTCGAACGCAGCAGCGACAACCTGTGGTCCGGCTCGATCACCGGCCGGGCGACGGTGCTCACCGCTCCCGCCAGCGGCCTGGTCGGCGCCAAGCCTCCGGGCGGGTACTGGCGGGTGCAGGGCACCAGCTTCGCCGCGCCACTGGTGGCGGCGACCGCCGCGCTGGTCCGGTCCCGCTATCCGCGGATGCCCGCCGGTGAGGTGGTCAACCGGTTGTTGGCCACCGCCCGGGACCTGGGCCCGACCGGGCGGGACGACCGCTTCGGGTACGGGGTGGTCGACCCGGTCGCCGCGTTGACCGCTCAGGTGCCGCCGGTGACCGCCAACCCGTTGGACGACCAGACGTCGCCGGGCGTGACCGGGTTCGGCCCGGCGCCCGGCTCGGTCGATGACGATCCGGTGGCCGGCGCGGGCGCCGATCCACTCGGTCTCGCCGCAGCCGGTCAGCAGAGCCGCTGGACGGCTCGGGCGGCGGGCGGTCAGGACACGTCAGCGCCGGAGCAGATGTGGGTCACTGTCGTGCTCCTCGTCGCTCTGGTCGGCGGTGCGGCCCTGATGGTGCGCCGGTTGCGTCAGCGGACCCGTTGATCGCGACCGGCCGGCAGGCCTGAGCGGCTGCCCGGCCGGGTAGAACGGACCCATGAGTACGCACCGGCCGCCCACCCTCGCTCCCACCGGCCAGCCGTCCTGGCGGCGCCGCCGATTCGACCCGGACCATGCGCTGGGTCTGCGGCTCACTCTCGCCGCGACAGCGGCGTTCCTGGTGCTGGTGCCGTTCGCGCTGCTCACCCTGCTGGTGCTCGGTGCCTGGGCGCCGCTGCACCGGCTGGACGCGGCGGTCACCGACGCGCTGCACGGCTACGCCCAGGATCACCCGGCCTGGGTCGCGCTGATGCGAGGCTGGACCGAGGTGTTCGCACCGATGCCACTGCGCGCCGTGGTCCTGCTCCTGGTGGTCTGGTTGCTGCGCCGGGGAGCCCGTCGGCTGGCCCTCTGGGCGGCCACCACAATGGTCGTCGGCGGGTTGGTCGGTCCGTTGCTCAAGTTGCTGGTCGGCCGGGACCGACCGGAGTTGCTGGACCCGGTGGCCCGGGCCGCCGGCTACTCGTTCCCCTCCGGGCACGCGCTGAACGCCACCCTGGCCGCCGGGGTGCTGCTGCTGGTGCTCCTGCCCTACGCCCGGCGTGGGGTGGCGCGGGCCGCGCTCTGGGTGGCGGCGGTCCTGGTCACAGTGGTGACCGGGCTGAGCAGGGTGACGCTGGGCGTGCACTTCACCAGCGACGTGGTGGGTGGATGGTTGCTCGGTGTGGCGGTGGTCGCTGCCACCACCGCCGCGTTCACCAGTTGGCGGGCACACACCGGTCTTCGGCCGGTCCGGCCGACCCGCGACGGCGTTGCTCCCGAGGTTGAGCGGCACCCGGGAGCGGCCTGAGGAGTGACGACGAGTTCGGCCGGGTACTGGGCGACCCATGTCCGAGACCGTGGTCCAGATCCTCCGGCGGGTGCTGCTGCCGGTGTCCCTCCTGCTGGGGCTCATGGTGCTGCTCGGGGTGCTGGTCACCCGGGTGTTCTCCCGTACCTGGCCGTTCACCGTCGAGGACGCGGTGAACCGAGAGTTGGCCGCCGACCGCACCGGCGGCTGGAACAACGTCTCGCTGGTGTTCAGCACGCTGGCCAGCACCCAGATGATCGTCGTGGTCACAGTGCTGGTGGCGTTGGCGCTACGGCTCTGGCTGAAGCGCTGGCGCGAGCCGCTGTTCCTGTGCGCGGCGGTGACCGCCCAGGCACTGGTGTTCCTTCTGACCACGCTGGCGATCGACCGGCGGCGGCCGGCGGTGGAGCACATGGACGTCTCGCCACCCACGTCGAGCTTCCCGTCCGGGCACACCTCGGCGGCGGTGGCGCTCTACGTCGGCATCGCCGTGCTGCTGGCGCTGCGGGCACGGAGCACCGGCGCGAAGGTCGCCTGGTGGACGCTGCTGCTGATGGTGCCGCTGGGCGTGGCGCTGACCCGGATGTACCGGGGCATGCACCACCCGAGCGACGTGGTGGCGTCCTTCGTCAACGGCGGCACGTGCGTCGCGATCATGGCCCGTGCCGTGCTGGACCGGGGGCTGCGGTGGGGCCGGGCGAAGCTACCGGCCGTCAGGCGTCCCGCCCCGGCTCAAAGCTGAGCCGACCTCGCGGCGACGCTCAGGTGCACTCGCCGGTGCCGACCTGCCTGTTGCGTTCGGCACCGGCCAACGCCACCGGGCGGGCCTCGGCCGCCGTCACGGCGAAGCCGGTGTTCGGGTCGTCGGACGCCGCCGCGAAGATGACACCGAGCACCAGGCCATTGGCGGAGAGCAGCGGACCCCCCGAGTTACCGCTGCGAACCAGCGCCCGGATCGTGTAGATCTCCCGGGTCACCTCGTTGGACGAGTAGATGTCCGGGCCCTTGATCCGGTCGACGTCCCGGACCCGCGCCGACTGCGCGTTGTACGGGCCGTCGAGCGGGAAGCCGAGCACTATCGCGTCGGAGCCACTGCCCGCGTTGCCGGCGGCGAACCGCAGGGACGGCCCGGGCAGCCCGGGCACGAGCAGCACCGCCAGGTCCCGGCTCGGGTCGTAGACCACCACCTTGCCGTCGTACCGCTCGCCGCCCAGCTCCACGGCGACCGAACGGGTGCCGGCCACCACGTGCGCGTTGGTCATCACCCGGTCGTCCGCGTACACGAAGCCGGAACCCTCGATCCGGCGTGAGCAGCTGGGCGCGGAGCCGAGCACCTTCACGACCGACTGCCGACCGCTGACCACCACCTGCGAGCCGGCCAGTGCCGGGTCCGGCGGGTCGACCTGCCGGGCCCGGGTGGGCGCGAGGTCACCGAAGACGTCCGGGAACCCGTCGGTGTCGACGGTGTCCTCCAGCGCCGTGGACAGCTGGTGGGCCTGCTCCGGCAGGACCTGGTTGACCACCGTGATCAACGCGCTGTTGCGGACCGAGGCGGCGAGCCAGGGCACCGAGGACGAGCCGAGCGGCACGGCGACCAGCCAGGCGAGCAGGAGCACCGCGAACAGCGAGACGAGCGCCCCACCGACGTCGTCGGCCCGTTTGCCCACGTCGCTGGTGATCGTCTTGCGCAGGTGCGAGCCGAGCCAACCGGCGAGTGCCTGCCCGACCACTGCCAGCCCGAAGATGGCCACCAGCGAGATCAGCACACGGGTGCCGGCGTCCACGAACTGTCTGGCGAACAGCGGCCCGAGCTGGAGACCCAGCAGCAGACCCAGGAAGAAGCCGGACAACGACGTGACGCCGATGACGAAACCCTGGCGGTATCCGCTGATCGCGAACACGAGCATGAGCAGCAGCAGGACGAGATCCACGACGGACACGGGTCAAGCGTACGGGCAGTGTGCCCGCCGGATGACCATCGCTTGCGGATGGTGACCGCGCGGTCAGCGCAGGGCGTTCTCGTCAGCCTCGTCGGTGCCGGCGGACGGTGCCGGTGTCGCCCTGGTCGGCGGAAGCTCCACCACCCGGTCGAGCGACCACGGGCGAGCCCAGCCGCCCATCTCGAGCAGGGTGGCGAGCACCCCGGCGGTGAAGCCCCAGACGAGCATCCCGCGCGCCGAGAACGCCGGCCCGATCCAGCCGCTCGGGTGCCGGACCCGCAGTCGGTTGGCCGGGTCGACCAGCTCACTGACCGGCAGGCGGGCGACGTGCGCCACCTCGGCCGGCTCCCGTGGGTGCACCGGGTGCGGGTCGTGCCACCAGGCCAGCACCGGCGTGACCACGAAGTCGCTGACCGGGATCCACAGTTTCGGCAGCTCGGCCAGCACTGTCACGCTGGCCGGGTCGAGACCGACCTCCTCGTTCGCCTCACGCAGGGCGGTGGCGCGGACGTCGGCGTCCTCCGGGTCGGCCGCACCCCCGGGAAAGGCGGGCTGGCCGGCGTGGTTGCGCAGGGTGGCGGCGCGTTGCAGGACCAGCACGTCGGGACCCGCGCCGGGCTGCTCACCGAGCAGCACCAGCACGGCGCTCTCCCGACCGCCCTCGGTCGGCGTGGTCAGCCGGGTGAAGTCCTCGGCGCGGGCGGTGCCCAGCCGGGTCAGCAACGGATCGATCCATCCGGGTGGCCGACGGGTCACGCCGGCACCGCCAGGCCGAGGTGCTGGCGGACCAGCTCGGCGAGCCTGGTGTCGTCGAGAGCGCCGCTGGCGTCGATGTGCCGGACCTGACCGTCGCCGTCGACGAAGAGGGTCAGCGGAATGGCGTTGCGCTTCAGCTCGCGCTGCAGCGCCTCGCCCTGGTCCACCAGGATCGGGAACCGGACGCCGAAGTCCTCACCGATGGACTGGGCGCCGCCCCGGCTGTCCCGACTGTTGACCCCGATCACCTGGAGCTGACCGGTGGCCCGCTCGCTGAGGCGTTGGAAGGCGGGCAGCTCCTTGCGGCACGGCGGGCACCAGGAGGCCCACACGTTGATCACCGCCGGCCCGGCCACCTCCCGCAGCACGACGGGGGCCCCGCCGGTGAAGCAGGAGAGCGTCAGCTCCGGCAGCGCCGACCCGCCAGCGGCGGGGGCCGTCGTGCCAGGCGTACCGGAGGCCGTCGGGCCCGAGCCGGGCGACGGCGGAATCGCCGTTGCCGGGGTCGCCGTGCCGGAGCCGGGCGACGGTGCCGTGGGCGCCGTGCTCAGCGTCGAACAGTCCCGGAACGGCGATGGTCGCTCAGCGGCGGCCGGGCGGGGAGCTGGCTCGTTGTCGGCAGTGCCGCTGGTGCAACCGGTGACCGCCAGCAGCAGCGGCAGGACGGCGAGGGCGAGGCGGCGGTTCACGGCACCTCCGCAGCGACCGCCTGCGCGGGCACCAGATCCGGGTCGACCCCGGCAGCCACCGCGAGGTCGCGCGCCCGAGGGCCCTTGAGCAGCTTGGCGGCGGCCGCCGGCTCGATCGGGCCGGTGCCGTACGAAGGGCAGAGCTTCGCGAGCGTGCAGGCGCCGCAGGCCGGCTTGCGGGCGTGGCAGACCCGTCGCCCGTGGAAGATGATCCGGTGCGAGAGCATGGTCCAGTCGCGCTTGTCGTACAGCGCGCCGATCGCGTGCTCGATCTTGACCGGGTCGGTCTCGGTGGTCAGCCGCCACCGGTGGACCAGCCGCTGAAAGTGCGTGTCGACGGTGATGCCCGGGACGTCGAAGGCGTTGCCCAGGATCACGTTGGCGGTCTTGCGGCCGATGCCCGGGAGCGTCACCAGGTCGACGAGCCGCCCCGGAACCCTGCCGTCGTACCGGTCGAGAAGGGCCTGACCGAGCTTGAGCAGTGAGTCGGTCTTGTTGCGGTAGAAGCCGGTGGGCCGGATCAACTCCTCCATCTCGCCCCGGTCGGCGCCGGCGTACGCGGCAGCGCTCGGGTAGCGGGCGAAGAGCTTCGGGGTGACCTCGTTGACCTTCTTGTCCGTGCACTGGGCGGACAGGATCGTGGCGACGGCCAACTCCAGGGCGTTGGAGTGGTCCAGCTCACAATGCGCGTCGGGATGCGTCTCGGCCAGCACCCGGCCGATCTTGCGAGCACGGCGTTTGCGCCCGAGATCGGTCTCGCTGGCACCGGGAGGGCTACTGGTCACGACGGTCAGCCTACGTCGCACCCCGGACGTTCCCCGTCGGGTCAGCCGGCGGTCGGCGCCGTGATCTTCCCCTGCCCGTCGAGGCGAGCGCCGCCCTTCGGGAAGTCGGCGCGACTCAACTCGGTGACCAGGCCCAGGCCCCGGTCGTCCGGGTCCATGGTCGGCTTGCCGGCGGAGTTCATGTACGTGGAGGTGAACGAGCCGCCGGCCCAGCTGCCGTCCGGCTTGAGCGACACCTTCAGCACCCCGCCCCAGCCGAGGCGACCGTCGTTGCTCAGCGAGTTGCCGCCGCCGGCGAAGTTGCCCAGGCTGTACGCGATCAGGCGCCCCTTGTAGAACTCCATCCCGCGCAACACGTGCGGGCCGTGCCCGACGATCAGGTCGGCGCCAGCGTCGATCATCGCGTGCGAGAACTTCACCGGATCGCCCCGGTTCTCGCCCAGGAACATCTCGGTGCCCGGCTTCACCCGGGTCTTGTCGACACCCTCGCCACCCATGTGCACCTGCACCACGACCAGGTCGGCCATGGTGGCGGCCTTGGCGACCACCGCCTTGGCCTTGTCGATGTCGACGAGGCTGTTGGACCAGACGTACGACGAGAAGCCGGCGACGGCGACCTTGACGCCCTTGACGTCGACCACGGTGATCTCGTTCGGCGCGCCGGTGTGCTCCAGGTCGTACTTCTTCAGCGCCTTCTGGGTGTTCTCGTAGCCCTTGGGCCCGTAGTCGTAGCCATGGTTGTTGGCCTGGTTGAGCACGTCGAAGCCGGCGTCACGCAGGTGGGCGGCGTACTCCGGCGGGGCGCGGAACTGGAAGCAGCGGGTGGAGTTCGCCCCGCACTTGCCGGTGCCCGTGTCGACAGTCAGCGGCTCCTCCAGGTTGCCCATCACCAGGTCGGCCTTGAGCGCGTCGGTGACCGAGTTGAAGAAGCCCTTACCGCCGGCGGCGGGCAGCCGACTGGGCGCGTTGCCCATGATGATGTCGCCGGTGGCGGAGAGCGAGATCGCGCCACCCTGACCGGACGACGCGGGCCCGGTGGCCTTCGGGCCGGTCGTGGAGACCGGCGCGCCGGTCCCACCACCTCCCGCGCCGGGCTGCCAGACGGGTGCCTCACCACCGGGGTCGGCACAGCCGGCCACGAGGAGGGCGGCCAGCAGCGCGGCGAGGCCGAGGGCGACGCGGCGGCGCGGGCGGGACGCGAGGGGGGCGGGAGCATACATCGCCCGCGACCCTACCGGTCGTTAAACGCGCCAACGACAGCCGATCGGTTGGACTTTGCGCCCCTGAGCTGGTCGGACCACGGCACCACCGGCCGGGAACCACCGGCGAGCACCGCCGCGTGCACCGCTCGGGCGAGCGGGGCGCCCCAGGTGGAGCGCGGCCCGCCGTACGCGGCCTCCGGCCCGTCCACCGGGCAGAGCACCGTGACCGCGTCGGTGGGCGTGCCGGTCCCCGGCAACCCCAGCTCGGCGATCGCCTGGGTCTTCGCCTCGGTCGCGGTGGACACCGCGTTGACCAGCGCGGAGTCGGCGAGCCGGGCCGGCACGTACACCACGATGTTGACAGTGCCGACGCGGGGGCCGAGCGCGGCCGGCGTCGGCGCGGCAGCGGGCACCGGTGTGCCGAGCCCGACCGTCGCCCAGGCCCGCACCCCGGCGTCGCTACGCGCCACCACCTCGGCCACATCGACGCCGGTCAGCAGGCCGATCCCGGGCCCGTCGAGGGTCAGCTCGGCGGCGAGCGAGGCCAGGTGCGCCGCGGGGTCCTCCCGGTCGTACGACATCGGGACCGTCGCGTTCAACACCCACCCCCGGACCCCGATGCCACCGCCCAGCGGGGCACTGCTGGCCGCCCGCAGGGGCACGTCCGCACGCCAGACGAGCAGCGGTACATGCCGCCCATCCTCGGCGCGGCTGGTCAGAGTCGGCTCGCTCAGCACGTCCGGCAGGTTACGCCCACCGATCAAGATTCCAGGGGCGACCTCTGATTCGTGCTCACGTGCGCCTAGACTTGGCGGCGCGCGAGGGGATCAGCGGACGGCGGCCCCGGCCGACGGACGGCACGCGCAACCGGAGGTGCGCAATGGACGAGGTACTGGCCCGCAGCGGGATCTTCCAGGGTGTTGACCCGGAAGCTGCCGAGGCGCTTGCCAAGGAGATGGAGACGATCGAGGTCCGCAAGGGCGAGATCGTCTTCAATGAGGGCGAGCCCGGTGACAGCCTCTACATCCTGCTGTCCGGGAAGATCAAGGTTGGTCGCCGCGCAGCGGACGGCCGGCAGAACCTCATCGCGGTGATGGGGCCGTCGGACATGGTCGGTGAGCTGTCGCTCTTCGACCCGGGTCCGCGTACGGCGACCGCCACCGCGGTGACCGACACCCGGCTGGTGCGGCTGCGTAAGCAGGCGCTGCGGCCGTGGCTCAACAACCGCCCGGAGATCGCCGAGCAGTTGCTGCGGGTGCTCGCCCGACGGCTGCGTCGGACCAACGACTCGCTCGCCGACCTGATCTTCACGGACGTGCCGGGCCGGGTCGCCAAGAACCTGCTCCAGATGGCGGGCCGCTTCGGCACCCGCGACGGCGGCGTTCTGCGGGTGACCCACGACCTCACCCAGGAGGAGATCGCCCAGCTCGTCGGCGCCTCCCGGGAGACCGTCAACAAGGCGCTGGCCGACTTCGCCTCGCGCGGCTGGCTGCGGTTGGACGGCAAGAGCATCATCATCCTGGACCCGGAGCGCCTGGCCCGCCGCGCCCGCGTCTGAGCAGTACAACGCGTCCCCGCCTGCCGTCACCGGCCGCAGGCGGGGACGTCTGCCGTCTGCCTGGCGCAGAATCGCTGGCCTCGATGGAGGTCAGCGGTGAGGGTGGGGCCATGGTGAATCGTGTTGCGGTGCTCTCCGACATCCACGGCGTCCTGCCGGCGTTGGAGGCCGTCCTGGCCGAGCCGGACGTGGCCGCCGCCGATCTGATCGTGCTCACCGGTGACATCGCCGCCGGCCCGCAACCGGTCGAGGTGCTGGACGTGCTCGCCGGTTTGGGCGAGCGGGTGTGCTGGGTCGGCGGCAATTGCGAGCGCGAGCTGGTCGAGGCCCGGGCCGGTCGCCCGGCGTCGATCGAGGTGTCTAACTGGGCCGCCGGGCAGCTACGCGACGACCAGGTGGCCCGGCTCGCCGCACTGCCGACGACGGCGACGCTGGACATCGACGGCCTCGGGCGGACGCTGTTCTGCCACGCGACGCCCCGCGACGACGAGGAGGTCGTGCTCGTCGACTCCCGGATGGCGCGCTGGGCGGACGTGTTCGACGGTCTTCCCGCCGAGGTTTCCACTGTCGTCTGCGGCCACACGCACATGCCCTTCACCCGGTTGGTCGATCGGCGCCTGGTGGTCAATCCGGGCAGCATCGGCATGCCGTACGGGGGCGCGGGCGCGTGGTGGGCGCTGCTCGGGCCGGGCGTCCAGCTACGCCGCACCGCCTTCGACGTGGACGCGGCCTGCGCCCGGGTGGCGGCCGAGTCGACCTTCCCCGACGCTGCCGCCTGGGCTGACGAGTACCTGCGCTCCCAGCACAGCGACGCGGAGGCGCTGACCGTCTTCGGCCCCCGCGACGGCCGCTGAGCCCTACGTACGGCAGCGGACCGGTCAGGGACGGCAGGATAGGGCCGTGCCGAAGAACCCGCCCGAGTCCGTGCAGCAACCTCACCCGCCGGGCGGGTCCGGCCCGATCCGAGTGTCAGCGGGACTCGTGCTCCTCGTCGGCCCGCCGGCCTCCGGCAAGACCAGCCTCCTGCGGGCACTGATCGCGCTCGGCCAGATCGACGCGGATGCCGTGGTCTCCAGCGACGAGATTCGCGCGGAGTTATTCGGCACCTCACCCACCGCCGTGAACTCCGACGCGGCGGACGCTCGAATCTTCGAGGAACGCGACCGCAGGATCGTCGCCCGGCTCGCCGCCGGGCGCAGCGCGGTCGCCGAGTCAACGAACGTCACGCCGCAGGCGCGCGCTCGACTCATCGCCATCGCCAGACGGTTCGACGCCCCGGTGACCATGCTGCGATTCAATCCGGACGTCGCCGACCTCCTCCACCAGTACACCGAGCGAGGCCGCACCGACGTCACCGCCGCAGACGTCCGCGCTTACGCCGCTGTCATGGCCCGGCACGCCGACGCCAACCAACTGCGTTTCGAGGGCGCGGACGCCGTCCACGACGTCCCCGGACGCCGGGAGGGCGCCACGCCCGCCGAGGCCGCGGCCCACTTCTCATTCACCTGGCACCCGACGCCTCCAGACTCGCCTTCCCCCGGCCCCCACGAACGTCCGCAGAGCAGCACCCCCTGACGAGGCCGCTCCGTCCCGGTGGATCATGGAGTTGTGGTGCCCGTTACGAGCTATAAAATGGCTTTTGTCAACCACCACAACTGCATGATCGACCCGGGGAGGCGGGCGCCGGGAGACGGCTCTCGAGAAAAAGTCAGGCTTGACTGTTTGTTTCTTAGGCAGCAGGCTGTCTCCGTGCCCACCGCATCGACACGTGTCCCCCAGCAGGAACGCAGCCGCGCCACCCAGGCCCGGCTGCTGGAGGCGACCGTCGACTGCCTGATCGAGCACGGCTGGTCCGGCACCACGACCACAGTCGTCGCGGCGCGGGCCGGTGTTTCGCGTGGGGCGCAGCTGCACCACTACCCGACGAAGGCGGCGCTGGTGACGGCCGCTGTGGCTCATCTGGCCGAGCGCCGGGCCGACGAGTTGCGCACCGAGGCCGAGGCACTGCCGGCTGGCCCGCAGCGGTTGGACCGGGTCGTCGACCTGCTCGCCGTGGCGTTCACCGGGCCGCTGTTCGTGGCCGCGCTTGAGCTCTGGGTCGCCGCCCGCACCGATCGGGAGCTGCGGGACGCCCTGGTGCCGCTGGAAGCGAGGGTGGGGCGGGAAATGCACCGGCTCACCGTCGCCCTGCTCGGTGTCGACGAGCGTCGACCGGGTGTCCGCGAAGCGGTGCAGGCCACGCTCGACCTGCTCCGCGGGCTCGGAGTGGCCAACCTGCTCAGCGACGACTCCGCCCGCCGGGCCGCTCTTCTGACCACCTGGAAGCGCCAGCTCGCCACCCTGCTCACGCCCTGACCGCCGGCCGCAGCGGCCACCACCGACCGGAGGCACCATGGTCGACCTCAGCGACCTGCTCACGGACCTGGCCGACGAGTCCGCCCAACTGGACGCCCTGGTGGCGCCACTGCCCGTGGCCGACTGGGCGAGGCCGACCCCCGCGCCGGGCTGGAGCATCGGGCATCAGATCGCCCACCTCGCCTGGACCGACCACGTCGCGCTGTTGGCCGCGACCGATCCCGAGGCGTTCTACGCGACGGTCACCGCCGCGCCGGACGTGACCCGACTCGTAGACGTCGGCGCTGAGGAGTTCCTCGCCCCGCCGGCCGAGCTGCTCCCCCGCTGGCGGGCCGGGCGCACCGCGCTCGTCGACGCACTGGCCGCCGTCCCGGCCGGCGGCAAACTGCCCTGGTACGGCACCAGGATGTCGGCCACCTCGATGGCAACCGCCCGGATCATGGAGACCTGGGCGCACGGCGCGGACGTGGCCGACGCCCTCGGCGTGGTCCGCCCCGACAGCGACCGACTCCGGCACGTCGCGCACCTGGGCGTGCGTACCCTCGGGCACGGTTTCGCCGCGCACGGCCGGGAGGCACCGGCGGCGCCGGTCCGGGTCGAGCTGGTCGGGCCCGGCGGCGACACCTGGAGCTGGGGTCCGGCGGAGGCCGCCGACCGGGTCACCGGCCCGGCTCGGGACTTCTGCCTGCTGGTCACCCAGCGCCGGCACCGCGCGGACCTCGCTCTGGTCGCCACCGGGCCGGTCGCCGACGAATGGCTCGACGTGGCGCAGGCCTTCGCCGGGCCGCCGGGTGACGGCCGGCAGCCGGCCGGCGGGATCGGGGTACCGGCATGATCCGCATCGGCAACGCCTCCGGCTTCTACGGCGACCGGTTCACCGCCTGGCGGGAGATGCTCGACGGCGGTGAGCTGGACGTGCTGACCGGCGACTACCTCGCCGAGTTGACCATGCTGATCCTTGCCCGGGACCGTATGCGCGACCCCGACCTGGGCTACGCGAAGACGTTCCTGCGGCAACTGGAGACCTGCCTCGGCACCGCCCTCGACCGAGGGGTACGGATCGTGACGAACGCCGGCGGGTTGAACCCGGCCGGCCTGGCCGCCGCGATCGGGAAGCTCGCCGACCGGCTCGGGCTACCGACTCAGGTCGGGTACGTCGAGGGCGACACGATCCAGCGACCGGACGCGTTGAGCGCCAACGCCTACCTCGGCGCGTTCGGGATCGCCGCCTGCCTCGACGCCGGCGCGGACGTGGTGGTCACCGGCCGGGTCACCGACGCGTCGCTGGTGGTCGGCCCGGCCATCGCCCGGTACGGGTGGGGCCGCGACGACCTCGACGAGCTGGCCGGGGCCACCGTCGCGGGGCACCTCGTCGAGTGCGGCGCGCAGGTCACCGGCGGCAACTTCAGCTTCTTCACCGAGCTGCCCGACGGCGGCCACCGGCCCGGGTTCCCGATCGCCGAGGTGCACCCCGACGGCTCGTCGGTGCTCACCAAGCATCCGGGCACCGGCGGCGCGGTCACAGTGGAAACCGTCACCGCCCAACTGCTCTACGAGATCGGCGGGCCGTCGTACCTCGGGCCGGACGTGGTCACCCGACTGGACACTGTGACGCTGCACCCCGACGGGGCGGACCGGGTCCGGGTCTCCGGTGTACGGGGAACCCCGCCCCCGCCCACGCTGAAGGTGGGCGTCAACAACCTCGGCGGCTTCCGCAACTCGATGACGTTCGTCCTGTGCGGCCTGCAGATCGAGGAGAAGGCGGCACTGGTCCGGGGGCAGGTCGAGGAGGCGGTGGGCAAGGACGGGCTGGAGTTCATTCTCGCTCGGACCGACCATCCGGACGCCGTCGACACCGAGGCGGCCAGCGCCCTGCTGCACGTACACCTGCGCGACGGCGACAAGGCGCGGGCCGGGCGGGCGTTCTCGGCCGCCGCCGTGGAGTTGGCCCTGGCCTCGTACCCGGGCTGCACGCTGACCACACTGCCCGGTGACGCGACACCGTACGGCGTCTTCACCGCCGACGCGGTGCCGCAGGACACGGTGGCGCACGTCGCTGTGCTGCCCGGTGGCGAGCGGGTGCCGATCGCCCCACCGACCCGCACCGCCCCCACCTCGCCGGACGAATCGGCCCCGGGTGGCGAGGCGGCCATCGACGGCCCGACCCGACGCGGGGCGCTCGGCGAGGTGGTGGGCGCACGCTCCGGGGACAAGGCCGGGGACGCCAACCTCGGTGTCTGGGCGCGTTCCGACGCCGGGTACGCGTGGCTGCGGACCTGGTTGACAGTCGACCGGCTGGCCGAGCTGGTGCCGGAGACCGCCCCGCTGTCGGTGCGGCGCTACGAGTTGTCGAACCTGCGGGCTGTCAACTTCGTGATCGAGGGCCTGCTCGGCGCCGGGGTGGCCGCGTCCACGCGGTTCGACCCGCAGGCCAAGGCGCTCGGCGAGCTGCTGCGCGCCCGAATCGTCGACCTGCCGGCCGACCTTCCGACGGGGGCCTCCGGGTGAGCGCGAGGAGTGAGCCGGTCCTGCGAGCCCCGCAGTCGCGAACGAAGGAGGCGTGGTGAGCATCGTGGACACCCCGGAGCGCCGGCAACTACGCGAGCTGACCCGGGCGTTCGTGACCCGGGAGGTGTTGCCGCACCTGGACGACTGGGAGCGGGCCGGCGAGGTGCCCCGGGCGCTGCACGCGACCGCCGCGAAGCTCGGCCTGCTCGGCATCGGCTTTCCGGAGTCGGTGGGTGGCAGCGGCGGTGACCTGCTCGACTCGATCATCGTGACCGAGGAGCTGATCCGCTCCGGCGGCTCGTCGGGGCTGGTGGCGGCCCTGTTCACGCACGGGATCGCGTTGCCGCACATGGTCACGGCGGCCGGTGCCCGCACCGGTGGCTCGCTGGGCGGCCGGCTCGGCGGCACCGCGTCCCCGGCCGACGACAGTCTGATCGAGCGGTACGTGCGGCCCACTCTGTCCGGCACGATGATCGGCGCGCTGGCCATCACCGAGCCGGACGGCGGTTCGGACGTCGCCGGCATCCGCACCACCGCCCGCCGCGACGGCGACCACTACGTGGTGAACGGGTCGAAGACGTACATCACCAGCGGGCACCGGGCCGACTTCGTGACCACTGCGGTGTGTACCGACTTCCCCGGCAGCGGCTCGCTCACCCTGCTGGTCATCGACAAGGGGTCGCCCGGGTTCACAGTGGGACGCCGGTTGGAGAAGCTGGGCTGGCACTGCTCTGACACCGCCGAGCTGTCCTTCGCTGACGTGCGGGTGCCGGTCGCCAACCGGATCGGCGCGGAGGACACCGGCTTCCTGGCGATCATGCAGAACTTCGCGGCGGAACGGCTGTCGCTGGCGACCCAGGCGTACGCGACAGCGCAGCGCTGCGTCGAGTTGGCGGTGCGCTGGTGCCGGGACCGGGAGACCTTCGGGCGTCCGCTGGCCAGCCGGCAGCTGATCCGGCACCGGCTGGCCGAGATGCACACCCGGGCCGAGGCCGCCCGGTCGTACGTGCACGAGGTCGCAGGTCGGGTCGCTGCCGGCGAGCCAGTGGTGACCGAGGTGGCGATGGCGAAGAACGTGGCGGTGGCCGCCTGCGACCACGTCGTCGACCAGGCGTTGCAGCTGCACGGCGGGTTCGGCTACCTGCGCGACGCCGAGGTGGAGCGGCACTACCGCGACGCGCGGATCCTCGGCATCGGCGGCGGCACCACCGAGATCATGAACGAGATCATCGCGAAAGGCATGGGCCTATGACCACATTGGACAGCACCGTCGACCCGTCCTCGCCCTCGTACCTGGCGAACCGGGCCGCGTTGCTGGAGCGGTTGACCGAGTTGGACGCCGCGCTGGACCAGGCGCGGGCGGGTGGCGGCGAGAAGTACGTGACCCGGCACCACGCCCGCGGCAAACTGCTCCCCCGCGAGCGGATCGAGCTGCTGGTGGACGCCGACAGCCCGTTCCTGGAGCTGTCGCCGGTAGCCGCGTACGGCTCGGACTTCCCGGTCGGGGCCAGCGTGGTCACCGGCATCGGGGTCATCGAGGGCGTGGAGTGCCTGATCGTCGCCAACGACCCGACGGTACGCGGCGGCGCTGTCAACCCGTGGTCACTGGCGAAGACCCGGCGGGCCGGCGAGATCGCCCTGGCCAACCGGCTGCCCATGGTCAATCTGGTGGAGTCGGCGGGGGCGGACCTGCCCACCCAGGCGGAGATCTTCATTCCCGGCGGTCGGGTGTTCCGTGACCTCACCCGGCTCTCGGCGGCCGGCATCCCCACTGTCAGCGTGGTCTTCGGCAACGCCACGGCCGGTGGCGCGTACGTGCCGGGGATGTCCGACCACGTGATCATGATTCGGGACCGGTCACAGGTCTACCTGGCCGGTCCGCCGCTGGTGAAGATGGCGACCGGCGAGGTCACCGACGACGAGTCGCTGGGTGGCGCGGCGATGCACGCCGGCACGTCCGGGCTCGCCGACTACCTGGCCGTCGACGAGCGGGACGGCATCCGGCTGGCCCGGCAGTGCGTCCGCCGGTTGAACTGGCGAAAGCAGGGCCCGTCGCCGCGGACGGCGGTGCCACAGCCGCCGAAGTACGACCCGGAGGAACTGCTCGGCATCACCAGCGCCGACCTGAAGGTGCCGTTCGACCCCCGGGAGGTGCTGGCCCGGGTACTTGACGGCAGCGACTTCGACGAGTTCAAGCCGGCGTACGGGGACGCGCTGGTCACCGGTTGGGGCGAGCTGCACGGATATCCGGTGGGGGTGCTGGCGAACGCCCGGGGGGTGCTGTTCAGCGCGGAGGCGCAGAAGGCGGCCCAGTTCATCCAGCTCGCGAACGCCTCGGACACTCCGTTGATCTTCTTGCAGAACACCACCGGCTACATGGTCGGCACCGAGTACGAGCAGCGCGGCATCATCAAGCACGGCGCGTTGATGGTCAACGCGGTGTCGAACTCGACGGTGCCGCACCTGACGGTGAACATGGGCGCCTCCTACGGCGCCGGCAACTACGGCATGTGCGGCCGGGCGTACGAGCCGAGGTTCCTGTTCACCTGGCCGAACGCGAAGTCGGCGGTGATGGGCCCGGCGCAGCTCGCGGGGGTGCTGTCGATCGTGGCCCGGCAGGCGGCTGCCGCGCGAGGGCGCGACTACGACGAGGATTCCGACGCGGCGATGCGTTTGATGGTCGAGCAGCAGATCGAGTCGCAGTCCGGCGCGCTCTTCCTCTCCGGCCGGCTCTACGACGACGGGGTGATCGACCCCCGGGACACCCGGACCATCCTCGGGCTCTGCCTCTCGGCGATCCACAACGGACCGGTGAAGGGCGCCGACGGTTTCGGCGTCTTCCGGATGTAGAAGGGCCACCTATGATCAACAGACTGCTCGTGGCCAACCGGGGCGAGATCGCCCGTCGGGTCTTCGCCACCTGCCGCGCAGCGGGCGTGCAGACCGTTGCCGTGCACTCGGACGCGGACGCCGACGCGCCGTTCGTGGCCGAGGCCGACCAGGCCGTACGCCTGCCGGGGAGAACGCCTGCCGAGACGTACCTGCGGGTCGAGAAGATCCTGGAGGCGGCCCGGCGCAGCGGCGCGGACGCCGTCCACCCCGGTTACGGGTTCCTCGCCGAGAACGCCGAGTTCGCGGCGGCGGTGACCGACGCCGGCCTGACCTGGGTCGGCCCGCCGGCCAAGGTGATCGCCGCGATGGGCGACAAACTGGCGGCGAAGGCGCTGCTCGCCGAGGCGGGCGTGCCGATGCTGCCGAGCTGGACCGACACCGACGGGATCACCGACTTCCCGGTGTTGGTGAAGGCGTCCGCCGGCGGTGGTGGCCGGGGCATGCGGATCGTCCGGACCGCCGACGAACTGGCCGAGGCCGTGGCCTCCGCGCGCCGCGAGGCGGCTGCCGCGTTCGGCGACGGCACTGTCTTCATCGAGCGGTACGTCGAGCGCGGCCGGCACGTCGAGGTGCAGATCTTCGGTGACGCCCACGGTCGGGTGGTGGCCCTCGGCGACCGGGAGTGCTCGATCCAGCGGCGGCACCAGAAGATCGTCGAGGAGGCGCCGGCGGTTGTGCCGGACCGGTTGCGGACGGCGTTGCACGAGGCGGCGGTGGCCGCCGGGCGCGCTGTCGACTACCTGGGCGCGGGCACTGTGGAGTTCCTGCTCGCCCCGGGCGGTGAGTTCTTCTTCCTGGAGATGAACACCCGCCTTCAGGTCGAGCACCCGGTCACCGAGTTGTGCACCGGACTGGACCTGGTGGGTCTGCAACTGCTCGTCGCCGAGGGTGAGCCGTTGCCGGCGGCCCTGCCGGCGAGCACCGGGCACGCGATCGAGGTGCGCGTCTGCGCCGAGGACGCGGCGGCGGGTTGGCGGCCGGCCACCGGGACCCTGCACCGGTTCAGCGTCGGCGATGTGGCGACCGAGTTCGGTGGGCTGGCCGGGCCAGGCCTGCGGCTCGACTCGGGTGTGCTGGCCGGCTCGGTGGTCGGGGTGCACTACGACTCGATGCTCGCGAAGTTGGTCGCCTGGGGTCGTACCCGCGCGGAGGCGACCCGGCTGCTGGCCAGCGCGTTGGCCCGGGCCGAGCTGCACGGGGTGACCACCAACCGGGATCTGCTGGTCCGGGTGCTGCGCAGCCCCGCGTTCGCCGCCGTGGAGATCGACACGGGTTTCCTGGACCGGCACCCGGAGGTCTTCACTCCGCTGCTGCCCGCCGACCGGCTGCCGGTCACCGCCCTCGCCGCGGCGCTGGCCACGGCCGCCCAGCGCCGGGCGACAGCACCGGTGCTCTCCGGGCTCCCCTCCGGCTGGCGCAACGTGCCCGCCGTTCCCCAGACCACCCGCTTCGTCGGGCCGGACGGCGACGAGATCGAGATCCGCTACCGGCTGGACCGGGTCGGCCGGCTCGCCGACTGGTCCAGCACGTCGGCGACGGAGGAGTCGACCGAGCGACCGACGGTGGCGCTGGTCGAGGCCACAGCGGACCGGGCGGTGCTCGACGTCGACGGGGTCCGCCGCGCGTACCGCGTACACAGGGTGGGGGCGGATGTCTTCGTGGACGGCCCGGACGGGGCGGCGAGCCTGGCCGAGATGCCGCGTCTCCCGCTGCCCACCACGGCGGTGGCGGCCGGGTCGCTGCTCGCGCCGCTGCCCGGCGCGGTGGCCCGGGTGCACGTCGAGGTCGGCCAGCGGGTCTCGGCCGGCGATCCGCTGCTCACCCTGGAAGCGATGAAGCTGGAACATCCCGTGCTCGCCCCGATCGACGGCGTGGTCGCCGAGTTGCCGGTGCCGACCGGCGGTCAGGTGCAGACGGGCGCCGTGCTCGCCGTTATCGAAGAAGAGGACGCCCAATGACCTTCGACCTCACCCCCGAGCAGGACCAGTTGCGCGACGCCGTGCGGGCGCTGGGCCGCCGCTACGGCCACTCCTACTTCGTCGAGAAGGCGAGGACTGGCGAACACACCACCGAACTCTGGGCGGAGGCCGGACGGCTCGGCTACCTGGGGGTCAACATCCCCACCGAGTACGGCGGCGGGGGCGGCGGCATCACCGAGCTGGCCATCGTCTGCGAGGAGTTGGCGGCTGCGGGTTGCCCGCTGCTGCTGCTGGTGGTCTCCCCCGCCATCGCGGCGACGGTGCTCAGTCGGCACGGCACCGAGGAGCAGCGCAAGCGGCACCTGCCGGGCCTCGCCGACGGCTCCCAGAAGATCGTTTTTGCGATCACCGAGCCGGAGGCCGGTTCCAACTTCCACCGGCTCGGCACCGTGGCCCGGCGCGACGGCGACGACTGGGTGCTCAACGGTCGCAAGTGCTACATCTCTGGGGTCGACGAGGCCGGTCATGTGCTGGTGGTGGCGCGTACCGAGGATTCCTCCACCGGCAAGCTGAAGCCGGCGCTGTTCCTGGTGCCGACCGACGCGGCCGGGCTGACCCGCTCCAAACTGGACATGGAGATCCTGTCGCCGGAGAACCAGTTCCTGCTCTACCTGGACGACGTGCGGGTGCCCGCCGACGCGCTGCTCGGTGAGTCGCTGGACGCGGGGCTGCCGGCACTCTTCGCCGGGCTCAACCCGGAGCGGATCACGGTGGCCGCGATGGGCGCCGGCACCGGCCGGTACGCCATCGAGCGGGCCAGTGAGTACACCGCCACCCGCAAGGTCTGGGGTGGTCGGAGCATCGGCTCGCACCAGGGGGTGTCGCATCCGCTGGCCCACGCGGCTGTGCAGGTGGAGCTGGCCCGCCTCATGATCCAGAAGGCGGCCACCCTGTACGACGCCGGCCGCGACCTGGAGGCCGGGGTGTCCGGCAACATGGCCAAGTACGCGGCCGGGGAGGCCGCCGCGCTCGCCGTGGACACCGCCGTACAGGTGCTCGGCGGGGCCGGAATGACCACCGAGTACGGGGTGGCGACCCTGCTCGGCGCGGTCCGGGCCGGCCGGATCGCCCCGGTCAGCCGCGAGATGATCCTCAACTTCGTGGCCCAACACGTCCTCGGCCAGGACAAGTCCTACTGACGCGCACTGGGCGGGCGGGGCGGGGTTCAGGCCGGGGTACGGCAAGCGGCGTCGATGCGGTGGACCGGGCGGACCCGCCGACCCATGCCCTCCAACAGCGAATCCTCGACGTGGAAGTCGTGAATGCGCAGTTGGTGGCGGGGCAGCTCCTCTTCGCTCGGGCAGAGCACCTGGGCACGGACCAGACCGACCGGAACATACCGGACCCCGCCCCGTTCCTGAAGGATCACCATGTTGACGTCGTCGGTGGTGATCACGTGCCCGCGAACGTCCTCGGTGGGCCCACTCTCCGCGCCCACCGTGGTGACGGTGAGCGGCAGCACCGGTGTGGTGATCACCGGCACCGCCGCCCAGACCAGGGTGGCGAGCACCGCCACCTCGGTCACCGACGCCAGCGGCCGGATCACCAGGCCCGGCAGCGGCCCCGCGACGAAGAGCGCGAGCAGCGGGGGCACCACGATGAGCGCCAGCACCAGCCACTCGTCGCCCTGCCGCATCGCGTCGCGCATCGTGGGCAGCATCAGCCAGCCGTACCCGGCGAGCAGCGCGCCGATCAGCAGCAACCGAGGCGCGACCCGCTCGTGCAGCCGCGCCGGGCTCAGTTGGAACGCGGCCACGAACGCCGGCAGCAGCAACGGCAGATAGAGCAACGGCCAGGTGATCAGCGCGAGCAGGAAGCTGGCCAGCACCACCCAGGCCGGGGTGATGTCGGCCCAGCGGGCGAAGAGCGGACGGCGACGGGTGCCGGGCGGAAGCCGGTCCGCGCTGACGGCCAGTACCGCGCCGAGCGCGAAGACGGCGACCAGCCCGGTGGAGAGCAGCCGCGCCGCCGTGGTCAGGAAACCGGCGAGCAGGTTCACCGGCCCGACGTTGGCCACCAGCAGCAGCGTGGTCTGGAGCTCCCCGCCGGCCTCCACGCCGAGGCGGAGCACCGAGAAGATCGCCGGCACGCCCACCACCGCCGTCCAGAACGACTGGCTGGCGCGGGCACGCCGCTCCGCCGGATCCCAGCGGACCCGCCCCGGCTCAACCGCGGCGACGACCGGCTCGGCAGGTTCGGCGACCGGCACCGCGGCCGGCCAGGCAACGTCACCTTCCGCGCCGACCGGACGATCCACGGCCGGCGGCGCTGTGGCCGTACCGTCGATCGGCGACGCGTCGCCGCCGGGCACTGACGTGCGGGGCGGCGGGACCGGCCCGTCGCCGCCGGTGGCGGTCGGCGCCGCGCTCACTTCGCGGGCGCCTTGTCGTCGAAGTCGACCAGCTTCGGCACCTCCAGCGGCTGCGGCTGGCGCTTCTCAGCCTTCAGCCAGGGGCCCAGGGTCCGGTTGTACGCGGTCTGCCAGGGGCTGGCATCTCCGTCGCGGCCCTGCACGTAGCTCTTCTGCAGGAAGAACGCGACCAGGTCGCGCAGCGCGGGATCACCGATCGGCACGCCGATGCCCAGCAACTCGCTGGTGCCGAACGGCATGTCCACGATCTCGAACTCCTTGGGGAAGCTGGCCAGGAAACCGGCGAGGATCGACTCGTCGGAGCTGACCGCGTCGTACCGCCCCTTCCGGATGCCGTCGACGCAGTCGCCGACGTCCTTGACCACGAACGTCTTGACCTGGTGCTTCTCCAACTCGGCCTCGGTGGTGGAGCCGCCGCTGGTGCAGACCTTGTACGCCGGGTCGCGCAGATCCTCGATGGTGCGGATCCTGTCCTTGAGTCGGATCGGCACCATCACCTCCTGCGTGGTGACGAAGTACGGCCCGGCGAAGCTGACCAGCTGCTTACGGTCCTCCGTCATGGAGAAGCTGGACACCACCAGGTCGACGGTGCCACCTTGCAGCGACGGGATCCGGTCCTCGGTCGCGACCGAGACGAACTCCAGCCGCTGGTCCCCCTCATAGCCGAGGGAGGCCGCGATGTACCGGGCGATCTCGACGTCGAACCCGACGTGCTGGCCGTTTCGCAACTCACCCATCAGCGGCTCGTTGGTGGCGACACCGATCCGCAGCTTCGACTGACCGTAGATGTGCGTCTCGCGCATCTTCTCCTGCACGGAGGGCAGGTCTGGCTCCTTCCGGCTGTCGCAACCGGCCGCTGCGGCGAGCACGAGAGTGAGAGCGACCGCCAGCGTCGACGCGATCGGGCGGAGCCGAGACTGCGAACTGCCTGAGTTCATGGGCGACCTCGCTACCGGAAGGGCCTGCGGAACACCGAGAGTAGCGGCTCTTGTCCAATCCGTGTGCGCGCGGTGGACCCTGTCCAGTGGACGGCTCGGATCGACGTCGATCGGCGCGGAGGTCGGCTCTGCGGTTGACAGCCGGCCAGGTCGCGACATGCTTGACACGTGAGCCGATTGTCCAGACCCGATGCGCGCACGGTGGCGGTGCTCGCGGCGCTGGGAGCCCTTGCGCCGCTGGTCATGCTGGTCGTGTGGCGCCGACAGGACCTCCTCGGCGTGGTTCTCGCGCTGCTCTGCGTGCTAATGACCATGGTCGCCGGGGTCGCGGTCTCGGCCGCCCGTCAGGTCGACGATCCGGAGCCGGCGGACCGGTCGGCAGCCTTCGGGCCGCCCGAGCTGATGCCGTACGGGATCGACGCGGACACCCTCGATGCCCTCGACCCCAGGGACGCGTTGCGTGCGGTGCGTGACCGCCGACGCGGGTCGAACGGGCTCAGCGGCCGGTGAGCGTGGGTGCGGTGAGCCCGTCCACGCCGCGCCCCGCCAGACACCGGTAGGTCCGGTCGATGCTGCCGTCGATCGGCGGTAGCACCTCCAGGTGCCAGCCGGTCGCCTCGCCGATCCCGGTGGTCAACCGGAACGTCGTGGCGCTGCACACCTGCCGCACCGGCTCAGCGGCGGTCACCTCGTCGTAGTCGGCGCCGACCAGCGACACCGGCAGGATGCCCTCGGCGTACGTCTCCCAGGTGTGTCGGCCGGCGCAGGACAGCCGAGCCGCCTCGGCGCGGCTGCCGCGGATCCGCATCGGGCCGAAGCACTCCAGCTCGGGCAGACACCGGGCACCCTCTGGCAGGGCGGTGGGCGCACCGGTGCCGGTGGAGCAGCCGGGCAGCGGCCCGGTCGCCGGTGCGGCGATCTGGGTGGCCGACGGGTACGGGGTGGGTGGCGGTGCCCGGTCAGCGACCCAGGCACCGGCGGTCGCGGAGGCGGCGAGCGCGAGCACCCCGGCGCCGCCGAAGAGCCAGCGCCGCCAACGCCGACCGGTGGGGCCCGCCCGCTGGGTGTCCTCGATGGGCGATCGGGGCACCGGCTGGTTGGCCGCGTACGGGCCGGAGAGCGTCGCGGCACCGCTGACCGGAGCGCCGCTGACGGGTGCCGCCGGCGAGCCGAGTGGGAGGTTGTTGAGCAGGTCGTGCAACTCCAGGGCGGAGGGACGCTCGCCCGGATCGTTGGCCATGCCTACGCGCAGCACGTCGATCAGCTCGTCCGGCACTCCGGGCAGCGCGGGGAGCGGCTGGTTGAACATCTCCAGCACGGTGACCAGGCTCGGGTTGCGCTCGGACTGCCAGCGCGGCGGTCGGCCGTGCATCACCGCGTAGAGGGTGGCGCAGAGCGCGTACACGTCGACGGCCGGGGACGGCGGGCTGTGGCTGAACATCTCCGGCGGCGCGTACGCCGGGGTGAGCACCTCCAGGGTGACCGAGGCGTCCCGGTGCTCGGCGAGGACGGCGAGCCCGAAGTCGGCGAGCACCGCCGAGTTGAAGTGCGAGTGGAGGATGTTCGCCGGTTTCACGTCCCGGTGCAGCACCCCGGCGGCGTGCGAGTGGGCCAGCGCGTCCGCGATCTTGATGCCGAGGTCACGGGCCTCCACCGGGCCGAGCGGTGAGGTGCGCATCCGTTCGGCGTACGAGCCGTCGCAGAGCTCCATGATCAGGTAGGGGTGCTGATCGACTGTGACCCCCACGTCGAAGAGGTCCACCACGTGCGGGTGGGACGACATCCGACCGGCCGCCCGCGCCTCGCGCAGGAAGCGGGCCTGATCGCGCTCGCTGTCCAGCGTCCGGTTCTCCACTTTGACGGCGACCTCGCGACCCACGGAGATCTGAGTGGCCCGGTAGACGGTAGCGTACCCGCCCCGGGCAAAGACCCGCAAATCAGTCAGGCCGGGCACGATCGGCACTGGCACGCCGCCGGTCGGGGTGTCGGTCACCGCTCGAAAATACCCAACCCGACCGATGGCTCAGCGCACCGCGTCCGCCGGAGCCGCACCGGCGGGACCGGTACCCTCCTCGGCGACCGCAGTCGTCCCGGCACCCTCGGACGATCCGACCCCGCCGGCCGGGATGCCCCGCCGGGCGTCCAGACGCAGGCCGACGGCGGTGGCCACGGCGCCCAGCCCTTCCCACGCCGCCACCCCGAAGAACCGGTCGGGAGCTATGTCGGCCAGCACCGCGATGGTGAACACGGTGAACGTGACCAGCCGGAAGACCACAGTGAACCGGTAGAACGCCCGCCACTCGGTCACCGTGGCCAGCAGGTAGTAGACGCCCATGTTGAAGGCCGCCATCGAGGACGCCAGCAGGAACGTCCCGGTGTGATCACCGACGGCCCGCGTCGCTGGCACCTCGAACCCGAGCATGCGCAGCTGCGCCTCCGGCCAGAGCAGCCCGACCGCGCCCATCACCAGCGCCAACACGCCGAAGACCGCGATGGTCCAGCCCGCGATGGATCGCGGCAGCTTCATGAAGGGCCTCCCCAGGCACGGCGAGGGTCACCACTGTGGACCCGTACGCGGTGGTGACACGCTAGCCGCTCCCCCCGACCACCACATCCCCAGAACCGGCAGAACCCGGCACCCCCCAGGGTCGCGTTGATCGAGAGCTTCGGGTCACCGGCGGGCCGGACTCTGACCGAAACCTCTTGATCAACAGTAGGTCAGACCAGGGCGGACAGGCGGGTATGCAGGGCGTCGGCTGCGGCTCGTTCGCTGCGCTGCTCGGTGGCGTACGCCAGGCGGACCGCCTCCTGCGCGCAGGACAGCGCCTCCGCCGGACGACCGCAGGCAGCCAACGCCTCGGCCAGCACACTCGCCGCGATCACCTGGCTGCGCACGTCCTCGGCCGGCGCGGTGACCGCTCGACGAGCCCAGTCCAACGCCTGCTCCCGCTGACCGTGAGCGAGTAGCGCCGCAGCGTACTGAGCCATCGTCTGACGGCGGGAGAACAGCAGCGAGGGTGCGTTCGCGGCGGCCGTGGCCACCGGGGCGAGCAGCCCGACCGCTGTCGCCGAGTCGCCGGCGGCGAGACGGGCCGTCGCCAGCAACACCCGGGGCGCCACCTGCGCCGGGGCCTGCGGGTTGTGCGGCTCGACAGCCATCAGCACCGCGCGGGCAACCCGCTCGGCCGTCTCGCAGTCGCCCATGTCCAACGCGACGAAGCCGCGCAGCGTGCCGGCCATTCCGGTGAGCAGCGGATGCGAGGTTCGCTCCGCGTACGCCAGGGCGTCGGTGAGCAGGTCCGCCGCGTGCTCCGGCTCGCCCAGGCCGCGCGCCACCACCGCCCGGACCACCAGGGCGAACCCGCGCCCCCAGTCGTCGGACGCCGCGGCGAACTCCCGGTACGCCCGCCGCGCCTCCCGGTCCGCCTCGGCCAGGTCCCCCAGCTCGGCAGTGGCGAACGCCGCCACCGCCCGCAACGTGCCCACGGCCCACGCCTCACCGACCCGCTCGCCGAACGGCAGGAACACCTGCGCCATCCGACACGCCTCGCGCAGCCGGCCGGCGAGCAGCCGGGCGAACGCCGTGGTGCCGCGCAGCCAGGCCCGCCCGTACGGGTCCTTCAGCTCGGCGAAGAGTCGGGCGGCGCGGCCGAGCACCGCGTCGGTCCCGGCGAAGTCACCCCGGGTGGTGGTCACCCAGGCCAGGTTCTGCAGGGACCACGCCTGCCCGCGTCGGTCCTGGGCACCGAGGCTGACCTGGTACGCGGCCGCCAACCGACTGCTCGCCTGACTCAGCCGCCCCGCCACGAAGTCGGCCATGCCGAGCCGGCGCATCGCCGTGGCGCGCTGCGTGGGCAGTCGGCCTTCGGTGGCCACCTGCAACGCCTCCTGCCAGGCGGTCACCGCCCGGCCCTGATCGCCGAGGGTCTCCTGGGCCTGCCCCGCCAGCAGGAGAGCACTGACCCGGGTGACCTCGTCCCCCGCGTTCGCGGCAATCTTCTCGGCGTACGCCAACGCGTCGGAGACCCGGCCGACCTGGAGCAACGCCCGCGCGTGCACCACCCGGTCGGCTGCCGGCACCCCGTCGCGGGCCAGTTCGGTGGCGCGCTCGGCGTACTCGACGGCCATGGCCGGCTCACCGGCGGCGATCGACCGGCGGGCGGCGCGTCCGAGCGCGGCCACGCCGAGCGGAACAACCGCACGGGCCGGCGCGTCCGGGCGCAGCTTCACCGCGTCAGCGAGCGTGGCGGCCCGCTCGACGTGCATCGCCACGAAGTCGTCCCGGGCCTCGTCGGTGAACCCGCCCACAGTGCTGACGGTGGCCTCATCCGCCGGCGCCGCCCACCGGGCCAGCGCGGCGTGCCGCTCGGCCAACTCGGCCTTGCTCACCCCGGCGTACGCGGCCTCCCGCATGAGCGGCGTCGCGAACGAGTAGCCGGTACGAGAACGGTGCAGCATGCGGCGTTGCAGCAACTCCTCGACCGCTCGGTCGAGCTCGACGGCGACCACGGCCGACGGCCTGCCGTCGCGGCCACCGCGCAGCTCCCGCATCGCCTCCAGCGCGCCGGTCGGCACCGTGTCGCCGGTGACCGCCGCGTCGCGAAGCACCGACCGGGCGTCCGGCGGCAACGCGTCGATCCGGGCCGCGAGCACGGCGGCGAGGTCCCGGGAGAGCAGCCGGCTGCCCAGCGACCCCGGCACCAACCGCCAGCCGTTCGCCCCACTCTGGTCCCGATCGCCGGAGCCTGGCCGATCAGCGGCGGCACGGACAGATTCCGTGGTCAGCGCGCCCCGTTCGATAAGCAGGGTGACCAGCTCAGCCAGGTAGAACGGATTGCCCTGCGCGGTGGCGAGCAACCGGTCGGTGTCGGCCTGCGGCAGCTTGCCGCCGCTGAGGTAACTCGTCAGCAGCCGGGCCGCGTCGGCACCGCGCAGCGGCGGCAGCGAGTGCACCTCGGCGTCCGCGACCCGGGTCAGCGCCCCAGCGGTACGCACCAACTCGGGGCGGCCGAGCAGCAGCACCAGCACCGGGCCGGTGAGCTTGGACAGGGTCAACCCGAGGACCTTGATCGTCTCGGCGGTGGCATCGTGCAGGTCGTCCACCACGATCACCAGCGGCGCCTCCGAGGCGAGCCCACTGAGCAGGTCGGCGACCGCGTTCGGCACCACCTCGGCGTCTGCGGCCGGAGTGCCCGAGCCGCCCCACTCGCCGCTGTCGCCGCCGGTGTGCGCCGGGAGTTCGGCGTAGCCGAGCAGGGCCAGCAGCTGCTCCGTGGCGATCGGCGGTGTCTCCGCACCGGAGCGGGCGAGCCGCTGCCCGAGCCGGCGCAGCCGCTCCTCGACCGCCGGGCGGGTCAACGCGGTGGACGCGTCGCTGGGCAGACCGACGGCGGCCCGCACCAGATCGGCCAGGGGCGCGAGCCGTCGCCGCTCCCCGAACGCCGCACAGCGCACCGAGAGCACCCGGGCCCCGGTGTGCGCCGCGTACCGACCGGCACCGACGTCGTAGCCGGCGGCGAGGCGTTCCACCTCGGCGGCGAACCGGGACTTGCCGATGCCCGCCTCGGCGGTCATCAACAGCACCCGCGGGTCGCCCTGGTCGATCACCTCGGCGAGCCGGCCGGCGACCCGGCCGACCTCCGTCTCCCGGCCGACGTACGGCGCCTCGTCGCCGAGCCCCGAGCGGGTTCCCGGCGCGTCCAGCAGACCCAGCAGCTCGTACGCCTCGACCGGCTCACGCTTGCCCTTGAGCCGCAGCGGGCGCAGCGCCCGCCAGGAGGAGACGTGCCTGGTGGCCGCAGCGGTGCGTCCACCGGCGTAGACGGCCCCGACGGCGGCGGCGTCGGCGAGCCGGGCCGCTGTGTTCACGGTGTCGCCGATGACCGTGTATTCGATCGCGGCCTGGATTCCCGCGATGACGTCGCCGGTGTTCAACCCGACCCGCAGCCCGAGCGGCGCGCCGCCGCCCCGCTCGTCGTCGAGCACCCGGCGGACGGCCCGTTGCATGGACAGGGCGGCCCGGACGGCGCGTTCGGCGTCGTCCTCGTGCGCCACCGGGGCACCGAAGACCGCCATGATGCCGTCACCGGTCAGCTTGTCGACGTGCCCGCCGAACGTCTTCACGGCACCGGCGAGCGCGGCGAGCACCCGGTCGGTGACGGCGCCGACGCGTTCCGGGTCGAGATCCTCCGACCAGGAGGTGAACTCGGAGAGGTCGCCGAAGAGCACTGTCACCACCCGGCGCTCGGCCGCCGGCAACGTGGCGGCGGCCGGCAGCGCGGCGCCACAGTTGTGGCAGAACCGCGCGCCGGGAACGGCAACGGTTCCACACACGGGGCAGGTCACATGTGCTCCAACCCACTGACCCCGGGCGCGGATTCCCCGGCGTCGACGCCCAGATACTCCAACTGGGCCCGGACCGACCATTCGGCCGCCCACCAGAGTGAGCGGTCCACGTCCGCGTAGACCGTCGCCACCACGTCAGCGGGGGTGTGGGCGCCGGCGGCGACCGCCGCCCGGACCTGGTCGAGCCGGGCCCGGCGGTGCGCGAGGTAGAAGTCGGCGGCGGCGGCGCAGTCGGCCAGCGCCGGGCCGTGTCCCGGCAGCGCCGGGATTCCCCGGTACGCGGACAGCAGCCCCAGGCTGCTCAGATAGTCACCGAGGTGACCGTCGGGATGGGCGACCACGGTGGTGCCCCGGCCGAGGATGGTGTCACCGGTGAGCACCACCCGCTCGTCGCCGTGCTCGACCAGGAAGCAGACCGAGTCGGCGGTGTGCCCTGGCGTCTGCAACAGCCTGATGTGCAGACCGAAGCCGCCGAAGTGCTCGCCCGGCTCGGTCAGCGACTCACCACCGATGGTGTGCGCCGGGTCGGCGGCGAGCACGTGCACGCCGCCGAGCAGCTCACTCAGCCGGGCCGCGCCCTCGGTGTGGTCGGGGTGGCCGTGGGTGATCAGGATCAGCCCGACAGGGCCGTGCTCGGCGATCCGGGTCAGGTGCCCCTCGTCCGCCGGCCCCGGGTCGACAACGATGCCGGACTCGGCCGCCGGGGCGCGCAGCACCCAGGTGTTGGTGCCGTCGAGGGTCATCGGCCCCGGGTTCGGCGCACGCAGCAGTGAAACCCAGCGGGGCAACTCGTCGGCAAGCGCCGCCACCGCCCCCGTCACGTGCCCGCTCATGGCTGCGATCGTACGACCCCGCTCGCCACACCCCGCGATCTTGCACTTGCTGCTGCTGATTTATGCCTCTTCACGGCTTTCGTCACGACAGCAAGTGCAAGATCGCGGTTAGCTCAGGCGACCTCGACGATCAGCTCGATCTCCACCGGGGCGTCCAGGGGCAACTCGGCCACGCCCACCGCGCTGCGCGCGTGCCGGCCGGCCTCCCCGAAGACGGTGCCGAACAGATCCGAGGCACCGTTGATCACGGCGGGCTGACCGGTGAAGCCGGGCGCGGAGGCCACGAACCCGGTCACCTTGACCACCTTGACCACGTTCTCCAGGCCGACCAGCGAGTCGACAGCGGCCAGCGCGTTGAGCCCGCACCGCTGGGCCAGATCCTTCGCCTGCTCGGCGGAGATCCCGGCGCCGACCTTGCCGGTCGCCAGCAACTTGCCCTCGGCCATCGGCAACTGGCCGGAAACGTACACGTGCTGCCCGGACTGCACGGCCGGGACGTAACTGGCTACCGGCGGCACGACCTCGGGCAGTTCGAGACCCAGCTCGGCGAGCTTCGCGTGCGGACCGTTGCTCACGCCTTGGGCCGCTTCAGGTAGGCGACCAGCTGGTCCGGGTTCGGGCCGGGGACCACGGCGACGAGCTCCCACCCGTCCTCGCCCCAGTTGTCGAGGATCTGCTTGGTCGCGTGGACCAGCAGCGGGACCGTGGAGTATTCCCACTTCTGCATCGCTGAAGGGCTCCCTCTCGGTGCGGAATTGTTCGAGGGACAGCCTACGGTCCGCTGGCCGGACGAGGTACGGGACGCTGCTCCGGCGCGGCCGGCAGCTCCCCGCAGCACCCTTCGTGCTCGTACCCCTGGGGGCAGCGGGACCGGTCGGGCAGCAGCAGGTCGCAGAAGACCCGGTGCCGGTTGTTCTGATCGTCGGCGTTGGAGACGGTGGTCTCGCCGGCGTCCAACTCGGGCAGGAAGCCAAGGGACACCGCGACCCGGCCGGCCAGCACTGTCGCCGCCGCCAGATTCGGCACCCGGATCGGCAGGTGGATTACGAAGCCCGGCTCGTCGTCCTCGCGGGTCCGCTCGGCGGGCTGGCTCGGCACCCGGGCCGTCTCCGCCTGCTCCGGCATCCGGCGGTACGACCGTTCGTTGATCGGCTGGTTGGTGACCTGCCCGCCGGCCTCGACCACGGACCCGAGCCGGCGGGGCCGCTCGTTCGTCGGGAACTGGGTGCGAGGGATGTTGTCCGCGTCGCGCATGCACTGCCTCCGGTCGTACCTCTCGGACCATGCTTCCGGCCCGGACCCATTCGTCCGTTCCGGCCCCCGCACGGGGACGAAGGTAGGTCTGTGGCCGCGGTCCCGCCAACAGGACGCGCACAAGAGGTCATCAACAGTCACATATGCGACACACCGCAGGTCGGAGGCCCGACACCGAAACCGGCGCGGGTACCGCTCACCGGATCGCCGGCCCGCTCGACAGGCAGGGGCGACACCGATCCCGTCATCGACCGCTACCCTTCCGGTCGGACGGTCGCGCAGCGCCCGGCCGCCCGCTCGATCACGCTCGGCGCCAGGGGTGGCGGCGGGCGCCGCACCCCTGGGGGAACGACATGACCCACCCGCCCAGCGGCGACCAGGCCGGCACACCCGCTCACCCGCCGGCCCACCCGGATCCCGCCGGTCAGCCCGGCGCACCGACCATCCCCAGCCAGCCGAGCCCCGCGCCGCCGCCCGGGCAGCTCGCTCTCCCCGCCTCCCCCGCCCAGCCGGCACTCCCCGCCGCCCCCACCTCACCAGCCTTCCCCGGGCAGCCCAGCGGCACCGGGCAGCCGGCCTTCCCCGGGCAGCCGGCCTTCCCCGGACAACCCAGCGGCCCCAGCCAGCCGGCCTTCCCCGGGCAACTCGGCGGCGCCGGGCAGCCGGACGGGCCTGGCGGCCCCACCTCGGCGGCCGCACCGACGCAGCCGGGTGCCCCGAACTCCTCGTCGATCCCCCCGGCCCCGCCGGCCTATCCGCCCTACCAGGGCACGCCCGCGCCGAAGAAGAAGCGCGGTCTGCTGATCGCGGCGATCGCCCTGGTCGTGATCATGGTGCTCTGCGTCGGGGGTGGCGTGGTGGCCTTCCTGACCCTGCGCGATGCCGAGACCGGCGAGGGCGCCAAGGAGCCGGCGGTCGCCGTCGACGAGTTCCTCACCGCGGTCTACAAGGATCGCGACGCGACCAAGGCGGCCGGTCACGTCTGCGCCGCTTCCCGCGACGACGACAAGATCGCCGCCAAGGTGGCCGAGGTGGAGAAGTACGCCTCCACCTACCAGAACCCGCGCTTCCGGTGGACCACCCCGAAGGTGGACAACCAGACCGGGGAACGGGCCACCGTCTCCACCCGGCTCACCATGACCACCGCCGACGAGAAGGTGGCCGACCAGGAGTTGCGCTTCACTGTGGTGCAGAAGACGGGTTGGTGGGTCTGCGAGGTCGCCTGACCGCCCGGCCTGGATAGGCTCGACGGGTGTGTGCAGCTGAGCGTCCGATCGACCCGGCCGGTACCGGGTGGCCCGCCCGTCTCCACGTGGTGACCGGCAAGGGCGGCACCGGTAAGACCAGCGTGGCGGCGGCGCTGGCCATGGCGCTCGCCGCCGGCGGCCGGCGCACCCTGCTGGTCGAGGTCGAGGGGCGGCAGGGCATCGCCCAACTGTTCGGCATCGAGCCGCTGCCCTACGAGGAACGGCACCTCGCCGACGCGCCGGACGGCGGTGAGGTGCGCGCGCTCGCCGTGGACGCCGAGGAGGCGTTGCTCGAGTACCTGGACATGTTCTACAAACTGGGCGCGGCGGGCCGGGCACTGCGCAAGCTCGGCGCCATCGACTTCGCCACCACCATCGCGCCCGGCCTGCGGGACGTCCTCCTCACCGGCAAGGTGAAGGAGGCCACCACCCGCAAGACCGGGCAGCGGCGCGCGTACGACGCGGTGGTGCTGGACGCCCCGCCGACCGGGCGGATCGGCCGGTTCCTCAACGTGACGGCGGAGACGGCCCGGCTGGCCAAGGTGGGCCCGATCAAGACCCAGAGCGAGGGGGTCGCCGCGTTGCTGCGGTCCCCGATGACAGCGGTGCACGTGGTCACGCTGCTGGAGGAGATGCCGATCCAGGAGACGGTCGACGCGATCGCCGACCTGACCGCCCTCGGCTTCGGCGTCGGGAAGGTGCTCGTCAACGGAGTCCGACCGCCGCTGCCCGCCGGAGCGGCGGTCACCGCCGCCGAGTTGAAGCGCGGGCTGGTCGCCGCCGGGCTGCCGGCCGATCGGGACACCGTGGCCGGGTTGCACGATGAGGCGCGCGACCAGCTCATCCGGCGCGAACTGGAAGATTCGCTCCGCGCCGACCTGGTGGAGTTGGGGCTGCCGATGATCGAGCTGCCGTTGCTGCCCGACGGGGTGGATCGGGCGGGGCTCTCGACGCTGGCCCAGGCCCTCGTCCGCGCCGAATGACTCACACCTGAGCGCAGCACGGGCGCGCGGACCCACCGGCCCGATACGCTCGATTGGTGCCTTCCGAAGACGCGGCGCCGCAGCTGGACGTCGACCAGATCCTCGCCGACCCAGGCGTGCGGATCGTCGTGTGCTGCGGTGCCGGCGGAGTGGGAAAGACGACCACGGCCGCGGCGCTGGCGCTGCGGGCCGCCGAGCACCACGGCCGACGCACTGTGGTGCTCACCATCGACCCGGCCCGCCGGCTGGCCCAGTCGCTGGGCCTGACCGAGCTGGACAACACCCCTCGCCAGGTCAAGGGGATCGACGTCGAGAGCAGCGGCGGCGAGTTGCACGCCATGATGCTGGACATGAAGCGCACCTTCGACGACGTGGTGTTGCAGCACACCGACCCGACGAAGGCCGCGGAGATCTTCGCGAACCCGTTCTACCAGGCGATGAGCTCGACCTTCGCCGGCACGCAGGAATACATGGCGATGGAGAAGCTGGGTCAGTTGCACGCCCGGGGCGAGTGGGACCTGATCGTGGTGGACACTCCGCCGTCCCGCTCGGCACTGGACTTCCTGGATGCGCCGGCTCGGCTCTCCCGTTTCCTCGACGGCCGGATGCTGCGACTGCTGCTGGCCCCGGCACGCAGCGGCGGACGGAGCATGTTCAGCCTGGTCACGGCCTCGTTCGGGATGTTCTCGAAGGTGGTGCAGAAGGTGCTCGGCGCGCAGCTGCTCACCGACCTGTCCGGCTTCGTGGCGGCACTTGATTCGATGTTCGGTGGTTTCCGGCAGCGCGCCGAGCAGACGTACCGCATCCTCCAGGCTGGGGAGACGGCCTTTCTGCTGGTCGCGACGCCGGAGCCGGACGCGGTCCGGGAGGCCGCCTACTTCGCGGGCCGGCTGCGCGACGAGCGGATGCCGCTGGCCGGCCTGGTGCTCAACCGGGTGCACCGCCCGGCGGTCCCGGCGCTGGACGCCGAGCAGAGCCAGGTCGCCGCCGAGCGGCTGACCCAGCTGGGTGGGCATGAGGCCACCGCCGAGGTGTTGCGGGCGCACGCGGCGTTGGCTCGTCAGGCGGTACGCGAGCAGCAGGTCGCCGCGCGCTTCACGGAGGCCTTCCCGGCCGTGCCGGCGGTTTCGGTCACGGCGCAGCCCGCCGACGTGCACGACGTCGACGGGCTACGGACGATCGGCGCGGCGATCAGCCGGTCGTGACCGGCGTCAGTTGGCCGCGCTGACGAGAATCTTGTCCTTGCCGGTCTTGTCCTTGCTGTTCTTCTTCATCGCGGCCTCGAACATCTTGCGCCAGCTCGTCACCTGGGGGTGACGACGCAGCAGCGCCCGCCGTTCGCGTTCGGTCATGCCGCCCCACACACCGAACTCGATCCGGTTGTCCAGGGCGTCGGCCAGGCACTCGTACCGAACAGGGCAGCTCCGGCAGATCCGCTTCGCCACGTTCTGTTCGGCGCCCTGTACGAACAACGCGTCCGGGTCCCCGTTCTGACATGCCGCCAGCGACGGCCAGTCAGTGATCATGCCCATGTGTACACGTCCCCCCTTGCAGTACCTACCGACCTCGTCGATGCACGTCAGCCGGCAATTCCCCCCGATCGCCCGGCCCGCCTTCCCCAAGGCGGCGCGGACGACATCTGGCGCTGTCGCCGCCCCCATCATGCTCTGTAGTCGACTGATTACGCAACGTTGTCGACGAAATCCATCATTTCGGACAGTCCCGGCTTCCCGGGCCTTCGACCGCCGGTTACCCCGCCGAGGTCAGCGATAACGCTGCGCCGCCCCACTGAATCGGAGGAGACTCACGCCAGGTCACACGCAACCAAGTAGCGGGGGTCGTGCGTTTAGCACAACGAGGGCAGCGCGCGCAGGAAATGGGGAAAGAACGCCCCAGCGCCCCTCGTTCCCTACTCGCGTACCCTGCTGAGGTGACCTGGATGCGGAAACGTGACCACAATGTGCTGACCAACGCCGCATCGCTACTGGTGTGTGGCCTGCTGGCCGGCGTGGTGGTCGCTGCGGCGGCCTTCCCCGCGGTAGCGATGTCCGGCCTGGCCGCGAAGGCCGGCGCCGAGACATTCGGTGCCCTACCCACGGAGCTGACGGTGGCCCGCGCGCCACAGATCAGCTACCTGATGGCATCGGACGGCAAGACACCGCTCGCGACGATGTACGACGAGAACCGACGGGACGTCAAGCTCGCCGACATCTCGCCGTTCATGCAGAAGGCCATCATCGCGGCCGAGGACCATGACTTCTACAAGCACAACGGCGTCGACATCAACGGTGTCGCCCGTGCGTTCGTCAACAACCAGAGCGAAGGCTCCGGCCGACAGGGCGCCTCGACGCTGACCATGCAGTACGTCCGGCTGGCCATCGCGTACTCGGCCACCCACCCGGCGGACGTCGTCGCGGCGACCGAGGACACCAGCGCCCGCAAGCTGCGCGAGATGCGGTTGGCCCTCCAGGTCGACAAGGAATTCTCCAAGGACGAGATCCTCACCCGCTATCTCAACCTCGCCTCGTTCGGCAACGGCGCGTACGGCATCTACGCCGCCAGCCAGGTCTACTTCGGTAAGCCGCCGAGCAAGCTGAAGATCGAGGAAGCGGCGCTGCTGGCCGGCATGGTCAAGGCGCCCACGACGAACGACCCGACCACCGAGCTCGGCTACCCGCTCGCGCTGGATCGCCGCGACTACGTCATCCAGAACATGGTCGACATCAAGGCCATCACTCAGCAGGAGGCGGACGCCGCCAAGGCGACCAAGCTGGTGGTGAAGGACAAGCGCACCCCGAACGGCTGCGTCGCCGCCAACGTCAACAGCTGGGGCTTCTTCTGCGACTACTTCTACCGCTGGTGGATGGATCAGGAGACGTTCGGTTCGACCAGGTACGACCGGGAGCGCCGGCTCAAGAGCGGTGGCTACACCGTCGTGACCTCGATCGACGTCAAGGCGCAGAGCGCCGCGGACAAGGCGGTCCGTAAGGCCAAGAGCATCAACAGCAAGGAAGCCGCGATGGTCGCGGTCGTCGAGCCGGGCACCGGCCGGGTGCGGGCGCTCGCGGTCAACCGGCAGTTCAAGCTCGACGACCCGAAGAACCCGAAGAACAAGATCTCCAGCGATCCGGCGAAGAGCAAGAAGAAGATTCGGGGCAACTACCCGGCGACTGTCAACCCGCTGCTCACCGGTGGCGACGGCATCACCGGCTACCAGGCCGGGTCGACGTTCAAGATGTTCACCATCGTCGCGGCGCTGGAGAAGGGCATCCCGCTCAGCTACTCGATCAACGCACCGAAGCAGTTCAAGTCGGAATACATCATCCGCCCCGGCCCGGCAGCCTGCCCGGGGACCAGTTTCTACTGCCCCACCAACTCGACCGAGAGCATGGCCGGCCCAAACAACATGTGGACCGCGTTCGGCCGGTCGGTGAACACCTACTTCGTGCCGCTGCAACAGCAGGTCGGTGCCGAGAACGTGGTCAAGGCCGCCAAGCGACTGGGCATCAACTTCCGCTCCGAGGAAGATCTGACGCTGGAGAAGGGCGCGCACCAGTGGGGCGCGTTCACCCTGGGCGTCTCGCAGACCACCCCGCTGGACCTGGCCAACGCCTACGCCACCCTGGCCGCGGACGGCAAGTACTGCGAGCCGATCCCGGTGCAGGAGATCCGCGACCCGGAGGGCAACAAGCTGGACATCGCCAACCCGCGCTGCGAGAAGCGGTTCAGCACCGAGGTGGCCCGCGCCGCCGTGGACGCGGCCCGGTGCCCGGTCGGTGACAAGTCGTCGTCCTCCCGGTGCGCGGGGGCGACCGCCGGCAACGTGCGCGGCGACGTCGGTTACCCGGTGGCCGGCAAGTCGGGCACCACCGACTCGGAGAAGACCGCCGCGCTGGTCGCGATGACCAAGCAGTACGCGGTCGCCGGCATCATGGCCGACCCGGACTGGCCGCAGACCAACGTGCAGATGAAGCACGCGGAGAAGGACGGCATCAACCCGCCGGTCTGGGAGACGCTGCGGGACGCGATGAAGGGCAAGCCGAAGATCGACTTTGAGGCGCCGGGTCAGAAGATCTCCCTGGGTGACCAGCGCAGCATCCCCGACGTGAAGTGCGTTTCGGTGGACACCGCGAAGTCCCGGCTCAAGGGTGCCGGCTTCGAGCCGGTCGTCTCCAGCGCCAAGGTGCCGTCCTCCTGCAAGGCGGGCGAAGCGGCCGGCACCAGCCCGGACGGACGCACCATCAAGGGTGGCGTGGTCACCATCGAGGTCAGCAGCGGTGGCGGCACGCCGGGCAACACCGACGGGACTCCGGGCGGCCAGCCCGGGGGCCGACCAGGTGGTCGCCCCGGCGGCTGAACCGACGGGTAGGACACAACGGGCGGGCACCCTTCAGGGGTGCCCGCCCGTTCCATCTGTCCGGACCAGCGGGTAGCTACGACACGTCCTGCCGCGCCGCTGACCCTGTCGGGTCAGAGACCGAGCTGTCGGCGTACCTCGGCGGCCACCCGACCACCCTCGGCCTGGCCGGCCACCGCGGCCTGGGCCGCCTTCATCGCCGGGCCCATCTGGGACTTGCCGGTGAAGCCGCCCGCGGCGAGCGCCCCCGACACCAGCTCGGTCAGCTCGGCGTCCGAGAGCTGCTTGGGCAGGTAGCGGTCCAACACCTCGCCCTCGGCGCTCTCCTTAGCGGCCTGCTCGGCGCGCCCGGCGTCGGCGAAGGCGGTGGCCGCCTCCCGACGCTTCTTGGCTTCCTTGGTCAGCACCGCGAGCACCTCGTCATCGGTGAGCTCGCGCTTGGCCTTGCCGGCGACCTCGGCGGTGCCGACGGCGGCCAGGGCCATCCGCAGCGTGGAGGTGGTCAGCTCGTCGCGCGCCTTGAGCGCGGTACGCATGTCGGCAGTGAGGCGGTCCTTCAGCGTGCTCATGGACGGTCAAACTACCCTGAACGCCATGCGAAAGCGCACACTATTCCGGCTCGCCGCCGGAACCGCCACGATCGGCGCGGCAACCCTCGCGTACGCGTCGCTCGTCGAGCGCAACATGTTCACCCTGCGGCGGTACGACGTGCCGGTGCTCCCGGCCGACGCGGAGCCGCTGCGCGTGCTGCACCTGTCGGACCTGCACATGATGCCCGACCAGGCGCGCAAGCAGCGCTGGGTGGCATCGCTGGCCGCCCTCGACCCCGACCTGGTGGTGGTCACCGGCGACAACATGGCGCACCCCGGCGCGGTGCCCGGGGTGCTGCGGGCCCTGCAACCACTGCTGGACTACCCGGGCGCGTTCGTGTTCGGCTCCAACGACTACACCGGGCCGGTGCTGAAGAACCCCTTCACCTACTTCCTGCCCGACCGGGAGTACACCGAGGGCGTCGAGCTGCCGTACGAGGAGTTGCGTCAGGTCTTCACCGGCGCCGGCTGGGCGGACCTCAACAACGCCCGGACCATGCTGAAGGCCGGCGGTCGACAGCTCGACCTGGTCGGCGTCGACGATCCGCACATCGACCGGGACGACTACCCCTCCGTTGCCGGCGCGGTGTCGTCCTCGGCGGACCTCTCCATCGCGGTGACGCACTCACCCGAGCCACGGGTGCTCGACCAGATGGCGGCGGACGGCTTCGGGCTGCTGCTGGCCGGGCACACCCACGGCGGTCAGGTCTGCGTACCGGGCTACGGGGCGCTCGTGACCAACTGCGGCCTGCCCCGCTCGATGGCACGTGGCCTGCACCGGTGGCCGGGCTCGGACTCCTGGCTGCACGTCTCCGCCGGCCTCGGCACCCACCCGACTGCCCCGATCCGCTTCGCCTGCCCCCCGGAGGCCAGCATCCTGACCCTCATCCCCCGCTGACCGCCGCGCCGCGCTGCCGCCCCGCCTCTTCGCGGCTTCAAGATTCGCGCACCATCAGGGATGTTGCTGGCTCGGCGCTTCGTGAGGCAGCAACATCCCGGAAGTTGTACGGATCTTGGCCTCTCCGGGCAGGGTCAGGGCGGCGGGGGTACCGAGTTTGACCATCGGGGCGGGTGGGCTACTATTTGTCGGCACGCCTCGGGGTGTGGCGCAGCTTGGTAGCGCGCTTCGTTCGGGACGAAGAGGTCGTCGGTTCGAATCCGGCCACCCCGACCAGAGGTAAAAGGCCAGGTGAGATCTTCTCTCACCTGGCCTTTTTGTCTGCCCCGGCAAGCCCTCTCGACCGATTCCCGCGCTACGGCCGCTTGGCTAGCGTCCGCGTATGACCCACCCTCAGACGCCTGCGCCGTGGATCCAGCCCGACGGCACGGCAGGGGCACCCCGTGGTCGAAGGGCTGCTGAGCTTCATCGGACTGCTGGGTCTCGCCGCATGTGACGTGTTCGCGTTGCTGTTCACCATCACCGCTGCTTTCGAGCTGCGCGGGCGCAACTCGCCTCGCGCGGCCCTGGCGGCCGGTCTGGTCGCGGTCACCGGGGTCGTCGCGACGATCGTGTTCCTGGTCTGGGTTTCAACGACCGGGAGTACCTACCCGTAGCGACCGGTAACCGGGCTCTCGCCTTCAACCTTTCGACCCTCGTCGGAGTCGTGAGAGGTAACCAATCAAGGCGGGGGCTCATGGCAGTTGACGACGAGCATTTTCGAGAGTTCGTCGAGACGCGCTACGTGGATCTCTTGCGCGTGGCGTACCACCTCACCGGCTCGGCCCAGGATGCCGAGGACCTGGTGCAGGCTGCGCTGGTGAAGGTGATGCGTCGGTGGCGGCGGGTCGACGATCCGATGGCCTACCTGCGGCGAGTCATGATCAACCAGCACATCAGCGTCTGGCGCCGCCATCGGATGCACGAGGTGGTTACGGCCTTCTTCCCTGAGCGGCCCACCCGGGACATGACTGAGACGGTTGCCGAACGGCGCGCTCTCTACGAGGCGATGCGGGAGCTGACACCTCGTACCCGTGCGGTGATCGTGCTTCGGTACGTGGTCGACCTGCCGGAGGCGGAGGTCGCGGCCGCTCTCGGCTGCTCTGTCGGGTCGGTCAAGAGTCGCGCATCACGAGGCTTGGCTCGCCTGCGTCTGACGCTGGCAGCGGATCCAGCACCGACCGGGACGACGAAGATGACGGGGGTGGCACCATGACTGTCGACGATGAGCTGAGCCAGGCCCTGGCCGAGTTGAGCAGGACGCTGACCCCGCAGCCGGACCCGTACGGCCGAGCGAGGGCGCGATTCCGACGGAGCCGGCAGCGACGCCTCGGCGGGCTGGTTCTGGCCCTCGTGGTCTCCGTGGGGAGCACGGCCTTCGCCATCGCCAGCCCGGGTCGCACCACGCAGCCACCACCGGCGGACCCGTCCGAGTCCATCGCGCCCGTCCTGGCGTGGTCGGACCGACTTCTCCAGTCGCCGCCGCGCGGTGCCGTCGCCGGGGACGACAGCTACGTCCGTCAGCTCTCTGAACAGTTGTTGGCCGCCCAAACCCGGGGCGAATTCTCTCGCTTGAAGGTGCCGGTGAGCGGGGTGAGGGTCCTCTTCGCCGACGACGTGGACGACCACCGGGTCGCGCTCGCCGCCTTCGTCCGCAACCAACCCGATCCGGTCACCGGCTGGCCGAGCGCCGCTGTGTGGCTGGTCGCCGACAAAGGTGCCAGCGCCCGGGAACTGGCCGGCACCGCCGCCATCCGGTCGGTCAGCGATGCCCTGGAACCCTACGAGAGCCTGGCCGTGGACGGTCCGGAGGCGGCACACGTGGCGATCGCCCCGGCCGGATGTATCTTCCTCAGCTCACCGTTGCCCGACGGCGACACCTTCCGGTGGGCCCTGGAGCCGACCGGGTCCTACCTGGTCCGTACGGCGAAGACCCACCGGCCCGAGTGGTGGCGGGTCGACTGCGGCGCGGTGACCCGTCAGATGATGCCCGGACCGGGGTCGTTGGCCTCCAAGCCGATCACCGACGCCCAGCTCGCAACGGCGATGTCCCGCGTACGCGGCAGTGTCGAGCAGCAACGCGCCCGGGAGTTGACGTACCAGTGGGCCCAGTCAGAGGGTTACCGACTGACCGCCCTTCCGAGCGTGGTGTGGGGCGGGCACGTTGCTGGCCTCCCTATCGGTCCAGCCGACACGTCGCCGGCCGCTGGAGAGCCGACGGTGCAGGACGGCAAGGTGACGGTCCTGGCTGCGCCCAATGTGGGCGGCGGCTGGGTCGGCGAGGTGTCGATCGCCCCCGATCGGCCACGGGCCGACGGCGTGCTCAGCACTGGCACCTCCTTCACCGCTACGGCCGACCCGACCGATCCCGACAGCGTGCTGGCCGTGTCCATCGACGATGACGACGGCGGTGGCGAGGGTCAGCAATTCCTGCTCGTGGTGACGCCGGCAGCCGCCACCACGGTGCGCGTCCTGCGCGACGGGCAGGAGGTGGCGAGAAGCGCCGTCAGCGGCTCCGGGACGGCCATGCAGGTGCCCCGCCCCACCGCGGGCCTTGTCGTGGAGGCGCTCGACGCCTCCGGCGGGACGATTGCCAGCGGTCCGGTTTCCAAGCAGGGCGCCCAGCGGACAACTGAGACCGACACCTGGAACCAGGAGTGATCGCGTCCGAGTGGACCGCCGGCACGGTGACGCCTATCGGACACCTCGCCAACAGCCTTGAGCTGCTCGTATAGGTGTTTCTACCGATCCCCGCAGGGGCTGCCGCCCCTAACGTCAGTGGCACACCACACTGTCCGAGGGAGACCACCGATGACCATCGCACCCGATCTCATCGCCGTGAAGGCACGCCAGCAGGTGACCTGGGCCAGCGGTGACTACGGCGCGGTCGCCGCTCTCATCCACCCGATCTCCGAGCTTCTGGTGACCGCCGCCGACCTTTCCGCCGGCGCCCGCGTACTCGACGTGGCGACCGGGTCCGGCAACGCCGCCATCGCCGCAGCCCGCTGCGGCTGCGTCGTGACCGGCGTCGACTACGTACCCGAACTGCTGGAACGCGGCCAGGCCCGCGCCGCCGCGGAACGACTTCCGGTCACGTTCGTTACCGGCGACGCGGAGCGCCTGGCGTATGCCGACGGGTCCTTCGACGCGGTCCTCTCCGTCGTCGGGGTGATGTTCGCGCCGGACCAGGAGCGGGCGGCGGCGGAGTTGGCCCGGGTCTGCCGGCCCGGCGGCACGGTGGCGCTGGCGTCCTGGACACCGCAGGGCTTCATCGGCGACCTGTTCCGGACGGTGGGGCGGCATGTGCCGCCACCAGCGGGGCTGCGCCCGCCGGTCGAGTGGGGCGACGAGGGCCGGGTCCGCGAGCTGCTCGGCGCGGCAGTGAGTGAACTGCGGGCGGTACGCCGGGAGTTCGTCTTCCGCTTCGGCACACCGGAGGAGTTCGCCGACTTCTTCCGGGTCAACTACGGGCCGACGTTGAAGGCGTTCGAAGCACTGCCCGAGGAGCGCCGCCCGGACCTGCACGCCGATCTGGTGGAACTGGTCCGCACCCACAACCGTGCCACCGACGCCACTGTCCGCATCCCGGCGGAGTACCTGGAGGTCGTCGCGCGGCGGACCCCCGACCCGGCCTGATGCCCATCCGCGCCACCCCGTTCGAGGTGGCGCGGCCGGTCAGTCCTGCCGTTCGGTGCGCTCAGTCCTGCCGCTCCGGTGCGCTCAGTCCTGCCGCCCGGCGCGCTCAGTCCTGCCGCCTCCGGTGCGCTCAGTCCTGCCGCCCGGCGCGCTCAGTCCTGCCGGCGCGGTGCGCTCAGTCCTGCCGGCGCGGTGCGCTCAGTCCTGCCGTTCGGTGCGCTCGATCTCTGTGAACGCGGCGGCCAGGTAGTCGTCCAACGGCACGCTGGTCGCCGTCAACAGGTCGGCCACCAGCAGCGGGGCGTGTCGGGCCAGCGCCGGCGCGTCCGGCGGTGACTCGTCGCTGTCGGGGTCGTACACGCCCAACGCGCCGGCCAGCAGGACGAGCACCACGTGCGGGTCGACATCCGTTCGCCACCGCGTCGACTCCTGCACGCAGCGGGTCAACACCTGGCGGATGTCGTCGCCGGTCAACCCGTCCGGATGGCTCTCCTCCAGCAGCAACCGGACCACGGCGCCGAGCACCAGGCCGGAACGCTCGTCCGCGGCGAGACCACCGACCGCCTCGTCGTACGCCTGGCCGTCGCGCGCCTGGGCGGCGGCGACTGCCGTCGTCGCGGTCAACGCGATGGCGCGGGCGGTAGCGGGCAGATGTCGCCAGGTGCCGGTCATCGCGCCAGCATCGCAGACCCGACGGACACCGACCGACCGCGATCACAGCGAGTGGATCAACGTGGGATTGGTCACCGAATGGTCCCGGTGACCGCGAGTCGTGGCCAAAACGGTTCGCGCGGCGTCAGACCCACCGAACAGAATGCCGGCATGCTGCGTCGTGCCCTGCCCCGCCGTTCGGAAGCTCGCCGGATCCTCCTCGGCACACTGCTGTCGGCGATCGGGCGGGGTCTGACCCTGCCGTTCCTGTTCATCTACCTGACCGACGTGCGCGGGCTCACCGACACCCGTGCCGGGCTCGTCATCGGCTGGTACGGCGTGGTCACCCTGGCCCTGTCGCCGCTGGGCGGGACGCTGATCGACCGGATCGGCGCCCGCCGGGTGGTGGTGCCCTGCCTGCTGATCGAAGCGATCGGCACCGGCTCGTTGGCGCTGGTCCACTCGACCGGCTCGGCCCTGCTGGTGATGACCGTGGTCGCCATCGGCAGCTCGGCGATCTGGTCCGGGCAGAACACCATCCTCGCGTCGCTGACCGACGACGATGAACGGCAACGCGTCTTCGGGTTGAACTTCGCCCTGCTCAACCTCGGCATCGGCATCGGGGGCATGACCTCCGGCGCGATCGTCGACACCGCCCGGCCCGGCACCTTCCAGGCGCTCTACCTGCTTGATGCGGTGACGTACCTGATGCCGGCGCTGATCCTGCTCACGCTGCCCGGGGTGGGCCACCGACTCGGCAAACGTCGAGGCGTCGACGAACCGTCGCCCGGCGGCTACCTGACGGTGCTCCGCGACCGCCCGTTCCGACGGCTGGTGATCTTCGGGCTGATCCTCACCACCTGCGGCTACGCGCAGGTGGAGGTGGGCTTCGCCGCGTACGCGGTGCGCGTGGCGGAGGTGAACCCCCGGGTCGTGGCCTGGGCACTCGCGGCCAACACGGTGATGATCGTGCTCGCGCAACTGGTGGTCATCCGCCGGATCGAGGGGCGCAGCCGCACCCGGGCGTTGGCAGTGGTGGGAGCGGTGTTCGCCGCCGCCTGGCTGGTCCTCGGCGTGGCCGGCCTGGTCAGTGCCGAGAACGCCGTACTGGCCGCCCTGTGCGTGGTGCTCTGCTCGGCGATCTTCGGCTTCGGCGAGACGATGCTGTCCCCGGTGATGCCCGCACTGACCAACGCGCTGGCCACCGACGAGCTGCGCGGCCGGTACAACGCCATGAGTTCGATGATCTTCGGAATCAGCGGTGTGATCGGCCCAGTGACCGCCGGCCCACTCATCGGCGCCGCCAACGGCATGGTCTGGGTGGCGACGGTGGTCGGCGGCTGCCTGGTCGCCTCGCTGGTCGCGCTCTCCCTGCGCCGGCTGCTCACCACGGAGCAGGACGGTCTCGCGACGACCACCCCGGCATCCCCCACCCCCACGCCCGCCTCCGCCTGACCCCCGACGCCCCCTCCGCCCCGCCCCCGACCTCACCAAGCACGCTGCCCCGCCCCGCCCCTTGCACCAAGATCCGCACAACCTCCCGGAAGTTGGTGCCTCGGGCGCCCGGGAGACAGCAACATCGGAGAAGTTGCGCGAATCTACCTGATTGAACCCGCCAATGATCTTGTCGCGGACCAAGATCGCGCTAAATCCTGGATGCAGTGGCATCCCGCGGCACCGATGCCACTACATCCATGTTCGAGCGCGATCTTGCCCTAAAAGGGGCGCGCGCGGGCAGCACGGGAGGGCAGACAGGCGCAGGCAAGCACAAGCGCGGCCTCGCGAGGGCTGGGACGGGTCGGGCCCCGGAGCTGGTGCTCCGGGGCCCGATGTCGCGAAAGTCGGCCGTCAGGCGGCGGGGACCTCGGCGGTGGTGCGGATCCGGTCCAGCGTCGGTGCGGAGACCGGCGACTGGGCGGTCAGGTAGTCGACGAAGGCGTCCAGGTCGATCTGGCCGGTGACCAGGTTCGTGCCGCCGGTGAGGGCGCTGAAGCCGTCGCCTCCGCCGGCCAGGAAGTTGTTCACCGTCACCCGGTAGGTGGCGGCGGTGTCGACGGTGGTGCCGCCGAGGGTGAGGCTGCCCCGGACCACGCGGGTGCCGGCGCACGGGTCGGCGACCGTACCGGTGGTGCCGTTCGGGTCGACCACGTAGCCCACTGTGGCCGACGGGTACAGGGTCCGACCGGTGACGAACTGCTGCTCCAGTACGCAGTAGAGCTGCTGACCGGTGAGGTCCAGTGTCACCAGGTTGTTGGCGAACGGCTGCACAGTGAACGCCTCCTCGTAGGTGACCGGGCCGGCGTCGAGGTCGGCTCGGACCCCGCCCGGGTTCATGAAGGCGGCGACGGCGTTCTGTTCGTCGTCGGTGGCGGCGAGCTGCGCGTCGGCGATCAGGTTGCCCAGTGGCGATTCGCCTAGACTCGTACCGAAGAGGGTTTCCTGGCTCCGGGTGATCGCCTGGTTGGTCACGCCGACCTGGCGTCCGGCGACCGGGCCGAGCACTGTCTTGTACCGGTTGATCAGCGCGGTCTGCTTCGGGTCCTTGGCGACGTCGCGGGTGACCACTACGTTGTTCGCGGCGGCGGAGACCACGTCTCCGCTCCGGCGATCGATCTTCAGGTCGATGTCGGTGACCAGGCGACCGAACGAGCTGGCGCTGGTGACCAGCTTGCCGTTGATGTCGCAGTTGTACGCCTGGTGGGTGTGCCCGCTGACCACCACGTCGATCGACGGGTCCATCCGGTTGGTGATGTCCACGATGGGGCCGGTCATGCCGACGCAGTCGTTGATCCCGCCGGTCGCGGCCTGAGTGCCGCCCTCGTGCAGCAGGACGACGATCGCCTGTACGCCCTTGCGGCGCAGCTCGCGCGCGTACCGGTTGGCGGTGTCCGCCTCATCGGCGAAGCTGAGGCCGGCGACGCCCTGCTGGCTGACGATCTGCGGGGTGCCTTCCAGGGTCATGCCGATGAAGCCGACCTTGACGCCCTGCACCTTGTGGATCGCGTACGGCGCCATCAGCGGCTTCCCGGTGGCGGTCTTGAAGGCGTTCGCGGACAGGTACTGGAATCCGGCTCCCCGGTAGGGGGTGCCGTCGATGCAGCCGTCCACCGGGTGGCAGCCGCCGTTCTGGATCCGCAGGAGCTCGGCGGCTCCCTCGTCGAACTCGTGGTTGCCGACGCTGGCGTAGTCCAGCCCGGCCATGCTCAGCGCCTCGATGGTCGGCTCGTCGTGGAACGCGGCCGAGAGCAGCGGGGACGCACCGATCAGGTCGCCGGCGGCGACGGTGATGGTGTTCTTCTTCTTGGCTGCGGCGCGCAGCTCGGCAAGGTGGGTGGCCAGGAACTCGACGCCACCAGCGGTCTGCCCGGCGATGGTGCCGCTGGATCCGCTCGGCGGTTCGAGGTTGCCGTGGAAGTCGTTGAGGGCGAGCAGGGTGACGTCGACCGGCTTCGGCCGCGCGTCGGCTTGTTCAGGGCTGGTGGCGACCGCGCCGAAAGCGGCCACCGCGAGCGCGGTCAGGCCGACAGCGGCCCGACGCATCCCGGGTATGAACATGGATCTCCTCGTGAGAATCGGCGCGTACGGTGCCTGGCCTCTGGGTCGACCGGGGCCGCCGACGGACGCCGTCGAAAGGGTCGCGGATGACGGTGGTTGAGCATGGCCCCCGCCCCGACAGCCTCTCATCCGGACGCCCACCGGTCGACCCGGGCAGCGCATCGGAGCTGCGCGTACGCCGAGGCCGTTATCGATCATCGTTTAACGCGGTCTGCCGGACAACGTCAGGCCCAGGGTCTAGAAAGGACAGGGCAGCCTACGAGGATTGGGGGACGGCATCGTGAGCGGAACGACACCCGTGGCGGAGCAGGTGCGATCGGTCGACGGCACGCCCATCGCGTTCGAACGGTCCGGTGCCGGGCCGGCGGTCGTCCTCGTCGGGGGCGCGTTCAGCGATCGCAACGCGACCCGCGACCTGGGTGCCGCGTTGGCACCGGATTTCACCGTCTTCAGCTATGACCGTCGCGGTCGGGGCTACAGCGGTGACACCGCACCGTACGAGGTCGGCCGCGAGATCGACGACCTGGCCGCCCTGATCGCGGCGGCGGGTGGTTCCGCCGCCGTCTACGGCATCTCCTCCGGGGCCGTCCTGGCCGCCCTTGCCACCGCACAGGATCTACCGGTGACCAGGTTGGTCATGTTCGAGCCACCGTTCCGGGTCGGTCCGCACGTGGGCGTCGGCAAGGACATCACACCGCAGCTCATCGAGCTGATCGCCGCCGACGACCGGGACGGCGCGGTGGAGACCTTCCTCAGCTCCTCGGTGGGGCTGCCGGCCGAGCAGATCAGCGGGATGCGGTCGCAACCGATGTGGGGTGGGCTGACGGCGATCGCGCACACCCTGGTGTACGACGCGATCGTCACGGCCGGCGGGCGACTCCCCGCCGACCGGCTGGCGACCATCACCGCGCCGACCCTCGCAGTGGACAGCACCGGCAGTCCACAGTGGTTGCGGGACGCGAGTCGGGCGGCGGCCGAGGCTGTACCCGGCGGCCGGTCAGTGAGCCTCGACGGCGGCTACCACGACGTGCCCCCGACGACGCTGGCCCCCGCGCTGCGCGAGTTCCTGCTCGGTTGACCTGCGACCGCGGAGGCGCGAGCCGGCGGGTCAGCCGTCGGCCAGCGCCTTGTCGACCACTGCAGTGACGGCGTCCGCTGGCCAGGCGCCCGCCACGCCCGGCCGGGCCGCCAGGTAGGTGGCGATCCGCTCGGCGGGCCAGCCGTGCGACTCGCGCAGCCCTCGGGCGATCATGCCGAGGTAGATCGACGCGGGAGGTCGGCACGGCACGGCTGACGCCCCCTCGGGGGCGGTGAAGGTGAGCATCGGAACACCGTCGCGGCTGCCCGGGGAGATCAGCGTCTCGTACCGCCCGGGGCCGAGCGTGGCCCGTCCGTTGGCGACGGCGGCGGCGATGGCCGCGTCGGTCGCCGGGATCAGCTCGGTCGTGTCGCCCGGCGGGCGGTACATCTCCTGGGCCGCGATGTCGGTGAACTGCTCCAGGGTGACCAGGTAGGCGCGGGCCGCGGCCTCGCCCGGCAGGTGCGGGTCGTAGAAGGCCATACCGCCGGTCCAGGCACCGGACTCGCCGGCGAAGTAGATGCCGCCGGGCAGCGACACGGGCGTCGACCGGCTGGGTGGGCGCCGGTCGCGGCAGCCCGGGTACGTCCGCTTTCCGCCGGGCGGGCAGCCGCCACCGATGTACCAGGCCAGCCGGGCGGCGTGCATGTTCGAGCCGTACGAGACGTACCAGGCCAGCACGACGTAGCCCTTCAGAAGCCGCAGGTCTGCCCGGTGGAGTGGCTGACCTGCACGGTGTGGGTCACGCAGCCGCCAGACTCGACCGAGTGCAGCAGGAAGGCGGTGGGCTCGTGGACCCAACCGATCTGCTCGTCGGCGCTCATGGTGAGCGTGCTCTGCTTCCAGGTGCTGGGGGCCACGGTGAGGACCGTGCCCGCGTACGCCGTGGTGACCGGGCGGTGCAGGTGGCCGGCGGCGACCCGGACGACGTGCCGGTGCCGGCCGATGACCTCGGCGAGGGCATCACCGTCGGCGAGCCGGATGGTGTCCGCCACCGGAATGCCGACCGCGACCGGCGGGTGGTGCAGGAAGAGCACGGCGGGCACCTCGGGCCGCCCGGCCAGCACCCCGTCGAGCCAGCTGAGCTGCTCCTCGCCGAGTTGGCCGCCGTCGCTGCCGGGGACTAGCGAGTCGAGCACCACGACCGACACCGCTTCGTGGTCGACGTGGTAGTAGGCCGAGAAGCCGCCGCCGAGCCACGGCGTGCCCCCGAACGCGTCGAGCAGCGACTCCCGGTCGTCATGGTTACCGGTGGCCAGGTGCACCGGCAGCGGGAATGCGCCGATCACCTCGCGCAGCGCCGCGTACTCCTCGGGTTTCCCGTGGTCGGCCAGGTCGCCGGTGATCACCACGCATTCCGGGCGGGGTCGCAACGCCAGCACCCGACCGAGCGCCCGGTGCAACCCGGCGGCGGGTTCCGCGGCGAGCAGGCCGGTGGTCAGGTGCGGGTCACTGAGCTGGGCGATGAGCACGGGCTCGCCTCCTCGACGCCGGGGTGCTTCAGGCTATCGCCGGGCGCGGCATCCCGGGGGCAGGCGTCCACAGGCCGCGTCCACAGCCTGTGGATAGCACGTGTGTACGAAGGTCGCCGGCCCGCCACCGTGAGTACGCTTGATCGAGCGGTTCGGCGTCAGCCGGACCCCTCCCCTACCTGGAACGACGTGCGAGTGGATCATCAGCGAGTCATCCGTGACGTCACCGTCCGCCTGCCGATGGCGTCGAGCACACCGGAGGCGTGTCGGTGGACTGTCACCGCGCTGTCCCGCCACACCCCGGCGACAATCTCCGTACTCCTCGCGGTCCACGACCGTCTGCGCTGCGTCGCGGCGACCGGGGCGTGGCAGGTCTTCGCCACGGTTCCGGCGCGGATCGGCATCGTCGGCCGGGTGTACGCGACCGGCTCCCCCGCCGTCGTCCCGGACGTCACGGTCGACCCGGACTACCTGCCGGTACGCCCGGACGTGACCGCCGAGCTGTGCGTACCGGTGCTGGACCCGACGGGCCGGGCGATCGGCGTACTCGACCTGCAGTGGAGCGAGCCGACGGACCTGGAGCCGTGGCGGGAGACCGCACAGCGGCTGGCCGACGGGCTCGGTGCGCGGATCGCCGCCCTCGGTGGCCCACCGGTGGAGAGCCGCAGCGAGAAGCTGCTCCGGCACGCGTCCGCGCTCTCTTCCGCGCCGACCGAGGGGGAGGTGATGGGGGCAGCCGCCCGCGCCGCCCGGGAGGTCTCCACGCTCTCCACCGCACTGCTGTTGATCGGCGGCCAGCTCGGCCCGTCCCCGGCGACGCCGAGCGACCTGGAGACCCGGATCCGCGCCGAGTTGACCACTGCGGGTCCGGCCGCCCTGGACCGGATGGTTGAGCGGGCGCACCGGTACGGCGCCGGGTACACGCTGGGCGAGGCCGGGCATCCCCCGACCGAGGACTACCGCCCGCTGACCCAGGCGGGGGTACGCACACTGGTCGCCGTGCCGGTCGGGCCCACGGACGCCGGTGGGGTGCTGCTGGTCGCCGACGAACGCGCGCTGCGCCCGGACCCGACCACGGTCAGCCTGATGGAGTTGCTCGCCGGGCAGGCCTGGACGAGCGTGGACCGGCTGCGCACGCTGTCCCGGCTGCGGGAGCAGGCCAGCTCCGACCCGCTGACCGGGTTGCAGCACACCGGCCCGTTCGGGCAGCGGATCGCTGCGGCCACCCCCGGCCGTACGGCCCTGCTGGCGATCGACGTGGACGGCTTCAAGATTGTGAACGACACGTACGGCCACCAGGCCGGTGACCGGGTGCTGGTCGGGTTGGCCCGGGCGCTGGAGGGGGCGCTGCGGCACGGCGACGAGTTGTACCGGATCGGCGGCGACGAGTTCGTCGCAGTGATCGAGGTGAGCCGCCCGGAGGAGGCGGTCCGGATCGCCGAGCGACTCACCGAGGCGGCCCGCCGCATCGGCCGCACGATCAGCGTGGGCGTCGCACTACCCCGCCCCGGCGAAACCCCCGACCGCACCTTGAAGCGAGCCGACCAGGCCCTCTACGCGGTCAAACGCCAAGGCCGAGACGGCGTCCTCCTCTCCGCCGCCTAACCCCAAGCCCCACGCCCCACGCCCCACGCCCCAAGCCCCACGCCCCACGCCCCACGTTCCACGCCCCACGCCCCACGATCTTGCACTTTCGGTTGTCGTTTTGTCGCTCTAGTCCTTTACGCCGCCACAGAAACTGCAAGATCGCCGCAGCGGAGGGCCCCGAGCCTCAGGACCAGATCGATCATGGACTTGGGGTGGGCGCTTTAGCCCCGGAAGGGGTGAACGCCCCCCACCACAAGTCCATGATCGACGCGGGTCAGAGGGCAGGGCCGCGGCAGGGGGCAACCGCGCCGCGAGCAGGGGCGGCGCACGGCGGGGCGGGGAGGCAGCGGGGCGGGGAGGCAGCGGGGCGGGGAGGCAGCGGGGCGGGGAGGCAGCGGGGCGGGGAGGCAGCGGGGGTTAGGGAGTGCGGAGTTCTTTGGCCAGGAGTTCGGCGATCTGGGCCGTGTTGAGGGCTGCGCCCTTGCGGAGGTTGTCGCCGGTGACGAAGAAGTCGAGGGCGCGGGGGTCGTCCAGGGCGCGGCGGATCCGGCCGACCCAGGACGGATCGGTGCCGACGGCGTCGATCGGCATCGGGAACTCACCGGCTGCGGGGTCGTCGACCAGGATCACCCCGGGTGCGTTGCGCAGTGCCTCGCGGGCGCCCTCGGCGTCGACCTCGCTGGCGAAGACCGCGTGCACCGCTACCGAGTGGGCGGTGACCACCGGCACCCGGACGCAGGTGGCGGAGACCTTGAGGTCGGGGAGGCCGAGGATCTTCCGCGACTCGTTGCGGATCTTCATCTCTTCCGATGACCAGCCGCTGTCCGCCGGGGAGCCGGCCCACGGGACCACGTTGAGCGCCATGGGTGCCGGGAACGGGCCCAGGTCGTCGCCGACCGCCTGACGTACGTCGCCGGTGCGCGAGCCGAGCGCCCGATCACCGGCGACCTTGGTGAGTTGGTCGTGCAGGATGTCGACGCCGGACTGACCGGCTCCGGAGACCGCCTGGTAGGAGGCGAGCACCAGCTCTCGTAGGCCGTACTCGCGGTGCAGCGGCGCGACGGCGACGATCATCGCGAGGGTTGTGCAGTTGGCGTTGGCGATGATGCCCCGGGGCCGGTTGCGGACCTGCTCGGGGTTGATCTCCGGAACGACCAGCGGGACGTCGCGGTCCATCCGGAACGCGCCGGAGTTGTCGACAGCGATCGCGCCGCGGGCGACGGCGATCGGTGCCCACTCGGCGGAGACCTCGTCGGGCACGTCGAACATGGCCACCTGGACCCCGTCGAACGCCTCGGGGGTCAGCGCCTGGACGACGAGTTCCTCGCCCCGGCAGCGCACCCGGCGGCCGACGGAGCGCTCGGAGGCGAGCAGCCGGATCTCGCCCCAGACGTTGCGTCGCCCGGTGAGCAGCTCACACATCACCGTGCCGACGGCACCTGTCGCTCCGACCACGGCGAGGGTGGGCAGCGCCGTCATCGGCGCTACCTACCCGTCCCCGCGTAGACCACGGCTTCGGTGTCGCCGCCCAGATCGAACGCGTCGTGGATGGCGCGGACGGCGGCGTCGAGGTCGGTGTCCCGGCAGACCACGGAGACCCGGATCTCGGAGGTGGAGATCATCTCGATGTTGACCCCGGCCGCGCCGAGGGCGGCGAAGAAGCCGGCCGCCACCCCGGGGTGCGAGCGCATGCCCGCGCCGATCAGCGAGACCTTGCCGACGTGGTCGTCGTAGAGCAGGCCCTTGAACTTGACCGGCTCCTGGATCTTGCTGAGCGCGGCCATCGCGGTGGGGCCGTCGGCCTTGGGCAGGGTGAACGAGATGTCCGTCCGGCCGGTGCCCTCGGTGGAGACGTTCTGCACGATCATGTCGATGTTGATCTCGGCGCCGGCGACGGTGTCGAAGATCCGCGCGGCGGCACCCGGCTCGTCGGGCACCCCGACGATCGTGATCTTGGCCTCGCTGCGGTCGTGCGCGACCCCGGTGATCAGTGCCTGCTCCACGGAAAGGTCCTCCATCGATCCGGTGACCATCGTGCCGGTGTTGGTCGAGTATGACGAACGGACGTGGATCGGCAACCCCGCCCGCCGGGCGTACTCCACGCTACGCAGGTGCAGCACCTTCGCGCCGCACGCGGCCAGCTCCAACATCTCCTCGTAGGTGATGTGCCGGATGTGTCGGGCGTTGGGCACGATCCGCGGGTCGGCGGTGAAGATGCCGTCCACGTCGGTGTAGATCTCGCAGACGTCGGCGTGCAGGGCGGCGGCGAGCGCCACGGCGGTGGTGTCCGAACCACCGCGACCCAGCGTGGTGACGTCCTTGGTGTCCTGCGAGACGCCCTGGAAGCCGGCCACGATGACCACCGAACCCTCGTCGAGCGCTCCCTTGAGCCGCCCGGGGGTGACGTCGATGATCCGGGCGCGGCCGTGCACCGAGGTGGTGATCACGCCGGCCTGCGAACCGGTGAACGAGCGGGCTTCGTACCCCAGGTTGTGGATGGCCATGGCCAGCAGGGCCATGGAGATCCGCTCCCCGGCGGTGAGCAGCATGTCCAGCTCGCGGCCCGGCGGCAGCGGGCTGACCTGGTTGGCCAGGTCGAGCAGCTCGTCGGTGGTGTCACCCATCGCGGAGACCACCACCACCACGTCGTCGCCGGCCTTGCGGGCGGCGACGATGCGCTCGGCCACCCGCTTGATCCGCTCGGCGTTGGCGACGGAGGACCCGCCGTACTTCTGCACCACGAGTGCCACGACGGTGCACTCCCTCCCAGCGACCCTGAGCGTGCCGACGCCGCCGGAACCGGGGCCGGCGGCGCGTGTCAGACCTCATGAGGGTATCCGGCGGATAACGAAGCCGGGTCAGGTGATCCCACCATCCGGCCCGGCCGGGACCGGCCGGGGCGGTCCCACCAGGTCGGATGGGTACGCCGGGCCGCCCCGCCCGACACGCCGGGACGGGCCAGGTACGCGCCGGCACCCGCCAACCGCCCGCACCCACCAGAATGGGCCGGTGCCCGTCCTCATCCGCTCGGCCGGCCGCGTGATCGGGCCGCTCGTCCTCGCCCTGCCAGCCCTCCTGGTCGCCTGCACCAGCGAGCAGCCTCCGCCTCCGCCGCCGGCCGACCCGGGGCCGGTCGAGGTGGACGCCGCACGGGACGAGCTGGCCGCGCTGGCCGCGGCGGCTCAGGACCGCCACCTGGTGGCCCAGTACGTCTACAGCCAGACGGGTCAATCGGATCGCACCATCGTGTTCACCAGCGCGAACGACGGCAGCTGGCGGGTGGACGTGCCGGGGGGCGCCCTGGGTGGCACCGCCGACGTCTCGATGGCCAGCACGGCCGACGGGCTGTTCCAGTGCGCCCTGCCGGCGGCCGGTCGGGCCGAGTCGGCGAGTTGCGTACGCCTGGGTGATCGCGACGACGCGGTTCCACGCCGGTCGGACCCCCGGGTCCAGCACCTGCTCACCGACTGGCTGGACGTGCTCACCGACCGACGCGCGCCCCTGGCCGTCGCCCCGGCCAGGACGCCCGACGGCCTCACCGGCACCTGCTACTCGGTGGATTCCACCTCGGCGTCGCTGAACGCCCCGCTGGATGTGGGCATCTACTGCTACGACCAGGACGGCACGCCCACCGGCGTCCAGACCGGGGCCGGGATGCTGAGGCTGGCCGCCGCACCCGGCCCGGCACCGGCCACCGTGCAGCTGGCCGGCCCGGTGGTGATCGACCGGGAGCCGCTCGACACCGCCGCGCCGCCGACCCCGGACCCGTCGGAGAGCCCGGGCGCGGGAACGCCCTGATCTTCGTCCCGTTACGGGTGCTCTTGCCCACATTCAGCCACCCCACCCTAAGGGGCGAATCACCCATACAGGACGATCCGGTGTATGGCCGACCTCACCCCGCTGCTCGCCTACCGCTGGAGTCCACGAGCCTTCGACCCGGGCGCCGAGCTGACCCCGGAGGAGTCCGCCTCGCTGCTTGAGGCCGCGCGCTGGGCCCCGTCGGCGGAGAACGGGCAGCCCTGGCGGTTCGCCCTCGGCCACCGCGACGACGAGACCTGGAAACGGATCCTGATCAGCCTCCCGGTCGACGACCAGTTCTGGATCCGGCACGCCGCGACCCTGGTGGTCGGCGCCCACACCGGCCTGAACACCGAGCAGGCGGCGTACGACCTGGGGCAGGCGATCGCCCACCTGACAGTGCAGGCCACAGCGCTCGGCCTGCACGTACACCAGCTCACCCGGTTCGACCGGGCCGGCCTCGCCACCGAACTCGACCTGCCCGGCGACGTCCGCCCGTTGGTGGTCGCCGCCGTCGGACGACTCGGCAACCCGTTCGACCTCCCGGCCCACCTGCACGCCCGGGAGACCGGCCTGCGGCACCGCCACCCGGTCGCCGAGCTGCTGCTGCGTTGATCGGGCGCTGGGCTCACTCGCCCCGGCTGGCCCGGAGGAGGACCGCCGCGGCATCGGTGTTGCGGTAGCGCACGTGCCGGCCCTCGCGGGACCGGGACACCAGGCCGGCGCCGTGCAACGCGGCCAGGTGTTGGGAGACGTTTCCGGCGGACATCCCGGTGAGTCGGGCCAGGTCGCTGGTGGTCAGCGCCGTCTCGAGCAGGTACAGCAGCGTGGTCCGGCCCGGCCCGATCACCCGTGCCAGCGGGTCGCCGGGCGGCGACGCGGTCGCCTCCCAGAGCGTCCCGACGGCACGGACCGGGTACGCGCCGGCCGGCAGCGAATCCTCGAGCAGGTTCCACAGCACGTGCTGCTCGGTGAACACCGTCGGGATCAGCGCCAGCCCACGACCGCGGAGGTCGAAGTCCCGCTCGAACGTGTCGTCGCTGATCACCCGGTCGCCGTGCCAGCGCAGGCTCGGGTGGAGGTGCTCGAAGAACCGGCCGGCCCCGCTCTCGGCGAGCTGGGCGGCCCGATACGCCACATCGGCGTCGAGCAGCGCCCGCATCCGCGGCCAGTCCGGGGCGATCGCCTCGTCGTACCAGACCCGCACCGCGTCGACGACCTGCGGCAGCAGCCCGCCGGGGTCGGCGAGCAGCGCCCGCCCGAACGGGCTCAGCGGCTTCTGCCAGGTCGTCGCCAGCAGGTCCTGGACCACCACGGCCGGCGGTGTCGCGGCGATCTGGTCGAGCTGCTCGGCCATCTCCACGTTCGGTCGGGCCGCCGGGGTGAGGAAGTCGGGCAGCCAGCGACCCGGCACGACCAACCCCACCAGAGGCCGGACCCGGTCGGCCACCTCGGGACGATGCAACGTCACCCGGGCCCGGTCGATCCAGGGCAGGTGCACCGCGTAGCGGACCGGGTTGGCCAGCGCCCACATGCTCATGACCGTCTCGTTGACCGGTGACACGGCGAGCCGCACTCCCGCCACGTCGGCCAGGCTGAACCGCAACTCGGACACACGCCCCCCAGGAGCAGGATTCGGTCCAGCCTAAAAGATTCGACCGAGGTCATGGGGACCCGCTTCACTCCTCGAACATGGGGACCAGAGAAACCATCCGTACCGCCGTTCGAGATGTCGTACCGCCGGCCGGGCTGACCCGCGCCCTGGCCGTGCAGGCCATGGTCTACGCCGTCGGCAGCGGCCTGTTCCACGCCGGTAGCGCCGTCTTCTTCACCCGGGCGCTCGGGCTCAGCGCCGCCCAGGTGGGGTTGGGGCTCTCAATCGCGGCGGGGGTGACGTTGCTGGGCACGGTGTCGCTGGGTGGGCTCACCGACCGGTACGGACCGCAGCGGGTCTGGGTGGTGGGGCTGGTGCTGAACGCGGCGCTGTTCGCGACCTACCCCTTCGTGGGTGGCTTCGCGGGGTTCCTCGCCGTGGTGGTGGCGCTGGCCGCCGTGGACGCCGCCGTCGGCGTGGCCCGGCAGGTCTACTCGATCAACGCGCTCGCGCCGGCCGAACGGGTCACGGCGATGGCGTACCAGCGCTCGTCGCTGAACGTCGGCTTCGGGCTCGGCGCGGTGATCAGCGGCCTGGTGCTGGCGGTGGACACGATCGAGGCGTACCGGGGGATGGTCTGGTTCATCTCGACGGTCTTCCTGGTGACGGCCCTCTTCGTGCGCCGACTGCCTCGGCTGCCGCAGGTGCGCAGGCCGGTGGAGCCGATGAGTCGGCTCGCCGTGCTGCGGGACCGCCCGTTCATGACGGTGTCCCTGCTCTCCGGGCTGCTCACCGCACACCAGGCGCTCTACCTGACGGTCATGCCGCTCTGGATCCTCACCCACACCGACGCCCCGAAGACGGTCATCGCCGCTCTGGTGCTGCTCAACACGGTCCTGATCGTGCTGCTCCAGGTACGTGTGAGCCGGGGCGCGGACACCGCCACGGACGCGGCGCGGGCCTCCCGTCGGGGTGGACTGCTGATCGCCCTGTTCTGTCTGGTCCTGCCGATTTCCGGGTTCACCCGGGGCTGGCTCACCATCGTGGTGCTGGTGACCGCGGCGACGGTACTCATCCTGGCCGAGCTGATCGAGTCGGCCGGCACCTGGGGGCTCACCGCCACCCTGCCACCGGCCAACCAGCGCGGCGCGTACGTGGGGGCGCTCGAACTCGGCGTGCAGGTGCAGTACCTGATCGCGCCGGCCGGACTGACCGTGCTCGGCGTGACCACCGGCGGGTGGGGTTGGTTACCGACGGCAGCGATCTTCGTGCTGGTCGGGCTGGCGATCGTGCCTGCGGTGGCCTGGGCCGGACGCACGCCGCGGCTGGGTGCCGAGGCCGCGGCGCCGGCCATGACCCCGGTCCCATAGTCCGGACCTGTCTTTCCACCCACCGTTCCATCACGTAGGGTGACTTGGTCATGTGGCAGGCGCTGCTCCTCCTTAGCCGCCGCGACGAGGCCTGACCGGCCGGCACCTCGTCGCGGAGTTGCATCGCGCCGTCCAGCACATCCGATTTTCTTCTCGGCACCGCCGCGCACCGTCGCCCGGCATCTCGCCGACACCTTCCGATCTGCTGACGCCACATGTTCCAGGGAGCACTCCGAGATGGCTCAACCTGTCACCGACGCTGAAACCGATCCGATCGCCCGGCAACGCCCGAGCCGGATGCCGTACCACCGCTACCAGCCGTACGGGGAGCAGTTCCGGGTCGAACTCCCGGACCGCACCTGGCCCACCCGCACCGTCGAGGCCGCCCCCCGCTGGTGCGCCGTGGATCTCCGCGACGGCAACCAGGCACTGATCGACCCGATGTCGCCCGAGCGCAAGCGCCGGATGTTCCAGCTGCTGGTCCAGATGGGCTACAAGGAGATCGAGGTCGGTTTCCCGTCGGCCAGCCAGACCGACTTCGACTTCGTCCGGCAGCTCATCGAAGACGAGATGATCCCGGACGACGTCACCATCCAGGTGCTCACGCAGTGCCGGGAGCACCTGATCGACCGGACGTTCGAGTCGCTGCGCGGCGCGAAGCGGGCCATCGTGCACTTCTACAACTCGACCTCCACCCTCCAGCGGCGGGTGGTCTTCGGCCTGGACAGGGACGGCATCGCCGACATCGCCACCACCGGGGCGCGGCTCTGCCAGAAGTACGCCGAGATCCACACCCCGGACACGGAGATCTTCTACGAGTACTCGCCGGAGTCGTACACGGGCACCGAGCTGGAGTACGCGCTGGAGGTCTGCTCCCGGGTGATCGACGTGATCGACCCGACCCCGGACCGGCCGCTGATCATCAACCTGCCGGCCACCGTCGAGATGGCCACCCCCAACGTGTACGCCGACTCGATCGAGTGGATGCACAGGCACCTGCCGCGCCGGGACAGCGTGGTGTTGAGCCTGCACCCGCACAACGACCGGGGCACCGGTGTGGCCGCCGCCGAGCTGGGCCTGCTCGCCGGCGCGGACCGCATCGAGGGCTGCCTGTTCGGCAACGGTGAGCGCACCGGCAACGTCGACCTGGTGACCCTGGGGCTCAACATCTTCTCCCAGGGCATCGACCCGATGATCGACTTCTCGAACATCGACGAGGTCCGGCGGGCGGTTGAATACTGCAACCAACTGCCGGTGCACGAGCGCCACCCGTACGCGGGCGACCTGGTCTACACCGCCTTCTCCGGTTCCCACCAGGACGCGATCAAGAAGGGCTTCGACGCCCTCGCCGCCGACGCGAAGGCGGCCGGCGTGCCGGTGGACGAGCACACCTGGGCGGTGCCGTACCTGCCGATCGACCCGAAGGACCTGGGCCGCACCTACGAGGCGGTCATCCGGGTCAACTCGCAGTCCGGCAAGGGCGGCGTCGCGTACATCATGAAGAGCGAGCACCAACTGGACCTGCCGCGCCGGCTCCAGATCGAGTTCTCCGGGGTGGTGCAGCAGGTCACCGACCACGACGGCGGCGAGGTCGACCCGGCCGCCATGTGGGAGATCTTCGCGACGCACTACCTGCTCGACCACCAGCCCGACCCGGCGGTCCGGCTAGCCGGCTACACGATCGGCACGGTGGACGGCAAGGTCGAGATCGAGGCCCAGGTCGGTGTGGGCGGCGAGCAGCGCTCGCTCGCCGCTGTCGGCAACGGCCCGATCGACGCGTACGTCAACGCGCTCCAGTCGGTCGGGGTGGGCGTACGGGTGCTCGACTACCACGAGCACGCGCTCTCCTCCGGTGGTGACGCGCAGGCCGCCGCGTACGTGGAGTGTGAGGTGGACGGCAGGACGGTCTGGGGTGTCGGCACCGACGCCAACATCGTCACCGCGTCGATCAAGGCGGTCACCAGCGCCGTCAACCGCGCCCGCCGCTGACCTAGGCGCGCGACACCCCCGAAGTGGTTTTCTACTTCGGGGGTGTCGCGGCGGGCATTGAGTGGCAGGGCTGGGACGGCGGGGCTTTCCGGGGCGGTCGGTGGACCAGCACGAGGGCCAGCAGCGCGCCGGCCACGAGCAGCCCCGCACACCACTCCATCGCGCCCCGGAACGCGTCGGTCAGCTCGGCCTTCTGCTCGTACCCGCCGCCGGAGAGCCCGACCAGCAGCGGCAGCGCCGCCACCGCGAGCAGGCCGCCGGCGCGGGATGCGGCGTTGTTGAACCCGCTGGCCACCCCGGAGAACCGGTCCTGCACGGCGGCCAGCACCGACGCGGTGAGCGGTGCCACCACCAGGGTCAGCCCGATGCCGAAGAGCAGCACCCCGGGCAGCACGTCCCGCCAGTACGACGCGCCCGGTCCGACGCCGCGCAGCAGCAGCAGGCCGACCGCGGCGACCACCGGTCCGATGGCCAGCGGCAGTCGTGGGCCGATCCGGGCGGACAGCGCACCGGCGCGCGCGGAGCCGACCAGCAGCAGCAGGGTCATCGGCAGCAACGCGATGCCGGTGCGGAAGGCCGACCAGCCGACCACGTTCTGGAGGTAGACGGCGAAGAAGAAGGTGAAGCCGCCGAGCGCCGCGTAGACGACAACGGTGAAGATGTTCAGCACCGAGAAGAGTCGGCTGCTGAACAGGCCGGTGGGCAGCATCGCGGTGTCGCCACGCCGCCGTTCCAGCAGGACGAAGGCCACTGCGGAGAGCACCCCGACCAGGGCGGCGATCAGCACCTCGGCGGAGTCGAACCCGCGGGCCGGCGCGTCGATCAGGGCGTAGGTGACGCCGGCGAGCGCGAGCGCTCCGAGCAGGGCTCCGGCGACGTCGAACCGTCGTCGGGTCCGACCCCGTTCCTCCGTGCGGGAGGCACTCTCGTCCCGGCTCTCCGGCACCCAGCGCAGGGCGGCCAGTAGCACGAGCACGGCGATCGGCAGGTTGAGGAAGAAGATCCAGCGCCAGGAGAGCGCGTCGATCAGCCAGCCCCCGATGAACGGCCCCAGCGCGGTGGAGACCCCGGACAGTCCGGCCCAGGCACCGATCGCCCGACCCCGGTCATCGGGATGGAAGCTCGCCTGGAGCACCGACAGCGACCCGGGCGTGAGCAGCGCGCCACCGGCGCCCTGGAGGAACCGGGCGGCGATCAGCATGCCGGTGTCCTGGGCAAGCCCACAGAGCACGGAGGCGGCGGTGAACCAGACCACGCCGATGAGGAATATGCGTCGCCGGCCGAAGCGGTCGCCCAGCGCGCCGCCGAGCAGCACGAACGCCGCCAGCATCAGCAGGTAGCCGTTGATGGTCCACTGGAGATCGGCCACGTTCGCGCCGAGGTCCTGCCCAAGTTTCGGCAGCGCCACGTTGACGACGGTGCTGTCGAGGAAGACCATTCCAGAGGCGAGTACGGCGGCGAGCAGCGTGCCCCTGCCGGCGGTGGTGCCCATCCGGAGGGCGGTCGCCGGTACGGGTGCGGTCATCCCACCAATCTGCCTTGCATCATGTGGGAGACGCCACGAAACGCCGAAACCGTGCCCGGGTACTGTGCGCAATCGCCGGGAGCCCCCAAGCTGGAGAGGTGTCGTCTGTGCGTACCAGATCAGGACCGCGAGCGGCGGTGGCCGTGCTCACCGCGGCGCTGGCGCTCGGCGTGGCCGGTTGCGTCCCGCAGGATGAACCGACCACACCGCCGTCGAGCGACGGCGGCAACGCCGCTGAGCAGCTGAGTCAGCTGACCGTCGCTACCGCCGGCTCGATGAAGGGCTACAGCCGGGAGCGTTTCCCGCATTGGCGGGACACCGGCAAGAACTGCGATATCCGGGACAGCATCCTCCAGCGCGACGGCAAGGACGTGAAGCTCTCCGGCTGCAACGTGGTCGGTGGGCGCTGGGAGAGCGTGTACGACGGTCGCAGCTTCTCGGATCCCTCCGACGTGGACATCGACCACATGGTGCCGTTGGCCAACGCGTGGCGCTCGGGTGCCGACGAGTGGGACAACGCGAAGCGCGGCGATTTCGCCAACGACACCACCCGTCCGCAGCTTTTCGCGGTTTCCGCCTCGTCCAACCGGGCAAAGGGTGACCAGGACCCGTCGCAGTGGAAACCGGCAAACCGGTCTTACTGGTGCAAATACGCCCAGGACTGGGTGACGGTCAAGCACTACTGGAAGCTGACGGTGACCAGCGCCGAGAAGGCCGCCCTGACCGACATGTTGGAGGGCTGTTGAGTGGGGAGCGATTCGTGACCGCCGCCGAGGAGAGCGGCCCGTCCGCCGCCGGCATGACCGCGGACGGCGCCGCCGAGACTCCCGCCGCCGTGCCGGGTGCCGGCATGGTCGCGGATTCGAGCGGGGCGGCCGGCCCGCAGAGCCGCACCACCGACATCGTGCCCGGCCCCGGCGGCGTGATGACCGACGAGGTCGGCGTCGTCACCGGGGACCTGACGCTGCGCACCGAGTACGCGGACGGCAAGGTCACAGTGCGGGTGCAGTACAAGGACGCGGACGAGTGGTACGCGGTGACCGGCACGTCGGTCACGCTTGCCGACCCGGCTGGGCTGGACGCGGTGCACGGCGTCGCGGTGGGGCTGCTGAACCGCCCCGAGGGCTGACGAACGCCGGCACCGCGTCCAGTCTCAGACGTACGAGCCGGGCTCGGTGGGCGCGGAGACCACGCTCGGCGCGTCCCCCTCGCCCTCGGGCCTGACGATCTGCGCGCTGACCCCGTGCGGGCGCAGTTCGCCGCTGGCGATCTGCTCCGCGAAGTGGCAGGCCACCCGGCTGGCGCCGATGTCCCGCAGCACCGGTCGCTCGTCGGCGCAGCGGGTGGGCTGCGCCCACGGGCAGCGGGTGTGGAAGCGGCAGCCGGTCGGCGGGTTGGCCGGCGACGGCAGGTCACCGGCGAGCAGGATCCGCTCCCGGCGGTCCTCCACGTCCGGGTCCGGCACCGGCACCGCCGACATCAGCGCCCGGGTGTACGGGTGCAGCGGCTCGGTGTAGAGCCGGTCGCTCGGCGCCTCCTCCACCAGCGCGCCCAGATACATCACGCCGACCGTGTCGGAGATGTGCCGGACCACAGCGAGGTCGTGCGCGATCACCAGGTAGGTCAGCCCCAGGCTGTCCTGGAGCTCGTCCAGCAGGTTGACCACCTGGGCCTGGATCGACACGTCGAGCGCCGAGACCGGCTCGTCGGCGACGATCAGCTCCGGCCCGAGCACCAGCGCGCGGGCGATGCCGATGCGCTGCCGCTGCCCGCCGGAGAACTCGTGCGGGTAGCGGGAGAGCGCCCAGCGCGGCAGCCCGACCGCGTCCAGAGTCTCGCCGATGATCCGTCGACGGTCGGTGCGGTCGGTGCCGATTCCGTGGGTCTGGAGGCCCTCGGTCAGGATCGACTCGACGTTCTGCCGGGGGTCGAGACTGGACATCGGGTCCTGGAAGATCATCTGCATCCGACGACGCATGCTGCGCAGCTTGCCGGACGGCAGCGTCGTCAGCTCGACGCCGTCGAAGCTGACCTCACCGGCGGTCGGCGGGGTGAGCTGGAGCAGCGCCCTGCCCAACGTGGACTTGCCGCAGCCGGACTCACCCACCAGGCCGTACGTCTTGCCGCGCGCGATGCTCAGGTCGACCCCGTCGACGGCCTTCACCTGGCCGACCACCCGGTCGAAGAGCACCCCCCGCTTGATCGGGAAGTGCACCTTCAGGTCGCGCACCTCGACGAGGATGTCGTTCTCACTCACGCCAGCACTCCGCTTCGCTCCGCGCCGGCGTGAGACGCCACGCTGCTGTGCCTGATGGTTCGCTCGCTACGCTCGCTCACGCTTCCTCCTCGCGCGGGGCGGGCACCAGGCCCGGCAGCGGCTCCGGGTTGACGCACCGGTAGCTCCGTCCGTCGTGCGCGTGCACCAGCTCCGGCGGCTCACCCACACACTCGTCGATCCGGCGGGCGCAGCGCGGGGCGAAGGCGCATCCGTCCGGCCACGGCAGCAGGTCGCGGACCGAACCGGGAATCGGGTTGAGCTTCTCGCCCCGCCCGGCGTCCAGGCGCGGCACCGAGCCGAGCAGACCCACTGTGTACGGGTGGCGCGGCTGGCGGAACAGCGGACGACGGCGGGCCGTCTCCACCACCCGGCCGCCGTAGAGCACGTTGACGGTGTCGACCATGCCGGCCACCACACCGAGATCGTGCGTGATCATCAACAGTGCGGTGCCGGAGTCCCGGACCAGCTCCTTGAGCAGCTCCAGGATCTGTGCCTGGATGGTGACGTCCAGCGCGGTGGTCGGCTCGTCGGCGATCAGCAGCCGAGGCTGGCAGGCCACCGCCATCGCGATGAGCGCACGCTGGCGCATTCCACCGGAGAGCTGGTGCGGATACTCCTTGAGCCGCCGCTTCGGGTCGGGGATGCCGACCCGGTCCAGCAGCGCCGCCGCCTCCTTCGCCGCGGTCTCGCCCTTCATCCCCCGATGCCGGGTGAGCACCTCGGTCACCTGCAACCCGATCGGGATCACCGGGTTCAGGGAGGAGAGCGGGTCCTGGAAGATCATCGCGATGTCCCGACCCCGGATGTCCCGCCGCGACCGGTCGTCGAGCTGGAGCAGGTCCGTGCCGTCGAAGACGGCCTTGCCGCCGACCCGCAGGCCGGGCTGCTTGGGCAACAGGCCCATGATCGCGAGCGAGGTGACGCTCTTGCCGCAGCCGGACTCGCCGACCAGGCCGACCACCTCACCGGCGTCGACCGAGAAGGACACCCCGTCGACCGCGTGCACGGCCCGCTGGCCGCGCCGGGCGAACGTGACGGAGAGATCTTCAACTTCGAGCAGTGCCATTGCGGGCCTACTTCCGCAGCTTCGGGTCGAGGGCCTCGCGCATCGCCTCACCCAGCAGGGTGAAGCCGAGCGCGGTGATGATGATCGCGACGGCCGGGTAGATCGCCAGTGACGGCCGGATGCCGAGGTACTGCTGCGCGTCGGCGAGCATGACACCCCATTCCGGTACGGCGGTGTCCGGGTTGCCGAGGCCGAGGAAGGAGAGCGCCGCGGCCTCGATGATCGCGGTGGCCAGGGTCAGCGTGGCCTGCACGATCACCGGGGCGAGCGAGTTCGGCACCACGTGGGTCAGCGCGATCTTCGACTTCTTGACACCGAGCGAGGTGGCCGCCAGCACGTAGTCGCTGTTGGCCTGGGAGATCATCGAGCCGCGCAGCAGCCGGGCGAACACCGGCACCGAGACCACGCCGACCGCGATCATCACAGTGGTCAGGCTGGCCCCTAGCAGGGCGGCGATGCTCACCGCCAGCAGCAGGCTCGGCATCGCCAGCAGCATGTCGATGAACCGCATCAGGGTCGTGTCGATCCACCGCCCCCACCGGCCACCGAGGCCGGCCGCGGCACCGGAGACGCCACCGATCAGCGCGCCGATCGCCAGACCGATCAGGGTGGAGACCACACCGACCAGCAGGGTCTGGCGGGCACCCACGATCATCCGGCTGAACTCGTCACGGCCCTGGTGGTCGTAGCCGAACCAGTGGTCGCCGTTCGGGCCGGGAATGACACCCGGCTTGATCAGCCCTTCCCGGATGCCGATCGTGTCCGTCGCCGCGTACGGCACGAGGAACGGTCCGATGACCGCGACCAGCACGAAGAGCGCCAGGATGACGGCACCGACGATCGCGGCCGGGTTGCCGCGCAGCCGGCGGAACGCCTCCTGCCAGAGGCTGACGCCCCGCTCGTCGTCACGGGCGGCCAACTCGGAGAGCCGGTCGATTTTTTCGCGCTTCTTGCCCGGGCTGAGTGTCATCGCACCCTCACCCTCGGGTCGATGAAGCTGTAGGAGAGATCGACCAGGAGGTTCACCAGCACGTACACCACCGCGATGATCAGGATGAAGCCCATCAGCACCGGATAGTCGCGTTGGCCGATGGCCTCGGCGACGAACGCTCCGATGCCACTGAAGGCGAAGACGGTCTCGGTCAGCACGGCGCCGGAGAGCAGACCGCCCGCGAGCAGACCGATCGAGGTGGCCACCGGCAGCATGGCGTTGCGCAGGACGTGCCGGCGACGAACCGTCTGCTCGGTCAGGCCCTTCGCCTCGGCGGTGCGCACGAAGTCCTCGTTCAGCACCTCCAGCACGCTCGCCCGGGTGATCCGGACGATGATCGCCAACGGGATGCTGGCCAGCGCGATGGCCGGCAGCACCAGATGCCAGAGCGCGTCGGCGGCGGCGTCCCACTCGCGGGTCATCAGGCCATCGAGGACGAAGAAGTTGGTGACCCGGGTCGCCTCGAGCGTCGGGTCCTGCCGGCCGCTGGACGGGAACCAGTGCAGATTCTCCGAGAAGATCGCCTTGAGCACGTAGCCCAGGAAGAAGACCGGGATGCAGATGCCGATCAGCGAACCGCCCACTGACGCGTGGTCCAGGAAACGGCCGCGACGGCGGGCGGCCAGGTAGCCCAGCGGGATGCCGATGCCGATCGCGATGATCATCGCGGTGATGGTCAGCTCGACGGTGCCGGGGAAGCGCTCGATGAACTCCGTGGTGACCGCCCGCTTGGTGGAGGTCGAGGTGCCCAGGTCGAGCTTGATCATGCGCCGGACGAACCGGCCGTACTGGACCAGGATGGGCTCGTCGAGCCCCATGTTGCGGCGGATGGCGGCACGCATCTCGGGCGTGCCGCGCTCGCCGAGGATGGCGGTCTCGGGGCCGCCGGGGAGCCGGCGGAGCCAGATGAAGAGCAGGATGGAGAGCCCGAACAGCGTGGGTATCAGCTGAAGCAGGCGCCTGACGATGAACCGGAACACGGCGGCCTCGAAGGGGTGCGGAGGGTTGCGGGCGAGCGCTGTGCGACAGCGCCCGCCCGCGTTCCTTGCGTCAGATCAGGACTTACTTGAACTCGGCGGTGGCGAAGCGCTCGTCGGTGAGCGGGCTCGCCTTGACGCCGGTCACGTCCTTGCCGAACACGATCGCCGGCGGCGAGTGCGAGATCGGCACACCCGGCAGGAACTCCATCACGGACTTGTTCAGGGCCTTGTACTTCTCGGTCCGGGCCGCGATGTCGGCGGTGGTGTCCGCGTCCTTGAACTGGTCGAACAGGGCCTTGTTGTTGAAGCCCCACTCGTCCTTCGGCCGGTCGAAGAAGGTGCCGATGAAGTTGTAGGCGTCGCCGTAGTCGCCGGTCCAGCCCAGGAAGTGGATGTCGTGCTTGCTACCCGAGGTGGTGGCGTTCAGGTAGTCCGGGCTCCACTTCAGCGGGATCGCCTCGACGGTGATCCCAACGGCCTTCAGGTCCGCCGACAGCAACTCGAAGATGTCCTTCGGGTTCGGCATGTACGGCCGGGTGACCTCGGTCGGGTAGTGGAACTTCAGCGTCAGGTTCGACGCGCCCGCCTCGGCCAGCAGCGCCTTCGCCTTGGCCGGGTCGTAGGTGTACTTCGGAACGTCGCCGTTCCAGCCCTCGACGGTGTCCGGCATGAAGTTGTCGGCGACCTTGGCGCCCGGCGGCAGCTTGGAGGTGACCAGCTGCTGACGGTTCAGGGCGTACGCGATGGCCTGCCGGACGCGGACGTCGGCGAGCTTCGGGTTGCCCTTCTGGTTCATCGCCAGGTAGAGCACGTTGAACGCCGGGCGCGTGAGCATGTTGAAGCCCTCGCTCTTCAGCGGCTCGACGTCGGCCGGGCCGACCAGGTCGTAGCCCTGGATGTCGCCGGAGCGCAGCGCCTGCTTGCGGGCGTTCTCGTCCGAGATCGTCTTGAAGATGAGGGTCTTCAGCTTGGCCTTGGCGCCCGAGTAGTCCTCGTTGCGCTCCAGGGTCAGCGTCTTGTTGGCGACGTCCCAGGCCTTGAACTTGAACGGGCCGGTGCCGGTCGGGTGCGCCGTCGCGTACGCCGGGTACTTGATGTCCTCGGCGGTGCCCGCGACGTTGCTCGCGTCGAACTCCTGCAGCGCCTTCGGGCTGTGGATGGAGAACGAGGGGAGCATCAGCGCGGCCGGGATCTTGCTGGAGACCCGGGTGAAGGCCAGGTCCACGGTGGTGGCGTCCTTGGCGGCGCAGGACTTGAAGAGGCTCGGCGGGAGCTCCGCGTCCTCGTTCTTGGCGAAGCCACCCATGACGTCCTGCCAGTACGCGGTCACGTCCGGGCTCTGCATGAGGCCCTTGGCGTTGTACCAGCGGTTGAAGTTGACGCAGACGGCCTCGGCGTTGAAGTCGGTGCCGTCGTGGAACTTCACGCCCGAGCGGAGCTTGAAGGTCCAGGTGGTGCCGGCGGCGTCCGGGGTCCAGGACTCGGCCAGGCCGGGGGTGACCTTCGTGCCACCCTCCTCCGGTCGGACCAGGGTCTCGAAGACCTGACGCGCCACACGCAGCGACTCACCGTCGCTGGCGAAGCTCGGGTCGAGCACCTTCGGGTCTCCGGCGACGCCGAAGATGAGGGTGTCCTTCTTACTACCGCCGGATTTGTCGTCGTCGCGGTTGCTCTCGGCGCAGCCTGCTACCGCGAGGGCCGCGACCGCGATGGCCGCGATCGCGACCTTCGGCCTGGGTGCACGCATGTGTGCTTCACCTCGTCCTTGGGGGTACGGACAACGTGGTGACAGGGGTCACCGATGGCGGTGACCATAGCTCCCGATGCGTCCACCCGGAAACCGCTGAGTGGACGGTTGGTATCGGATCGTGCCTCAACCGCCGCTTGACATTCGATTCTTAGGTAAACAGCGGCAAAAACCGATCAATCAGCACCCGCGATGCCAAACTGTTACGTCGAACAGCCCCGATGAGGGCACAGGTGTCAGATCATTTCCGGGCAGAGACGCAGCGGTGGCCGGCACCCGAACGGGGTGCCGGCCACCGGCCGTACGTCAGGCGATCAGACCGCGCGGCGCCCCTCGAAGGCCCGGCCGAGGGTGATCTCGTCGGCGTACTCCAGATCGCCGCCGACTGGCAGCCCGCTGGCCAGCCGGGTCACCGAGATGCCCATCGGCTTCACCATCAACGCCAGGTAGGTGGCTGTCGCCTCGCCCTCGGTGTTCGGATCCGTGGCCAGGATCAACTCCCGCACCCCGCCGCCACCGAGCCGGATCATCAACTCCCGGATGCGCAGGTTGTCCGGGCCGATCCCCTCCAGCGGATTGATCGCGCCACCCAGCACGTGGTAGCGACCGCGGAACTCACCCGTCCGCTCGACGGCCACCACGTCCTTGGGCTCCTCCACCACGCACAGCACCTCGTCGGTGCGGCGCGGGTCGCGGCAGATCCGGCACTGCTCGGACTCGGCCACGTTGTAGCAGGTAGTGCAGAACCGCACCAGCTCCTTGACCTTGCGCAGCGCGCCGGCCAGCCGGTTGACGTCGGCCGGATCCGCCGAGAGGACGTAGAACGCGATCCGCTGAGCGCTCTTCGGACCCACGCCCGGCAGCCGACCCAGCTCGTCGATCAGATCCTGGATGGCACCTTCGTACATCTGCCGGCTCAGAAACCGGGCAGGCCGAGGCCGCCCATGCCGCCGGCGACCGGGCCCATCTTGCGCTCGGTCAGCTCCCGGGCCGCCTCGGCGGCGTTGTGCACGGCCGCGACGACCAGATCCTCCAGCGTCTCCACGTCGTCCGGGTCGACGGCCTTCGGGTCGATCTTGATGGCCTTGAGTTCACCGGAGCCGGAGACCGTCGCGGTGACCAGCCCGCCGCCGGCGGTGCCGGTCAGCTCGGCCTCGGCCAGCTCGGCCTGGGCGGCGGCGATCTGCTGCTGCATCTTCTGCGCCTGCTTCAGCATCTGCTGCATGTTCGGCTGTCCACCTGGGCGCACGGGATGGCTCCTTCTCGCACTCGTCTGCTCGACCGCCGCTCAGCCTATCCGCTGGGACCGACCTCGCCCCGCCCGGTGCGTCCGCCCACGCCGTGGCCTCGGGTACGGCTACCCCTACCCCGAACCGGCCATCTGCTGGTAGTGCGCCCATACCCGTCGCACTGGTCTGCTCAAGGCATGAACCTCAACCGCACCGGCCGGGTCGGCGCACTGTGCTGGCTCGCGGCCTCGCCCGTCTTCCTCGTCGCCAGCCTGATCACCGGTCTGCGGTGGCGCGAGCCCACCTACAGTTGGGCCACCCACAACATCAGCGACCTCGGCAACGCCCACTGCGGCGTCTGGGACACCACCCGCCCCCGCTACGTCTGCTCACCGTGGCACCCGTTGATGAACACCGCGACACTGGCCACCGCCGTCCTGCTCGCCGGCGGGCTCCTGCTGACCTGGCGGGTTCTCGGCCGCGGCCCGGTGGTGCGCACTGCCCAGACACTCCTACTGCTGGCCACCGGCGGATACGCCCTCGTGGCCCTCTACCCGGCCGACATTGACGAGAACCTGCACGTCCTCGGCGCAGTCCTGATCATGGGGATGGGCAACGTCGGCCTACTCCTCGCCGGCCTCGCACCACGCAGCACGACGCTCGGCAGGTGGCGCCGACTCACCCTCACCGCCGGGCTCATCGCGCTGGCCGGAACGACACTGTTCGCCGCCCAACAGGGCCTGGGGCTCGGGGTGGGCGGCATGGAACGAGTAGCGGTGCTCCCGTTCCCCCTCTGGGCCTGCGCCCTGGGAGTCCTCCTAGCCGAAACCCCCCAACCGCGCACCCCCGTCGGCGTCGATCATGGAGTTATGGTGCCCAAGAAGAGCACTGATGGGCGATTTGCCACCCACCACAACTCCATGATCGACGGCGTTAGCGGGCGTCGATCTCGTTGATCTTTTCGGCGCCGAAGGTCTCTCTGAGGAGGCGTACCGCCTGCTCCTCGCTGGACTCCCGGGCCGTCTTCTCGTCGATGATCTCGTCCAACGGCTCGTCGCCCGGGTCGAACCCCTCAAAGGCCGGGGTCGCCGCCGGTGCCGCGCCGCCAGGCCGGCCGCCGGCCCGCGCCGGGCCGTCGAAGTCCGGGTCGTAGGGCGGCTCGCCGGCCCATTCGGCGTCCGCGACGGGCCGGGCTGCCGCTCCGGTACGCGCACCGCGCCCCGCCGCCGCCGCGCGAGCCGCGGCGATGGCGCTGCTCACCGGCGCACCACCGGCTGCCGCCGGCTGCCGGGCCGCCGGTGTCGGGTTACCCCGCCCACCCGGCTTACCGCCGCCGGCCGCCGCCCCGGGCCCACCCGAACCACCGGGTCCGCCGCCGTTGGTGCCGCCGCCGTTCGGGCCACCGCCGTTCGGGCCACCGCCGTTCGCGCCACCGCCGTTGGTGCCGCTGCCGTTCGGGCCGCTGCCATTCCCGGCGTTCCCGTACCCGGTGCTGCCGTTCGCGCCGGTCGACGCCGGTGCGGAGTGAGGGCTCGACTCGTTTCCAGCGGACGCGCCGCCAGGTCGGGCGGCCTCCGGCCAGTCCTCGTCATCAGTAGCCTCGGCGGCGAGGCCACCGCCGCCTGGGCGCGCCGCCTCCGGCCAGTCGCCGTCGTCGTCCGCCGCCGGGGCGGACGACGCTGCGCCCCGCCCACCAGCACCGTGACCACCAGCACCGTGACCAGTGGAACCCGCACCGACACCGGCACGCGAGGCCGAGCCGGCAGCGCCGCTCGGGTTCGCGGCGGTCGGCGAGGCGTTCGTCGGACCGGCGGCGGTCGGGGCGTTGGATGGCCCACTTCCAGGCCCGGCGGAGTTCGCACCTGGCGCTGCGTTCGAGCCTGACCCAGCGGTCGAGCCAGGCGCGGCGGTCGAGCCAGGCGCAGCGTTCGAGCCAGGCGCGGCGTTCGAGCCTGACCCAGCGGTCGAGCCAGGCGCGGCGTTCGAGCCCGGCGCAGCGCTGAAGCCCGGCGCAGCGCTGAAGCCCGGCGCCGCGCTGAAGCCCGGTGCCGCGCTCGAACTTGGCGCAGCGGTCGAGCCAGATGTGTTCGACCCTGACGCGGCATTCGAGCCAGGCGCGGCATTCGAGCCAGGCGCGTCATGCGAACCATGCGCAGTGTTCGAGCCGGGCGCGGGGTTCGAGCCATACGCGGGGTTCGAACCAGGCACGGCGTTCGAACCAGGCGCGGCGTTCAAGCCACGGGCAGCAGGCGAGCCAGGCGCGGCGCTCGAACCAGGCGCGGCATTCGAGCCGGGTGCGGCGGTCGGGCCAGGCGCGGCCGGCGTCGCGCTCGTCGAGCCTGCGGCAGTCGGGTTCGCGGCGGCGGGCGCGTCGGACGGGGCTGGGGGCGCGGCGGGTCGGGGCGGTGCGGTCTGCGGTGCGCGCGACGAGCCGGACAGCGACACGCCACCGCGCTCGCCGGCCACCTCGCACCGGATCTGCCAGCGCCCGCCCAACTCCTCGTAGAGCGCGTCGGTGAGCACCGCCGCGTGGTCGGCCATCATCTTGGCCAGCACTGTGGACTTCACCGTCAGCACCAGCGTGTCGCCGTCGAGTTCGCGGACCACCGCGTCACGCATCAGGGCGGCGATCCGCTTGTTGGTCCGGTTGACCTTGCCGACCACGTCGGGCCAGACGCGGCGGACCGCTACCGCGTCCAGCGCGGCGGCCGGTGCTCCGGGTCGGGGCGGCGCGGGCGTGGCCGGGTCGGGAAGCACCGCCGACGGTGGCACCACGCGACGCGGGGCCGGAGCGGCGGGCGAGACGGGTACGGCCTGGTCAGCGGTTGCCGGACCGGTCGACGCGCCGGGCGAGGCCGGGATCGGCGAGTCGGCCGGCGAGACGTACGAGGCCGGTGCGCCGGAGGTCGGAGCGGGTGCCTCGGTGACCGGAGCAGCCGGGGCGGGAGCGCCCTGGGCCGTGGACGCCGCCGGGTCGACGTCCCACGGCGGTGCCGAGGTGGGGGCGTTCGCGGGTGCCGGGGTGGCGGCAGCCGGGACCGGGGTGGCTGGCTGTGGGCGTACCCCTGGGTGGTTGGTTGGCGCGGAGCCGGCGGCGGCCGACGGCGCGTCGCTGCCGCCCACTGTGAGCCGGCGTTCCATCCGTTCCAGGCGCTGGAGCAGGCCGCCGGTGGAGTCGTCCGCGCCGGGCAGCAGCATCCGGGCGCAGATCAGCTCCAGCAGCAGGCGGGGCGCTGTGGTGCCGCGCATCTCGACCAGGCCGTTGTGCACGATGTCGGCGCAGCGGGAGAGCGTTGCCGAGCCGAGCTGCGAGGCCTGGGCTGCCATCCGCTCGATCTGGTCGGCCGGGCCGTCGATCAGACCCTTCGCGGCGGCGTCCGGCACCTGCTGGATCACGATCAGGTCGCGCAGCCGTTCCAGCAGGTCGGAGGCGAACCGGCGCATGTCGTGCCCGGCCTCGGCGACCCGGTCGACGGTGGCGTACGCGGCCGCGCCGTCACCGGCGGCCAGCGCGTCGCACATCTCGTCGATCAGCGCCGAGTCGGTGACCCCGAGCAGCGCGACGGCCCGGGCGTAGCTGACTCCCTCCGCGCCGGCGCCGGCGATGAGCTGGTCGAGCACGGAGAGGCTGTCCCGCATGCTGCCGCCACCGGCGCGGACCACCAGCGGAAAGACCGCCGGCTCGACGGCGACGCCCTCGGCCTGGGTGAGCTGTTCCAGGTACGGGCGGACCACCTTCGGCGGAAACAGCCGGAACGGGTAGTGGTGGGTCCGCGACCGGATCGTGCCGAGGACCTTCTCCGGCTCGGTGGTGGCGAAGATGAACTTGACGTACTCCGGGGGCTCCTCGACCAGTTTGAGCAGGGCGTTGAAGCCCTGGGTCGAGACCATGTGCGCCTCGTCGATGATGTAGATCTTGAAGCGGCTGCTGGCCGGCGCGAAGAAGGCGCGCTCGCGCAGCTCGCGGGCGTCGTCGACACCGCCGTGGCTGGCCGCGTCGATCTCGATCACGTCGATCGAGCCGGCGCCGTCGGCCGCCAGCGAGCGGCAGGAGTCACACTTGCCGCACGGCTCGGGCGTGGGGCCCTGCTCACAGTTGAGCGAGCGGGCCATGATCCGGGCGCTGGTGGTCTTGCCGCAGCCACGGGGGCCGGAGAAGAGGTAGGCGTGGTTGAGCCGTCCGCTGCGCAGCGCCTGCGACAGCGGCTCGGTCACGTGCTCCTGACCGATGACCTCAGCGAAGGTACGCGGCCGGTACTTGCGGTAGAGCGCCAGCGTCACTCGTCCCGCCTCCTCTCGACCGAGCCATTCTGCGCCGGTCGGGCGCGGGTGACCACCCACCACCCCGGGCGCCTGGGCCTTGAACCTTGATCGACCGGGCCACCAGGGCTTGATCGACTCGGCTTCCTGGAAACCGCGGTGTCCGCATGGCCGGGACACCGCGACATCAGGGATGCCGAGTGGATCAACCGGCCCACAGACAAAAAGGCCTCCCGTGCACCCGGCAGAGCTCGCTTATCCTTGCTGCCTTCCGGCCCTGGGGAGGTTCACGAGATACCGCCGCACGGGAGGTGACGCCCAGCCTACCCGACCGCCCGTCGATCTTCAGGGGGTGGTGGGGTGGCCCGCCCGACACGGGCCTGTATCCTGGCTCGCGGAGGATTCGCCTAGAGGCCTAGGGCGCACGCTTGGAAAGCGTGTTGGGTTTACACCCTCACGAGTTCGAATCTCGTATCCTCCGCCAGCGCCGTCAGGCACAACGCTCGGACCGGTCCCCCAGGGGCCGGTCCGAGTCGTTTTTGGTGGGTCTCGTCTCAACGTGGGAGCCGAGCATCCGGACCGACGGCCGGCTCGGTGGTCGGGCACTGCGGCAGGGGCCTGATCACCTGGGCACCGCTTGCCCCAGTGTCTGAGCGGCGTTGCGCAACTGCACATCCAACTGATTGCGTACCGCAGTCAACTGCTGCTGATTCTGCTCGATCAGCTTCTGGGCATAAGCGCTTTCCACTGAGAACCAGACCGAGACCAGCTTGACCTTCTCCTTACATGCGACGTCGGCGACCGCCTGCTGGATCTCCTTCGCCGAGGCCGCGCCGTCGAGTGAGAAGCCCGCAGCGGCATCGACCGGGTCCTTGATGTTGTAACCCTTCTCGCTCATGCATGCCGACCACTTCGTCACGACATCCCTTACGCGCGAGTCCGCGCGCGACTGGTCGTAGGCGGAAACCGCGAGAATCTGGGGAAAGTTGATGTTGACGCTGGGGTCGACGGCGAGTTTGCGTCCCGTCTCGCCGTAACAGCCGCCGGCCGGTACTTCCTCGCCACCATAGGTTGCCTTGGTGGATTGGGTGGCGTCTGGCTGCGGCTTTGGCCCGCCTGCGCTGCCGGTGAGGACCAGCGTCTCGCTGGACGTCCTCTTCGATGAACCAGCCGATTTGGCAGGTGGAGCGAGGTTCTGGCCGGGGGTCAGGTGATAGCCGTACTCTGCGGCGTCCTTGGCGTCGCTGACCGGCCCGTAACGACGGGTCATCTGCTCGGGGCGGCCGGACTGCTGGGGCGAGTCGGATTGATTCAACGTGAAGGTGGTGAACCCGAAGCGCCGCATACATGCGGTGGTCAGTTCGTCGTGGGCGCGGCTCAGCATCAACTCCTGTGCGTTTGTGGTCTGGTATGCCTCGAGCGGCAGCACAAGCCCCTTGGGAGAACTCGCGGAAGCCGTGCCGGTGACCGGAGGAGGAGAGGCCACCAAACCGGAGTTGCCCTTGTCGGGGTCGCCTCCTGCGCTGCATCCGGCAACGATCAGCGCGGAGGCCGTCACGGCCGTGATCGCTACGGCTCGTAAATCTGTCATCTGTCGTCTCCTCCAGGGACGGTCTGGTGGTGCGAGCCATTCTCGGCTCACACCACCAGCCGGGTGGTTGTCCTTAGATCAGCAGGAGTAGTTCCGCTGAGAACGGTTGTCGTTGTTCACGACACCCAGTGTGGTGCTGCTGAAGCCGGACTGGCCGTATCTCGCCAGGTACAGTGCCGGCGTGCCGTAGTTCTGGTTGAAGTACACGGCGACGCAGTTGTACTCGTCGGCGTTGTAACCCGACCCGGCGTTGTTCCACAACCGCTGGCCCGAACCACTGCCCCCGCCTCGGAAGTAGACGGCAGGCGACGCCAGGTCGGGCACGTTGTAGTCCCAGACTCCGGTCTGGGCGCCGCTGTAGTTGGAGGCGAAGTAGTAGCACATGTCGCCCCAGGTACAGGGGGAGTGCGTGGTGGTGGCCTGGGCCGGAGCGGCGGCCACCAGGACGGCGCTCCCCCCTAACAAAACCGCCGCTAGCAGTTGCGCCGCCCGCCTTGGTAGGCTCGTTCCTGTCCTCATCCTGACTCCATTCAAGGGATACCAACGATGAGGGCATTTTGAGGGGATGGCTCGCAGCGCCGTCCCCTCACCCTCGTGTACGTCGAATCTACAAGCGTCAACACGAGAGAACAATGCATTCACCCAAGCACTGCGGGTTTCGGCAGTCGCGACCCCGAGCAAAGACTCGCACTCGATACATGCCCTGACGGCGGTGCTGGTAATTGGATAAACCATCGGAAGAATGATCTAGGAATGCCGGATGTATAATTCCCGGAAACCGGACGCAGCAGCTCGAACAAGCCTATTTCCGTCTGGTCATCTACGCAGCGCTTCGACCGGTTCGATCCACGCGGCTCGTAACGCGGGATAGACGCCAGCGGCCAGACCGACCAGCGCGCCGATCGCCGGCGCTGCGAACACGGTCCACGGGGGCAGGACCGCCGTCCACTCGTTCGTGATCGCAGTCAGCACCACGGCGGCGACACCGAGGCTCGCACCGATGAGTCCTCCGAGCAGCCCGAGTGCGGTCGATTCGGTGAGGAACTGTGTGCCGATGTGCACCGGCCGGGCACCCAGCGACCGACGCAGGCCGATCTCATTCGTGCGTTCGAGCACGGCTACCAGCGTGGTGTTGGCAATCCCGACTGCACCGATGATCAGAGAGATCGCGGCCAGCAGCAGGAACAGCGCGTTGAGGTCGGAGGTGACGTTGCCGCGCAGTCCCTGAGGGTCAGGTGGTGCGATCACCTTGAACCGACCGGGAGCGTCCGGCCGCAGCGCCAGCGCCGCCTGCGACGCGATCAACTGCGCCGCACCGATGCGCGTCTCGATGATCATTTCCGCGCGCTGGTCGACGGGTGGACCATAGGCGGCGAGCGCGGTCGTGGCTGGTAACACGACAGCGAGCAGGGCCTCTGGAGCACGGCGCACGTTCTCGATGATCCCGATCACCGTGTAGGGGTCTCCATTGATGAAGACGGCCGGGTGCCCGTCCAACCGGGTCACGCCGAGCCTTGCCGCTGCGGCCGACCCGAGCACCGCGACCCGTTCGGCTCGCGACGTGTGGAACGCGTCGTACAGACGACCCGTCCTCATCGTCGGATGCATCGCCGCCAACGCCTCCGGGGACGCCGCGACCAGGCCGAGCCCACCAGCGGCGGTGCTGTCTCCGCCAGGAGCGTTACTCAAGATCGGGTTACGCAACGGAAGCGTCCAGCGCACCCCCGCGTGCACGACGCCGTTGAGTCGCTGAACCCGGTCGGCGGCGTCGGGGGTGAAGGACAAGCTGGGGTCGTTGGTGTCGCCCGTGCCGACGTCCTGCACCATCACCTCAGTCGCGGCCAGCACTGTGAACCGCTTGTCGATCTGCCCGCCCGCGGTAGCGGTGAGGCCGAGGATCGCCACGAAGGCACCGATACCCAGGATGGTCCCCAACATCGTGAGCACCGAACGCCCGGGACGTTGCAGCAGACCGGCAAGCGCCTCGTTGGCGAGATCACGCCACGACATCCGGGAGCGGGGCAGGTCACTCATACAGGTGCCCATCACGGATGGTGACTGTGCGCTGGCCGCGGATGGCCACGTTCGGATCGTGGGTGATCACGATCAGCGTCATGCCGTCGCTATGAAGGTTGTCAAGAAGCTCGAGCACGGCGTGTGCCGTGGTCGTGTCGAGATTGCCGGTCGGCTCATCACACAGCAGCAGGCTCGGCCGGTGAACGAGGGCGCGTGCGATGGCGACGCGCTGGCGCTCGCCACCCGACATGGTGGCAGGTAGGGCATCCGCACGGTGAGCGAGTCCGACGCGCTCGAGCGCTGCACGGGCAGCCGCCAGTCGAACCGCCCGCGGGACCCCACTGTAGAGCTGGGCGAGGGCGACATTCTCTGTCGCGGTCCGGAACGCAAGCAGATGAAACGACTGGAAGACGAACCCGATCCGGGCACCACGCAACGCCGTACGCTCGCGCTCGCGCAACCCGCCAACGTCGATGTCGTCCAGCTCGAACACGCCCTCGGTCGGTCGGTCCAACAGACCCGCCACGTTGAGGAAAGTCGACTTGCCGGAGCCGGATGGCCCGACCACTGTCACATACTGCCCCTGCTCGACAGTGAGATCCACAGGATGCAGGGCTGCCACCGGGGGTGGACCGGGGTAGGTCAGCCCCACCCCGCGCATCGCGATCACCGCACTCATTGCTGGTCACTGACTACGACCTGCGCACCCTCTGCCAGGGTCCCAGAGATGGGTGTCACCTCGACGAAGCCGTCGCCGGACACCCCGGCGCGCACCTCGACACGCGTGACAGAGCCCTCGGGATCCACCACTGAGACGGTCGTCCTGCCATCCGCACCGGCCGACACTCCGGAGAGCGGGACCACGAGCACCTCGGTGTCGGTCCGCGCCGCGGTGATCGTGACCCGAACGTCGAGACCAGCCCATTCTGCCGGCAGTGTGTCGTCTGGGGTGATGCTGAGCGGCACGTATGGCGTACCGGTGGTGGCCGGATCATCGGTGCCGCTCTCCGTCTGGCCGGAGTCGGTCGTCACCTCTCCGATGCTTGCCACAGCTCCGGCCGCATTCTTACCGAGAGTCTCGGCACCCAATTGCACCGGCATGCCCGGCCTGAGGAGACCTGCCTGGTCCTGACGGAGCTTGACCTGCACCGCGAGCCGACCAGCCGACAGGGTGACGAGCGGTGCCACCACCGCGTCGCCGACCTTCGCGGAGAACGCGGTGACCCGCGCTGGCAGACTGGGCACGAAGACGAACTCCGACAGCGGCAGCATCGTGCCAGTGGATGCGACCAGATCGCTGCGCGCTTGCTTTGCGTCCGCCAGAGCTCTTTTCAGGTCCCTCAACTGTCGAGCAAGAGGTTTTTCCGCCGCTCCGACCCTTTCATTGGCGTTGATGCGCCGCTGCACGGCGTCGACCGCCTCCTGGGCAGCGGTGACCGCTTCGGCGGCTGACTTCAAGGCAGCTTTGTCTCCCTTGCCACCGGGCCCGCCGGTGTCGGCTGCGTCATAGCCGACCTTTCCGTAGAGCTTGCGCACTGCGGCTTTGGTTTTCGGTCCGAAGTAACCGGCCTTGTCGCCGCGTGTCGAATAGCCCAGTGACGCCAGCGCTGCCTGCAACTGCTTGACGTCGGTGCCCTCGCTGGCCGGCTTCAGATCGCGATATCCGGGCAGCGCACCCGGCAACACGATCAGCGGTCGAGCCGAGACCGCCACCAGCACGGCACCGCTCTCGACCTCGTCGCCGACCTTGACGCGGACTGCGGTGACCACCTGGGCACCGGCATCCTCCACGACGGGAGTCACCTCGATATTGGTGCCCGCGGCCACCATCCCGCGAGTAACCAGGGTCGACTCCAGCACGCGCTTGGTGACCTCCGCCGTTATCAGGGACGCTTGCGGCGGCCCCGACTCGGCGAGCTGCTGTTGCGGTGACTTGATGAAGAACGATGCGACCATGCCGCCGGTCGCGAGCAGGGCGCAGGCAATGGCCACGACGAGGGCGATGTGTTGACGTCTGACGAGTGGTGCCACCGACGCAGTCGACTCCTTCACCACCTCAGGCTCCTGTTGCATCGCCTGCATTCAATCCTCCTCCGTTCCGCAGCACTGTAGGCGAATCGACCGCGCCGGGCTGACCCTCAGTTCGACCTCGCGATCGACGGCGGGAGGGTTGAGGAATTTTCGGCACAGCTGAACAGCAGGAATTCTCATCACAGGGCCTTCATGGCGAAAGTCCTTCGCCTGCCGTGAGCGGACTGTCGAGATGCCATCCGTTGCGTTCAGCAAAGGCACCGAGCGAGTATAGGTTACGAGTCCCAGTGAGATTACGCATTTCACTGAGATAACCTTCTGCGGTCCTGGTGGAGATGTGAAGCTCGCGTGCTGCGATCTCGATCGTGACGCCGGAAAGCAGCAGGCGCAGCAAACTTCGTCGCGCAGCGTCAGGACGCTGCGGCTTGCCCCCGTTCATGATCCTCCAACTCCTGTACTGAGGTCCCAAACTCAGCCCTGCGTGGATCCACCGCATTGTGCATGCTTGATGCAATTGATCGAGTCCGATGGGACATTCGGCGGCATGGTCACGCGTGGTTCGGCTCACACAACTCGTCGCCCTGGACGCTCCAGCATGGAGTTCTGGCAGGCCACAAGCCGTGTCGGGTTTGGTCGGAATGGACTTTCGTGCCGATTGTGAGCAACGGAGAGTCGTGGCCGCTAGCGCTTGACGCAGGGCCGACCAGAGAGGCTCTTCAAGATCGGCGTTGGTCAGGTTGGCGTCACCGAGGTTGGCCTCCTCGAATCGGACACCGACCAGGTGAGAATTGGCGAGATTGGCGCCGGCCACGTCGAGACCGCTGAGGTCCGCGCCGCGAAAATCAAGAAGATCCCCGCAGAGGTACGCCGTGGTCGAAGCGTCGGCGAACCACTCCTCCAGCGCTCTCTGCGCGTCCGGGCTGTCCGGCCAGCGAATCACGCCGTCACTGGCCCGCCTGTACCCGCTCATCGCCGAACACCACCTCGCCGCCCCAATCCGATCTCCGGAACCTGTCGTCTTCTCGCTTCGCGGTCCGCGGGCGAGGTCAGGCGCGGGCTCGGGCCCAGGAGAGGAAGCGGTCGGTCAGCCGTGCCGGGTCGACGTCGGTGAGGTGTTCGCCGGCCTCTGCTTGAAGCGTCGCCAGGTAGACGGTCAACGCGAGCCGGTCGTTCCGGTACTCGCCCAGCAGTCGCAGCTTCGCCGCTGAGCAGGGCCAGGCGATGCCGCACGCGGCGCAGCGCCAGGTCGGTCGGGTCGGCAGGTGGTTCCGGTGGCGGCGGGGCACGGGTGGACCTCCTTCGCGGTGGACGGGGGCCGCCCCGCCTCCCCGTCGGGGCGACCCCGGACTGACGCAGACCGCCGGGCTCCTGCGCCTCCACCGGCCACGCCGTCTTCTGTGGACCACCCTTGGGTGCGTTACGAGACAGATACACCGCGTAGCGATATGGTTCCCAGATATTTAGGACATCCGATGGAGGAGCCGTGAACGACGCGCTTCGGGTGGCGCTCAGCGACACCGGGCACACCACCGAATCCCTCGCCGAGACCGTCGGCGTCGACCCGAAGACAGTGGGGCGCTGGTTGACCGAGGACCGCATCCCGCATTCACGCCATCGGCTGGCGGCAGCGGAGGCGTTGCACAAGGACGTGTCGGACATCTGGCCGGACACTTCAAGACGTCGTGATCCCATTTGGTTTCGTCCGTGGCAGGAGATCGAGCGCGAGGCGGTGTCGCTTCGCTGGTTCGAGTCGACAGTTCTGCCGGGGTTGCTCCAGACCGAGGCGTACGCCCGCGCGGTGCTGGGCGACGCGGGCCTGATCCCCCGCGGTGAGATCGAGCGGCATCTCACCGTCCGGCTCGGCCGGCAGGGCATCCTCAAGCGGGACGACCCGCCGCAGTTCACGGCCGTGGTGGACGAGGCGGTCATCCGCCGCCCGGTGGGCGGGCGGGCGACGATGCGCGAGCAACTGCTGGCCGTGGCGGCGGCGTGCGTCGAGCCGCACATCCGGGTGCACGTGGTGCCCAGCACGGTCGGCGCCTATGCCGGCCTCAACGGACCTTTCGTGATCGCGCACAGCCACGACCACCGGGTTGCCGGCTACCTCGACAACCAACTTCAGGGACAAGTGGCTAGCGACCCGGAGGACATCGCGGCCATGATGGCGGCATGGGAGAACGTGCGCGGCGAGGCGTTGTCCCACTGGCAGTCGGTCCAACTCATCCAGGAAGTGGCGGAGTCATGGAGCTGAACGGCGCCCGGTGGCGCAAGAGCAGCCGCAGCAGCGGCAACGGCGGCGCCTGCGTCGAGGTCGCCGACAACCTTCCCGACGTCATCGGCGTACGGGATTCAAAGGACCCGACCGGCCCGGCGCTCGGCTTCGCGCCCACGGCCTGGCGCGCGTTCGTCAGCCAGCTCACCCGACGCACCTGACCTGCGCCCGGTCACACGCCCACCGCGGCGGGTAGGTCAGGATCCGTCGCGCAGATCGCCCAGACGCTCTGCCCGGAACGTGATCTCGTCGAAGGTCACGCTGCACCCCTCACCGGTCGGGGACTGGCCCGCGAAGCCGATCCGGTCGCGAGACGCGTCGGGGTCGAGGAGGAAGACGCGGATCAGCTGCCAGGTCTCACCGTCGACCGAGGCGTGGTACGCGTAGACCCCGTCGACCCGGGAGACCCGCAGCCACACCGACCGGTCGGGTACGACGAAGGCGTTCGCGTCGTCGGCGACGCCTCGGCAGATGACCGACACGATCATCGGGTCGCCCGCCGGGGAGAACTCGAAGCACAGCTTGGCCCAGCGCCGCTCGTCGAGCCACAGCAGGAGCACACCGGCATCGAAGGTGGCGGCGAATTCCACGCTGACCCGGGCGCTGAACTGGAAGTCCCCCGTCGGCAGGTCCCCGAGCAGCGTCGCGGCGTTGAGCGTCGACTCGGCGCTGACCGTGGTGGTTCCGGCCGCGTCGGCGGCGCCGGTGCTGGGGTCGATGAAGATGTCCGTGAGCGGCTGCGCCTCGACCGCCACAGTGCCGGCCGCCTCGTCGACCCGCCACAGCTCGGCGGACGAGGGCACGAGCGGGAACGGCACACCGGGAACGCTCAGTTGACTGACCATGGCCAGGACCGTACAACGGTCGCCCTGCTCGCCGATGCCCACTGATCGAGCAGGGCCCGGCACGTCCACCCTCCGGCCGGTACCGTCCCAGGCACCGACGACGGGGAAACCGTCGTACACATGTTCTATCCACAGGCTGTGGACGACCGGAGGTTCCATGGCTTACCAGCTCAGCGCGGTGGTCGCGGACGTCGAGCTGCTCCGCGAGCAGACCGCCGAGCTGGATCACGCGGTCCTCGGCGGGCTGCGCCAGGACTTCGCGTTGCTGCCGGTCACCCCGCAGTTGGTGATCGAGCTGACCGGGTCGTTGCCGGATTTCGCCACTGACGACCGGAGCGCCGCGCGTCCATTCGGCCTGGTGTTGTCGACTGCGCTGGTCGAGGTGCTGACTCGCTGGTCACAGTCGGGGCCGGTGGCCTATCTGGAGGCGGAGTTCGGTGGTGGGGTCGGCTACCAGTCGGCAGCGGTGTGGTTGGGCGGGGCACTGTCCTGGGGCCCGTGCTTCGACGACGAGTTGAGCGCGCCGCGCGAGCATTGGCCGATCAACGGTGCGCTGATTCAGCTCGGCGTGGAGCCCGGCACCTGGATCGACAGGTTCGCCGAACTGGGGTTGCATCTGGAGCGGAGCACCGAGGGTTGGCTGGCTCACGGGCGGCGTCGACTCAGCGCCGACTACTGGGATGAGCTGGTCGAACAGTGGGAAAACCAGTAATCCGGCGTTCGGCAGCAACCTGAACGCTCCCGTTCCGTTGGGGACTGGGGGATTCCATGAAATTGCGACAATTTGCGTTTATCGCCGCGCTGTTGACGGCTGCCTCGATAGCGGGCAGCGGCGTACCGCCCACCAGGTCGATTCCGAACGGCCGGCCCGCCGGCAACGTGGAGATCATCGACCTGAACGGCCTCAGCAACATCGAGTTCGGTGTCACCGAGGACGAGCTGACCCGACGCGGCATCCTGCGTACCAGCCTGGACGCCTGCGGGCCGATGCTCGCTGGCCACGACACGGTCAGTCCGGTCTTCGTGGAGGACAAACTCGTGCTGCTCTGGGTCGGCGACCCGATGCGGACACCGGAGGGCATAACGGCGGGCTCGCCCGTCGACGAGGTCTGGGACCGCTACCCGGAGGTCAGCCGGTTACGGGCTCCACAGGGGACACACCGGCTCGACGGGTTGCTCGCCCGCAGCGGCGACCGCGCGTACCTGTTCCTGCACGACGGGCGCACGGTCCGAAAAACCATAGCCGGGTACGCGGACTGGGCCCGCCGCCTCTTCCACGAGGGGACGGGCCCGTGCTGAGCCGGGCTGACCTGTCGAGCCGTTCCGCTCAAGATTGGGCGAAGGCGTCCCGCGCGTAACCCATGTCCCTTTCGGCGTAGCGGGCCACGGCCTTGCGGAACACCTCCTCACGGAAAAAAACCGATCGGTACAGAAATTTGTGGACCTGGTCGACGGTTACTACGGTCGGATACGTACCGCCCGGTACAGAACTGCAGGAGGCCCGGCCGGCCGCGCACCACCAGACGCCGACAGAGGAGATCCATCGTGGGACAGCTCAACGGCAAGACCGCCCTCGTCACCGGGGGCACCACGGGCATCGGCCTGGCCGCCGCCCGCCGCTTCGCCGCCGAAGGCGCGTACGTCTTCGTCACCGGCCGCCGCAAGGGCCCGGTGGACGAGGCCGTCGCCAGCATCGGCGCGAACGTCACCGGCATCGCCAGCGATGTCAGCAAGCTCGACGACCTGGACCGGGTGATGCGGGCGATCGAGGAACGGGGCGCCGGGCTGGACGTGGTGTTCGCCAACGCCGGCGGCGGAGAGTTCCGGTCGCTCGACTCGATCACGGTCGAGCACGTCGCCAACACCTTCGACACCAACATCTACGGCACCGTCTTCACTGTGCAGAAGGCCCTGCCCCTGCTCAACGAGGGCGCGTCGATCGTGCTCACCGGCTCGACAGCCGCGAGCAACGGCACCCCGGCGTTCAGCGTCTACGCGGCGTCCAAGGCGGCCATCCGCTCGTTCGGCCGCACCTGGGCCGCCGAGCTGATCGGCCGGAAGATCCGGGTCAACACCCTGGTGCCCGGCTCGACCGAGACCCCCGGGCTCGCCGGCCTCGCGCCCAGCCCCGCCGAGGCCCCCGGGCTGCTGAAGACCATCGCCTCGGGCGTGCCCATGCAGCGCATGGCACACCCGGACGAGATCGCCAACGCCGCGCTCTTCCTCGCCTCCGACCAGAGCAGCTTCATGACCGGCGGCGAGTTGTTCGTCGACGGCGGCGAGCAGCAGCTCTGACGCGAAAACGCCCGGTCGATCCTCGCGGATCGACCGGGCGTTTCGGCACTACAGAGCGGTGGCGGAGGGATGAGCGGGAACTCCAGGAGCTCACGAATCGTGGCAACCAGGAGATTTGCCGTCGCGTCCCGGACCGTGCGATGGCGTGCTGACGACAACGAGTGCCAGATGTCCGCCCATGATCGTTCGGCCTGAATACCAGGATTCACAACCAGAAACTGTCGGGTTCTTGTCAGACTCGCGGACACGCCGCCCCGTAGCCTCAGCTATGCGGCAGCCGCCGTGGTGATTGAGCCGCGGAAGGATGGGGAATTGATTCCGCAGCGCAGCCTGTTTACGGTCTACTTCCTAGTATATGCGCTTGCAGCGGCAGCACATTATCAACTCACGCGCGGCGTTCACCTGTCGATTGCACCCTCGAAGGTCGTGGCATCCGCGAGTTTCGCAATCGGACCCGCTTTTTTGGTCGTGGTGGCATTCAATAAATGGCTCTGGCGACCAAGACTGGTCAGGAAGCTATTCGGAATCGACACCCCAGATGTATCGGGGCGCTGGACTGGCCACCTCAGATCAACCTACACAAACCATCAGTTCGACCACTATATGGTGCTTGAAATCTGGCAGACTCTGACCTCCATCGATGTTTGGTACTATGACCAAAACGCCGTCACGCACAGCCTGGTAGCTGGGTTTGTGCGGAACGGCACCGGCGGGCCGATGAGGCTATACAGCCTTTACTTGAATCAACCGATAACGACACAGTACCGAACGTTGCATACTCACAACGGTGTGATGGATCTAGTCGTCAATACCGAGGAGAACCAAATCACAGGAACCTACTTCAACAACCCACACCAGCGAAAGACCTACGGTGAGATAAGGGTTACAAAGGAGAGTAGAAAACGCCTTGGGTCGTTCGGCCCCCACGGTACGAACACCCAGGAATATCCGAAGCGGGGAAGCGTGCGCAACGCTCCCTCTACTGGTTCGAACGTAGGAGTTGCAGACGATGGGTGAGCTCAGGGACTCCTTCGAGTTGGACGACCTCCGACGTGGAGCATTCTTTATAGAAACAGACCTCGCGATCTATAGTCGACGTCTGACTAACGAGCCGATCCTCGGATCCGGCCTCATAGTTCCGAAGCGCCACGCTAGAACGTTATTTGACCTGACAGCAGATGAAGTAGCGGATATTCACAAGTTGCTGCTTGACGCCAAGGCCTACCTGGAAAGAGAATTTAACCCCGACGGATACACCGTAGGCTGGAACGTTGGAATAGTTGCTGGGCAGACAGTTCAGCATGCCCACCTACACGTAATCCCACGTTTTGCTACTGATCCACAAAGCGGCCTGGGCATCCGCTACTGGGTGCGACAACAACGAGAAGCCATTACCGCAGCTGAAGTCGACTAAGACCCCTTCTGAGGTGGTGCCCGTTGAATTTTCCCCTACCGTCCTCCGACTGGCTAGTAGGCTCTGTCAACCTGGACGAGGACCTCCACTACTCGTCATATTTCCTCAGAGCCGCCACCGGAGCCTTCGGCGACCATGCCACGCGATACGGTCGCCTCATCTCCGTCTACCATGGCACTAAGGAGATTTATTTTGTCGAAGACCACGAGGCAAGAAAACGCGCCTTTGCACTCATCGAACAATTGCGTGAGGGCGACGTTGCCTGTGAAATGATCGCCAGCCTTGCGGACAAGGTCAGCGAATTCGAGCGATATGCACGCAAGACTTCCTTGAGTCATCGTCGAGGTTTCACCAAACTTCCGACTGCCATGCGCTTCTACGAGGCACACGATCGAAAGTTACGAAAGCTGTATTCTGTAGCTCGGATACCTGAGGTGCTTGACCGGGGCCGCCCTTGGTTCACGGATCATCTCAAATCGCTTCTAGCTGATCGACTTGAGCAAGATGTTACGTCCGACGACGTATCACGGGCTTTCGTCAGTCTCACGCTCGGCGACCCAGGAAAACCGGCTCGTACGGGGGTTCTATCGGGCGCCGGATATGTGCACCTCATACGGCAGCTGTCCACCTCTGAATTGTCGGAGACAGACCTTGAAACCATGTCCGAGAACCCAGGCCTTGCTCATCAACTACTCTCGCCTGACGTCCTCTCGCGCTTAAAGCTCGAATTTGACAACAAGAGGTTCCTCTCTTACCACGGATACGTGCGCCGCAGTCCACCCGCATTCGACGATTTTCTTGCCAGGTTTGTGCGGGATGTCAACGTTGCCCGCAGCCGCCCGAGTTCTCAACTGGGTGAGGGCAATGTTGCCCCGCACAAGTTCAGCAGAGCGCTGGACATGGACAAGGAACTTGTCTCGTTGTTTCGCTTCTATAGAACGATCGGGTACCTCAAGCTGAGGCGGCGCATTGCCCAGCTCCGCCTGTTCCCCATCCTGGATGATTTCCTTCGCCTAGCTGCCGAGGTGACGGCTACAAGGGAATGGGATCTGCGCCGAATGATGCCCGAGGAGTTGGTCGAATACGTGACGAGTCGCGGACAGTCCCACCCAGGTATTGGGAACCGGTCCAACGAATGTCTGGCCCTTTGGTCCGCTGACGGCGTCTGCATCAGCACCTCGCCCAGCCTTACAGAGGATTGGCTTGGGTTTTCGAACGATGCCGCGCCTGTTCTGGCCGGCGATCTGACTGGCGAACCGGTATATCCCGGTGTTCGCCGAGGTCGCTGTATCGTGCTCGACCGCTCGATGTTTGATAGATCTGAGGCGCTTCTATCCGACGATTATGTGCTGGTTAGCGAAGCCACGGACCTGGACATGCTTGATTTGATGATTTCGGCGCAAGCGGTTGTCACATCTCGCGGGGGCATCACCTCACATGCCGCAACGATTTGCAGAGAGTTGGCCATCACGTCGGTCGTCGGGGTCAGGAATGCCTCGCAAATTCTCCGAACAGGCATGTTCATCGAGGTTGATGGCAGTCGAGGTGTCGTCAAGGTTCTCACATGACCGGTGGTGCAGGCGTCGCCATTGGACCTGGTAAAGCCTTGCCCATTGTCCAACTTTCGGAGGCCGGTGATCCTTCAGCATACGGCGGAAAAGCCGTCAAGTTGGGGAGGTTGATTCAGCTGGGATTTCCCGTGCCGGACGGTGCAGCACTATCGGCTAGCGCCGCCGCGGATATAGCCAACAATCCGAAGGCAGTACAGAATCAAACTCTTTCTCGCCTTATGGAGCACCTACCGATTCGTGATCAGTCCTATCCACTCGTCGTCAGGAGCTCGGCCGTCGGCGAGGATGGCGAGCGCACGAGCTGCGCCGGGATGTACGAGTCGGTTCTCGGGATTGATCGGGAGCATCAGGAACTAGCGACAGCGATAACCGATGTTGTCCGTTCCTATGACACCCCTCGTGCCGCACTTTATCGTCGCCTTACTGGAATCAAACCCTCCTCTTCTGGGATGGCGATTGTAGTCCAGGAATTGGTTGAAGCGCGGTGGAGTGGAGTCGCTCATTCATCTACGATTTACAGAGGCATGACGGCCATGGTGATCGAATTTGGCCGAGGTCTAGGCGGTGGCGCGTCAGACACTGCCGACAGCAACAGGTACGTCATATTCCGAAATGCCGCGCGAGCTCGCGAGTTGGTGTCTGGAAGTGAAGGAGCTCCCGTAGAACTGCTCAGATCCGTAGAAGCATGCGTCTCAGAGATCGAGAAGCTTTTCGGTACAGCGCAGGACGTTGAATGGGCTGCGGACGATAACCAGTTGTGGGTAATCCAATCTCGTAGGCTGGTCAATTCGATCTGGTAGCGGAACTGGGCCCCCAGAGGAGTCACGTTGAGTTTCATCGTAACGTTCTTCGCTCATGGCACGACGTTGGACAACGAGGCTAACATCGCCACTGGCTGGATGCCCGGAGAGCTGTCCCTGCGGGGTCGGGGGGAATGTGCCCAGCTTCGCCATCAGATTGCACCGACCACCTTTGATGGCGTGTTCACCTCAGACCTCGCGCGATCAATCATGTCAGCGCAGATCATATTCGAGCCTGCATATTCGATCGAAATCGACTCCCGATTGCGGGAGTGTGACTATGGTGCAATGACGGGCGCGGCCGCCAGTGAGGTATTCTCTTGTATCCATAATCACGTTGAGGAACCCTTTCCCGGAGGGGAGTCCCTGTTAGACGTTCAGGAACGCGTCGCAAGCTTCGTTGAGGGTCTCCGCGAGGGTGGTGCTCCTGGCTCCAACATTGCGATTGTTGGCCACCAGGGCACGCAGCTTGCGTTGGAGGTCCTTCTGAACGGGAAGTCCTGGGCGGAAGCCCTATCCGAGGATTGGCGTGGCTCAGGGCGGTGGCGACCAGGCTGGCCCTATCACGTGCAGGACGAGCCGTAGTTCCCTTAGCCTATTCGACTGTCAGGCGCTGCAGGCGTCGCGCCGTCGTCGTGGAAAGCTCCTGCCCAGGGTCGTGGTCGCCGTCGTCTTGCTGTCGAACCGGTTGGGTCTGAGCATCACGCGCTCTGCGGGTGTGAGACAGCCCGGGCTCAGCCACGAACGAAACGCCCGGTCGATCCTCGCGGATCGACCGGGCGTTTCTGCACTACAGAGCGGTGGCGGAGGGATTTGAACCCTCGGAGGGCGTTAACCCTCACACGCTTTCGAGGCGTGCTCCTTAGGCCGCTCGGACACGCCACCGCCGACGAGGGTACAGGACCGCCGGTTCCGACGCCGAACCGGTATCGCCCGGGCCGGCCTGGCAGGATCTTTGCCATGAGTACGCACATCGGCGCGAAGCCGGGCGAGATCGCCGAGCGGGTCCTGATGCCGGGCGACCCCCTGCGGGCCAAGTGGATCGCGGAGACCTACCTCGAGGGCGCTACCTGCTACTCGACGGTTCGGGGCATGCTGGGTTTCACCGGCCGCTGGAACGGCGTCGAGGTTTCCGTCCAGGGCTCCGGCATGGGCATGCCGTCGGCCTCCATCTACGCCCACGAGTTGATCAACGAGTACGGCGTGAAGACGCTGATCCGGGTCGGCTCCTGTGGTGCCCTCAGCACCGACCTGCAACTGCGGGACGTGGTGGCCGCGATCGGGTCGTCCACCGACTCGAACATGAACCGGATGCGCTTCGACGGGCTGATCGACTACGCCCCGGTGGCCGACTTCGGGCTGCTGCGTACGTCGGTCGAGGTGGCCGAGCGGCGCGGCATCACCATGCACGTGGGGCCGATCCTGGCGGCGGACGCCTTCTACACCGACCGGCCGGACCTGTACGACACCCTCGCCGACTACGGCGTGCTGGCGGTGGAGATGGAGTCGGCGGCGCTCTACACGATCGCCGCCCGGTTCAAGGCCCGCGCGCTGACCGTGTTGACCGTCAGCGACCACATCAAGACCGGCGAGAAGACCACCTCGGAGGAGCGCGAGCAGACCTTCAGCCAGATGGTCGAGATCGCCCTCGACACGATCATCGCCTGACCTGTTCGGGCGGCAATACCGCGAAGAGCGTGATGACTGTGAGGCATCAAGATGACTCCCAGTCATCACGCTCTTTCGCATCAGACCACCGGGCCGCAGCAAGTCGGACGGCGGCCAGCAAGTCAGACGGCGGCCAGCGCCTCGGTCGGCGCGAGGCGGGCGGCACGCACCGCCGGGTAGAGGCCGGCGAAGCCGCCGATGACCACTGTCGCGCCCACCCCGCCGAGCATCGCCCAGGCCGGCACCACTGCCGGCCAGCCCTGCGACAGCGCGTAGCCCGAGGTGACCAGGATGCCCAGCACCACCCCGCCGATCCCGCCGAGCGCGGAGAGCAGCAGCGACTCGGTGAGGAACTGGGCCCGTACCTGACCACGGGTGGCGCCGAGTGACCGGCGCAGGCCGATCTCGGCTCGGCGTTCCAGCACCGAGATCACCATGGTGTTCGCCACGCCGACCCCGCCGACCAGCAGGGCGACAGCTCCCAGGCCCAGCAACAGGCCGGTGAACGCGTCGTCGGTCGCCTCGGCGGCGGCCAGCGCGTCCGAGGGCCGGGACACCTCGACCTCGTTCGGAGCCTCCGGGTTGGTGGTCGCGCCGAGCACCGATCGGACCGCGTCGACCTGCGACTCCTGCGCCCGGGTGTAGACGGTGGTCGGGTGACCGTCGAAGCCCAGGTACTCGGCCGCCGCCGCCCAGCCGACCAACGCCGACGTGTCCAGCTCCGGGGCGAGCGGTGCGGCGGCGAGGGTGCCGACCACGGTGAACGGCCGCCCACCCAACCACACCTGCACCTGCGGGTCCGCTGAGGTGATCCCGAGCCGCTGCGCGGCGGTGGCGCCGAGCACGACCGCCGGGTAGCGGGCGGTCGCCTCGTTGAGCCAGGTGCCGGTGGTCACCTTGGCTCCCACGGTGCCGAGCAGGTCCAGTCGGGCCGCCCGGGTGGCGATGCCACCGGTCTCCGCCGTCGGGATCCGGTCCGAGCGGTACACCTTGGCGTCGGGCACCTGCCCGGTGGCGGACACCTCTGTCACCGGGCCGATCCGCCCGATCATCGCGATCGACTCTTCAGGCAGTTGCGCGTCCGCGCCGAACAGTGTGGTGCCCGCCTCGACGGTGAGCAGGTTGGTGCCGAGCGCGTCGAGCGCCCGCTCCAACTCGGCTCGGGACGACGAGGAGATGCCGACCACCGCGATCATCGCCGCGATGCCGATCGCGATGCCCAACGCGGAGAGGAACGCCCGCAGCGGACGGGTCCGCAGCCCCACCCCACCGACGCGCACGACGTCCATCGGCCGCAGTCGGGCCGGGGTCAGCGTCGCCATCAGTCGACCCCGCCCGGTACGAAAGCCGAGTCGTGCCGCACCGCGCCGTCGCGCATCCGCACCTGCCGGGGCAGATTTCCCGCGATCTCCCGGTCATGGGTGATCACCACGACGGTGGTGCCGGCCCGGTGCAGATCGTGCAGCAACTCCAACACCCCGGCCCCGGAGTGCGAGTCCAGGTTGCCGGTCGGCTCGTCGGCGAGCAGCACCGCAGGCTCGCCGACCACCGCGCGGGCCACTGCCACCCGCTGCCGCTCCCCACCGGACAGCTCGTGCGGCCGGTGCCCCAACCGGTTGCCCAGGCCGACCCGGACCAACGCGGCCTCCGCCCGTTCGCGACGCCGCCGCAGCGGTACGCCGGAGTAGAGCAACCCGTCGGCCACGTTGTCCACGACCGGGACGCCGGGAGCGAGGTGGAACTGCTGGAAGACGAAGCCGATCCGGGTGGCCCGCAGCGCGGACAACTCCCGGTCGGTCAGCTTCGCCGCGTCGTACCCGTCGATGAGCACGCTGCCCGACGACGGCCGGTCCAGGGTGCCGATCAGGTGCAACATGGTCGACTTGCCCGATCCGGATGGGCCGACGATCGCGACCAACTCGCCGCGACCGACCCGCAGCGACACGTCGTCCAGCGCGACGACGCCGCCGGCGTACCGCTTGCTGACCCGGTCGAGCACGATCACGTCGCTGCTCACCTCGGCACCACCACCGTCGTGCCCTCGGTGAGGCCCGCCGCCGAGACCTCCACCCGGCCGTCGGTGAACAACCCGGTGGTCACCGCGAGGACCCGGCTCGCGTCGCCATCGGCGACCTGGACGCCGTAGCCGCCCTCGGCCAGCGCCAACAGGGCAGCCACCGGCACGGTGAGCACGTCGCGGCGCTCCGAGACGGTGAACGTGACGTCCGCGCTGGCCTGGTCGAAGCCGGCGAGGGTCTTCGGGTCGGTCACCGCGACCGTCACCTCGATCTTCGTCTCGGCTTCGCCGGCCTGCCCGTTGGCACCGGCCGCGCCGGCCTGGACGACCGTCTCGACAGTGCTGACCGTGCCCGCCACCGTCCGGCCGTCCGGCAGCCGCACTGTGACCTTCGCGTCGCGCTTGGCCAACCGCTGGTCGTCCACGTCCAACTCGACGGTGACGACCCGGCTGGTGCCGGTGTACGTCAGCACCGCCTTGCCGGGGTGGGTGAGATCACCGACGTCGACCTGGTGGCTCTCCACCCGGACCTCCCGGTCGGCGTACACGATCCGCCCCGGCTCGACCCGACCGGTTTCGGTCAGGCCCAGGTCCTCCTGCCAGTCCCGGACCGCGTCGGCGGTGGCGCCGGTGTACTCGTCGTCGATGGTGAAGCCGGTGTAGCCCAACGCTCCGAGGTTCCGTTCGAACTGCGCGACATCGGCTCCCTCCACCCCCGGGGCGAGGGTCCGGTACGCGGGCAACCCGCCGTAGAGCAGCACCACCTCCTCGTTGTCGACCAGGTAGAGCGCCTTGCCCCGCCGTACCGTCGACCCGGTGGCCGGCAGCCCGGTGACGGTGCCGTTGAGCTTCGCCGTTGCGGTACGCGTCGCGCCGTACCCCAGCTCGCCGTCAGCGGTCTCGGAGTCGGCGAGGGTCTGCCGGGTGACGGTGGCGGTGGCGGGAGGCGCGCTGCCGGCCTGGGCCCGGCCCCCGTCGGTGCCGCCGCCCCCGAAACCCACCGCGGCGACCACGCCGACGGCGGCGACCAGCAGGACGACGCCGCCGGTGACGGCGGCGCGCAACCGTGAGCGTCGGATGGCGATGGTCACCGGCCACCCCCGAACTGCGGCGCGTGCTGCCGGCACTTCTCCATCGCGGCCTTCATGGCCGGGTCGCCGAGGTTGATCGCATTGCCCTGCGTCCCGATGCGGACCCGCCCGTCGGCGTCCGGGTCCGGGAAGTCCGGCACCCCGTTCTCCCGCATGCACTTGGCCAACGTCCGCATCTGCTCGGCCTGCTCGGGGTTGAGCTGCGGTCCCTGCCCACCGTTGGGCAGCTTGTCCTGGCACTTCTCCATGGCCGCCTGGACCTTCTGCTGATCCACGTCCGCACCGAACCGGAAGTTGGGACGCCCGCCCGCCTCGGGGTCGGGCATGTCCACCCCGTTCTCCCGCATGCATCGGGCGAAGGCGAGTTGTCGCTCCGAGTCACTGGCCGGCGTGCCGCTCGCGGTGGCCTCGGCCTTCGCCCCGCCGGCGGTCGCGACCCCGCCGCCGTCGTCGCCTCCCGCGCCGCACGCGGACAGTGCCAGGGCGAGCAGGACCGGGATCGCAAGCATCTGTCGTCGCATGGTGTCCGCTTCCGCTCAGGTCCGGCGCGGTTCGCCGAACGTGACACCCAGTGCACGGCAGCGGGCGTATCCCCGGCGTTACCGTCGGCGGTTATGCCGCCGTTACGGCACCCGGAGCACCATTGGGGGGGTGAGAGTGCTGGTGGTCGAGGACGAGAACGTGCTGGCGGACGCCATCGCCGAGTGGCTGCGTCGGGAGTCGTTCGCCGTCGACGTGGCGTACGACGGGGACGCCGCGTTGGAACGGCTCGGCGTCAACGAGTACGCAGTGGTGGTCCTGGACCGGGACCTGCCGGTGGTGCACGGCGACGACGTGTGCCGGGCGATCGTGGACGCGGGCGGGGAGACCCGGGTGCTGATGTTGACCGCGTCAGCGGCGGTCCGGGAACGGGTGGCGGGGTTGGCGCTCGGTGCCGACGACTACCTGACCAAGCCGTTCGCCCTGGTCGAGCTGTCGGCCCGGGTGCACGCGCTGACCCGCCGGTCCCGCCCGGCGGCGCCGCCGACGCTGCGTCGCGCCGGCATCCAACTCGACGCGGCCCGCCACGAGGTACGCCGGGACGACCGGCACGTGGCGCTGTCCCGCAAGGAGTTCGCGGTGCTGGCCGAGCTGCTACGCGCCGACGGCGCGGTGGTCTCCGCCGAGGACCTGTTGGAACGCGCGTGGGACGAGCACATCGACCCGTTCACCAACGTGGTCCGGGTGACCGTCATGAAGTTGCGCCGCAAACTCGGCGACCCACCGGTGATCGAGACGATTCCCGGGGCGGGGTACCAGATCCGATGAAGCGTCTCACGATCCGCGCCCGCCTCACCCTCATCTACGGCGGGCTCTTCCTGTTGGCCGGCGTGGTCCTACTCGCCGTCACGTACGTGCTGGTGGATCAGCGGATGGCGCAGCCGTTCGGGGTGAGCCTGCGCGACCTGCCCAAGACCTCCCCCGTGACGCCCAGCGGGCAGAACGTCGACAACCTGCGCACCCTGTTGCAGGAGGTGCAGGACGAGGCGAAGCGCAACGCGTTGGAGTCGCTGCTCACGCAGGGCGGCATCGCGTTGATCGTGGTGTCGACGGTGGCGATCGCGTTCGGCTGGCTGCTCGCCGGTCGGGCCCTGCAACCCCTGCTCCAGATCACCGGCACGGCCCGCCGGATCGCCGGCGCGGACACCGCCGGCCGTGGCCTGCACGAGCGGATCGCGCTCACCGGCCCTCCCGACGAGGTACGCGAACTCGCCGACACCTTCGACGAGATGCTGGAACGGCTGGACCGCTCATTCGACGGGCAGCGCAGGTTCGTGGCGAACGCCTCGCACGAGCTGCGTACGCCGCTGGCGCTCAACCGTGCCCTGGTGGAGCTGGCCATCACCCGCCCGGACGCCTCGGCGGAGACCCGGCGACTGGGCGAGTCGCTGCTGGCGGTCAACGAACGACACGAGCGGCTGATCGACGGTCTGCTGACCCTGGCCGACTCGGAGAACGAGCTGACCGAGCGTACGCCGGTCGACCTGGCCGAGGTCTGCACGCACACGACCGACCAGGCCGGGAAGCAGATACCCGGCGTGCCGGTCCGGCGGGCCCTGGCTCCGGCGCCCACCAGCGGCGACCCGGTGCTGTTGGAGCGGCTCACGTTCAACCTGGTGGAGAACGCGCTGCGCCACAATCTGCCCGCCGACGGCTGGGTGGAGGTGCGCACCGGGTTGGTCTCCGGCCGACCCACCCTCACCGTGACCAACACCGGCCCGGTCGTCCCCGGCTACGACGTCGAGACGATGTTCCAGCCCTTCCGGCGGCTGTCGCGTGAGCGGGTCGTCGGGGCGCGGGGCTTCGGGTTGGGGCTGTCCATCGTCCGCGCGGTGGCCCGAGCCCACGGCGGCACCGCCGAGGCGCAGCCCCGCCCGGACGGTGGTCTGATCGTCACGGTCACCCTGCCGCCGGCCTGACCGGCGACCCGGCCTCAGCGGAAGAACGCGCGCAGGACGGTGGCGGTCTCGGCCTCCAGCACCCCGCCATAGACCTCGGGACGGTGGTTGAGCCGACGGTCGCGCAGCACGTCCCAGAGCGATCCGGCAGCGCCGGTCTTGGGCTCCCAGGCACCGAACACGACTGTGGAGACCCGGGCCAGCACCAGCGCACCGGCGCACATGGTGCACGGTTCGAGGGTGACCACCAGGGTGCAGCCGTCCAGCCGCCACCGACCGGTGCGCTCGGCGCCCCGACGCAGGGCCAGCACCTCGGCGTGGGCGGTGGGGTCACCGGTCAGCTCGCGCTCGTTGCGTCCAGTGGCCAATTCGGCGCCGTCCGGCCCGTAGAGCACCGCCCCCACCGGCACGTCGTCGACGTCGGCGCTGACCGTGTCGTCGACGGATGGGCCGGCGACGGCCACCTCCAGGGCACGGCGCATCCACAGCTCGTGCCGCTGTCGTCGGCCGACCTCGCCCAGGTCGGCCAGGCCCTCGTGCGCGCCGGGCCCGGCGCGGCGCACCGCGCCGGGGGTCGGCTGGCCCGGTCGGATCGACTCCAGCGACGGATCGGTGGCGTCGGCCGGCTCAGACCTCACGCAGCTCCTCGACCTCGTCGGCGCAGCCGAGCACCTGGCAGATCTCGACTGTGACATCCGCCGGCATCATCCCCTCGTGGGTGCAGAGGGTCAGCAGCTTCTGCGCGGAGATGCCCAGGTTGGCCAGCAGGTCGGCGTCGCCGACCGGATCGGCCTCCGGGTCGACGACGGGCTGCTCGGTCTCCTCGTCGCCGGTGCTCACCGGGCGTGGCTCGTCGTCGCCGTCGAGCCCCGTGACCGAGGTCTTCAGGTCACCGACCAGCAGCGACCCGAGCTGCGACTCCTCCGCGTACGCGGAGTCCGAACCGAAGACCCGCAGGTCCTCGCCCTCGTCGAGGCGCAGGATCACCAGGTAGGCGTCGTCGGCCTCGACGAAGAGCAGCGACACGTCGGCCTCCAGGTCGACGTCACGCAGCCGGTCGGCAACCTCGTCGATGTCGGTGGCGCCACGCAGGCTGACCTCGGCGGCGGTCCAGCCACTGTCGTCGCGCACCACGGCCGCAGCGAAGTACGACACGGTCCCCCCAATAGCCTCGACACAGCGTCGACTCGTTACGCGTGCACGTTAGCCGGTCGGGTCGGCAGGCGACCCGTCAACGCCCCGAAGGGCGGGTCATTCCTGACAAAGTCGGATCAGCCGACGACTCGACGGCGGGTGGCGATGAGCTGGCGCAGACGCTCGGTGCGCTGCCGCTGCGGTCGGCTGCGCTGGCGGACCGCCCGGGCGCCCGCCAACTCGGCCAGCAACTGCAGTCGACGGCGATTGCGATCGGGATCCTGCCGGGGAGTGGTCCAGGCCATAGTTGCGAGCGTGCCGAGTCTCGGCGGCCACGTCAAGACGGCGTTCGCTACGCAGCCAACCGGGCACTCGGTGCAGTCACCGAGCACCGTTTCGGGGCCCGTCCGCGCCGGTCACCACAGCGGCCAGTCACCACTGGTGGCCCAGCGGACCGCCACCACCGCGGCGGCGATGCTCCAACCACCCGCCGTGACGATGGCGACCCCGGTGGCCACCCCTCGGTCACCGAAGCGCACCAGCACCAGGGCGGTGGCCCAGGCCAGCAGGCCGGCGAACACCGTCCACCACGCGTAGCTGGCCACGTCGGTGCCGAGCAGGCCGAACAGCAGCAGCCAACCGGCCGCCGCGCCGCCTCCGACGGCGACACCAGCGCCGGTGACCGGGTGCGGCTCGCGGTAGGTGGGCCGTGGCGGTGGCCCGGAGGGGAAGAGACCCGACGGGGTACGCGGAACCGGGCGTGCGGCGCCGAAATCGGGGCCAGGTTCGGGTCGGGCAATGGTCACCGTCGCTGCCCTCCCTCACGCGTGCCGCTCGTGCCCACGGTACCGGCTCTGCCAGGATGACCGGATGTCCTCGCCGACGATCAGCCGCCGCGCTCGTCCGGCGTACCCGATCCTGCTGTTGCTCGCCCCGGTGCTGGCCGCCGGCTGCGCGACCACCCGGCCGGGGGTGCCCGACGGCGCCGCGCCGACGCCACAGTCGGTCTGGGCGACCGCCGACCAGCCGGCGTCGCAGCCGCCCACGCCGGCGGCGACCGACCCGAGCTCCCCGGCGCCGTCGGCGGCCAGGCCGTCGACGGCGGCACCCCGCACCGGGCTGAAGCATGTCTTTCCGGTACGCGCCGACAACGTCGACTACCACCCGACGCACGGGGCGTACCCGGCGACGGACCTCTTCGCCGACTGCGGCGAGCCGTTCGTGGCGGTGACCGACGGGACGGTGCTGGAGGTGAGCCGAGTGGACCGGTACCGCAAGCGTGGGCCGCAGGGCCCCGACAACGGCGGCCTGTCGGTCGCCCTGCTCGGGGACGACGGGGTGCGCTACTACGGCTCCCACCTGAGCGTCGTGACCGGCGGAATCGACGCCGGGGTACGGGTCCGCGCCGGGCAGCAGCTCGGCAAGGTGGGCCGTACGGGCAACGCGAACAACGTGTGTCATGTGCACTTCGGCATCTCGCCGGCGTGCGCGGGCAAGGACGGCTGGTGGATCCGGCGCGGGGTGATCTGGCCGGCGCGTTACCTGGACTCCTGGCGGCGTGGCGGCAACCGGGAGCCGGCCACCGAGGTCACCGCGTGGCAACGCAAGCGCGGTTGCCCGAAGGCGCCCTGACATGGCTCGCGCGAGAGATCCCATCGCCGACCTGCGCCGGATCGCCTTCCTGTTGGAACGGGCGAACGAGGCCACCTACCGGGTACGCGCGTTCCGGTCGGCGGCGAAGGCGCTGGCTGGCATGCCTGCGGCAGAGCTGACCGAACGGGTCGGCAACGGCACACTCACCGAACTGGCCGGGGTCGGTGACGTCACGGCCCGTTGCGTGGCGGAGTCCCTCGCCGGTGAGGAACCGGTCTACCTCCGCCGTCTGGTGGCGACCGAGGGCAGCGACCTGGACGCCGAGGCCACGGCGCTCCGCGCCGCCCTGCGCGGCGACTGTCACACCCACTCGGACTGGTCCGACGGCGGCTCACCCATCGAGGAGATGGCGTTGGCCGCTGTGGAGTTGGGCCACGAGTACCTGGTGCTGACCGACCACTCGCCCCGGCTGACGGTGGCCCGGGGGCTGACCGCGGAGCGGCTGCGCCGGCAGCTCGACCATGTGGCGCAGGTGAACGCGGCGCTGCCCGAGGGTTTCCGGATCCTCACCGGGATCGAGGTGGACATCCTCGCCGACGGTTCCCTGGATCAGGACGACGACCTGTTGGCGCGGCTCGACGTGGTGGTCGGGTCGGTGCACAGCGGCCTGAAGGACGAGCGGTCGAAGATGACCCGGCGCATGCTGAAGGCGGTCGCCAATCCGCACCTGGACATCCTCGGGCACGTCACCGGCCGGATGGTGTCGTCCCGCCCGGCCGGGGTGACCGGTCCGGGCGATCGGGGGCACCGCGCGCGGACGAGGGCGGAGAGCGACTTCGACGCGGACGCCGTCTTCGCCGCCTGCGCCGAGCACGACACCGCCGTCGAGATCAACTCTCGGCCGGAGCGGCAGGACCCGCCGAAGCGCCTGATCCGTCGCGCCCTGGAGGCCGGCTGCCGGTTCGCCATCAACACCGACGCGCACGCGCCCGGCCAACTCGACTGGCAACGGTTCGGCTGTGAACGCGCCGCCCTCTGCGGCGTCCCCGCCGACCGCGTGATCAACACCTGGTCGGCAGAGCAACTGGTGGCCTGGACGCACACCCGCACCTGATCCCCGGGGCTGACCGAAACTGTGCTCGGTCAGCTGCGGGCGGGTTCGGCGGCGGGTGTGGCGGGAGCGCCGACGCCGATGACCGGGCTGCTCCGGCGACGACTGAACATCCCCTGCGAGACAGCGACCCCGAGCAGCACGATCAGCGCGCCGACCGGCTGGTGCCAGTTGAGGCGTTCGTCGAGCGCCAGCGCACCGATCAGCACCGCGAAGATCGGGACCAGGTACGTGACAGTGGACGCGGTGCTCGCGCCGGCCAGCCGGATGTTGCGCATGTTGATCACGAACGCGAGCCCGGTGCCGAGCGCGCCGAGGGTGAGCACACTTGTCACCACCCCCGCCGACAGCTCGGTGGGCAGCGGCGGCAGGCCGGCGACGAAGGGGGCGACGATGGCCAGCTGCGCGGCCGCGAGCAGCAGTTGCGCGGTGGAGAGCGACAGGCCTGAGTACGCGCTGTCGGCGACGAACCGCTTCTGGTACGGGATGGCCAGCCCGTAGCAGGCCGCCGCACCGAAGCACATGAGCTGCCCGGTGAAGTGCGCCCCGCCGATGCCCTCCCAGACCCCGAGCACCACCAGCACCCCGACGAAGCCCAACCCGAGCCCGACCGCACGGCGCGCTGTGAGCCGCTCGGTGCGGAAGACCAGCACCGCCAGCGGCAGCACGATCAACGGCGTGGTGGCGTTCCAGATGCCGGCCAGCATCGACTCGACCCGCTGCTCGCCGTAGCCGAAGAGGGTGAACGGCACGGCCACGCCGAAGGCGGCGACGACGGTCAGGTGCGCCCAGACCCGGGGCTCGTGGGGCAGCCGGTCGCGCAGCACGGCGAGGACCACCAGCAGGGTCAACGCGCCGGCGACGACCCGGTAGAGGGTGAGTTGGACCGGGTGCAGCTCGGCCACCCCGACCTTGATGAAGAGAAAGCTGGAACCCCAGATCGCGGCGAGGGCGACAAAGCCGGGCAGCCAGGCGCGGACCGGCGCTTTGTCAGGAGTGGTATCGGTGTTCACCCCTGACACTCTGCCGCAACCGTACGACAAATGTCGCGCGCCTTTCGGCAGTCACGCCACGCCCGAACCCGCAGCTCCAACACGACAAAACGTCGGCGACACGGGGGTGGGGTGGTCCCGTAGGGTCGCAGCGTGGGACGAATTGATGAACTCGCCAACCGCTACGTGGCCGAGTGGGCGCCGTTGAGCCCCACCGGCGCGACCTTCGTCGGCATCGCCGGCCATGACGACCAGCTCGACGACCTCTCGCCCGACGGCTACGGGGCGCGCGCGGACCTCACCCGCCGGACCCTGGCCGAGCTGGAGGTGACCGAGCCGGAGGACGAATCGGAACGAACCGCCAAGGAGGCCATGCAGGAGCGGCTCGGCCTGGACCTCGCCAGGTACGACGCCGGTGAGGTGACCAGCGAGGTCAGCGTGATCACCAGCGGGCTGCACGAGATCCGCATGGTGTTCGACCTGATGCCCACCGCGACCAGCGACGAGAAGGCCAACATCGCCGCCCGGCTCAACGGCTTCGGTGCCGCGCTGGAGGGCTACAAGACCACGCTGCGGGAGGCGCTCGCCGCCGGTGAGGTCAGCTCCAAGGTGCAGTTGGTCGAGGTGGCCAAGCAGTGCGACATCTGGGTCGACCCGACCGGTGACAACTTCTTCCACGGGCTGGTCGAGCGGCTCGGGGCGGAGGGCACGCTCGGGGCGGAACTGCGCCGGGGTGCGGCGGCGGCGACCGCGGCGACCGCCGAGTTCGGCCAGTTCCTACGTACCGAGATGGCCCCGCACGGGCGGGACAAGCAGGCCGCCGGCCGGGAGCGCTACGAGCTCGCCTCGCAGTACTTCCTCGGCGCCAAGGTCGACCTGGACGAGACGTACGCCTGGGGCTTCGCCGAGCTGGCCCGCCTGGAGGCGGAGATGCGGGTCGTGGCGGGGCGCATCGCCGGCTCCGGCGCCACCGTCGACGAGGCCGTGACCAAGTTGGACGCCGACCCGGCCCGGACCATCCAGGGCAAGGAGGCATTCCGGGACTGGATGCAGGCGCTGGCCGACAAGGCGATCACCGAGCTGCACGGCACCCACTTCGACATCCCCGAGCAGGTCCGCCGCATCGAGTGCTGCCTCGCCCCGACCAGCGACGGTGCCATCTACTACACCGGCCCGAGCGAGGACTTCTCCCGCCCGGGTCGGATGTGGTGGGCGGTGCCACAGGGCATCAGCGACTTCTCCACCTGGCGAGAGGTGACAACGGTCTACCACGAGGGCGTGCCGGGTCACCATCTCCAGGTGGCGCAGACCGCCGTCCGGGCCGACCTGCTCAACCGCTGGCAGCGGCTGCTCTGCTGGGTCTCCGGGCACGGTGAGGGCTGGGCGCTCTACTCCGAGCGGCTGATGGACGAGTTGGGCTACCTGGAGGATCCGGGCGACAAGCTGGGCATGCTCGACGGCCAGGCGATGCGCGCGGCACGGGTCATCGTGGACATCGGCATGCACCTGGAGCTGGAGATCCCGAAGGACAATCCGTTCGGTTTCCACCCGGGCGAGCGGTGGACGCCCGAGCTGGGCTGGGAGTTCATGCGGGCGCACTGCCGGGTTCCGGACGAGAACCTGCGCTTCGAGCTGAACCGCTACCTGGGTTGGCCGGGGCAGGCGCCGTCGTACAAGGTGGGTGAGCGGATCTGGCTCCAGGCCCGCGAGGACGCCAAGGCCCGCAAGGGCGCCGATTTCGACCTGCGGGAGTTCCACCGGCAGGCGTTGGACCTGGGCGCCCTGGGTCTCGACCCGCTGCGCCGGGCGCTGGCCCGGCTCTGAGTCGCTGATAGCTCCCGGTGCTGGCGGCTCGTCTTACCGCCAGCACCGGGAGCCATCGGAGCGGGTGCCGTTCAGCCGAGGGCCAGTGCCAACGACGGCCGGGCGGTCAGCGTGTCACTGGTGACGTACGCCAGATCCATCACCGGGTCGGTGAACGTGATCGAGATCGGCAGGGTGACCGGGATCCCGTCCGGCAACGGCAGGTCCGGGGTCAAGGTGAGCTTGATGCCGAGCAGCTTGCCGACGAACCGGGTGGAGTAGAAGGCCACGTCACCGCGGACGGTCAGCCGGTCGGTCTTGTATCGCTGGGTGCGCCCGTCGGGGCCGTCGGCGACCAGCAGGAAGTCGTCGGTCACCGCCTCCCGCATGCTGAACTTCAGCACCTTGAGGCTGCCCCTCTCGGTCCGCAGTTCGGTGGTCCCGTCGAACCGCAGCCCGGTCATGGTGACCTTGGAGCCGGTGAGCTTGGACGGCAGCTGGCCCACCATTGGCAGATTCGGGTCGGCCGCGATGCGGGGCAGCGGCTTGCCCGGCTCCGCTTTGTCTGGCTTGTCGGGTGTCGTGGCCCCGGGCTTGCCTGACCCGCCCGGGTTCGGTGACGGGCAGGCCGTGGACCCAGGATGGGCCGTCGGCCTGACTGTCGGCTTCGCCGACGGGCTGGCGGTCGGGGTAGCCGACGGCGTCGCGGTCTTCTCGCTGCGTCCACCGGTGAGCAGGTCCCCGATCTCGTCCAGGATGTCGGTGATGATGTTGCCGTCCCGCTCCGGGCTGGCGCTCGGTGTCGGGGTCGGCGTCCTGGTGATGGGAGTGGTGGCGCTGGGCGACGGCGTGCCGGACCGGGACGGGGTCGGGCAGGCGATCGCGGCGGGTCGGGTCGGTGCGGCCTGCACCGCTCTGGGCTGGGTGGCCAGGCCGGTCGCGGCGAGGCCCAGCACCAGCAGTGCGACTCTGAACACCCGAGGATCAGCAGAACGTCCCGGCCACTCGGGGGGTGCGCCCGCGTCGGTCGCGTCGCCCGCCGGGCGGTCCACCGGTTCGCCGGCCGCGTCGGCCTGCACGACTCCGATCCGCTCCGTGTCGAGCCGTTCGACTCCGCGCTGCTCGGCGTGGGGCTGATCCGCCTCCGCCTGATCCGCATCGACCTTTTCGGCGACGGGCAGTTCGGTGTCGGACAGGTCAGCAGCGGTTGGCGCGGGTCGGATCGGGGTCCAGGCGAAGGCGAGCGCGCTGCCGACGATGCCGAGCAGCAGACCGACGAAGAAGCCGCCGAGGTTGAGTCCGATCAGCGAGTAGACCGATGTGACCGCCGCGACGACCGAGTAGAACAGCCGCTGCGCCGGGCTCAACCAGAGCAGCAGGGCGCAGGTCACCAGGATGACCGGGATCAGAAGCGAGAGCAGACCGGTGGCTCCGCTGTGGAAGCTCAGGCCGTTGATCGTCATCCGGGTGGAGGCGAACATCGCCACCCCAGCCAGGGCGATGAAGAGACCACCCCAGAACGGTCGGCTCCGCTGCCAGCGGCGGAAGGTCTGCCACGCCTGGGCCGTACCGCCGGGCCGGGCGTGGGACGCGTTCGCGGTTGTCACGTACTCCTCCTGGCGGAGCGGGACGGGGACAGGGCCGGGGCCCGCGGTGGTCGGCCAGCGCGGACCCAGTCACCTCAGAAGCACTCCTTGCCCTTGGCGTCATCGCCCACGTTGACCTTCAACCGGAGGCCGACCAGGTTGAAGGTGGCCGCCGTGGTGTAGCGGGACACCTGCTGCAGGTTCGTGATGGTGACGTGGTCGGAATTCTGGCCGAACGAACCCTTCTGCGCCGTCGCGTTCAGGTCCGTCGCGTCCCGGCCAATCTTGATGTTGGTGAACGTCGCGTTGCCGTCGAGCGAGTCCATGGCGATCAGCAGGTCCTTGGCCCGGGCAGGCTCCTTGCCCTCACCGGCGTTGATGGTGAGCACCACCGGCAGGCCGGGCAGGTCGGAGCGGACGGACTGGCAGAGGTCGTAGAGCTCTGCGCTGCTGATCTCGGCGACGGCGATCGGGTGGGTCTTGCCGTTCTCACCCTTCTCGCGGACGACGCCGCCGTACTGCTTGAAGCCGTCGCCCTCGAGACGGGCCGCGCCGATCTTGAACGTCTGTCCGGACACGGTGACGTCGGACGCGATGGCGCCGGTCGACATGCCGAACAGGATGGCGCCGACGGCGGCGGTGGCGGGGACCGCCATGGCGGCGAACCGCCGCCACCGGGTACGACCCTGATCCTCAAACCGATCCTGCACGGGTTCCTCCTCAGGTGGCCGGTCCCGGACTGGCGGCCTCGCACCGGGCCCGTCATGTGTTACCGGCGGGTAACGATCGAGCCTGATCGTGCACCCGTTGCGGCGCGGCTCACAACCCCCTGACCATCCGGCGGTAACACGAGGGCGACCCAACAGCGGCTCGACGTCACGAATCGTGGAATTACCTGTGTGGATAGAAGCCTCTCCATATGACAAATACGGCAAAACCGTGCCCTCCGACAGCGGAGAGTGGCGAGGCATCGACAAATTACAATTAGATAACGGATGTAAAGTACGCAGGTCGCGGAGAGCCGTTCGGCTCGTCCTCCCGTCCGAACATCCAGGCGATCCCGGAGACAGCAGGACCCCACCGAACGGCCCGAGGTCCTAGGGTTTCGGCGTGCATCTGAACGACGTGCGACGCCACTGGACCAAGCTCGGAGCTGAAGATCCACTCTGGGCCGTACTCGTTGAGCCCGGCAAACGCGGCGGACGGTGGGACGTCGGGGAGTTCCTGGCCACCGGCCGTACCGACGTCGAGGAGACGACCGGCCAACTTCGCCAACTCGGTCTGCCCACCCGCTGGGAGCGGGTGCTCGACTTCGGCTGCGGCGTCGGGCGACTGTCGCAGGCACTCGCCCCACACGCGGACGAGGTCGTCGGTGTGGACATCGCTCCGACCATGCTGGAGGCCGCCGGGCGACTGAACCGGAGCGCCGAGAACATCCGGTTCGTCCTCAACGACGCACCGGACCTGAGCCAGTTTCCCGACGGTCACTTCGACCTCGTCTACAGCGCCCTGGTGTTGCAACATCTGCCGCGCCCCGCGATCGATCACTATCTGGCCGAGTTCCTGCGCGTGTTGCGGCCAGGCGGCACCGCCGTCGTCGGGTTGCCAACCGAGCGGGGGCATACGGCCAGGGGCATCGTCTGGCATCTGGCGCCGTCCCGCCTGATCAGCTGGGCACAGTGCCACCTGCTCAACTATCCGGCGCCGATGAAGATGACTGTCGTCCCGCACACCGACATGGTGCGACTCATGGCCGCACACGGCGGGGACATCGTCGGGCAGTGGCGCGATCTGCTGTACAGCGAGGACTGGGTCTGCACGCGGTACGCCGTGCGCCGCGCAGGGCATTAGACGCAGGTGCCGCTCCACGACTGAGGGGTGGACCGCATCGCGGCCCACCCCCCGGTCGTGCTTCCTGTCGTACCCGTCAGCGCTGCTCCACCTCGCCGTGCGCCGGGCGCTGGGTCGGCACCGTCGGGTCCTCGGACTTCCAGTTCGTCGACGCCGGCGGGATCTCGTCGGTCAGTGGACCGCCTGCGGGCTCGGTCCTGGGCTGCTCGGCGGTCTCCGCGTCGCGTACCGGTTCCTGGTCCACCCGGGTCCGAGTCGGGTCGGTGCCGGGTGCCACAGCCGGGTCGGCGCGGTGCCGGGCAGCACCGTCGTTGGTCCGCGTCACCAGCCATACGCCGACGACGAGGGCGATCAGACCAAGGACGCCGGCGGCGATCGGGCCCCAGAAACTGATCAGGCCGATCTTGAAGCGGTTGTCCTTGACCGTCTCGACACTGCGAGTGACAGTGTCGTCGTTGTAGTTGAAGTCCGCGTCCAGCAGCACCGTGGCGGTGCCGGTGTCGGGGCGCAACTCCTTGTTCTGCTGTTCCCGGACGTTCACGTAGGAGCCCGTCACCGGGTCGATCCAGAGCGTACGGGTGTTGCTGTAGACGATCTGACCGCTGGTGGCGCCGGGGGCGAACCTGCCGAGCAGCGGCTTGAGGCTCGCCTCCGGGGTGTTCAACACCTCGTTCTCGATTCGCTGCTCGAAGCGGTACGCCTCGATGCCCTTGATCTTCTCCGTGCCGACGAACTTGGCCGGGACGGCCCGCTTCAGGTCACGGTCGAAAACCTGGTAAGCCCGCTTGTCGGTGCCGAACGGGAACTTGTAGATCTGGCCGGAGTAACTCACGTTACCGACCGGAGTCTGCTCCGCGCCGCTCTCGTTGAGCCACTGCTCCTTCCACGGGGCGGCCGCGCCGGAGATCCGGTCGAGGGCCAGCTCGGTGCTGTACTGGCTGACCACATCCGAGGTGTCGGAACGCCTGACCGTCTGGTAGACGTCCCAGATCACCGCGTCGCCCTTGAGTTCCTCGGGTAGCCGGTCCCTCGTGTCGTCCGGCTGAGGAATGACCTCGACGCTGGAGACGAGGTCACCTTGCAGGACCTCGATGCTCACCGACTCGCCGACACGAGTGATCTTCAGGAACTTGGCGTTCTTCGCCTCCGCGACGGACGTCGTTGGTTCAAGATCATAAGGGAGCTTGGTCACGGAGGGGGCCACGTAGAACGGCAGCCCAGCCGCGAAGACCAGCAACAAAACACCGAGCCCGAAGAGCGCGGCGCCCACGCGAAGCTTCACTCATCCTCCTGTAGCCTGCCGCCCTACGACCTGTTGTCCGGGGCACCCGATCCTTAACATGGCGGGAGGTTACTCCCCGGTCACCTTCAAAGCGACCCCCTGGATGTCCAGATGTCCACAGCCGCCGCGCCAACAGTTCCGCAGACTTCGGTAACCGACCGACTCCCCGCCCTCGACGCGCTGCGAGCAATTGGCGCTGTGGCGGTCGTCGGCCACCACGTCGGGTTTCAGACCGCCGCCACCATGAACACCACGTGGGGCGGATGGCTGGCCCGGCTCGACGTCGGCGTTGCCATCTTCTTCGTGCTCTCCGGATTCCTGCTGTTCCGACCGTGGGCACTGAGCGCCGCAACGGGACAGGCCCGACCGCGCGCCGGGCGGTACCTCTGGCGGCGGGCCCTACGAATCCTGCCGGCCTACTGGCTGGCGGTGCTGGTCTGCCTGATCGTCCTGCCGCAGAATCAGCCGGCGTCCGCCGGTGACTGGATTCGCCACCTCACCTTCACCCAGATCTACGGGCCGGGCCAGTTGCGCTCCGGGCTCACCCAGACCTGGAGCCTCGCCACCGAGGTCGCGTTCTACCTGATCCTGCCGCTGGTAGCCGTGCTCGCTGTTGGTCGGTCATGGCGTCCCGTCCGAACCGTCGTGATCGTCTGCGGGGGTTTGTTGATTACTGCGGGATGGCTCGCCCTCCTGGGGTTCGGCTGGCTCAGCAACGGCCTGCACACCATGTGGCTCCCCTCGTACGCCGCCTGGTTCAGCGCAGGGATGGCCCTGGCGGCGGCGCACGTCGCCCTGCGCACCGGGACCGCGCCCGTCGCCTTCCGCGTACTGGACGACCTCGCCTCCGCACCGATTGCCTGCTGGGCAGCGGCGGTCGGCCTGATGGCGATCGCGACGACGCCCATCGCCGGCCCCCGCGACCTCGCCGGCCCGACAGCCGCCGAGTTCGCCGCCAAGCTGGCCCTGTACCTCGCGATCGCGACACTGATCCTGATCCCGGTGGCCTTCGGTGGGCGGACGCGGGTCAAGGAGGTCTTCGGCGCCGAGTCCGCCCGATGGCTCGGCACCGTCTCGTACGGACTGTTCCTCTGGCACCCGCTGGTCATCGAATTGATCTACCTGATCGACGACCGACCGCTCTTCACCGGCGGGCTGTTCAACACCTTCGCACTCACCATGGTCTTCGGTCTGGTGTACGCCACCGTCAGCTACTACGGCGTCGAGCGGCCCCTGCAGGTGCTCGGATCGCAGCGTCGAAAGCGACCGGCCAGGCGCGGGCAGGCGTCCGGCACACCCGCCGTCGACGTGACCGCACCGGCAGTCGCGGCGCCGACGGTCACGCCGGCACCCACGGTCAACGCGTAGCGCCAGTCGATCAGCGCTGCCCCATAGGGGCATTGCCGGCCGGCACCCCAGCCCCTAGTGTGACGCGCGTCCCTAAATTACTTGAGAGTAGGGTTCGCGTGGAGCGTCGCTTCGGCATGCCCGGACACGTGCTGTTCCTCAACTGGCGAGACACCCGTAACCCCGAGGGTGGCGGTTCCGAGGTGTACGTGGAACGGATCGCCGCCGAGTTGGTGTCGCGCGGTTTCCGCGCCACCCTCTTCTGCGCCGCCCACAGCGAGGCACCCGGCGACGAGGTCAACGAGGCAGGCGTCCGGCTGGTGCGGCGCGGCGGCAGACACACCGTCTACCTCTGGGCGGCGCTCTGCTACCTGGCCGGCGCAGTGGGCGTGGGCCCAATGTCGAGCCGCCGGGGCGGCCGGCCCGACATCCTGGTCGACGTCTGCAACGGGTTGCCGTTCCTCTCCCCGCTGTGGACACGGCGCCCGGTGGTCAAGCTGATCCACCACGTGCATCGCGAGCAGTGGCCGGTGGTCCTTCCGCAGTGGGCCGCCCGGTTCGGCTGGTGGGTCGAGTCGTCGCTCGCCGTGCGCGTCTACCGGCGGTGCCGATACGTCACCGTCTCCGAGGCCACCCGTAGAGAACTGGCCGTGCTGGGAGTACCGCCGGAGCAGGTCGCCGTGGTGCACAACGGCACCCCGGCGCTGCCCCGCACCGACGCCGAGCGGGCGCCGTTCCCGCTGCTCGTGACGCTGAATCGGCTGGTGCCACACAAGCGGGTCGAGGTGGCGTTGCGGGCGGTCGCGGCCCTCGCCGACGAGTTGCCTCAGCTGCGGCTGGTCGTCGCCGGCCAGGGCTGGTGGGAGTCGCACCTGCGCGAGCTCGCCGCAGAGCTGGACATCACCGAGCGGGTGGATTTCCGGGGCTTCGTGACGGAGGAGGAAAAAGCCGCTCTGCTCGCCTCTGCCTGGGTCGCCCTGACCCCGTCACTCAAGGAGGGCTGGGGCCTGACGATTGTCGAGGCGGGTTCCGCGGGCACGCCAACGGTCGCGTTCCGGGAAGCGGGTGGGGTCGCCGAAGCTGTCGTGGACGGGCGTACCGGCCTGCTGGCCGATGACATCGACGATTACCTGGCGAAGGTGCGCACACTTCTGCACGAGGACGAAATGCGGCGGGAGATGGGGGCGCAGGCCCGGGAGCACGCGGCGAGCTTCACCTGGCAGGCCGCGGGCGGGCACTTCGCGGACCTGCTGAACGGTGTGGAGTCGCCCCGCCCAGTGCAGCAGCGGGGCGAGCCGTCCTACCTGTCGCCGTAGACCACGGGGGCGTACGGGTCCTTCTTTCCGGCACGCTTGGCCGCTTCCGAAACACTCTTGGCCTCGTTGGCCGCCTCTTTGTCGGTGGCGGTCGCGGCGGCCGAGAGCCCGCCGAGGGCCAGGATCCCCAGCAACGCCGCCACCATGCCGGAGACGACCAGGGTCAGAGCTCTACGCATGCCAATCCTCCAATGGCGAGACGTGCGAGCGGACGTTACCACGCAGTAGGGCGCCGGTGTAGTGCCGAAATGGCGGCAGCCGTGACCACCAGAAGGGCAGCGCCGAGCGCCATCACGACTGCCCACGCACCTCGTCCAGGGGGGTTCGATTCCGGAGGAACAGCGGGATTTCGGTAGAGGGTGAGAGACGGTCCCTCGTGAACGGCTTCGAGATCACGAAGGGTCGCAGGGTCGACCTCGCTGGGCAGTTGGTGATGCACCACCACCCAGCGCACGCCGGTGGCCGAGACGGGCCGCCCTTCGGCCAACACCCGGCGCACCTCGCGGAGCCGTGGATTCTCCCCGGCCACCGCGACATCGCCGACCCGCAGTGTGTCGTCGGTCAGCACCGTCCCCGGTAGATAGCGCGGCAACGGATCCAGGACGACACGTCCCGGGTTCCACGGATAGGCCCGGTAGGCGGACAGCGGCAGCGCGAGGATCTCCCCCGGCTCGCCGGCCACCCGCTCGGCGACCACCTGCCAGTCCGCCGGATAGCTCACCGGACGAAGCCGGCCGGCACCGCCGAAGGCAAGGTCCGGCATGACGGCCACCGGCAGGAGCAGCAGGCCGACCAGAACCACCCCCGCCACCTCCCGGTCGATCCTGGCCACCAGCCGCTCGGCTCCCAACGCGGCACACACCACCAGCAGCAGGGCGTACGGGGCCAGGAACTTCTGGCCGTCTCGAAGCAGCCCCGCACCCGGCAGATGCACCACCGCCCAGCGCAACGCGGCGGCCCCGCCGGGGAGCACCCCGAGGGCAGCGAGAAGGCAGGCGATCCCAGCGAGCACCGCCAGCCGCACCGCCGCACCCGGGGGCAGCCGACGCCGCAGCAGACCGGCACCGACACCGGCCAGGATCAGCAGGAGCAGGGTCGCCAGCGGCACCAGCGGTGCCGCGCGACTGGAGGGGGTCGCCTGTGCGCTCCAGACGCCACCCGTACCCGCGAGCGCCACCAGCGGACCGGCCCAGTTCTCCGAACGCGCCGCGAACGCCGACACCCCCGCCGGATCGGATGACCCGCCGGCGCCGGTGACCAGGGCCGCGGTCACCCAGGGGGCGTTGAGTAACGCGATGCCGCCCACCACGAGCGCCGACCGGCGAAGGCGCGTCCGGTCCCACACCAGCAGGACCACCGTGCCCAACGCGATCAACCCGCCGGTCGGGGTGATCGCGGCGGGAGCGGCGGCGAGCACCACCCGAGCGAGCGCGCCATCACGACCCGCTCGCAGGTCCAGCGCCGCCCGGACCAACCAGGGCAGCGCGGCGTACGCGAGCAGCAGCCCCCACTGTCCGATCAGCAGCCGCTCGGCAAGGTAGGGCGTCCACGCGTACGCCACCGCTGCGAGCAATCGGACCGCGAGCCGTTCGGTCGGCACCAGACGGCCGGCGCCGACCGCGGCCAGGAGAACCGCCCCACCGAGCGCCACCCGCTGCACCGCCCAGCCCGGTACGAGCTGGGTGACCAGGGACATCAGTGCGTCCATCGGCACCGCCCGGGGCAGAGTCTGCGCCGGGGCGACGAGATCCCAACTCAGCGGCTGCCGGGGTACGAACACCATGTCGTACAGCAGCGCGTAGCCGGGTGCCGCGAGCGGGGCCAGCACCAGCACCGTGACAGCCGCCGCAACTGCGTAAAGCGGCAGCGCGTCCCGCACCCGCCGCACCGGTGGGGCCCCGACGCCGGTGGTCTGCTCAACCATTCACGGTGCCGGCACCGCGCGGCCGACGGTGATCAGTTGGGTGCACACCCTGACCCCCGAGGTGCTCACGGTGACCTCGACGGCGTCCCCAGCCCCCTCCAGCAGGAAGAACACGTCGTTCAGCCCGCGCTTCAGGGTGATCACCCGGACGCTGTCCCCGAGACGGAAGATTGCCGTCGAATCGCCCGAACTGACATAGCCGAAATGGATCGCGTACGGCCACTCCTCCAGGTACCCGTCCAACGGGATCCGGGCGGGCTGACCACCCTCCGCCAGGTGCCCACAGTCGGGCACCGTGCCGGGCACGACCTTCCGCCCCTGAACCACGACCGAACGAATCCGGCCGAAGTCGTCGAACATGAACGGTTTCTCGGCCTCCTCCACGAAGGTGGGCCGACGCTCGGCCGGGCGGAAGAAGTGCGACTGGAGATTGTCCGGCCAGAAATAGCCGGCGATGACGCGGTCCGGGACTGTGGTTTCCAGGAAGACGGTGCCCGGCGCCGCGGCGGCAAGCTCGATCTGCGTCGTCGCGAGGTAGTCCCGTCCGTACTTGGTGCTCCAGTTGTCCCCGAAACGGGCCGTGCTCCACAGCGTGCCCACCCCGATGGTGGCCAGGACGACGATTATCGAGACCAGGCCGACCGCGAAGGCACCCGGCTCCCGCAGAACGGTCGGCACCGGCCACGCGGACACGTCCTCCTCATCGGCGTCCTTCGTCCCCAACAGGGCCGCGCCGACACAGATCGCGGCGACCAGCACCACGTCGGCGACGTACCGGGGGATGATGCCCACGAACGAGCCGAGCGGCCCACCGAGGCGGGTCACGGCGAAGAGCGCGGCGACCAGCCCGAGGTAGCACGCGAGCAGCAGCCAGGCCCGCCGGGCCGACGGGCGCCGCCGCGCGGTGACCACGATGAGAGCCCCCAGCACCGCCCAGGACAGCCACTTGGCGATGTCGTACGGGTTCACGGCCGGAGGACCGTCACCGGCGTACGCCCACCGCCAGGGGCCACCGAGCAGACCCGGAACGACGGTTTCGCCGACCAGGTCACCGAGGAATTTGAGGACCTGACCGACGGATGTGGGCTCGTCCAACTCGCGGGCGGGACGGGTCAGATAGAACGCCAGGTACGCCCCCGAGAGCGCACCGAGCACCAGCCACGCCGGCCAGTGTCGGCGGACCGTCGTCACCAGGCTGCGCCAGGCGCCGCCCGACGTGAAGAGGAAGACGGTCAGCAGGAACAGCAGCGGCACGATCAGCAGGGACTTGGTGTCGAAGAGAAGGCCGAACACCACCCACAGGACGACCGCCACGAGGTGCCGCAGCCGGCCGGTCCGCACGTACCAGACCTGGGCCGTCGCCGCCATGACCAGGGCCAACTGCATCGGCATCACGAGCAGCCCGACCAGCCACAGCGAGGAAACCTCGAGCGTCAGCGGGCTGAACACGAACAGGCACAGCGGGATGAGCAGCCCCCAGCCCGGCCGGAGCAGATGGCGCAGCAACCGGTAGACGGCGAACCCGATCGCCGCCTGGCCGACCGCCAGCAGCACCACCCAGGGCCAGGTGACAAAGCCCGCCACCCGCACCATCGCCCACGCCACCAGCAGGCCGCCGGGCATGAGGTGGTTGTTGAAGGTACGCAGGAGGAAGTCCGCGTCCAACCGGGTGTCGAGGACCTGGGCAGCGATGACGAACTCGTCCTGCGAGAACCAGCCACGGGTGGCAAGGCCGGCGCGCCACGCGACGGACACGACGATGAGGGCGATCGCTACCGCGCGGACGCGGTCGGCACGGAACCATCGGCCGACCGGCCCCGGCCGGTCGCCATCGGACGCGACGCGTTCCGGACGCGTCTCGGCCTCAGCTTCTGGCATTGACATGGTCGGCAGCCTGCCACACGCTTACACGCCGTGGGGACGGCCGTTCTCCCGATAACGCCACCGCAGCGCCCCTGGTCGCCCGTCCGTGCCCGGTCCGGATAACGTCGCGCGACAGTCGTCGGCTGCAGGTGCGCGTCCGGCCGGTGAAGACAGGAGCCGAAATGCGTGCAGAGGTGACCAGTGACGCCGCCCCGGCGTCCAGTCGAAGCCGGCACACGGCCCGACGGTTCCGGCACCTGGTCATCTGCATCGCGCTGACCGCCCTCGCATTCCAGCAGGCCCCGGGTCAGGTCGTTCCCGACACCAAGGTCGACCTGAGCGTCAACCCGGCCGGCTGGCTGCTCCGCTCGCTGCACCTCTGGGACCCCACCGGCACGTTCGGTCAGCTACAGAACCAGGCATACGGATATCTCTGGCCGATGGGCCCGTTCTTCCTGCTCGGATCGGAACTCGGCCTCGCGCCGTGGGTGGTCCAGCGGCTGTGGTGGGCGCTGATCTTCTGTGTCGCCTACCTGGGAGTGGTACGGCTGGCGGGCAGGCTCGGCATCGGCACGCCCGCCGGACGCATGATCGCCGGTGTCGCCTTCGCGCTGTCACCCCGCATCCTCACCCAGCTCGGCTACGCCTCGGTGGAGTCCTGGCCCAGCGCCATCGCCCCCTGGGTACTCATCCCGCTGGTGGGCCTCGCCCGCGGCACCCCCCTGCGGCGCGCCGTCGCCGGGTCGGCCGTCGCCGTCGCCTGCGCCGGTGGAGTCAACGCCACAGCCGTGGCCGCGGTAGTGCCACTCGCCCTGCTCTGGCTCGCCACCCTCCAACCCGTACGCCGCCGCGTCACCGCCATCGCCGCCTGGTGTGGCGCGGTGGCGCTGGCCACGGCGTGGTGGTTGATTCCGCTGCTCGTTCTGGGGCGGTACAGCCCACCCTTCCTGGACTACATCGAGACCGCCCGGAACACGACCAGCGTCACCGACGCGGTGACGACGCTCCGCGGCGCCTCCTACTGGCTCGCCTACCTGGCCTCCCCGTTCGGGTCGATCCTTCCGGCCGGCGCACGACTCGCCAACGAGGCGCTACTGGTCGCCGCCACCCTGGTGGTCGCCGCCCTCGGTGTGCTCGGGCTGTCCCGACGGGGGATGCCGCACCGCCGGTTCCTCATCACCGGTCTGGTGCTCGGCGTCGCGCTCGTCGGTCTCGGGCACGTCGGTGACCTGCCGAACATCCTCGCCGGGCCGCAGCGGGAGTTCCTCGACGGCGTCGGCGCACCCCTGCGCAACGTGCACAAGTTCGACGTCCTGCTCCGCCTGCCCCTGGCCCTGGGCATGGCGCACCTGATCGGCCTGGCCGTCCGCGCGGCACGCACCGCGCCCGAGCAGCATCGCCCACGAACGGTCGCGCGCGCCTGGCTCACGGCCGGCGTGGCCATGGTCGCCGTCACGGCGGTTGCCACGCCCGCGCTTGCCGGCGGTCTCGCCACGCCAGCCGGCGTCAAGGCGGTGCCCGGCTACTGGAATGAGGCCACCGACTGGCTCGACGCGAACACCGGGCGCGGGCGGGTGCTCGTCGTACCCGGGGCGCGTTTCCCCTCGTACGACTGGGGCAACACCACCGATGAGATCGCCCAGCCGCTGCTGAACAGCAGGTGGGCGGTACGCAACGCCATCCCCTTCACCCCACCGACCACGATCCGGCTGCTGGACGCGATCGAGTCGACACTCGCGACCGGCTCCGGCTCGACCGGGCTGGCCGACCTGCTCGCCCGGTCCGGGATCAGCCACGTCCTGTTCCGCGCCGACCTTGACCACGGCCGCTCCGACACGGCCCGCCCGGCAGTGGTCCGGCAGGCGCTGGAGCGCTCACCCGGGTTGACCCGCGTCACCTCCTTCGGCCCCCTGCGCGGCGGGCCCTCGTCCCCGGACGAGTTCCGCGACCAGGGGCTCGACGTGCCGGTCCGGGCGTTGGAGGTCTACCGGGTCGACCGGCAGGTCGAGCCGGTCGTCGCATACGACAGTGACGCCGTGACCACCGTGGTGGGCGGCCCCGAATCGCTCCTCGACCTCGCCGCGGCAGGGCAGCTCGGCGCGGCGCCAACGGTCCTGGCGGGCGATGCGGCGACTGCCGGCGTCGCCGGGCCGGTCGCGATGACCGACGGGCTGCGCAGGCGGGACGTGTCATTCGGCCGAGCGCGCGACAACGCCTCACAGACCCTCACCGCCGACGACACCTTCGAGGTGACGGCACCCGCCCACGACTACCTGCCCGAGTGGGGAGCGCAGCAGTCCACCGTCGCTCGTTTCGAGGGCATCAGCGCGATCCGCGCGTCGACCGCCCGCTCGCAGGTGGACTCCCCCGGCGGCGCCCGCCCCGAGCACCAGCCGTACGCGGCGATGGACGGCAATCCCGAAACCTCCTGGCAGTCCGCGCCGTACTCGCCCAGCGACCGTCAGTGGGTCGAGGTGGACCTCGCCAACCCGACACGGGTCACCCGGGTCGAGGTCTGGTTCGACGTGAAAGCCGACGCCCTGCCCACGAAGGTGACCGTCACCGCCGGGTACGAGAGCCGCACCATCGAACAGTTCAGCGATCACATGGTCTTCGAACTACCCGGCGTCCACGCCACCCGCGCGGTCCAGATCACGATCGACGACGCGTACGACCTCCGCTCGCTCGGCAACAGGTCGGTCGGCATCGCCGAGATCAAGATTCCCGGCATCCAGACCAGCCGGACCCTCGTCCTTCCCGCCGCACCGGCCACCGACCGGCCGGCGACCGTCGTCGTGGCGGCGGCGCCCACCACGCCGGCCTGCTTCTCCGTCGACGGCCACCCTCGCTGCTCCACCGACGCCGTCCGCGGTTCCGAGGACGCCTCCATCATCGACCGGACCCTCACCCTGCCCGCCGCCGGCGCGTATGACGCCAAGCTGTGGGCGCGGCCGACGGCCGGCCCGGACCTGGACAACACTCTCGACAAGCTGGTGGCCGACGCACAGCCGCTGCGCCTCGCCGCGCAGGTCAGCGCCTCCTCAACGGCCGTTGCCGGCCCGACCGGTCGGGCCGGCGCCGCGCTCGACGGGGACCCGACCACCAGTTGGTCACCGGCGGTCAGCGACGAGGCACCGATCCTGCGCCTCACGTGGCTCAAGCCGCAGACCATCACCGGGCTCAGGTTCTCCGTCGACGACGGCACAGCCGCCACCCGCCTCGGCAGTGTGCGGGTGGTCGGCGACGACGGTTTCCGAAGCAGCTTGCTCGGCGACGACGGGTTCCTTCGCCTGGACCCGCCGATGCGGACCGACGAAATCACCATCCAGTTCCTCGACAAGCCGTCCGCCACGAGCACGGACCCGTACAAGCTGCGGTTGCCGGAGAAGCTGCCCGTCGCGGTCGGCGAGGTGACCGTGCTGCCCGGAGCGACAATCGTCAAACCGCGCCTCGACGCACCCCTGACGCTGGCCTGCGGGTCGGGCCCGACGCTGCAGATCGGCGCGTCCCGGGTGACCACCACGCTCCGCGGCACACTCCGCGACCTGCTGGAACTGCGCGAGATGCCGGTGACGCCGTGCGGGCGGGCCACGCCCCGACAGCTTGACCTGGGCCGCGGGGAGCATCGCCTCGTGACCACACCGAGCAAGCTCGCCTCGCCGACTCGGGTCGCCCTGGTGCCGCGGACGCCCACGCCGACCCCGGCGGCGGTCGCCGGCACCGTTGAGGTGGGCTCCTGGGGAGCCACCGAACGACGGGTACGGGTGGTCGATCACCCCGTCGACCGCGTACTCGCCGTGCGGGAGAACACCAACACCGGCTGGGAGGCGACCATCGGCGGGCGGACGCTGAAGCCGCTGGTGGTGGACGGATGGCAGCAGGGCTGGATCCTTCCCGCTGGCACCTCCGGGGAGGTGGTACTCCGCTTCGCCCCGGACACGACGTACCGGGCGGGCCTTCTGCTCGGCGGCATCCTGCTGGCGGTGGTGGTCCTCCTCGCGGTGCTGCCCGCCCGGCAGCCCACCGGGCGCACGTCGTCGACCGCCGTACCGCGGGGCCGTCGTCGGGTCACCCGATCCCTGCCGTTGTTGGCCGTCGGTGCCGCCGCGCTGGTGTTGTGGAGCGGTTTCATCGGCGGACTGCTGGTCGCGGCGGGGTTCATGCTGGCGGTACCCGGCCCACGCCGCCTGCCCTGGCCAGCCGACCCACGTCGGGCCAGGACGATCAGCCGGGCCGTCGAGACGTGGCTCCCCGGCGTGCTCGTCCTGCTCGCCGGGTGGCTCTATCTCAATTCGACGCAACGCAACACCGACGCCCTGTTGCAACTCATGATCGTCGTCGCCCTGGGCGCTCTCTGGCTCTCCACCACCGCCCGACGGCGGCCCGTACGCCGGGCCAGGCCGACCGCCGTGACCTCGGCCGTTGCGGCGACTGCGCTGGTCGGGGAGGAGCCAAACCCGGACCTGGCCAAGCCGGACCCGACCGAACCTGACCCGGCGGGGCCGACCGACGGGCAGCATCCGACCTTCTCGGAGGTCACGTGAGCCCTCGGCGACCCGTCCGTCCGGCGGAGACGGAGCGGACGGCGGAGACGGAGGATCCGGGCCGACGGAACAACGGTCTGGGCGCCGCAGGGATCAGCATCACCCTGGCCGGGGTGCTGGTCAACGGCCTGGCCTACCTGGTGCCGGTCCTGGCCGCCCGGCGGCTCGACCCGGCCGACCTCAGCGTGCTCGCCGCCGCCCTCGGTCTGGTGGCCATCGTCGGTGTGCCCGGGCTCGGCCTGCAACTGGCCGTCGCCGTGCACCGCGCCCGGCACGGCGCATCGGACACTCGGCGGCTCACCGCTGTCACCGCCGCAGTGTGCGCGGGAACCCTCGTCGCGGCGACACCACTGCTGGTCATCGCCCTGGATCTCCCGGTCGAGATGCCCGCGCTGCTGGCGGTCACCACCGCGGCGATCGTGCTCTCCTCGCGCTCCCTCGGAGAGTTGCAGGGAAGCCAACGCTTCGTACGACTCGCCATCGGGATGGCGGTGCTCGCCGCCGGCCGCTACGGCGGCGTGATCGCCGGATTGCTGCTCGGCACGGGACCGACCGGCGCGCTGGCGGTCGGCGCGTTGACCGCCGCCCTCACCCCTGCGGTGCTGGCCCGACTCGCCCGCGAGCCGCAACGGTCGTCCACCGCCCCACGGCTGACCGTCGCTCAGGTCGTTGCCGGCTGCGGTGCGACACTGGCGATGCTCGTCGTCTCCTACGCCGACCTGCTGTTGTCCCGGCAACTGCTGTCCCCGTCGGATTCCGGGGCGTACTCGGTCGGCACCGTCCTGAGCAAGGGCGCGCTCTGGGCACCGCAGGTCGCCGCCGTCCTCGCCCTACCGAGGCTGGCCCGCGGTGACCGGCGCAGCCGAACGATCGCGCTCGCGGTGACAGGCGGGTGTGGCGTGGTGCTCGTCCTCGCCTCGACGCTCGCCGGGGGGCTCGCCTTCCGCCTCGCCGGTGGGCCCGACTACGACCACCTGGGCCGGTACGCGCCCCTCTTCGCGGCGGTCGGTGCGCTCTACGCGGTGACGTTCGTGCTGCTCAACGACCGCCTCGCGGCCGGCGCGCGCTGGGCGGCGGCACCGCTGTGGCTGGGCGTGGCCGGCCTGGTGGCCGTCACCGCGACCCTCCGGCCCCACACCGTCCCCGGCCTCCTCGTCGCGGCCCTGGGCACGGCCATCGGCACCACCGCGCTGATGGCGGTGACGGCCCGTCGGCCCGCCCCGGTTCCGGCGGCCGACCCGACTAGCCCTCCGCCAGCCAGTCCGTCAGCAGTCGGTGGTCGATCGAGTCCACCCGACCGAGCGGGCGACCCGAGGCCGCCCGGTCCCGCAGCTCCGCCCGGGTGAACCAGCGCGCCTCCAGCAACTCCTCGCCGTCCACGCGTACCTCGTCGGAGGTGGCGGTGGCCCGGAAGCCCACCATCAGGCCGGCGGGGAACGGCCACGCCTGTGACCCCTGGTAGGTCACGTCGGTGACGGTCACGCCCGCCTCCTCACCCATCTCCCGACGGACCGCGTCCTCCAGGCTCTCGCCGATCTCGACGAAGCCGGCCAGCGTCGAGTACGCGTCCTCGGCCGCGCCCGCGTGCCGGGCCAGCAGACAGCGCCCCGACCGACCGGGTGCCTCGACCAACACGATGATGGCCGGCTCGATCCGGGGGAACAGCAGACGTCCGCAGTCCGTGCCGGTGCAGGTCCGCAGGTGCCCGCCACCGCCGGCGACGGCCGGCGCGCCGCACGTCCCGCAGAATCGCTGCTGCCGGTGCCAGTGCAACAAACCCCTGGCGTACGCCAGGACGGTCGCGTCGCCGGGTTCGAGCCGCCCGACCAGTGCCCGCACGTCGACGGACCGCACCGCACCGGCCATCTCGACGGCGGACTGCTCGGGTAGCGCCGAGAGGTCCGCGGCGAAAACGGCGGCCTCCCCGTCGAGCCCCAGGAAGACGGTCTCGCCGGCGGCGGACCGGACCAGTGCCGCGCGTTCCGCGCTGAGCCGGACCGGCCCGTGCCCGTCGACGAGACAACGGTCCCGCCACATCGGCAACAACACGGCGGTCGACCCGGTGAGCAGCGCGCCCAACCGCGTCGGATCGGTGCGCAACGGTCCCGCCCGGTCCAGCGATCCGCCCCCGTACGCCAACACCCGCTCGGCAGTGCCCACCCGGTCACCGTGCCACGTCGATGATCGGCCGTCGGCACCGCCCCCGGGGCCGATGCGACACACCGAACGACACGCGGTAGCAGCGCCTGCTGGGCGCAGCCGACGAGGACGGCCGCGCATTCGTTACCGTAGGTGCCTCCGGGAGGGAGGACCTCCCGCGGCACCCTGGCGATCGAGGTTGCAGTGACGCTGTACGGCGAAAACAGTCCACCCGCCGACGACCGGCCCACCGTGCAGGTCACCGCGGTCACCTGGCCGGACGGACCTGAGCCGGTCACCACAGCCGCCCCCGGCGAGCCGGACGGCGGCCCGCGCCGGCCGCGTCGGGTGCGCATGCTGCTCGCCGCGGGCATCACCGGCGGCGTCCTCGCCGCCGTGGCGGGTGCCGGCGCCTGGGCGTACGCCGGTGACGTTCCCCGTGGCACCAGCGTGCTCGGCACCGAACTGGGCGGCCGGAGCCGCGCGGACGCCGACCGGGAGTTGCGGGCGGAGCTGGACCGGCGGGCGGCAGCGCTGGCCACACCACTGAAGGTCACCGTCGACGGGCGCACCGCCGAGATCAACCCCGCCGACGTGGGGCTGACCGTCGACGTGCCGGCGACCGTCGCGGCAGCCGCCGAGGCCGACGCGCACCCGGTCAGCCGGTTGGTCGGCTCCCGCACCGTCGAACCCGTGGTGACCGTCGACGAGGGCCGGTTGGACGACGCGCTCCGTAAGGTGCTCGGCGACCAGGCCCAGGGCATGACGATGCCGGCGATCACCTATCAGGGCACCACGCCGAAGGTCGTCCAGCCCAAGCCCGGGCTGGCTCTGAACCCGGAGCGTTCCGCCGAGGTGGTCCGCACCGGCTGGTTGGCCGGCGCCCCGGTCACCGTTCCCCTGGTGGAGACCCACCCGGCGACCACCGCCGAGGAGTTGGACCGGATGGTCAGCGAGCTGGCGAAGCCGGCGGTCGCCGCACCGGTCACCCTGCGGACGAACAAGGGCCAGGTGACGATCCCGCCCGCCGCGATCGCGAAGAGCCTCCGGTTCGGTGCCGACAAGACCGGCAAGCTCACCCCCTCGGTGGACGTCAAGCGGCTGCGGGCGGCGCTCGGCGACAAGCTGACCGCCATCGAGGTGCCGCCGAAGGACGCCACGATGACGATCACCGGTGGCCGGCCGACCGCCAAGGAGGGGAAAGCCGGGCAGCAGCTGGACACGGCAGCCCTCGGTCGAGACCTGCTGGCCGTGCTGCCGAAGGCGGACGGCCGCGAGGTGACCGGCGAGTTGAAGCCGACGCCGCCGCAACTGACCGGGGAGAAGCTCGCCGGGCTGGGCATCAAGGAGCGGGTGTCGACCTTCACCACCCGGTTCACCGGCGGCATGGCCTCGTCGCGCAGCCAGAACATCGCGACCATCGCGAGGAAGGTGGACGGCACTGTCGTACTGCCAGGGAAGACGTTCTCGCTCAACGGGCACACCGGCGAACGCGGCTACGCCCAGGGCTACCGGGACGCACCCGTCATCCTCGACGGCAAGCTGGTGCCGGGCGTCGGCGGCGGCACCTCGCAGTTCACCACCACGCTGTTCAACGCCACCTACTACGCCGGCCTGGAGGACGTCGAGCACAAGCCGCACTCGTACTGGTTCGACAGGTACCCGGCGGTCATCGAGTCGACAATCTTCTGGCCGAATCTGGACTTCAAGTTCCGCAACAACACCGAGTACGGCGTGCTCATCGACACGTCGTACACGTCGAGCACGATCACCGTGTCGATCTGGAGCACGAAGATCTACGACAGCGTGAAGACCGAGTACGGGCCTCGCCGCAACATCACCACGCCGAAGCAGATCCACCTGACTCCCGGCCCCTCGTGCATCGAGACCAACGGCATCAACGGCTTCACCCAGGACGCCTTCCGGGTCATCAAGAAGGGCGGCGCGGTGGTCAAGCGGGAGAAGTTCACCTGGCGCTACGACGCGGAGCCCCGCTACGTCTGCGGGCCGAAGCCCTCCTGAAGCCCGGGTCCGGCTGGAGTCTGGGGTCAGCTCAGGTCTCGGGTCAGCTCGGCGGCATTGTCGTCGTGCTCGTTGCGCTTGCCGGCCTGTGAGGGCATCGGCACAGCGCGACTCTCCTGCACCCGGATCTCGGCCCGGAACCGGTGCGCCGCGGGGTGCCACATCTCCTCGAACGGACCCATGACCTCGCCGCCGATGCCACGGCGACGAACCCGTGACGCGAGCCACCAGAGGATGCCCAGGACCGCCGCCACGCAGCCCACGAACACCACAAATATCAGGACCTCATCCACAGGCCGAGCCTAAGAGAATTCTCGTAACTCAAGGCAGCCTGGGCGAGGCGATTCAAAGAGATCGGTGGTCGAGGGTTGCGGTGTGTTGCTGGCGTAGCCGGCAAGCCGCAGCCTCTCGATCAGCGTGGTTTTGCCGGCTCCGGGTCCCCCGGTGATGACGATGTACTGACTGCTCACGTCGTCCTCTCTGGTCGGCATTGCAATCCTCGCGACCCCTCACCTGAGCTCCACCCGCAAGATCGTGCAACATCCTGGATGTAGTGGTATCCACACGCCGTGAGGCCACTACAACCAGGATCAAGCGTGACCTTGGGCAGGGGAGACCGATGACCCACAAAAAAGGGGGCGGAGACGCAGAGAAGCCCACCCCTGATGGGGTGGGCTTCTCTGGAAGATTGTCCGGCGGCGT
>NZ_JBEXHV010000004.1:0-434003 GCF_040608275.1 Micromonospora sp. NPDC005205
ACTCAACGACCGCCCCCGAATGACCCTGGGCTGGGCCACCCCAGGTGAGAAAATGACCCAGCTCCTCGGTGTTGCAACCACCGGTTGAGCCCGCCACATAAGGGGCGTCCCACTCATGTCGACAACCGCAAGTGCAAGATCGGCGGGGCGGGCGGGGCGGGCGGGGCGGGGCGGGGCGGGGCGGGGCAGGCGGGGCAGGCGGGGCGGGGGCGGGGGATTTAGCGGTGGGTTGGTGTGGGGTCTGGTTCTGGTGCTGGTGCACCCTCGTAGAGCGCCACGTACAGCCGGCGCAGCTCGTCGCCCTCAGCGCCGAGGGCGGCGAGGTTGAGGGTGTTGTGTTCGACGCCCAACGTCTCCGGCAGGGTGCACACCCGCAGTGGTATCGCGTTCGCGTCGGCGATCCGGCGCGGCACGTCGACCGCCGCCCTGAGGTCCACCACGCCGTCGAGGGGGCTGATCGCGACCGCCGCACTCCGCAGACCGGTCCGCCGCGGCGGCTTCGGCAGGGTGCGCGCGATCGTCAGGTACTGGGTGACGGCGGCGAGGGAGTATCCCCGCGACGTGACGCGATCCCGCAGAACGCGACACCCGTACAGCGTGATGAGCGGTTTCACCGCGTAGGCCGGCGCCTGTCGCGGATTCGGAGCAAAGAACGGCGACAGCAACAGCAGATGCCGTACGACGTTTCCCGGCACCTGAGCCAGCCAGGCGGCCAGCACGGCGCCCCCGGAGATGCCCACGACGCCGACCTCGTCTCCCAGGGCCGCCGCGACGGCCCACCCCTGCGCGGCGTACGTGGTCAGCTCACCGGCCTCGACCCGGTGGTGGGCCCGCCGGTCGACGGTCCCGTGCCGGGGCGCCCGGGGAACCCAGACGTTGTACCCATTGTCGAAGAACTCCTCGGCCAGCCGTTCGTACTGCTCGGGCGCGAGGGTGTACCCGTGCAAGAGCAGCACGGCCCGGCCGGTACGGGAACCGTGGCTCAGCAGGCGACTGCGCGACTCCGGTCGCACCTCCGGATCGGCCGTCTCGGCGGCGATGATGGCCGCGGCGGCACGGGTGGCCGTGTCGAAGTCGAGCGGTCGGGCCGGCGCGACCCGTAACCCACTGCGGCCCACCGGCCAGAGGTAGAGCCCGGCGACCGCCGCCACGACGAGCGCCAACCCGCCGACGAGGAGCGCGATGATCTCCGGCATGGTCAGATGCTGACAGGGGACGCGTTCGACGCCGGCTGAGGGGGTGCGCCCGGGTGACCGGGCGCACCCGGTCAGCTATTCCTTGCTGTTCGGCGGCGCGAAGACGACCCGGGTGCGCAACTGTCGAAAGCCGGTCCGCTCCAACTCCGCCAGTACCGCCACCCGGTGCGAGTCCACGTCGGCGATGACCTCGCGGGCACCGCCGGCGGACAGCACCCGGACCGCCTCGGCCAGCAGCTCGGGCCGGGCCGCCTCGTCGAGCAGGCCGAGATAGGCGAGCAGGGGGTAGCAGGCGTCTCCGGCCGTACCGGCCAGGCCCACCGGCTCACCGGCGTCCACCGCGACGCGCCATTGCCCGGTGTTGTCGCCCAGCCAGGCCAGCGGGTCGGTGGCCAGGTCGACGCCGCCGACCACCCGCGCGATCTCGACGCCGGTCAGCACGTCCGGCTCGGCGATCCTGGCGACCAGGGCATCGATCTCCGCCGCATCGACGGGCGGGCGGAAGTCGTACCGACCGGAGGACGCCGGCAGGGGTGTGCCAGTCCAGGAGCAGCGGAGTCGCTCCCCCCGCTCGACCAGCCCGGCGAGGCGAGCGGCCTCCATGGGCGCCCGCACCACGGCCAGCACCTCGGGTCGACGCCGCCAGTGCGCCGGCAGCGCGGCGTAGTACAGACCGGGACCGCCCAGCGCCTCGTGGGCGGCGCGCAGAAGCTCGGCGCCCACCTCCGGCTCGGCGTCCAGGTCGAACCGTTCCAACCACGGGGCACCGACGGCACCCGGCGGAAGGACCCAGGCGGCCCGACCGACCACCCGGCCGGCGCGCAGCGCGACCCAGGTGTTCTCGGGACGGTAGCCGCCACCGGCGATCCCGTCGGCGTACGCGACCTGGCGCAGTTGGGGCAGCGGATCAGGCATGGAGTCGAACAGGTTTTCCTCGCCCGCGACGAGCGGACGGATGACCAGATCAGTCATGGGTTGGTCCTCCGGGAAGCGCGCGCCCCGGATCAGATCCGCGCGGACGCCGGAGCGCGGAGGGGGCGCAGAACATCGGACATTGTTCTGACCTCCTTCCAGCTCGACGGCGTGCCCGACGACCATACGCGCAGGGGTCGACAGCCCGCAACGGATCGTCACAACGTCGGGTTGGTCTCCGACCCACGCTTGTGGGCACGCTGGTCGTACACGGTGATGCCGGCCAGGATCACGGCCGCGACGGCCGCCACGGCGATCGGCGGGAGCAGCACCATCGGCGGGGCCGCCAGGATCAGCGCCACCACGCCGAAGTACAACGCCCGACACCTCGGCGCGGTACGGTCCTCCCGCTCCAGGGTGCTCCGCCCGATCAGGAACAGCACCGGGCCGCCGAAGATGATGACCACCAGAGCCCAGTCGATCGGCGGGTGCGGATCCTCGATGACCTGACCGAAACCGACGGCGGTGCAGATGATGCCACCGACGATCAACAGCAGGCTGTAGCTCGCCCACCGCGACAGCTGGATCCCCTCCCCGCTCGGGGTCGAGGCGTGGCCGGATCTGACGTGGTAGAAGTAGATCCGCCAGAACGAGACGACCGCCACGAACGCGGCGATGAGGGCGATGGTTCCCTCGGTGGTGAAGCCCGGGAAGCTGACCGCGGCGCCAGCTTCGAGCACCACCTCGGCGAGCGCGATCATGAAGAACTGGTTGTACCGCTCGGCGAGATGCTCCTGCGAGACGGTGACCCCCAGGCTGGTGAGCTGCCGCTTGCCCATGCGGGGCAGGGGGTAGGTGGTGGCGGCGCCGATCAGCTCGATGGCGAGCGCGAGAGTCCAGAAGACGCCCCGACCGAGACCACCGCTGATGCCGCCACTGATCCAGAGCACGCTGGAGGCCAGGTGCCAGGTCAGCACCCGGAGCGAGAACGCCTGACCCGCGTGACCCCGCAGGGCGAACACCAGGACGAGCGGTCGGCCGACCTGGATGACCACGTAGGTGCAGGCGAAGACGACGCCGCGTTGACCGAAGGCCTGCGGCAGCGTGACAGCCAGCACCAGCGTGCCGAACATCGTCGCCAGAAGGACGGCTTGCAGATCGGGGCGCCGGGGGTCGTAGGTGCTCGCCAGCAGGGCGTTGAGCGACCAGATCATCCACATCGCCGTGAAGAACAGGACGGTCTGGCCGGCCTCGGACAGCAGTGTGTGCCGGACGATGGTCAGGTCGTCAGCGACCCGCCCGGCGAGGCGGGCCAGCGCGAAGACGTAGACGATGTCGAAGAGCAGTTCCAGGACGGTCGCCGAACGAGGGCTCTTGCTGTCCCCGAGCCCACGGAAGAACTCGGTGCGCGTCAGCACGGACGGCGGGACAGCTCAGCCGGCCAGGGTCGTCGAGACGGGCGCACCACTGTGGTGACCCCGTTCCGCTGCCATCGTCCCCGAGCCTCCCTCGCCGACCGGCCCCACCTGATCCCTATCTGCGTATTTTATCCATCTTCATCGGGTCTCCGTCACTGATGGCGGATACCGGGTCGGCGGTACGCCGGATCATCTGTGCCGTCACCCTGCGGTACGAGCCCGGGTCGACGGGGAGCAGCCACTGCCGGGCCCGGGTCAGCGGGCCGACGTTGAGCCCCAGCTCGTCGAGCACCTCGTCGACGTTGTGCATCGAGAACGGGATGATGTTCGTGCCCCGAGCGTGCCGTCCGTTGGTGCGCTTCGTCATCCAGAACAGTCGGGCGCGCACCTCGTCGCGCATCTGGACCTCGGTCGGCAGCGTGATACCACCCCGCAGGTACGCGGCCGTCCAGACCGCCGCCATCTCCGCGCTGAGCGGGCTGAAGAACGACGAGTTGTAGCCGGCGAACGTCAGCCGCGGCACGCCGATCGGCAGGATCTGCCGGTAGAGCATGAAATTGCCGGCGTCGTCCTGAAGCCGGGCGTGCAACGCGTCGTCGAAGAACGGCACGTGCTGGCGGAAGCCCGTACCGCAGATCACCAGGTCGGCGGGGAGCACCGTGCCGTCGGCCAGGCGCGCGGCGGGCCGGCCACCGTCGACCAGCAACTCGGTGATCACCTGTTCCCGGTGGACGGCGATGCGGCCGTCGGTGACCCGCTCGAAGAAGCCCTCGGTGGCGAGGCTGACCGTGCTGCGGGCGATGTCCTCGAAGCTGCCGTTGGGCACGAGACCCAGCTCGCGCAGGTTGAACTGCCGGGTCGCGACCGAGCCGACGCTGTCGACCATGCGTTGGCGCAGACCGTTCCCCGGGCCGTGCAGGAACCGCTCGAAGCCCTTCAGGTGCAGGTAACGGAAGAGCGCCTCACCCATCCGGGTGAGCAGCAGGTACTTGTAGTTGAGCGCTCCGCCGAGCTTGCGGGGCATCTTCCAGAGCAGTTCGCGCGCCACCACGTGGGTCTGGGCGGCGACCTCGCTCACCGGGACCGCCACGTCGCAGGACGACTTGCCGTAGCCGACCACGAGGACGTTCCTGCCCCGGGCGGCCTCGATGTCGTGGAACTCCCCCGTCGCCAGGACGCGCCCTCCGGCAGCCGCGAAGCTCGCGTGCCCGTCGAAGGACGGGACGACCGGGTCGGAGAAGATGCCGTTGGCGACGACCAGGTGGTCGTACCGTTCCACGGTCAACGGGGCCGGGGCGCCCGCCGGCCGCGAGGTCACCAGCCACCCGGTCTCGTCGTTGACCAACTCGGCCGAGGTGACCTCCGTGGACAGGCGCAGCGCGCTGGCCAGCCCGAACTTCTCCACGTAGCTCTCCAGGTACCGCTGGACCTGCTCACCCGACGGCCACTGCGGGCAGTCGGCGGGCATCGGCAGGTCGGAGAGGTGGTAGGTGCCCTTGTCGTTCTGGGTGTGCAGGCCGGGGTATCGCCGGGTACGACTCCACACCCCGCCGACGTCGGGCGCGCGCTCGAACACTGTGACGTCGAATCCGCTCTGCCGCAGCACCTTGGCTGCGCTCACACCGGCGAATCCGGCACCGACGACGGCAATCCTCATGATCTCCTCCGAAGGACGTACGAACCGTGCCGGCGCTGACCGCCCGCGGTGCTCGCACGCTAGCGAGCAGGCCACGAAGGTCGCTATCCGCTCGACGCGGGCGCTGTCCGCGGTACGCAGCCAGACCCTTTCCTGTCGGGTCGACGGCTTTCGGATCTGGTCCGGCCCGGTCACGCCTTACGGTCAGCGCGACGGGACGCCCGGGAGGTGTCGGATGGATGCGGTGACGGTCCGGACGGACGACGTCGACCGGGCTCGCGCCGAGGTGGGTCGGGTCTTCTGTCCACACCGGCTCACCCCGCAGGCGGGTGTGCACGCCGTGCAACTGCGGATGGCGGCTCGCCGCGCGGGCGGGGTGGGCGTCATCGACCTGGACTACGGGCAGGCGGTGCGCATCCAACCGCCAGCGCTGGAGACCTTCTACCTCGTCCAGATCCCCAGCGCCGGCAGCACTATGGTCCGGCACGCCGGTCAGACAGTGACCTCGACCCCCGACGTCGCCTCGGTGCTGTCCCCGTACGACTCCTCGGACATGCGGTGGTCCGAGGGATCACCCCACCGGATCTTCTACGCCGACCGGCGCGCCGTCGACCGGGAACTCGCCCGCCTGCTGGGCCACCCGGTGGACGACCCGGTCCGCCTCGACGTCGGCATGCTCATGACCACGCCGACCGCGCAGGCGTGGGCGCGCGGGGTGGCGTTCCTCGCCGACGAGCTGTCCCAGCCGGCGGACGCATCCCTGTTCGACCACCCGCAGGTAGCCGCCCGCTTCGAACAGGGGCTCATCGGCAAGCTGTTGCTGGCCCATCAGCACAGCCACTCCCACCTGCTGGCCGAGCCGGGCCAGCACGCCCACCCCGGGCGTCTCGTCCGCCGGGCCTGCGCCCTGATCTCCGAACACCACGGGGAGGCGCTGACCGTCGGCGACGTCGCCGAGGCGCTACGGGTGAGCGTACGGACACTTCAGGAGTGCTTCCGCCGTGAACTGCAGATCACCCCGACCGCGTACCTGCGGGCGTGCCGACTCGACGCGGCGCACCGCACGCTCCGCTCGGCCGCGCCGGGGGCGTCCGTGACGACGGTTGCCCTGCAACACGGCTTCGTGCACCTCGGTCGTTTCGCGACCGAGTATCGGAGCCGCTTCGGCGAGACGCCGTCCACGACCCTGCGTCGGTGACGACCGTCGCCTCGTACGGTCGGCCCTTGCCTTGACGCTGACGACAAGGTTTAGCGTGGTCGCGACGGGCCGATGGAGGAGGTTGGATGCTGATCGGCGAGCTGGCTGAGCGGGCCGGCACAAGCCCTCGCACGCTGCGCTACTACGAGGCGCACGGATTGGTACGGGCGCAGCGCTCCCCCAACGGCTACCGCGACTATGACGAGTCGGAGCTACGCGTCGTGCGGGAGATCCGGGCGCTGCTCGACGTCGGGTTCGGCCTCGACGATGTCCGGCCGTTCGTCGCCTGCCTCCGGGCCGGCAACACGTCAGGTGACGTCTGCCCGGACTCGGTGCTGGTGCTGCGGCGCAAGATCGTCGAGGTCGAGGCCGTCATCGACCGGCTCGGCGCGGCGCGCCAGCAACTGCACAGTCAACTCACTCAAGCGATCGCACATCGGGAGAAGACATGCCCCAGGAGACGCAGATAGGCTCGCTGGTCACCGTCACGGACGACACATTCGCGGAGCTGGTGCTGGCCAGCGACCGACCCGTGGTCGTCGATTTCTGGGCGGACTGGTGTCCCCCCTGCAAGGCCATCGAGAAGAGCCTCGCCGAACTGGCCCAGGAGTTCGGTGACCGGATGGTCGTGGCGAAGCTCAACTCCGACGAGAACCCCGGAGCGACCCGTAGCTACCGGGTGATGTCCCTGCCGACGCTGCTCGTGTTTCGTCAGGGCGAGGTCGTCGGCTCGACAGTGGGGTCCAGGCCGAAGACGTACCTGCGAGAGACCCTGACCGCGCAGGCCGGCTGGTAACGGCCTGTGGAAATCGTTATCCCGGTGCGGCCGGCCAGTCTCCTGAGGGGAGGCAGGTGACGGATCTTCCGTCATCGTCTCCGTCAGTCAGCGGTACGACCGAACGAGGGAGTCGAGACGATGCGCGCAACCGGCCAGGGTGAGGCGGACGCCGCGAGGGGGAACCGGGGCGTCCACGCGGAACCCCGACGCGGGATGCTCGGCCGCCTCCCGAACGGCGTGAGGCGGCTGCTGTGGCCGCTGCTCGTGGCCGCCGCGGTCGCCGTACTGGTGACGGGTGTGATCGTCGTGGTGCAGCCGACCGGGCCGACGCCCGCCCCGGCGGCGACGCAGGCGCTCGACGCGTCACCGTCCACGAGCCCGCTGCCGGGCACACCCGCCGCGACCACGCCCGCCGCCACGGCGAGCCCGACGGGGACGGCTCCCCCGTCGACGCCGGCGGCGAAGCCGACATCCGGGCGTCCGGTCGCCCCGGCGGCCACCGCGGTGACCTCCAAGCGCAAGGGCGTCGGCGTGTGGACCTTCGACGGCGTCAGCCAGGCGTTGGCCAACTCCGGGGCGAGTTGGTACTACACCTGGGACGTGAAGCACCAGGGCGTCACCAGCCCGCAGGGCACCGAGTTCGTCCCGATGATCTGGGGGGCGAAGAGCGTCACCGCGAGCAATTTGCAACAGGCCAAGCAGAACGGCCGTTACCTGCTCGGCTTCAACGAGCCGGACCTGAAGGGCCAGGCCGAGATGACCGTCGAGCAGGCGCTTGAGCTGTGGCCGCAGTTGCAGGCCACCGGCCTGCCGCTGGGCAGCCCGGCGGTGGCCTGGGGCGGTGACCGGCAGGGCGAGTGGCTCGACCGGTTCATGGCCGGGGCCAAGCAGCGCGGCTACCGGGTCGACTTCATCGCCCTGCACTGGTACGGCGGCGACTTCACCACTGCCAACGCGGTCAACCAGCTCAAGTCGTACCTCCAGGCCGTGCACGACAGGTACAACCTGCCGGTCTGGCTCACCGAGTTCGCCCTGATCGACTTCTCCAACGGCGTCCGTTTCCCCACCCAGGCACAGCAGGCCGCGTTCCTCACCGCGGCGACGAAGATGCTGGGTGGGCTGTCCTGGCTTCAGCGGTACGCGTGGTTCGGCCTGCCCGCCACCGACAAGGACCAGACCGGCCTGTTCCGTACCGGCAGCACAGCCACCGCCGTCGGTCGCGCCTACCAGGCGGCACGCTGACCTACAGCACGTCCACGTGGTCTCGCCATGAGTGCCGCGGCTCGTAGCCCAGCACCCGGCGGGCCTTGTCGATGCTGAGCAGGGTCTCGTGCTCACCCAGCTCCTTGCGGATCTCGACGCCTGGGTAGACCTCGGCCATCAGGCTGGCGCTGGACCGGGTCATGACGGTGTCGGCGTTGGCGATGACGAAGACGTCGGCACCGGGCTGGTCGTGCGCGAGCGCGCGCTCGACCGCCTGGGCCCCGTCGCGCGCGTCGATGTAGCCCCACAGGTTCCACCGGCGCAGCTGCGGGTCGGCGTCGAACGAGGGGAACGGCGCGTAGTCCTCGACGTCCATCACGTTGGAGAAGCGGAGACCCACCATGACCAGCTCCGGGTCCCACCGGCAGAAGTGCCGGGCCATCTCCTCCTCAAGTGCCTTGTTCAACGAGTACGTCGACTCGGGCCGGGGCGCGTACTCCTCGTCGACCGGCGCGTACGGCGGCGGCGTGTCGAACGGCAACCCGAGCACCGTCTCGCTGGACGCCCAGACGACCCGCTTGATCCCGGCCGCCCGCGCGGCGGCGAACACGTTGTACGTGGCGGCGGAGTTGTTGGCGAACGTGGTCGCGTTCGACATCAGCCCGGGGGCCGGGACCGCCGCCAGGTGCACGACCGCGTCGACGCCGCCCGCGTGCTCGTCGGCGCTCCCGGTGAGCGCCTCCACCACCTGCCCGTAGTCGGTCAGGTCGACCAGGAGGAACTCGCCGTCCACGTCGCGGGGGTCGCGGCCGCCGGCGCGGTCCACTGCCAGCACGTCGACACCCGCGGCCCGTAGGTGGGCGACGACGGCGCGGCCGAGCTTGCCGGTGGCGCCGGTGACGACGACACGCCTGGGCAGTGCGGAGATGCTCATGACCCCATCTTCGCCGCCGACGACGGCAGCCGGGCAGCGGGGTGGGATCGGCCCGCCGCGCCGCGATCGCGATCCGAGGGCGATCGGGTGGGCAGGTGCGTAACGTGCAGGGGTAAACGTTGTCGCGAAGAGGAGACTTCATGTCCAAGCCACCGCTTCCCGAGGCCGCGGTCGCCATGCTGCAGAAGCCGAACCCGGCCGTCATGACCACGCTTCGCAACGGTGGTCAGCCGGTGTCCGCCGCTACCTGGTACCTGTGGGAGGACGGCCGGATCCTGGTGAACATGGACGAGAGCCGCCGCCGGTTGGAGCACGTCCGCAACGACCCCCGGGTATCCCTCACCGTGCTCGACGAGGCTGGTTGGTACACCCACGTCAGCATCATCGGGCACGTCGCCGAACTGCGCCCTGACGAGGGCCTGGCGGACATCGACCGGTTGTCGAAGCACTACACGGGCAACGCGTACCCACGGCGGGAACGCGCCCGGGTCAGCGCCCTGATCGAGATCGACCGCTGGCACGGTTGGGGAGCGCAGAAGGACAACAACCAGGTCGGCTGACCGTTGCCGTACGCCCTGTCGCCGCGACGACTGCCGTCGGGGCGACAGGGCGCCGGCCGTCAGGGTGTCAGGGCGGGGGCGGACCGGGCGCCGACGCGGGTCACCAGGTAGCCGAAGGCCGCCGCGGTGAAGAACATGACGATGCCGTAGACGGCTCCCGGGATCGCCATCTGGGTGCTGTTGAGCAACGCCGGGCTGAGCGCGATCGTGATGGCCAGGGTGCTGTTGTGGATGCCGATCTCGAAGCCGGCGGCCGTCGCGGCGCTCCGGTCGACGCCGGCGAGGCGCGGTACCCCGTACCCGATGGCGAGGCTGAGCAGGTTGAAGGCGAGCACGGCCAGGCCGACCGAGACGAAGTAGTCGGCGATGTTCTCCCGGTCGCCGAGCACCGCGCCGGCGATCACCGCGACGAGTACGACGACGGAGAAGATCCGGACCGGGCGGTTCAACCGCTCGGCCACGTGGGGCATCCGCGCCCGGATGAGCATGCCGATCGCGACCGGGACGAGCACGATGGCGAAGACCTGGAGCACCTTGTCGAGCTGCAGGCCGATGCTCCTGCCGTCGGGCAGGAAGTACGCCGCCGACAGGTTGACCAGGATCGGCAGGGTGAACACGGCGAGCACCGAGTTGATGGCGGTCAGGGTGATGTTCAGGGCCACGTGCCCGCCGAACAGGTGGCTGTAGAGGTTGGCGGTGGTGCCGCCCGGTGACGCGGCGAGCAGCATCATGCCGACGGCCAGTTCGGGTGCCAGGTCGAACGCGAGGACGAGGCAGAAGCAGAGCGCTGGCAGCACGAGCACCTGGCAGACCAGGGCGATGACGGCGGCTCGCGGGTGCTGGGCCACCCGGCGGAAGTCCGCCATGGTCAGTCCGAGACCCAGACCGAGCATGATGATGCCGAGTGCGACGGGTAGTCCGATCAGTGTCAGGGCGGAGTCCATGGCACAACATCGTTACCACCGGGTAACGCGTTCACAATCCCCCGTGCGGACGGACGCCTCTTGACCGCAGACGGTGACCGGCTTAACTTCATCAATCAGATAAGTCTCTTAACTAATTCTGCTTGATCTCTCGTGGAGTGTGCCGATGCGACCATTCCGTCACCGCCGTCTCACCGCCGTCGTCGCTCTGACGACCCTTCTGGTCACCGCCGCCCCACCGACCGCCGCGAACGCGGGCGCCAAACCCGACCGCGCCGGCTACCACCGGGTCGGCTACTTCACCCAGTGGGGCATCTACGGCCGGGCCTTCCCGGTCAAGAAGCTCGAAACCTCCGGGGCGGCGAGCCGCCTCACCCACCTCAACTACGCCTTCGGCAACGTCAGCGAGGACGGTCGCTGCTACGTCGACGGCGGGCCGGGTGAGGGCGACGCCTGGGCCGACTACCAGCGCCCCGTCCCGGCCGAGGAGAGCGTCGACGGTGTCGCCGACGCCCCGGGCCAGGCGCTCAACGGCAACTTCGGCCAACTCGCCAAGCTGAAGGCCAAGCACCCCAAGCTGAAGGTGCTGATCTCGCTGGGCGGCTGGAGCTGGTCGACGTACTTCTCGAACGCGGCCCGCACCGACGCGTCCCGCAAGGCGTTCGTCACGTCCTGCATCGACCTCTACCTCAAGGGCAACCTGCCGGGCACCACCGCCGGTGCCGGGGCCGGCGTCTTCGACGGCATCGACCTCGACTGGGAGTGGCCCGGCTCGGACGGTGAGCCCGGCAACGTCATCCGCCCGGAGGACCGGGAGAACTTCACCAAGCTGCTCGCCGAGTTCCGCCGGCAGCTCGACGGGTACGGGCGCACGACCCGCGCGCATCACCCGCTGACCGCGTTCCTGCCGGCCAGCCCGACCACCATGGACGCCGGCTACGAGGGCCGCAAGATCTTCAAGTACCTGGACTTCGCCACCGTGCAGGGGTACGACTTCCACGGCGGCTGGGACGCACGGGCCAACCAGCAGTCAGCGCTCCGCGTGCCGGCTGGCGCCCCTGACAACCCGGACTTCTCCGTCGAGGTCGCCATCGACGGGTGGATCGCCCGTGGAGCGCCGCGCGACAAGCTCGTGCTCGGCATCCCGTACTACGGTCGCGGCTGGACCGGCATCACCGGCGGCGGCAACGGTCTGTTCCAGCCGGCCACCGGGCCCGCACCGGCCACCTTCGAGGCCGGGTACGAGGACTACAAGAACCTCAAGACCCTGGCCGGTAACGGCTACACCGTGCACCGCGACCTGCGCGCCGGACACGCCTGGTTGTTCGACGGTACGACGTTGTGGACGTACGACGATCCAGCGGTCGTGTTGCAGAAGACGCTCTACATCCGACGGGCCGGCCTGGCCGGCGCGATGATCTGGTCGCTCGACGGCGACGACGACAATGCCACGCTGACCAAGACGATCGGCCTCGGTCTGACGACCTGGTAGCCGTACCCGATCCACCCGGCCCGCCGCCGGCCGACTCCTCGGCTGGCGGCGGGCCGGCGGCGAACCGCCACTGCGTCACGCCGTCGGGCTGCTGTTACCCGACGTGCCGAGGTGGATGTCGACGTCCGCGGCTCCGGTCATCTGGTCGTACGCCCTGGTCTTGAGCCGGTTGGTCTGCAGCTCGCCGTCGAGCAGTGCCGCCCGCAGAGCCTCCGCGTCCGTGATCTCCCTGCTGGTAACCGCGTCGGCCGCGGTTGTCGCGCCCTGCACGACCTCCAGGTGAGTGCCGTCGGTGGGCATCAGATCGGCCCACTTGGCAAGGCAGTAGACCCGCTCCGGCACCTCCTGGCACTCGCTGGTCAGGTCGGGCATCTCGTCGCCGGTGCCGAGGTGACTGGTGCGGAACGCGGCCAGTTCGTCGACGAACGCGGCCAGTTGCTCCTCCACCGCCGGCGCGAGCCGGGTCGCCACCGCCTTGCCGAAGATCCACCGCAGCGCGGCAAGTTCCATACCGGCCCGCACCGGGAGGTAGAGCTTGGCCCAGCTGGCGTTGAGGAAGTCACTCGGGTCGCGCTCGGGGGCACGGGCGTCACCGGCTGACCACCAGCCGGGGTACGACACGAACGAGGCGCGCTCCCAGTCGAAGACGCGGTGCCAGAAGTCGATCTCCCACGCCTCGTCCCGCACGCTGGCCGGGAAGTGCGCCTCGACGATCTGCGAGACCATCTCGTTGACCGGTGAGTAGCCGCCGCGCAGCCGCGCCTCGAACTCGTCCCCGGCCTCCTCGGCCGCCGCCAGCGCCGCGCCGCGCGTGTCCTGCCAGGCTTGCAGATCCGTGAGATAGCCAGCCACCAGCGCGTTGTAGGCGGCGTCGTCGGCATTCTGGTCGACCAGCGTCGGGGTACGCCGGAACGTGGCGGCGAGCTGCACGTCGGCGCCGGGACCGGCCAGCCAGCTGGCCGCGCCGACGTGGATGCGTACCCGCAGTGCCGGCTGACCGTTGGCGTCGGTGACCACCGGAACGCCGACCACCCGAGCCGCGATGCCCGTCGGCGGCCGGCGGGTGATCAGGTTGAGGCTCTGCCGAATGCTCTCGATGTCGCCGTCCCACTCCCACCCGCTGTCGAAGGTGACGTCGATGTCGTAGTCGGCGCTCATGTCGCCGGTGAAGCCCCACTTGTCGAGTGTGACCACCGGGGAGTGGATGGTGCGGGTCTCCACGGCGGCCGGCACGCCGGGTGCGGGGCGCACCGGCTTGACCGGCATGGCGGGCAGCGCGGCGAGAGCGTTGTCTCTGATCCGCTGGCGCCCGTCGGTGATCTTCTTGGCGAATGCCAGCGCCGGGTCCCTCACCGTCGGCGCCCAGCACACCCGGGCGCCGTACCGTTCGTGGGCCAGCTCCAGGCGTTGCAGCACCTTGAAGTAGTGCAGCGTGATCGGCGTTACCCGGTTGGGATTGCGGACGGTCCGCTTCGAGGTCGACTCCATGCCGGTCTCGCTCACCAACTTGAAGTCGGTCTTGTGCTGGGTGCGATAGCGGGCGGCGACCTTGGAGGTGGCGGTCTGACTGTCCTTCACCGCACGGCGGCTGGTCTCCTGGCTGGCCGCCGTCACGCTGCGCGTGTAGCCGATCGTGTGGCTGGCGTTGAAGGTGCCCCAGACGCCGGTCGGGCTGGTGTACTGGCCGGTGTGGCTGGCGTTGAGCCCCCAGGTGTCGGTGAGCGACTTCTGCCGCTCGAAGCCCTCCTGCAGTTCCGTGGTGAGCGCGCTGGTCAGCTCGACGTCCGTCTGCCTCTCGGTTTCGTCCTGCTCCTCCAGGGTCAGCTCACGCTTGGTGTAGGTGCGCTGCTCCAGCACCGCCTCCTCGCCGGGCGCGAGCGCCAACGCGTAGACGTGCTCGCCGAGCGCGAAGCCCACCGGCCGGATCCGGGTCCGGTCGAGGAACGCGATGCCCACGTCGGACTGGAGCAGGCCGGCGACGAACTCCGCCTCCTGGTCGCCGAGGATGCTCTGGCGCCGAGCCAGCGGCTCCCGGTAGATCATGCCGGAGTCCTGCCCCGGCAGCGCCGCATCGGCGGCGTCCATGTCGTTGGCCTTCCACACCCCCGACAGACCGAGTTCCTTGAGCAGGTGCGGCAGCCGGTCCTGGGAGAGCCCGCCGTACCGCATCGCCTCGATCAACGCCTGCTTGACGTAGAAGGGCAACAGCGGCGTCTGCCCGTCGTCGAAGGTGAGCTGGACCGGCACGAAGTAGTTGGAGTAGACGTAGCGGTCGGAGTGCGCGGTACTGAACCCCAGCGTCGCCAGGTCCGCCTCGGCGACGACGACTTCACCCATCGGTGCTCCTCTAAAGTGGCAGTTTGTAAAGGGCGTGCAGACCCTGGTAGGTCATTTCGTGCGAGGTGACGAAGAACCCGGGAAACAACTGGCTGAGGGCGGCCTGCCGGACGACGGTCTCCCGCACCGCGTGCGCCGTCAGCTCCTCCAGGCCGGCGACGACCTCAGCCGGCACCCCGCCCTTGCTGACCCGCTGGTAGGCGTCCGCGATCGCCTCCCAGCGACCGTCGAACGCCTCGCCGAGGTCGTCGGCGACCGTGCCCCACGTCTTCTCGAAGCGCTCCAGCTTCGTCGACGCGGTCCAGTCCACGTTGGTGACCCGGGCCGCCTCCGAATCGACCAACAGCAGGTCGCTGCGAAGCTCACCGACGGTGGTGGACGCCTTCCAGCCGAACCGTTCGGCGAGGTGGGTGGCCAACGCCTTTTCCGCGCCGGCCGCAGCCGGGCTCCTGGTGAACCCGACGAGACGCAGCAGCAGGTCCCGGTCCGGGTGGCTGAGCAGGAGCTGGGCGACCGTCTGTCGTAGCACCGCGTCGGAGCCACGCAGGGCCGCAGCCAGCTCCGGGTTGGCCGCGCGGACCGCTTCGACGACAGTGGCGAGCGACTTCTCCGCGAACGGCTGCAACCCCGGCGAGCGGGCGACCAACTGGGCGGTCTCGGCCGCCATCCGCCGGTGTACCTGTTGGCCGAGCCGCCACGGTTGCGCCTGCCCGGCCTTCCGCAGCGCGCGGAACTCCTCGTACGCGGCGGTCTGCAACGCCCGGTTGAACACGGTGGTCAGGCGCTGCTCGAGCTGTCGGGCGATGGCGGCCCGCACCGCGGCGGCCCGAATGTCGCGGGGAGTCTTGGGCGGTTTGAGCTCGCGCAGGTCCTCGACCCGCTTGATGATCTCGTCAAGCGCCTGGTTCAGCTCCGCTCGACTGGCCGAACGACCGGCCGACGACACGGTCTCCGACATGCACGCCATCAGGACCGGCTTGCCGTCGGCGCTGATCAGCGCGCTGAGCCGGGCGCCCGCACCCGCCCCGGCGAACGCCTCGGCGTGCGCGGCCTGGTTGAACACCGTCAGGGTCAGCTCGGCATCGACGAGCAGCGCCCGGCCCTGCCGGAACAACGCGTCGAGCACCTTCGGGGGGAACAGGGTACGCAGCACCGCCAGGCCTACCTGCGGCGTGGCGAGCAGTGCCGCCCGGCCGATCGCGACGAGCAGCGCGGCGATCTGAGTGGTCAGGAGACGGACCTCGGCGGCGGCCTCCCGGGCGCCCACGATCAGCAGCGGCACGTACCGGATAGCGGCGCGCACCGCCACGCCACCGAGTAGCCGGACCAGGTGGACCAGGCCGGTCAGCACCTGGAACAGGTCGCCGGCGATCCGGCCGAGCAGCCGGCCGGCGGCGAACGGATCGAGATCCTCCAGGTGCCGCCCGAATTCCGTCGCCCAGCCGCGCCAGAGCGTCAGCAGCCGCTCGGGCACGGTGCTCGGGTCCAGCGCGGCCACGACGCCGGCCAGCGCCTCGCGGACGACGGTGGCCTGCTCGGCAAGACGTCGCAGGCCGGCCCGGGGGTCCACGGTGAGCACGATCAGGGTGGTGAACTGCTCCTGCTGGAGCCGACCGACCAGCTGGACGAGTTTGCCGAGGTCGACCACCACAGTCGCCAACGACTCTCCGACGCCCACCAGGAAGCCGTCGAGGAACAGCTTCGGATTGATGCCGTTCCAGGCCGCGTAGTGGCGCATCGCGTCGAGCAGCGCGGGGTCGAGGCCGAGCAGGAACCGTCGGAACGCGCCGTCCGCGTCGACGTCGGAGGCCGCCAGGTCGAAGAACTCCTCGGCCAGCCCGAGCCTTGCCAGCATCGCGACCAGGTCCCAGACGTTGTCGGCGGAGATCCGGCCGGTCATCGCCTGCAACACCCGGTCGCGGGTCATCGAGCGGGTGGCGTGCGCGTCCACCCAGTACCGTACGGTCAGCGCGACGAACTCCACCCGCGGATCCTGGGTCCGTACGCCGTAGACCGCCGCCCGGTTCTCGGCGGACACCCGCGGCACACTGAACCAGTCCCGGATCATGACGGTCTCGCCCGTCGGTTGCCCCAACTTCCCCACCTCCTCCGGCGCAGTGCACTGTCCGGGCAAGGGGATTCGGGCGGTAGCGCTGGGTCGAGAACCCGACATGGATCCACTTCGGAGCGCGTAGTCGGGTGATCGTGCAGCGATCGATATCGGTCATCGTCGAGGCGGGTGGTACATCGACGACTGCCGGGTGCGGGCAACCGGTCGACCTGGTCGGGCCGGAGCGGCTCAGCGGTCGTTCGTCTCGACCGTCGGTCGCTGATCGGCCAGAGCACGCACCGCAGCCTCGATGAGCGCTGTCACCTGATCCATGTCACGGGCACCGCGAACATCCAACTCGGCCGACCAGCCGTCCGCACCGGTGAGCCGCACCGTCACGTCCTCGCGGCGGTGGGTCAACCAGCCGGCGATCGCCTGCACCAGCACCATGACGGCGCCGCCACCGTCGACGGCGACCACCAGCACGTCGGTGGCACCCGCGACGGGCGCGGTGGTCACACTGTCACGGAGCCGGTCCTCGGCGCGAAGCCAGGACCCCAGAGAACGTCGAGCATCGGCAGAGGGAAGATCCGGACAGACCGACAGCGTGATCGTCTCCTGAGACGCGGGCAACGTCTTCTCCTTCCGGCGAAGGCCAACCCCACTCCGTCATCCTGCCAGCCGGCGTGGCCCTCGGCAGCCCTCGCAGTCACCGAAGTCGATCAGAGCTTGACCGTCGCGTCCGCCCGTCCATAGGCTCCGGCCATTGCGAGGCTTTCCCCCAAGAAGGGAACCCGAGACATGGCCCCATCGTCGCGTCCGTTCTGGACCCTCCCTGCGAAGCGGCTGGCCAACGCCGCCACGATCGCGCTCCTGCTCGGTATGACTCCCCTGCTCAGCGGCCCGGCAGCCGCGAGCGCCGCCCGGCCGACCCCCTGCAGCAGCGACCCGACCGCCCGGCTGACCACAGTGCCCAGCCCGGACGCCGTGCTCGGCTTCCCGCTCGGCGCGGGACAGGAGCGGGTCGTCACCAACGACGAGGTCCGGACCTACCTCGGGGCGGTCGATCGCGCCTCGAACCGGGTCGTGACCGGCGTGATGACCACCAGTGTGCTCGGCCAGCCGTTGCCGTACGCGGTGGTGTCCAACGAACGCCACGTGCGGCCCGCCGCGCTCCGCGAGATCGCCGACGACATCCGGGACCTGCGCGACCCGCGCCGGACCAGCGCGCGAACGGCCGCCCGGACGGCGAAGGACAGCCCGGCCATCGTCTGGGTCACCGCGAACGTGCACGGCGGAGAGAAGAGCGGCGCCGACGCGGCGCTCAAGACGCTCTACGAGTTGGCAGCGGGTCTGTCCTGCGCTGTCGCCCAGCGCAACGACAACCTGGTCACCATCATCGTCCCCACCCAGAACCCGGACGGCCGTGACGCGACCCGCCGGCAGAACGAGTTCGGCTTCGACCTGAACCGGGACTGGTTCGCCCGCACCCAACAGGAGACCGACGGCAAGCTCGAACTGCTGCGTCGCTACCCACCGCAGGTGTTCATCGACGCACACGAGATGGGCGGCCGGCAGTACTTCTTCCCGCCCAACGCCGATCCGATCCACCACGAGATCGCCGGTGAGGCGGTGGACTGGATCAACCGCATCGGCGAAGCCAACAAGGCCGGCTTCGGCTTCAACGGAGCCTGCGACGAAACCGTCACCACCGAGTGCTACTTCAACTACGACACGTACGACATGTTCTTCATGGGCTACGGCGACACCGTGCCGACCACCGGCTTCGGCGCGGCCGGCATGACGTACGAGAAGGGCAGCGCGTCGGCGGTGGCAGACCGGGTCCAGCAGCAGTTCCACACCCAGTGGTCGACGCTCGGCTGGGCCGCCGCTAACAAGCGCGAGGTGCTGGACGGCTACTTCGACATCTGGACCGACGCGCTCGCCCAGGGCAGGGCGGGCACCCTGGAGCCGAACGAGGTGGTGCAGCCCACCAACGAGGTGCAGTTCCCGGTGCCGGACCTCACCATCCGCTCGTACTTCCTGCTGCCCGACCGGCAGCTCGCCGACGTCCGCCAACTCGTCGAGCGGCTACGCCGGATGGACGTCGAGGTGTACGAGGTGCAGAAGGCGACCCGGGTGCCCACCGCGCGGATCTTCGGCGGGCGCAGCGCCACGAACGTGACAGTGCCCAAGGGCGCGTACTGGATTCCGATGGACCAGCCGCAGAAGCACTGGATCCAGGCCGTCATGGGCGAGGACCCGTACGTCCCGTTCCCGTACTTCTACGACGTGTCGTCCTGGAGCAACCCGCTGCTGATGGGCATCAACACCATCTACACCGGAGACACCGTCCGGCCGAGGGCCGAACTGGTGCGCAAGGTCTCCGGCGGTCGCACCGGTGCGGCGTGGCCCTGGGGCTCGTACACGTACCCGCTGGACTCGGCCGCCGCGGCGGAGTTCACCTTCACCCTGCTCGGCCGTGGCGTACCCCTGGTCCGTGACCTCACGACCAGCAGGGTCGCCATCCCGGCCACCACGGTGAGCCGGACCGTGGACGAGCTGGCCAAGGGGCTCGGTGTCACCCTCACGCCGGGCGGTCGGCCCTCCGGCACCCGCCTCGACCTGCCCGACGTGGGGCTGTTCCAGGGCACCGGCATCTCCACGACCTCCGGTTCGCACGGCGAGGCCCGTTACGTGCTCGGCAAGCGGTGGGGGCTCGACCTCACACCGGTCACCACGGCCGACATCAACGACAACACCGAGGCGTTCACCGGGCGTACGGTGCTGCTGGTGCCGGACGGCAGCAGCGCCACCGGCGGCCTGACCGCCGCCGGGCAGGCCAACCTGCGCGACTGGATCGGCCGGGGCCACACCTACCTCGGGCTGCGCAACGAGGGCACCCGGGTCGCCCGCGCCGCCGGGCTCACCTCGACCACCGAGAAGACGAAGCCCGCTGACTACCTGGTGATCGGCTCGCACCTGCGCGTCGACGTCGACCAGGACAGCCCGGTGGCGCTGGGTCGCCCGGCGGAGGACTTCGAGTTCAACAACAGCGACCCGATCCTCACCCCGAGCACCACCGGGACGAACGTGCTCACCTACCCGACGGGTGACACCTTCTGGGCCAACGGTTTCACCGTCGGCGCGGAGACGTTGAAGGGCACGGCGGCCGTCGTCGACGAACCGACCGGCGCCGGTCGGGCGGTGCTGTTCGCGTTCAATCCGCTCTTCCGCGCGTACAACGAAAATGGCCTGCACCTGGTCGCCAACGCGCTGCTCTACCCGGCGACCCCCGCGCCCGACGCCCGGCGCCCGGCCGGCGTCGACGCGGCGCGCGCCAGCGCCGCCGCCGCGCCGGTGACGCCGGACCTGGGCGGCGGCTGGCGGCCGATCACCATCCAGGTGGCGGCCGGCGACCTGCCCCGCACCCGGGCGATCGTCGAACGCTTCACCACCGACGCGCAGGCGTCCGAGAAGAACGGTTCGGCGTACGTCGTGATCCCGAACCCGCAGGGGCTCCAGGTGGACGAACATCCGTTCGCCAGGGATCTGGTCCGCGCGCTGAACGCCGCCAAGGTGCCACTGCGGTCGGTGGTGGGCTGACCAACCCGTGCACGGCGAAGCGCCCGTCCCCTCGCGGCGTCGGGGTCGGGCGCTTCGGCGCGTCCTGGCGCGGGTTACGCGCGTCGGGCGACCTGGGCGACGAACGCCCGCCACGAAGCTGGCCCGAAGACCAGGGCCGGCCCCTCGGGATCCTTCGAGTCCCGCACACCGACGATGCCCGGCGAGTTGTCCGCGACCTCGACGCAGTCGCCGCCGCTGGAGCCGCTGCGACTGGACTTGCGCCACCTTGCGTCGATCAGGTCCATGACGTCACCACTTCCTTCATCAGGTCAGTTGACTGCCGCCGAGGTAGGGCCTCGTTCCGTACGGTCTCCCACTTCGACAAAAGCGTAGCCACGTCATCGTCGTTGTCGATGACCGCCCCGCCCAGCTGGTTCTCCAACTGGCCGACCCATTTGCCGTCGACGGCCCGAGCCAGGATGAACGGGCCGGTCAGCCCGGCGTGCATGCTCACGTCACTTGGCACGACGTGGACACTGATGTTCGGGCGCTCGGTCAAGGTCAACAAATGCGTGAGCTGACCGACCATGATTCCCCGAAAGTCCTCGCCGGCCCGTCGCAGCACCTCCTCACCGATGACCGCAACAAACTGTGGTGCCTTCGGCTGAGTGAGGATCGAATGTCGGTCGAGCCGAGCCGCAAGTCGTTTGTCGACTTCCTCATCGCTGAGCGTGTCGTCGCAGCGAATGACCGCTCGCGCGTAGTGCTCGGTCTGGAGTAGGCCGGGAATCAGGGACGGTTGCCAGGACCGGAGCTGAGTCGCGACGCGTTCGGCGTCCAACCATGGCAGGAACCAGGAGGGTGCCCCCAGCTTCGCGACCATGCGCTCGAACAGGCCGCCGTTCTTGAACGCCCGGTCGGCACCCTTGATGAAGTCCAACGTCAGGGCCCGCGTCTCGCTCTCCACGGCGCTGACGTGGGAGGCGCTGAAGCCCGCGCCCCGGCCGAAGGCATCCTGGGTCATCCCGGAAGCCCCTCGGGCGCGGCGAATCTCGGCAACGATGAACGCGGCGAGCGGGTGTGGCAAGTCGGCCATTCTGTGTTCCCCCCACAACTACTCACACCGCTACCCGGCGTGGAACGCTTCGTCAGCTCCACTCGATCCGGCGAGCACTACCTGAACGTAGCTGCCTGCCCAGCGGAGTGTAACCACCGGCGCGGCTGGTGAGAGGACCCGAAACACGGCGGCGGCGTTCGCGCCGGGGCCTGTGCAGATCTTGGACAGTTTCCGTTACGGCGTAACGGAAACTGTCCAAGATCTGCAGTCGAGGGGCATTACGGTTTGCGGGCGACACCGCTGTAGCCGGTGCGGGCGACCTGTGGGTCCTCGGTGGCCGGCGGTTCGGCGTACGGCCACATGTTGACCAGCCCGGGCGACTCCAGGACGAAGTCGCCGAAGAACCGGGAGATGTCCGCGTGGCTGCGCGGCACGAAGGGGCTGTTCGCTCGCGCGTAGATCGCGGAGATCCGGGCCATCAGGTCGGGGTGCGTGTCGGTGCTGGCGTGCGACAGCGCCAGGAAGCTGCCGGGGGCGAGCGCGTCACGATAGGTGGCCACGATCCGCTGCGGATCCTGCTCGTCGGGCACCAGGTGCAGCACGAACATCATCAGCACCGCGACCGGGCTTTCGAGGTCGATCGCGGCGCTGATCTCCGAGTGGCCGAGGACCTGCTCGGGGTCGCGCAGGTCGGCCTGGACCACCGACACCGACGTCGAGTCGGCGAGCAGCGCGCGGCCGTGCGCGCAGACCACCGGGTCGTTGTCGACGTAGACGACCCGCACGTCCGGGTCGATGCGGTGCGCGATCTCGTGAACGTTGTCCCGGGTCGGCAACCCGGACCCGAGGTCGATGATCTGTCGGATGCCCCGCTCCTGCACGAGGTGCCGGACCGTCCGGGCGATCAGGTCACGACCCTGCCGGGCAGCCTCGGGCATCCACGGCGCCACCTGCAACACCATCTCGGCGGCGGCTCGGTCGGCAGCGAAGTTGTCCTTACCGCCGAGGTAGTAGTCGAACATCCTCGCCGCGTTCGGCCTGTCCGGTTGAAGGGCCACCTCGGGCTGCGACTGCGTCATGATCGGCTACCTCTCCCCCGCCTGTCCGGTCCCGCAGCATAACGCCCACGATGATCGATTTCCGGCCCCTCCGGTCGGTTAGCGGACATCCACCGGGCCGGATCACGACAGCGCTCGCGGCACCCTTAGGCGCAGGCTGGCCGGGATCTGTGCCGACCGTCGGCACCCGGAGGAGGCTCGCGGCCCATGGGCGTACCCCGCGCAGGGACGGTGGTGCTCGCCGGCGGTCTCGCCCTACTGCTGTTGGCCACCACGGCCGGGTGCAGACGGTCGCGTCCGTCACCGACACCGACCAGCGGCACGGCGACTGTCGGCCTGACGGTCAACGCGTCGCAGCCGTCGTACCGGGTGGGTGAGCAGATCAGCCTGCGGCTGAGGCTGGTCAACAACCGCGATGCCGAGTGCCAGCTCAGTCGGGTGCCGGACGGGGCGGTGACGGTCATGTCGTTGACCCGCGACGGCACGGCGGTGGCGCCCGCGATCGGCGGCGCGGCCTACTACCGGGACTTCACCGCGTACCTGATCGAGAACCTGGTACGGGTGCCCCCGCGTGGGTCGGTGGAGCTGACGCTGGGCAGCGACCCGCAGAGCCCGGTCGGCGCGGCGTTGACCACCTCCGCGCCGGACGGGCGGGGCGGGGCCACCGTCACGTGGTGGCCGGTCGACCAAACGGGGGCGTACCGGCTGGTCCTGGGCTACCTGCGAGCGCCGCTGCGCGGTGTGCCGGCGGACGCCTGCGCCGCGACGGCCGAGCAGGGCACTGTCGCGTTCGAGGTGAGGGGCGGGTGACCGGGTTGAGAAGCCGAGTGCGGACGGGCGTCGTGCTGGCGGGCGTCCTGGTGCTGCTCGCCCCACAGGCGGCGTCCGCCGTGGTCAGCGTCAACGACGACCTGCAAGTCGAGTACGCGGGCTGCGTCGGACAGATCCGCGGCTCCGGCAACGGCGCCGTCCTCGACAAGCTGGAACGCTCCGGCAAGAGAATCAAGGTCCGGAGACCCGTCATCGGTAAGGAGAGCAGCACCACGACGTACGTCCCGGGCAGTGACGTGCAGATCAACTGGGTGCCGGAGAACGACGGGCGGGCGCTGTCGGAGGAGGGAAATGGTTTCACCGAGGATCAGTGCGCCACCCTGATCCACGAGATGAACCATGCCCTCGACGCGGTGAACGACACCCGCCGGGGCCAGTTCTGCACGCAGGGCGGTCAACAGGCCAGCACCGCGGACCCGGCCGAGGTGCACGCGGTGCTGGCGGAGAACGCGTACCGCAAGGCGGTCGGTGTGCCACTGCGCACGACGTACAGCGGTGTGAAGCTCCCGTCCAACGGCAAGGACTGCGACCAGCCCAGGCCCCGACCACCCGGTGGCGGTGGTTGTTCGATCTCGGTGATCGGCAAGGGTTACCGGTGCGCGAACAGCAACGGCGACCCGCACCTGCTCACCTACGACGGTCTGCGCTACGACTTCCAGGCCGCCGGTGAGTTCGTCCTGACCCGCTCGACGACCGACGACTTCGAGGTCCAGGTACGACAGACGATGTTCCCGGCCAGTTCGGTGGTGGCCGTCAACTCGGCAGTCGCCGCGCGGGTGGCCGGTGACCGGGTCGGCGTGTACGCCACACCCGACGGTCCCGCGGTCCGGGTGAACGGCGCCGCGCCGGTGGCCGCTCCGGACGGGGTGAAGCTGCCGCACGGTGGCACCGTCACCACCTGGGGAGACGGCACTGTGACAGTGCAGTGGCCGGGCGGCGCGCGACTGACCGCGCAGCCGATCGGGGTGTGGGGGCTGAGCGTGAGCGTCAGCGCGCCCATTGCCTGGGCCGGGACGCTGCAGGGTCTGCTCGGCGACCATGACGGTGACCCCGGCGACGACCTGACGGTCCGCAACGGCAAGCGGGTGGCGCAGCCGCCCACCTTCGAGGCGCTGTACCCGGGCTTCGCCGACAGTTGGCGCGTCGAGGCGCAACGGTCGCTGTTCGATTACGAGCCGGGGCAGAACACCGCCACGTTCACCGACCGGCGGTTCCCTGACAGACTGCTCACCGTCGGGGACCTGCCCGACCGGGCCACCGCCGAACTCGTCTGCCGGCGGGCCGGTGTCACCGACCCGCAGATTTTCGCCGACTGTGTGCTCGACGTCGGCCTCACCGGGCAGGTGGCGTTCGCCGAGGACGCCGCCCGCGCGCAGCGCGACGTGCCCGCCGCCGGTGATGTCGAGCTGGAGGTGACCCGGGCCGGCGCCACGGCCGCGACGAAGGTGCCGGGACGGGCCGGTCAGAAGATCTTCGTGGAGGTGCCCGCCGCCACCGTGCCGGATCGCTGCGGCGTGTTGCTGCTGCTCGACCCGCAGGGCCGCCAACTGGCGACCGGCTGTGTCATCTCCGGCGTCGGCTTCATCGACACGACCACGTTGACGGCCACCGGCGACCATCAGGTGGTGCTCGATCCGTGGGATGCCGACCTCGGTCGGGCAACCGTACGGGTCGTTGCGGTGACCGACGAGGAGAAGACGCTCACGCTGGACGGGCCCGCGGTCCGGGCGACGCTCGCCCAACCGGGCGCGGTCAGCCGTCTGTCCTTCGACGGCCGCGCCGGTCAGAAGATCTTCCTCCAGGTCACCGAGGCCACAGTGCCGGACCGGTGCAACCTGCTGCGCTTGCGCGACCCGGCCGGTGAACAGGTGACCAGCGGCTGCGTGATCGGCGGCCAGGGACATGTCGACGGGTTCGTCCTGCCGGCCACCGGCCGGTACGTGCTGGAGATCGACGGGACCTCCACCGACACCGGCTCGGCGGACGTACGGCTACGCGACGCTCACGACGAGGAGGCCGACAGCGTCGCGGACGGCCGAGCCGCCACCCTGACGGTCAGCAGACCGGGTGCGGTGAGCCGGCTGAGGTTCCCCGCCGACGCCGGTCGTCGCGTCACCGTCGAGGTAACCGCCGCCAGCCTGCCCGACCGGTGCGGAATTCTGCTCCTGAACGGCCCCGCCGGCGACACTGTCGGAAGCGGCTGCGTCATCGGCGGGACGGGGCACTTCGAGACGGGTCCGCTGCCCCAGAGCGGCACGTACACCCTCGTGCTGGACCCGTGGGCGGACGACACCGGCTCGGGCACAATCATCCTGCGTCAGGGTCGCTGACTGCGGCGGCCTGCTGTGGGGGGCGCCCTTTCCAAACGAGCGTGATGCCTGTGAGTCATCGAGATGACTCACAGGCATCACACACTCCGGGGAGTGTCAGGGGCCGGCCGAGCCACCGTGACCAAGGACGCCCTGGCCAATCGGTCAGCCGGTGGCGCAGACGGTGCCGTTGAGGGTGAACGCCGTGGGCAGCACGTTCGGCCCGCCGTACGCGCCGACGAAGCCGGCACTCACCGTGCCACCGGCGGCGATCTGCCGGTTGTCGGTGGTGGGCGTGACCCGCACCGCGGTGCCGACCTGTTCCCAGGTGGCGCTCCAACCGCTGCTCACCTGTTGCCAACCGGTGGGCCAGGTCCAGGTGAGCGTCCAGCCGTTGATCGGGCTGGACCCGTTGTTGATGATCTCGACGCCACCGATGTAACCGTTGCCCCAGTCGTTGTTGGCGCTGAAGCGGACGGTGCACGTACTGGCGGCAGGGCTGCCGGTGGCGAAGGTGAGCGGCGGTGAGGCCCAGGAGACCCGTCCGGCGGTGTCGCGGGCCAGCACGTTGACCGTGTACCTGCTGCCCGGCACGAGGTTGTCGACGGTGAACGAGGTGCTCGTCGTCTCGCCGACCTGCTCGCTGACCGCGCCGTACTGCCGGTGCACCTCGTACTTGGCGATCGGGCTGGCGCCCGGGGCGGACGCCGGCCAGGTGATCGTCGCGGCGCGGTCGGTGACGCCGCTCGCGGTCGGCTGGCCCGGTGCCGTCGGCCGTCCGCCGGTCGCGCCGGCCGCACGCAGCACGAGCGTGGTCAACGAGTACGCGGGCAGTGTCCGGCTGGTCGCCGAGCCGGACTGGCTGGTGACGATGCCGGTGGCCCCGTTGGTGAGGGTGGACACCGTCGGCGCGACGGTCGACGGGGTGAACCCGGAGTAGTCGATGGTGACCGGGTGGTCGTTGTCCGGGTCCTTGTTCACCAGAAGCACGGCGAGGTCACCGTTGCTCCGGCGGACGGCGTGGGCGGTGACCAGAGGCTCGTCGGTGCCAGCGCGAACGAACTGGTCGCCGGTCTTCGCGAAGAGCTTCATCATGCTCAGCCCGTGGTACGGCGCGAACGGTGTGTTCAGCGGCGGTTGGCAGACCGAGCCGTCCTCCGTGCAGGCTCCGCTGGAGAGCATCCCGAAGTCGCCGTAGTCAGTCTGACCGGCCACCTGCGTCACGGTGCCCATGCCGTTGTGCACGTTCCACCATTGGGCGGTGAAGACGCCGTTCTCCAGCAGACCGCTGTAGACGTCGGCGAGGAACAGCGCGGCCGGTTGGGTGTTCCGGCCGGCGTCGACGTTCAGCTCGGTGAAGCTGATGCCGATGCGGTCGGCGTTCGGGCCGGCGTACCTGGCGAGCTGCTGCCGCAGCAGGTAGGTGGCGTCGGGGAGGTGGTTGACGCGGGCCAGCGACTCGGCGGCGGTGCCGCCCGGGTACCAGTGCACGTCCACGAAGTCGATCTTCGGGCCGGCGATGGAGAGCACTGTCTGGTTCCACGGGCCCGGGTCGCTGCCGGCGGTGATCCCGTCCGGCCAGTTGCCCGGCATGGTCAGCACCGCTCCGACCTTGATGCTCGGGTCGACCGCCTTCATCGCGTCGGCGTACTCGACGACCAGCCTCGCGTACTGTGTGGCGCTCTTGTCGGGGTGGTCGTCGGCCTCCCACGCGGATCCGTAGTGGCCGTTGCCGTAGTTCTCGTTGCCGACGGTCCAGTAACGCGCGTCGTAGCCCTTGGTGACGTTGGCGTACCGCACCCAGTCGGCTGCCTCGGCGGGCGAGCCGGTGCCGTAGTTCGCGATGATCATCGGCTGCGCGCCGACGCGCCGGACCGCCGCCATGAAGGTGTCGAAGTCGGTCCCCGGCGCGACGTAACCGCCGGGCGCGGTGTGGTCCTTCCAGTGGTAGATGTCGGCGTACGAGCCGCCGGGGTAGCGCATCATCTGCACACCGGCATCTCTGAGCAGGTCCGATGTCTCGGCGGTGCCGAGGTTCGAGTCCCAGATGGCGTGGTTGACGCCGAGAGCGGTGTCCGGCACGCTCGCCAGCCCGGCGCGGGTGTTGACGGTCACGGTGACCGGGTCGGCCGCCGCGCTGGCGGTTGGCGGGTTGACGCCCGCGAGCGCGCTCGCGGCGAGCAGCAGGCCCGCCAGGAGTGCTGCTCGGGTCTTCGGTTTACGCATGGGCGGGGTTCCTTCGCGCAGATGAGCCGCCCGACCGGTCAGGGTGCGCACCGGTGACGGGCGATCTCGTGGACGGCAGACTCGGGTTGGTCCATTGCTCGTGTCACCGCCCCCCGAGATCACATCTGATCCCGGCTGCCCAGTGGACGGACGTCAGCCCCGCGCGCGGCTCTTCATCGACGTACCACAATGGCACTGTCGGTTGGACAATCTCAAGACGCGTCAGACGTCGTCTTCGCCGCGCTCCCCGCGCCCCGTGAACGCCCCGACATGAGATCGACAGTCGTCGAACGTTACAGCTTGACGAACGGCATGTTATCGCTCACAGTCGATGCGAGGCGGTCAGCGTCCGCGGCTCACCGGGAGGCCCCTCGCTGGTTCGACCTCAGTGGTCAGGACGTCCCCGGGGCAGGTGGACGTCGCATCAGGATCCGTCAGCAGCCGCCGGTGACGCGCGGCGGACGTCGCGCGCCCCGGGGCCACCCTGGCGCCGTCGTCGATCCGCCTGCGCCGGACCGTCGCGCTGCCGCCGGGTCCCCGACTCACGACAAGAGGAACCACCGATGAGATCAAGGATCGCACTGCTGGCCGCCACGCTGGCGACGGCCCTGGCGACGATGACGGCAGTGGTCACGGTCGCCACCCCGGCGTCGGCCGCGACGCTCACCCAGGTGACCAACTTCGGCACCAACCCGACGAACCTCCAGATGCACCTGTACGTGCCGGACCGGGTCGCGGCCCAGCCGGCCCTGCTCCTCGCCCTGCACTACTGCACCGGCAGCGGTCCGGCGGTGCACAGCGGCTTCGGCCTGAGCACCCTCGCCGACCGCTACGGCTTCATCGTGATCTACCCGTCGGTGACCCGGAGCAGCAAGTGTTGGGACGTATCGTCACCGCAGGCCCTGCGGCGCGACGGCGGCAGCGACCCGGTGGGCCTCAAGTCCATGGTCGACCACGTCCGGAGCCGCTACCCGGTCGACGCCAACCGGATCGGCGTGGGTGGGTTCTCCTCCGGCGCCATGATGACCAACGTCATGGTCGGCCTCTACCCGGATCTGTTCCACGCCGGGTTCAGCTCCTCCGGGGTCCCGTTCGGGTGCTTCGCCACCACCAACGGCGCGGAGTGGAACAGCGAGTGCTCCGGCGGCCGGATCGTCAGGACCGGGCAGCAGTGGGGTGACCTGGTCCGCAACGCCTACCCCGGTTACTCCGGCAAGCGTCCCCGGTTCCAGATCTGGCACGGCACCACGGACACCACGCTGAGCTACGTCAACTTCGGCGAGCAGATCAAGCAGTGGACCAACGTGCAGGGCGTGTCGCAGACCCCCAGCTTCACCGACTCCCCGCAGGCCAGCGCCACCCGTACGCGGTACGGAGGCACCGGCGGCACGGCACCCGTCGAGGCGATCAGCTTCCAGGGGTACGGCCACTCCATCCCGTTCGACGCCGCGCAGGCCATCCGGTTCCTCGGCTTCGACACCACGAGCCCCACCACGCCGCCACCCGGCGGCACGTCGGCGCCGCTGCGCAACGCGGCCGCCAACCGCTGCCTCGACGTCCCGTCGCGGTCGCAGAACAACGGCACCCAACTGACGTTGTGGGACTGCAACGGCGGCACCAACCAGCAGTGGACGTCGACCGCCGCGAAACAACTCCAGGTGTACGGCACGAAGTGCCTGGACGCCGAGGGCGCCGGAACCTCGCCCGGCACGCGGGTGATCATCTGGGACTGCAACGGCGGCACCAACCAGCAGTGGAACGTCAACACCGATGGCACGGTGACCGGCGCGCAGTCCGGCCTGTGCCTGACGCCCAACGCCGCCGGAACCGCCAACGGCACCCCTGCGGTCCTGTCGAGCTGCAACGGCTCGAACAGCCAGCGGTGGTCCCGAAGCTGACGCGCTGACCGACGGCGGCGTACACCGTCGGTTGTTCGTGCGGGTGTGCGTCCCGCTGCTCGGGCCCGGACTCCGAACAGCGGGACGCAAACCGGCGGCCAGGGCCGGGATCGACGGTCGCCATCAGGGCGGCCCAGCTGCGGGCCACTGCTCAGCGAAGTGCGCTGGGCAGGTGGGCGGGCCGGTCGTCGCACGACTGTCCCGGCTGCTGCGGTGCCCTGGAATCCCGGTGGCCGTCCACGCCTCGGCCGCGTGGCGCGCGGGTCGCCCGGTGGTGGTCTCAGGCCGTCTCGCGCCGGCCACGTGCCACCCGCCCCACGCCACGATCGTCATCCGTCACGCCTCGGGCCAATGGCGACAGCTCCGTCACGGCGGCCTGAGATCGGTCAAGCGTTGACGACTGTCCGTCACGTTAGCGTTAACAGTGAGCAATTGTCCATAGACAATCGATGACTCGGCTACGGCATCGGGTCGCCGCCGACGACAGTCGTGAGCGCGGACGGAATAGCCTTGCGGCATGCGGGGACGATTCGGCGCGGCCAGACGCTGGTACGGGGAGCACCCGTTGGTCCGTCGTACGGTCCTCGCGCTCGTGGTGGGGATCGTGGTGCTGACCGGCGGCACGGTGGCCAGCGTGACGTGGATCCGCGACACCGCGGAGGGCCACCTCTACGGCGAGTCCGAGGTGCCGGACGCCCCGGTCGCCCTGGTCCTGGGCACCAAGGTGGACGCCGACGGCACGCCCTCACCCGTCCTCGCCGCCCGGTTGGAGATCGCGCGGCGGCTGTTCGACGCCGGCAAGGTGCGGGCGATCCTCGTGTCCGGCGACAACATGAACGCCGACTACAACGAGCCCGCCGCTATGCGGAAATGGCTGGTGGAGCGGGGCGTACCAGCGCACAAGGTGGTGCCGGACTACGCCGGCTTCGACACGTACGACTCGTGTGCGCGCGCTGAGCGGATCTTCGGGGTGCGGCGAGCCACTGTGGTGACACAGACCTTCCACCTCCCGCGCGCCGTGGCACTGTGCCGCCGCCTCGGCATCGACGCCAACGGCGTGGGCGACGACAGCGCGAAGCGGTACGCCCAGACGTGGTGGTTCAGTTCGTACCGGGAGAACGGCGCCTGTCTGAAGGCAGCGCTGGAGTTGCTCTCCGGTCGGGATCCGGCGCACCTCGGCCGCCGGGAGACGGGCGTCGACGACGCGTTGCGCATCGACTAAACGGGCGTGGCTCCTGATACGGGGACGGCACGCAGCGCCAGCGATTGGTAACGTAGCGATGACCAGGCGGTGATAACCGCCGATGTCATCGGGGGTTGGCATGTGGGCAGACGAAGCCGCGTTGGACGCCGTAGGGCAACGCCTTGGCGAGTGGGAAACATCGATGGCAGATCGGGCCGCCCGCGCAAAGAATCTGTCCACGCAGGCGCAGGCACTCAGCGGCACCGCCACCAGTCCCGATCGCTCGGTCGAGGTAACCGTCGATGCAAGCGGTTTGCTGATTGACCTGCGGCTCGATGAACGCGTCCGGCAGTACCCCTCGGCCCAGACGGCCGGCCAGATCATAGCGACCACCCGAGCCGCCCAAGCCGATCTGCTGAAGAGGATCACGGAGGTGACCGCCGAGACCCTTGGTGACGGCGACCCTACCGGCCAGGCCATCATCGACTCCTACCAGCGCCGCCTTGGCCCGGACCAAGGCCCATCAGATGGCCAATGACGATGGCTACCAGGTCGACCCAGACGACCTGACCTCCCACGCCGCTCACATCGAGCGCAACGCTGACGGCCTGGACACCGCGCGCCAGGCTGGTCAACACGTCCAGTTGAGCGTCGACGCATACGGGCAGCTCTGCGCGATCATGCCCCTCCTTCTCGGTGGGCTGCAACGCACCGCGGTCGATGGCATCGCGGGCGCCGTCGCATCCGTGCACGACACCGCCGAGAAGCTGCGCGACAGCGCGGACCGGTACCGCGCCTCGGACGCCAGCGCTGAACAGCTTCTGCGTGAAACACGGAGCTGATGATGACGGTCAACCCGCTCATCGCCACCGCGTCCGACACGTCGCCGAGCGCGTGGGCCGGCATCTGGATCTGCGAGGACATCGAGCTCATCGCTCAAGAGATCAGTAACGGCAGTTGGATCGACGGCAGCCTTGGCGTGGTCAGCGCCGGCCTCGACGCCCTCGCCCTCGTCTCCGATCCGGTCGGTGTCCTACTCCAGTACGGCATCGCCTGGCTCATCGAGCACGTCAAGCCGCTCAGTGAGGCTCTGGACTGGCTCGCCGGCAACCCCGCCGAGATCACTGCCCACGCCCAGACCTGGCGCAACGTCGCGGCCTCACTCCGCAATGAGGTCGCAGCTCTCGCCGTCGCCGTCCGCAACGACGTCGCCGCCTGGGGCGGCAGCGCCGGGCTCGCCTACCGGACCTGGGCCGGGGAGCAGCAGCAGGCCATCATCGGGCTCGCTCAAGGCGCCGAAACCCTGGCTGCGATTACCGAAGGCGCAGCTGGCCTCGTCGCCGCCGTCCGGCTCCTGGTTCGCGACGCCATCGCCACCTGCGTCTCTCGCCTCATCGTGTACGCCGGCGAACTCGTCTTCAGCGGTGGGCTCGCCGCTCCGCTGGTGGTGGAGCAGGTGACGACGCTGGTGGCGTCGTGGGGCGCGCGGATTGCCCGGATGCTGCGCGGACTGTTGGCCAGCCTGCGACAGCTGATCCCGTTGATCCGCCGGCTCGGCGAACTCATCGAGAAGCTCAAGCAGGCATTGAAGAAGCTCCGTGGCGGCGACAGCGGAACTCCGCCCCCGAGGCCCCGGCCGAGCGAGAGAGAGGCGCTACTCGACGAACTCCGCAGAGCGGGCGTCAAACACAACCCGGAGCAGATAGTCGCTATCGGCCGTAATCGTGACGGGAAGATCGTTTTCTTGGAGACCGGCAATGAGCGTGCCGGTCTCGCCCATATCACGAGCCGCCACGCCGATGACTTCGCGAGGGTCGGCGTACCGGAGGAAAAGATCCCGGAGCTGGTGTTCGCCGCCGTCACGAGAGGCGAGGTGGTGGGGGCGCAACGAACACGTCCCATCTATGAGGTGCTCTTCGAGGGCAGGACGTATAAGCTCGCTGTCTCCGTCGGAGACAACGGATTCATCGTGGGGGCGAACCCAGTTGGACGCTAACGCTGGGACTGTGCGGGTCATGGCGGACTATGAGAGCTATCCAACGTGGTTGACCGGGCCGGACGGGGTGGACAACATCGACCCGGCCGAACTGCCCATCCCAGACATTCTGGCGAGTTCGCTGTTGCGGTGGGCGCAGACCTACGACGACACCCTGGACCATACGGACCCGGCATCGTCTGGATTCCCCACCGCCGCTCAGGAGGCGGATTTTTACGCCGAAGGGCATGAGCTGGCCCGCCGACTCGCCGCAGCACTCTCAGGTCGGTGCACTGTCGAGTACTTCGATGGGCGAACCGGGCGCCTCGTCGTTCTTCATTGACGGGTCCATCACGCGACAACGACGTTCGCAGCAGGAGCATGGGCAGACTTTCGGGTTCTCCGGGCACCCGGGTCCACCTCGGCCGCCGGAAACGGGGGGGCCGACGACGCCCTCCGCGACGCCTGACGTCAGCACCGAACGCGTTCGCGCCGACCGCGCCGCTCAGCGGGGCGGGCCGGCGCTGTCGCGAACGATGAGTTCGGTGGCGAGTTCGACCCGAGGGCTCTCGGTCCTCTCGCCGCTGGCGAGGCGCAGCACGGTCCGCGCGGCCAGCATGCCCATCTCGGCCAGGGGTTGCCGGACGGTGGTCAGCGGTGGCGAGCACCAGCGCACCTCCGGCAGATCGTCGAAGCCGACCACGCTGACGTCGTCGGGCACCCGCAGACCCCGTTTACGGACCGCCTCGTAGACGCCGAGGGCCATCTGATCGCTGGAGGCGCAGATGGCGGTGGGCGGGTCGGGCAGGGCCAGCAGTTGCGTACCCGCTGTGAAGCCGGCCTCGTGGTAGAAGTTGCCGGGGCGGATCAGGGCGTCGTCGATGGGGATCCCGGCGGCGCCGAGGGCGGCCCGGTAGCCGTCCATCCGGGCCCGGCTGCACATCAGGTGCGGCGGGCCGGCGATGAAGCCGATGCGGCGGTGGCCGAGGCTGATCAGGTACTGGTTGGCGCTGAGGCTGCCCGCCCAGTTGGTGGCGCCGATGGTGGGTGACTCCTGCGGGTCGACCCCGGCCGGGTCGATGATGACGACCGGCAGGTGGAGCCGGCGCAGCTCGGCCTGCAACGGTGGGTTCACCATCGAGGTCACGAAGATGATTCCCTCGGTGGACCGCGTACGCATGTTGTCGAGCCACTGCTTGGCCGAGGAGATGCGCCAGTGGATGGCCGACACGACGGTGCCGACGCCACTGGTCTGGCCGACGTCCTCCACTCCACGGATGATCTCCACGGCCCACGGGCTGTCCAGGTCGTTGAAGACCAGATCGATGAGGGCGGCGTCGGTACGCCGTGACGGTGAGCGGCGGCGGTAGCCGTGCCGGTTCAGTAGCTCCTCGACGCGTTCCCGGGTGTCGGGGGCGACGTCGGAGCGGCCGTTGATGACCCGGGAGACGGTGGGCACCGAGACTCCGGCCAACCGCGCGATCATGGCGATGGTGACGTTTCGGCCGTTCTCCGTGCCCACGGTCCCCCCTGCGGAGCTATGGATCTCCGAAACTTTCAATGCTTCGCCGGTAATGCCGATCGATGGCCGGCACGCTACGAGCTGTTGTCCCAGCGGTCAAGACCTCTGTCCTATTGCGAAAAGAGCGGCTAGCGTAAGCAGGGACTCCAGTGATCCAGGACCGCGATTTTCCGGAAGTTCCAGACAGCCCGTCCAGAGGAGTGCTCGTGTCGACCGACATCGCTAACGTGGCGACCGCTATCCGGTCGATCCGCAATCCCATCCTCGCCGGCTTCCACCCGGACCCGTCGATCCTGCGCGTCGGCGACGACTACTACCTGGCCACCTCGACCTTCGAGTGGTATCCCGGTGTGCTCGTGCACCACTCGCGTGATCTGGTGAACTGGCGCAGCCTCGGTGGGATCATCACCGACCGGCGCCTGCTCGATCTGCGCGGATGCGGCGACTCCAACGGCGTGTGGGCGCCCGACCTGACGTACCACGACGGTCAGTTCCACCTCGTCTACAGCGACGTGGCCAGCTTCGCCAGCGGCTACTGGGATCCGCAGAACTTCCTGGTCACCGCAGAGGACATCAGCGGCCCCTGGTCCGATCCGGTGAAACTGCACGGGCGCGGGTTCGACGCGGCGCTGTTCCACGACGACGACGGCACCACGTGGCTGCTGGGCATGAGCGCGGACTGGCGGCCCGGCCGCGACCGCTTCGGTGGCATCGAGATACAGCAGTACGACCGGGCCGCACGCCGTCTGGTCGGCAGCCCCCGCATCCTGTTCACCGGCTCCCCGGCCGGGCTCACCGAGGGTCCACACCTGTACCGCCACGACGGCTGGTACTGGCTGATCACCGCCGAGGGCGGCACCAGTTGGGAGCACCAGGTCACCGTGGCGCGGTCCCGGGAGCTGTTCGGACCGTACGAGGTGGACCCGGACGGGCCACTGCTCACCTCCTTCGGGCGGCCCGACCTGCGGTTGCAGAAGGCGGGGCACGGCAGTCTGGTCCACACGCAGAACGGCGAGTGGTACCTGGCCCACCTGGTTGGTCGCCCGTACTCCCCGCTGGGCAACTGCGTGCTGGGTCGGGAGACAGCGATCCAGCGGGTCGAGTGGCCGTCGGGCGGCTGGCCGCGCATCGCCGGAGGGGTGCCGGCGGACGATGTCGTCGCACCCGACCTGCCCACGCACCCCTGGCCGGCGGAGCCCGAGACGGACCACTTCGACGCCCCCGAGCTGGGCCGGTGCTGGTCCACGCTGCGTCGGCCGGCCACCCCGGACTGGGTCGACCTGCGCACCCGCCCGTCGTACCTGCGGGTCCACGGCGGGCAGTCGCCGGTCGGTCGGCAGGCACCCAGCCTGGTCGGGCGGCGCGTCGGCGCGAGGGAGTGCTCGCTGGAGACCGTTGTGGAGTTCGCACCGGCCGACCATCGTCAGCTCGCCGGGATCACCGCCTACTACAACACGCTCAACTGGCACCACCTCTACCTGACCCGGGCCGACGACGGCCGGACGGTGCTGGAGCTGCTCAGCTCCGACAACGGGCGGCGCACCGCGTACCCCGAGCTGACCGTCGATGTCGACGGCGTCGCCCGGGTCGGCCTGCGGGCCGTCTTCGACGGGCCGGCAGTGCGCTTCGACTACGACATCGGTGCCGGTTGGCAGCGGCTACCTGTCGAGCTGGACGCGACCATCCTGTCCGACGAGCACGCCGCGCTGATCATCGACGGTGAGCCGGCGGCGTGGGGCTTCACGGGGGCGTTCCTGGGCCTGTGGGTGCAGGACCTGGGCGGCGACGGCGTGCACGCCGACTTCGACCTGGCCACCTACCGGGAACAGTGACCACGCGGACGGCACTCGGCGGGTGCCGTCCGCGTGCCCACTCCTCCTACCTGGCCTGAGCGGCGACGGCCCGCAGCTGGCCGAGAGTGGTGCGGAAACCGCGGCCGGAGGCGGCGGGGTCCTCGGCGTTCAGGCCGCTGACGGCCATGGTCTGCGAGCGGGTCGTGGCGACGGCCTCCGCGCCGGACCCGTTCAGGTCGAACACGCCGAAGTCGCCGCTGAGCGTCCGGAACGTCGAGGCCGCCGGGTCCTGGGCGAGGTAGAGCACCACGACCTGGCCGGCCTCGAGCTTCGACATGTGCGCCATGTCCGGCACGCCGGCGGGCAGCTGGGCGAGCGTGATCCGCGCCCCGGCCCGCACTGTCGATCCGGTCGTCGCACTCAGCACCTCGTCGACCCGGAATCCGGTCTCCTCGACCTCACCGCGTACCACCAGGTCCGCAGTGTCGCTGAGCTGCCGCACTGTGGCGTACCCACGCAGCTTGCCCTTGATCGGCGGGGGCGCGACCTCCGTCGGCGGGGCGGCGCTGCTCGGGGCGGCGCTGCTCGGGGCGGGCCCGGCGGCCCGGTCGGCGTCACCGCCGCTGCCGCAGGCGGCCAGGGCCGCGACGGACAGCACGGCGGCGGCCGTGGCCCACAGCGGCCGGGTACGGCGAAGGTCGACTGCCATGGAACGCTCCTCGCGTCTCGGTGCCGTCTCGGGCCGTCTCGCTCGGAACGCGGCACTGCTTACGCCTTCTATCTGTGCGTCCCGGGCACCGAGTTCCATTTTTTTTCCGGCTCAGCTTTTCGGGGGTCAGCGCCGCTCGCGCGCGAGCTGACGAAGCTCGGCAAGCGTGGTGACGAACGCGCGACCCGCAGCGGTGGCGTCCTCGCTACGCAGACCGGTCACCGACATCGATGGTGACCGACTGGTGGCCGTTTCCCCGGCGAGGTCGAAAATCCCGAACTCCCCGCCGAGCGGGTGGTAGACGCGCGCAGCCGGGTCGACGAGGCCCAGGTAGAGGACGCTCGGCCGGCCGGCCGTCCCGGCCAGTTCCGCGGCCACGATGATCTCGGTGGGCACCGGGGCGGCCGGGGCGCGGTACAGCACCTCCGCCACGCGGTAGACCGCCCGCCCGTTTGTCACCGACGCCACCTCGCCGCGGACAACCAGGTCGGCCGTGTCGGTGAGTTGGCGCACGGTGCCGTACCCACGATTCTTGGCGGCCGTGCCCGGCGGTGCCGGCCGAGCGGCCGGACGGGTCGCCTCGGGTGACGGGATCGCGGCCGGGGGCGCGTCGCCGGAACGGCTCGCGAGCCCTCCGCCGATCCCCGCCACCACCAGGACCAACGCGGCCGCCGCGAGCGCGGGCCGCGACGACACGAAGGCCCTTCTTCGGGTACGCGGCTCCTGCGTGATCGCCGCGAGCAGGCGACGGCGGTGCACCTCGTGCCGGCCCTCCGGCAGGTCCTGGTCGCCGGGGTGGGGGGCGATCTTCGCCCACTCGGCCGGGTCCGGCGCGCTCACTGGCTGCCCTCCCGTACGAGCGAGGTGTCCACGACCGGCGGTCGCGCGGCGCGCGGCGGCGCGTCGACGAGGGTACGGAGCCGGGCGCGGGCCCGCGACAGCCGGGAGCGCACCGTACCGACCGGAACACCCAGCGCCTCCGCCGCGGACTCGTAGTCGAGGCCCTCCCACAGGCACAGGGTCAGCACCTCGCGCTCGGATCGACGCAGCCGGGCGAGCGCGTCGATGGCGGCGGCGATGCGGCGGCTGTCGTCGAGTCTGCCGGCGACCTCGTCGGCGTGGTCGGGCAGTGTGAAGTCGGAGGCGAGCAGCGCGGCGGCCACCCTGCGGTAGCGACGGTTGCTGCGGGCGTGGTTACGGGCCTCGTTGGTGGCGATGCCGAGCAACCAGGGACGCAGCGACCCACCCTCCTCGGTCACCCGCTCCCGGGAGCGCCAGGCCTGCAGGTACGTCGCAGCCATGACGTCCTCCGCCGTGGCCCAGTCGGCGGTCAGCCGGAACGCGTGGTTGTACACCGAGCGCGCGTACGCGTCGAACAGCTCGGCGAACGCGCCGGGGTCACCGGCTCGTACCCGAGCGCGCAGACTCGACTCCATGACCATCTTCTGTCCGTCGGACGGTGCTGGTTCCGACGGACCGGCCCGTTGATCAGTTACGGCCCGACGATAGTCACCGGCAGGTACGTCCCGCCAACGACGGGATGAACAGAGGCCGTCACGCCTCGCGGTCGTCGATTGACGGCGAATCGACGTACTGGTATCTGTTAATACAGTTTCCTGATGCTTGGCCCGGCGCGGCAGTTCGGCGCCGTAGGGCACCGCGAACTGACCGGCTGGCGGCACGCCGCCCCTTCCCCGAGGAACACCCATGGTTCACAAGAGAACAGCCGCCTACGTCGTGGGCACCCTGCTGATCGGCGTCGCCGCCGTCGGCTACGGCCTGCCGTCGGCGAGCGCCGCGACCGCCGGCCCGATCACCGGCCTCGGCGGCAAGTGCGTCGACGTCGCGGGCGCCAGCTCGGCCAACGGCACGGCCGTCCAGCTCTACGACTGCAACGGCAGCGCGGCCCAGACGTGGACCGTCGGGAACAACGACAACTCGATCCGGGCGCTCGGCAAGTGCCTCGACGTCACCGCCGCGTCGACAGCCAACGGCGCCAAGGTGCAGCTGTACGACTGCAACAACACCGGCGCGCAGAAGTGGACCGCCAGCAACGGCGCGCTCGTCAACACCGCCTCCGGCAAGTGCCTCGACGTCACCGACCGGAGCACCGCCAACGGCGCCCGGTTGCAGATCTGGACGTGCGGCGGCACCACGAACCAGCGGTGGACCCTGCCGGGCGGCGGCACTCCCACCACTCCCCCGCCCACCACCCCGACCGGCACCAACCTCGACGACCCGGCGAAGAAGGACGTCGCCATGCAGCTCGTCTCGGCCGCCGAGAACTCCTCGCTCGACTGGCGCGCGCAGTTCTCCTACATCGAGGACATCGGCGACGGGCGCGGCTACACCGCCGGCATCATCGGCTTCTGCTCCGGCACCGGCGACATGCTCGAACTGGTCGAGGCGTACACCCGCACCAAGCCGGGCAACGTGCTCGCCGGCTACCTGCCAGCGCTGCGCAACGTCAACGGCACCCCGTCGCACTCGGGCCTCGACCCGAACTTCCCCCGCGACTGGCGGACCGCGGCCAACGACCCGGTGTTCCAGGCCGCCCAGGAGGCCGAACGCGACCGGGTCTACTTCAACCCATCGGTACGCGACGGCAAGAACGACCAGGTCCGGGCGCTCGGCCAGTTCGCCTACTACGACGCGGCGGTCATGCACGGGTACGAGGGCATGCGCCAGATCCGCAGCCGTGCCCTGAACCGGGCCAAGCCGCCAGCCCAGGGCGGCGACGAGCGGACCTGGCTGAACGCCTTCCTCGACGAGCGGGTCCTCGAGATGAGGAAGGAAGCAGCCCACTCGGACACCTCCCGCGTCGACACCGCCCAGCGGGTGTTCCTCAACAACGGCAACTTCAACCTGAACACGCCCCTGACGTTCGCCGTCTACGGCGAACAGTTCCGCATCGGCTAGCTCGCTGAGTGGTGGCGGGGTCGTCGTTCGTTTCGCCGACGGCCCCGCCACCCGGCGCTTACGGCAGGATCGTCCGAGTGAACCGGCCTCTGCTCCTGCTCGACGTCGACGGTGTCCTCAGCCCGTACGGGACTCCTCAACCTCCCGCCGGCTACACCGAGCACCACCTCTTCCCCGGCGAAGAACCCGTACGCGTCAACCCCACCCACGGCGGCTGGATCACCGAGGCGAGCGCGGTCCTGGACATCGCCTGGGCCACGAGCTGGAACGACGAAGCCAACCGACTCCTCGCTCCACTTCTGGGCATCGCTCCCCTGCCCGTGATCACCATGCCACCCGCACCGTTCCATCCCAGCGACAAGATTCCGGTCATCGCCGCCTACGCCCAACGACGGCCTGCGGCATGGATCGACGACCTCCACACGCGGCAAGCCCACAACTGGGCCGCAGCACGCAGCAGCCCCACGCTGTTGATCACCGCCGACCCGACGGTTGGCCTCACCCGCAGCTCCATCGATCACGTCATTGCCTGGGCCAAGGCTCTTCGACGCCCGTCAGAAAATTCCTAGCGAAGCGTCCCAGCCCTCGCTCGTACCCCGGGCACCAGGCAGCGCCGCCGACATCCAGCGCTCGCTCACACCGAGGCCGGGCGGTGCCGTCGACACCCAGCCCTCGCTCACTCCGGGCAACAGCCAGCGCTGTCGACACCAGCTCTCGGCGCGCCGAGCAGCAGGCCATCCTGATCGCCACCTGGGAGAAGTTCGGCACCGACGAACCCTCCGACGAGCGGTCGAGCGAATCGATCATGGTGACTGAAAATGTCGTACACCTGTTCTAGTGTCGGGGTATGCTCGAGGAGTTGGCGCAGGCAGACGACGCGGTCGCCGCGTGCGTCGACGCCCCCGCCTGGGCCCTCCCGGAACACGAGCTGATCGCCGCACTCGACGCCGCGCACCGCCTTCAGCACCGCCTCGCCGCCGTCACCCTGACCCTCATTCGCGAGGTCGACGGCCGCAGCACGCCCCGCGCGCAGGGGGCCTCCTGCACCGCGGTCTGGCTCCGCGAACGACTGCGGCTGACCGTTCCCGCCGCCCGCCGCCTGATCGACCTCGCCATCGCCCTGGACACCGGTAACCCCGGGATACGACAAGCGCTAGCCGACGGGCACCTCAGCCTCGACCAGGCCCGGGTCATCACCGACACCGCCGCCACCGTCCAGGCCACCGCCGGCATGCAGGCCGCCGACAAGGCCGTCAGCCTGCTCACCGACTGGGCCAGCCAATTTGACCCCACCCACCTGCGCAAACTCGGCACCCGCATCCTCGACCACGTCGCCCCCGACATCGCCGACGCCGCCGCCCAAGCCGCCCTCGACACCGAAGCACGCCGCGCCACCCGCGACCGACACCTCACGTTGTCCGAGCAGACCGACGGTCGACTGCGACTCACCGGCACCCTCGACACCGAAACCGCCGGCCTGTTCCGCGCCGCCATCGACCCACTGACCGCCCCATCCGGACCAGACGACACCCGATCCCCCGGGCAACGCCGCCACGACGCCCTCACCGAGGTCTGCCGACTCGCCCTCCGAACCGGCGAACTGCCCGACAGCGGTGGCGACTCCGCCCAGATCGTCATCACCACCAGCTACGACGCGCTGACCCGACAGCTGTCCACCGGCGCTCTCGACATCGGCCTCAGCCTCACACCGGACACGGTGCGCCGACTCGCCTGCGACGCCACCATCCTGCCCACCATCCTCGGCGGCGCCAGCCAGATCCTCGACGTGGGCCGACAACGCCGACTCATCACCGGGCCGCTGCGCCGCGCCCTCGTGCTGCGCGACCGCGGCTGCGCGTTCCCCGGCTGCGACCGCCCACCCCGCTGGTGCCACGCCCACCACATCCACCACTGGACCGACGGCGGCACCACCAGCCTGACAAACGCCGTCCTCCTCTGCGGCCACCACCACCGACACCTGCACCACAGCGACTGGACCGTCCAACTCGGCCGCGACGGACACCCCGAATTCACTCCACCCGCCTGGCTGGACCCCGACCAAATCCCGCGCCGCAACCACTACCACCGACGAACGTAGGAACAGCCATCGGTGAGCCGATCCATCGGAGCCAACCCCGCTGCGCAGCGGCGCTATCGCGGATCCGGGAGGTCGCGGCAGGACCGGCTGGAGATTTGGCGACCCTATTGCCTCAGGAAGGCGGCCACCGCCCGACGAAAGTCGTGCGGATTCTCGACCCACGGGAGGTGGCCGGACCCGAAGAGGCTCACGCGCTGGCTGTTGGCCAACGCTCGGTGCAGCGAGTCGACGGCCCAGCGGGGCCGGATGTCCTCGGTGCCGTCGATGATCAGCACGGGCAGGTCGAGCGCTCGGCACTGCTCGGCCATGTCGAATGTGCTGAGCTCTTGCTTGACCTCGGCGTTGACAGCCTGGTTGCACTCGTGGTTGATGCCCAGCCACGGCGTGGCCATGCGATCGGCGTTGCGCAGTGCCGTGCCGTGGTCGGCGAAGTCGGCCGACCACTGAAGTACCGCCCATTCACGTTCCTCCGTGGGCGTGCGGTCGCGCACGCTGAGGGCCTCCCATCGACCCAGATGAGGCCCGAGCCGCAACCGCAGATTGCGCTTGTAGTGCGGGTGCCAGCCGCGATCGGCATCAATGCCGGTCCCGGACACGTAGATCAGATGGCTGACCCGTTCGGGGTGTTCGATGGCGTACCGCAACGCCAGGTGTGCACCCCACGAATGGCCCAACAGGGCTGTCCGCGGACCGGCCAACTGGTCACGTACCGCGTCGAGATCGGCCACGAAGCGGGCGATGCCATACGGTCCACGCCGCTCCGAGCGCCCACAGCCGCGCTGATCCCACCGGATGGTGCGGGCATGCTCTTCGAGCAGCCGGGCTACCGGGGCGAAATAGTCCCAGAGACCCGGACCCCCGTGACAGAGCACCAGAGGCGGCCCGGCGCCGGCCTGTTCCGCCCACAGACGGCAGCCGTCGTCGCCGCGCACGCCCGGGTCCATATCGCCAGTATCGCGTGGCGACTTGACCTCAAGCTCGGGTGAGGTCCTAGCCTCCAATATCGGAGGTAATGCATGAGCATGGAATTTGCCGCGTGGACGTCTCTGCACCACGCGATGAACGCGCAGGACGAGCGACCGCTGTCCCGCGCCACCTTGAAGCGGATCGCGCAGTTCGCACGGCCACACCGCGCCTTGATCGTCAGGTTCCTGCTGCTGAGTGTGGTGACGGCGGTCCTCACTGTGGCGGCGCCCGTTCTCGCCGGTCGGGTGGTCGACGCGATCGTCGACGGCGCCGACAGCGGCGTGGTGATCCGGTTGGCCGTACTGATTGCCGTGATAGCCCTCGCCGAGGCCGGGCTGGGGCTGGTGACGCGATTTCTCTCCGCCAGCATTGGTGAGGGGCTGATCGTTCAACTGCGCACGGCTGTGTTCGACCACGTACAGCGCATGCCGGTGGCCTTCTTCACGCGGACCCGCACGGGCGCACTGGTCAGCCGCCTGAACAACGACGTCATCGGCGCGCAGCGGGCTTTCAGCGACACCCTGTCGAGTGTGGTCGGCAACGCCGTGACGTTGATGCTGACGTTGGCCGTGATGCTCACCTTCTCGTGGCAGATCACGCTGCTGGCGCTCGTTTTGCTGCCCATTTTCGTTCTTCCGGCCCGACGGATGGGTTCGAGGCTCGCCCAGTTGCAGCGTGAAGCGGCCGAGCACAACGCGGCCATGAGCACCCGGATGACGGAACGTTTCTCCGCACCCGGTGCCACGCTGGTCAAGCTGTACGGGCGGCCGGCCGAGGAGTCCGCCGAGTTCGCGGCTCGGGCACGCCGGGTCCGGGACATCGGCATCCGCGCCGCGATGCTCCAGTGGGTCTTCATCACCGCGCTCACCGTCGTCGGCTCGCTGGCACTGGCCCTGGTCTACGGGCTGGGTGGTCTCTACGCCCTACGGGGCAGCCTCGACGCCGGGACGGTGGTCGCTCTCGCGCTGCTCCTGTCGCGGCTCTACGCACCGCTGACGTCGCTGGCCAGTGCTCGGGTCGAGGTGATGAGCGCGCTGGTGAGCTTCGAGCGGGTGTTCGAGGTCCTCGACCTCAAGCCGCTGATCCTCGACAGATCCGACGCCCGACCCCTTCCGGAGGGGCCGGTCGCGGTCGAGTTCGACGGGGTCCGGTTCGGTTACCCCTCAGCGGACAAGGTGTCGCTCGCGTCCCTTGAGGACGTGGCGAAGCTCGATACGCGCGGCGGTGAGGAAGTGCTGCACGGGGTGTCGTTCCGCGCCGAAGCGGGGCAGATGGTGGCGCTCGTCGGCTCCTCCGGGGCGGGCAAGTCGACGATCGCGCAGCTCGTGCCTCGCCTGTACGACGTCGAGGACGGCGCGGTGAGGCTGGCCGACGTCGACGTCCGTGAGCTGTCAGCCGAGTCGATCCGGGCGGCGTTGGGCGTGGTGACCCAGGACGGGCACCTCTTCCACGAGAGCATCCGCGCCAACCTGGCGTTCGCCCAGCCGGACGCGACCGAGGACGAGATGTGGGAGGTGCTCCGGCGGGCCCGCCTCGACGACCTGATCCGCTCGCTACCCGATGGCCTGGACACCGTCGTGGGCGAGCGCGGATACCGCCTGTCCGGCGGGGAACGGCAACGGCTCACCATCGCGCGCCTGCTGCTGGCTCGCCCGCGCGTGGTCATCCTCGACGAAGCCACCGCGCATCTCGACTCCACCTCGGAGGCGGCGGTTCAGGACGCCCTCGCCGAGGCGCTGACCGGCCGGACGAGCGTGGTCATCGCGCACCGGCTCTCCACCATCCGGGCCGCCGACCAGATCCTCGTAGTGGAAGCGGGACGCATCGTCGAACGTGGGCGACACAGTGACCTGCTCGCGGCCGGTGGCCGCTACCACGAGTTGTACCGCACCCAGTTCGCCCAGGAGCAGCCGAGAGCACAGGAGCAGCCGACCGTCCAGGAGCAATCGACAGCACAGGAGCGACCGCCGGTCCAGGAGCAGCGCGTCGCCACATGACGTACGCGGTGGTCGATCCGCCCGGGAGGGACAGTCCGACCACCGCGTCACAGCGCGCCGCCGCTCACCGCAGCACCCGGGGTGAGCGGCGACCGCGCTCAGTCGTCGTCGTTGTCGTCGTCGTCGTCGTCGTTGTCGTTGTCGTCAGCGTCGTTGTCGTCAGCGTCGTTGTCGTCGTCGACCGGCTCCTGCTCGGCCTTGACCACCGAGCCGTTGTCCCGGTCGACGTCCACCTCGTGCTCGGTGTCGCCAGCGACGATCTCGACGCTCCACACCGGTCGGCCGTTCTCCTTCTCGGCTTCGACCTCGACGATCTGACCGCCACCGGCCTTGGCGAGCGCGATCTCACCGGCGCGCTTCTCATCGACCGCGCTACCCGCGGGCGCGCTGCCGGTCGACGGCGTACCGGACGGTGTTGCGCTCGACGGCGTACCCGATGGGGTGCCGACTGACGGCGTACCGGTGATTGCCGGCGCGTCGGTGGCGGTCGGCGCGACGGTTGCCGCGGCGAGTGCCGTGCCGCCGGTCCGCGAGTCGTTCGCGGCGTTGACGCCGAGCGCGACCCCGGCCACCGCCAGCACCGCCGACCCGCCGACCGACGCCAGAAGCAGATTGGTGCGCTTCATAGTGGTGTCCACCTTTCCTCGGTTGTCGACTCCGAGGATCGGCCAGATCGGGATAGCACCGCGCTGTCCGGACGCTAAGGCCGGGTTAAGGCGGTCAAGGGCCGGGTCAGCCGCGCCGGTTGAGTTCGGCTTCCAGCCGCTGGACGAGCGTCTTGCGGTCCTTGCTGGCGCGCTCGTTACGCAGCGCGGTCTTGAGCTGTCTGGTGTCGAGGCCACGGACCAGCTTGGCCGCCTCCGCGACCGACATCTCCGTCATCCGGCCGGCCGTTGTGGCGTCCCGACGCGCCCGTTTGGCCGGCCCGGTGTTTGCGACGTACTGCTTGCCCGTTCGAGAGGCTTCCCGCTTCTTCGTGTCGGTCGCCCGCTTCTGGCTCTCCGACATCTCGTCCCATGCCTTCTTGGGCAGGTAGCGGCTCGTCGTTCCGTCCTTGCGCGCCCGGGCGTCGCCCTCTTTCGTCTGCCACTTCTCGTTGCCCCAGCGCTGGAGCGCCTTCTGCCGTTCGTCCTTTTGACCCAGGAATCCGCCGCCGCGCCGCTTGTACTCCTGCGTGACCAGCTGCGACTTGCGCGCCGACCACTGCCCCGGCTTGCCGCCCTTGTCGGAGGCCTGGATCTCTTCCTTGATCTGCTCTCTGAGCTCGGGTTTCGTATACCGCGCCATGACTGGCAGCTACCCGGCACCGCCGGGCCTATGCGTCCGGCGGCGACGTCGACGCTCCGAGCCGGAGCAGCACCTGCGCGCCGCCGTGCGGCCCGGCCCGCAACTCCAGACGACCGCCGGTGGCCTGCGCGGCACGCCGGGCGATGTCCAGGCCGAGGCCGGTGGACCCGGCCGCGCTGGCGCCCCGCCGGATCGCCCCGGCGGGCATGCCCGGCCCCTCGTCGGCGACGGTGAGGACCACCTCGCCCGCCTCCCCCGCCTCACGGACGAGCCGGACGGTGAACGGCGTCCCGTCGGGGGTGTGCGCGAAGACGTTGCCGAGCAGGGCGTCCACGGCCGCCGTCAGGTTGTCGGCGGCCACACCGACGGGGAGAGGGCCGGGCGTCAGGTCGAGGGTGACGGCCCGGCCGGTGTCCTCGGCCAGGACCGACCAGAACGCGACCCGGTCGGCGACGATCGCCGCCGCGTCCGAGGAGGCCGGTTGCGCCGGTGCGTGCCGCCACCGGGCCTGCCGGATCAGCCCGGTGACAGCGCGTTCGAGCCCGTCGGCGGCGGCGGTGATCCGGGCGGCGTCGTCCGGGTCACGCAACGACTCCGCCTCCAGCCGCAACGCGGTCAGTGGCGTACGCAGCTGGTGGGACAGGTCGGCGACCTGTTCGCGCTCCTGCACCAGGAGCACCTGGATCCGGGTGGCGAGATGGTTGAGCGCACCGGCCACCTCGCGCAGTTCGGGCGGGCCGGCCGGCGTGACGCGGGCGTCCAGCTCGGCGTTGGCCAGCCGGTGTGAGACGGCCGAGAGGTCGCTGATCGGCCGGACCAGGGTGCGCGCCAGCCGATCGGCGACCAGCAGCCCGATCAGCACGAGGATCACGCCGAGCAGCGCCAGCACCAGCCAGGCCCGGGTGACCCCGGCGGTCAGCTCGTGCTGCGGCACCGCGATCCGGATCACCCCGGTGCCGTCCGTCCGGCCCTGCACGGCGATGACCACCTCCCGGCCGGCCGCCGACTCACCGGTGAGGCTCTGTCCGCGCGCGGCGAGGGCCACCGCTGGCGTACGCGGTGTCTGGGCGCCGAGCACCGTGCCGTCGGGCAGGAAGACGCTCACCGGTCGACCTGACTCCGCGGCGAGTTGCTCGACGGTGAGCCGGATGGTCGCCGCGTCGGCGGTGCCGACCACCGGCACCAGGCTCTGCGCGTCGGCGGTGGCCCGCACGGTGGCCCGGTCCTCGGCGACGGTGCGTACCAGCAACGCCAACGGCACGAGGAACGCGATGAGGGTGAGGACGCTGACCGCGGCGACCAGCAGCGCGAGACGCGCCCTCACGGCTGCGCCGCCGGGGCTTCCAGACGCACCCCGACACCACGCACCGTGTGCAGGTAGCGAGGCTGTTGGGCGTTCTCCCCCAACTTGCGGCGCAACCAGGACAGGTGCACGTCGACGGTCTTGTCGGCGCCGCCGTACGGGATCTGCCACACCTCCGTGAGCAGCTCACGTTTGGTGACCACCTGGCCCGGCCGGCCGGCGAGGTGGTGCAGCAGATCGAACTCACGGGGCGTCAGCTCGACCGCGACCCCGTCCAGGGTCACCTGCCGCGCCCGGGGGTCGACGCGGAGCCCACCGACGACCAGCGCCGGGACCTGCCCTTCGGTGCCGGAAGGGCCCCGCCGCAGCACCGCCCGGACGCGGGCGTCGAGCTGCGCCGCGGTGAACGGTTTGACCACGTAGTCGTCGGCGCCCGAGTCGAGCACCCGGACGATCTCGGTCTCGTCGTCGCGCGCGGTGGCCACGATGACGGGCACCGCGCTGACCGCGCGCAACATCCGCAGCAGCTCGCGGCCGTCCAGGTCGGGCAGGCCCAGGTCGAGCACGACGAGGTCGGGTCGATCCTCCAGCGCGTCGCGGAGCCCGGCCATCGCGGTCGAGGCCGCCGCGACCGCGTGGCCGCGTTCGCGCAGGGCCCGGATCAGTGGGGTACGGATCGTCAGGTCGTCCTCGATGAGCAACAGGCGGGCCACAGCTGGCAGGCTAACCGCTGCCGTCGTCGGTGCGGCGTACGTTAACCACGCCTTAGCGTTCGGATGTGCGAACGACAAGGCCGGATCGGGGATAGTCAGGGGATGGGCCGTCGTTCGATCCTCGTCGCCACCGGGTGGGTGGCGACCGCCGCCATCGCCACAGTGATCGGCCTGGGCGCGATCCGGTTGGTGGGCGAGAGTCTCACCGGCACCCCGGGTGGGGTGCGCAGCGAGGCCGACATCGAGCGGGCGCTCGCCTCACCAGAGCCGGTGCCCACGGCCGGACCGGGCACGACAGGCACCGCCTTGGCCCCGCCGGGCACGACGAGCGCCGCGCCGAGCGCCAGCTCCGGGGCCCGCCGGGGGTTCGCCACCGACGGCGGCACTGCCGTCGCCGAGTGCGGCGTCGGCGGCGTACGCCTCGTCTCCTGGGCGCCCGCGCAGGGCTACCGGGTCCGCGACGTGGACCGGGGCCCGGACGACGACGTCGAGGTCACGTTCCAGGGGGCGAATCGGGAGTACGAGTTGAAGGTGCGCTGCATCGGCTCGGAGCCGGTGTCCGTCGCCGACGACTGACAACCCGCGGGCGATCGAGGTGGATGTCGGCCGATTCACCGGCTCCGCAGGGCATCCACCAACCTCCGCAGTGTCGCGCGAGCATTATCAAGATCGTTACGGCTGAGGCCGGCTCGGTCCACGGCATCGCGGCGGTCAGCGTCCGAGCGCTTCACGAGCTTGCTGAGCGTGACGCGCCCCGCTTCCGTGAGTGTCACGAGTGGCGCTCGGCGGTGATCGGGGTTGTCGTGCAACTCCACCATCCCGGCGTGGGCCAGGTCGTCGACCACCCGCTGCACGCTCTGCCGAGCGAGGCCGAGTCTGCGTGCCGCACTCGCGACGGTGCGGGAGCCGTCGGAGAGCACGCTCATCACGTGCCATCGGGCGGCGGTCTGTCCCTCTTCTTGGGCGAGATCCTCGCTTGAGCGCCGGGACTCGCCTGCCAGTTCGTACACGTCGGCCATCAGCAGACGGTAGGCGTCGACCCGGTCCTGCTTGCGTTCCTCCACCGGCTGGACCTTACCGGAAGATTGACACCCTACTACTGCAATGACAGCATGCTGTCATGATTCTTCGACTGTGGAGCGGATGGACGCAGCCCGCTCTCGCTGACGCTTACGAGCGGTTGTTGACGCAGGACATCGCGCCCGCGATCCTCGCCCGGGGCGTGGCTGGGCTACAGGAGCTTCGGGTTCTGCGTCGTTCCCCGCAGGAGCTGGATCCCGCCAGGGGCAGCGAATTTCTCACCGCGATGACTTTCACCGACTTCGCTGCGGTGGCGGCCTTCACCGGCGGCGAGCCGTCAACCTCCGTTGTCCCGCCCGCTGCCAGTGATCTGCTCGAAAGCTTCGATCTGCAGTCCCGGCACTATCTCAGCCGAGCGGTTTTCCGCGACGGTGACAGCAGACCCGCAGTCGGATGAGCAGCCCTCCGCCTCACTCACCCATCGGCTGCTCACGGTCCGCGTTGCGGCCGAGGGCGACCATGCGCAGGGTCTCCTCCCGACGTCGCACGAGCAACGCCCCGGCCAGGAAGGTCACCGGCGCGACCAGCACCAGCATCGCCCACTGCGCCGGCACCAGGGGGATGGCGTGCCCCATGTTCATCGTCGAGGTGACCCACCCGGCCAGGGCGCTGTCGATCACCAGGGCGAGGGCCGCCACGGGCAGGAGCATGACGACGATCCGTCGGCGTACCTCCGCAGGGAGCGTGACCACCGCGATCACCATGGCCGACGCGGCGGCCGCCAGGCCCGCGACGTAGAGCCAGAGGACCAGCTCACTGCTCGCCTCAAGGCTGTACAAGACCTGGTAGGACGCCCCATCGGCAGAGAAGTCGAAAGTGGGACTGCCCACCCGGTTCGCCACCAACAGCGCGACCATCGCGGTTGGCGCGAGCACCAGTGCCAGCAGTCGGCGTACGCCCAGCAGCGCGATCGCCCGGCGACGCGGCGCCGGCACGGTGAGCGCGACGGCACCCACCACGGCGAGGGCGAGCTGCGGGAGCATGTCCACCACGTACGTCGGGTTGTCACCGGTCTGCGGGGCGACGAGCGCACCCCAGCCGAGCACGCCGGCCCAGGCCAGACCGGCGGCGAGCCAACGCCACCCGATCAGCACCGCGGCGCAGACGCCCGCCCAGCCGGCGACGCGCAGCCAGTCGACGAGATCCGGGCCGCTCGGCGCGAACCCGGGCGGCAGGCCTGGCGCACGGACGAGCTGGTTGAGCAGTCCCTTCGCGGCGAGGGCCAGCAGGACGACCCCGATCAGCAGGCCGGTCACCGTCGCCGCGTCGGCCCAGCTCGGCTCGGTGAACCCCCGTGCGCCCACCCGCAGCCGCGCCCGCAGGCCGGCACCGACCAGATTCCGCACGTCGGCGGCGTCAGGTCGCCGCTGACCCGGTCGCGCACCAGCGAGGAGCACGGCCAGCATCTCGTCCTCGTACACCCGCCGGTGTTCCCAGGGATAGACGGCCAGCAGTCGCCGGTAACCGCGCTCCAGCTCGTCGCCGCTCACGCCGCACCCCCGCCGGTCAGTAGGCCGCCGCGGCGCAGCCGCACCCGAGCGGCGTCCGCGTTGTGTCGCAGGCGGGCCGCCTCTTCGCTGAGCCGCCGCGCGCCCAACGCGGTGAGGCGGTAGTAGCGGCGCAGTCGGGACTGCACCACCTCCTCGCGCTCGACCTCGATGAGGCCGTCGGCGCGGAGTCGGTCGAGGGCGGCGTAGAGGGTGCCGGCGCGCAGGCGCACCCGGCCGTCGGAGATGCGCAGCACGTCCTCGATGACGGCGTACCCATGCATGGGCGCCTCCGCCAGCGCGGTGAGCACCAGGAACGTCGGTTCCCGCAGTGGAGCCTCAGCCATGCCAGGGAGCATATACCGATGGACGGTATATGCAAGGCCGTGAACAGACGCGGCCGGCACGGATCCCCGTGCCGGCCACGTCACCGGTGGTGGTTCAGCTGGCGTAGGCCTCCAACTCCCAGAGCGAGTGGCCATAACCGGTGCCCCGGGCCGTGCCAAGGATCCGCAGGTAACGGCCGTTGGCGCCGAGGGCGGTGTGCTCGTCCACGCCGCCGTCGGCCCCGGTCACCGTCTTCACCGTGGTCCAGGTGGTGCCGTCAATCGACGTCTGGATCTGGTACGCACTGCTGTACGCCGCCTCCCAGCTCAGCTTGACCCGACCGATGGCGGTGGGGCTGCCGAGGTCGACACGGATCCACTGCGGGTCCGAGAACGTGCTCGACCAGCGGGTGGTGAGGCTGCCGTCGACCGCCTGGGCGCCGGACACGTCGGCCCCCTCGTTGCTGGACGTCGACGTCGGCTTGTTCAGCAGCAGGTTGCCGCCGGGCGGACCGGTTCCACCGCCGCCGCCGTACACCTCGAACTCGAACAGCGAGTAGCCCCAGGCGGTCCCCCGGGTGGTGCCGAGGAGCCGGATGTACCGGCCGGAGCCGCTGAGCCCGGTCAGGTCGTCCACCCCGCCGTCACCGCCGGTCACCGTACGGATCGTGGTGAAGGTGACCCCGTCCGGCGAGGTCTGGATCTGGTAGCCACTGCCGTACGCCGCCTCCCAGGTCAGCCTGACCCGGTTGATGGCGTACGTGGCGCCGAGGTCCACGTCGATCCACTGTGGGTCTCCGAAGGCGCTGCCCCACCGGGTCCCGGCCACGCCGTCGAAGGCGTTCGCCGCGGTGAACGCGCCCTCGAAGCTGGACGCGCGCGCCGGCTTGCCCCGGGCCAGGTTGGTGCCCGGCTCGGGATCCGGGTCCGGGTCCGGGTCCGGATCCGGTCCGGGACCGCCGGGGCTGGTCGAGAGCGTGAACTCGTCGATGTCGAAGTACGGGCCGGCGCCCTTGAAGACCAGGAACAGGGTCCGGGTGCCGGTCGGGGCGGTGACCCCACCGGTGACCGTGGCGAAGTTGGCGTACCCGCCGGTGGAGGTGACGGTGGCCGAACCGACCAACGGGCCGGTGGGCGAGTCGACCCGCAACTCCAGCGTGCCGCCGCCACCGGCCGGTGCGCCGACCCGGGCACTGAACGACTGGACGCCGGTCAGGTTGTACGGGCGGAACGAGATCCAGTCGTTGTTGTCGACGTAGCCGACCGCCGCGCCGCCGTTGCCCGCTGCCCCGGCGACGATCTGGATGCCGGACGAGTCACCGAAGTGCTCGGCCTGGCGTACCCGAGGTTGCAGGACGGCCTGGGTGTGCGTGGTCAGCGCCGGCTGGCCGCCTCCACCCAGGTCGGTGTACTCGGCGTCGATGATGCCGAAGATGTTCGCCGCCGCGTCGTGCTCGCCGTCCTTCGAGGTCTGGATGACCCCGGTGCAGCCCTGCACGCTGCCGAGCTGGTGGCCGTGCGAGTCGTGGCCGAGGACGTAGTTCACCTTCACCCGGGCGCAGTTGATCGCGCCGTCCTGGGCGTCGGTGACCGTCACGGAGAACGGCACCGCGTCCCCGAAGGTGAAGGTCTGCCCATTCAACGGGGTGTTGACGGTGACCACCGGGGCGCTGTTGCCGACAGTGACGACCACGCTCGCGGTGGCTGTCTTTCCGGTGGTGTCCCGGACCGTCAGCGTCGGGCTTCGGGTTCCATTCGTGGTGTACGTGAAGCTCGGGTTCGCCGCGGTCGAGTCGGTGGTGCCGTTGTTGTCGAAGTCCCAGGCGTAGGTGAACGGGTCCCCGTCCGGGTCGAGGGTGCCGGCCGAGGAGAAGGCCACTGTCAGCGGCGCGGTGCCACTGGTCGGGGTGGCCGAGGCCCTGGCGATGGGTGCTCTGCCCTCGCGGGCGTACTCGATGCGGTAGAGCGCCGAGTTGGCGTCGCCGTTGAACCAGCCGGTACCGTAGTCCAGCACGTAGAGCGCGCCGTCCGGGCCGAACTCCATGTCCATGACCTGGGTGCCGGTCCACGGGAACGGGTTGATCTTCAGCGGTTGGCCGGACGCGTCGAGCTTGATGTTCTTGATCCAGCGGCGACCGAACTCACCGGCGAAGTAGGTCCCGTCGTAGTACTCGGGGAACGCCACGGGCGAGGTGTTGTTGCGGTCGTACCGGTAGACCGGCCCGCCCATCGGCGAGAGGCCACCGCCGGTGAACTCCGGCGGCGAGCCGGAGCCGCCGTACGGCAACCAGGCCGGAACGGCCGGCGGCAGCTGGGTGATGCCGGTGTTGTTTGGCGAGTTGTTCACCGGCCCACCGGCGCAGTTGAACTTCGCCCCGGACGGCCCGGACGGGAAGGTGTAGTCGTTGTAGGCGTCGTTGCGGGCGGTGCAGTACGGCCAGCCGTAGAAGCCGGGCCTGTCGATCCGGGCGAACTCGACGTTGCCCGCCGGCCCCCGGTTCGGGTCGGCGGTGCCCGCGTCGGGGCCGTAGTCACCGAGGTAGACGATGCCGGTGGCCTTGTCCACGCTCATCCGGAACGGGTTGCGGAAGCCCATCGCGTAGACCTCCGGACGGGTCCGCGCGGTGCCCGGGGCGAACATGTTGCCGGCCGGGATGGTGTAGCCGCCGGCCGCGCTCGGCTTGATCCGGAGGACCTTGCCGCGCAGGTCGTTGCTGTTCGCCGAGGTGCGCTGCGCGTCGAACGCCGGGTTACGACCCGCCCGCTCGTCGATCGGGGTGAAGCCGGCCGAGTCGAACGGGTTGGTGTCGTCGCCTGTGGACAGGTAGAGGTTGCCGGCCGCGTCGAAGTCCATGTCGCCGCCGACGTGGCAGCACATGCCCCGGCTGGTCGGCACGTTGAGGATCAACGTCTCGCTGGCCAGGTTGATGGTGTTGTCCGCATTGACGGTGAACCGGGCCAACCGGTTGACACCCTCCCAGACGGCGAATTGGGCCGGCGTGCCCTCGGCGGGCGCACCACCGCCAGGGGTGCTCAGTGGTGGGGCGAAGTACGCGTACACCCAGCGGTTGGTGGCGAAGTTAGGGTCGGCCTTGATGCCCTGCAAACCCTCCTCGTCGCCGGTGTAGACCGGCAGGGTGGCGGCGATCTTGGTGTTGCCGGCGGCGTCGGTGTGCCGGATCACGCCGTTGCGGGAGGTGTGCAGCACGCCCCGGTCCGGCAGGACGGTGAGACTCATCGGCTCACCGGTCTCGGCCGCGCCCTTGGCCAGCTCCACCTGCTGGAAGCTGCTGGTGACGGTGGGACCACAGTCGGCGTCGACCGCGCCGGCGGCCGTCCGGATGCCGCCGAGCAGGTGCTGACGGAAGTTCGCCTCGGTGTACGACGCGTCGGTGTGCCCCAGGCCGGTGTACCAGGCTCGACCGCCGGAGTAGTTCTGGCACCAGGAGATCGGGTGGTCGGCGCCCATGCTGCCGCCGGTGTAGGTGGTCTCGTCCAGGGTGGCCAGCACGTGCGCGTTGCCCCGGGGGTTGGTCCGGTAGTTGTACAACTCGTCGAACCGGCTCCACCGCTGCGGCAGCCCCGCTGTGGACGGGTGCACCTGGTCGGCGACCTTGACCGTGACGTTCTGCTCGGCCGGGTGCGAGGCGAAGTACGCTCCGACCAGTCCCCCGTACCACTGCCAGTCGTACTCGGTGTCGGAGGCGGAGTGCACGCCGACGTACCCACCGCCGCCGGTGATGTAGCGCTCGAACGCGGCCTGCTGGGCGGCGTTGAGAACGTCACCGGTGGTGGACAGCCAGATCACCGCGGCGAACCGGTCCAGGTTGGCGTCGGTGAACTGGGCGGCGTCCTCGGTGGCCTCGACGGTGAAGCCGTTTGCCGCACCGAGTTGCTGGATCGCGGCGATGCCCGGGGTGATGGATCCGTGCCGGAACCCGGCGGTCTTGCTGAAGACCAGCACGGTGAACGGTGCGGCACTGGCAGTGGGTGGCGAGGCGACGATGCCGCCCGCCACGAGGATCGCGCTCAGCGCGAGGCCGAGCCACGATCTCAGGGATCTGCGCACAGTGGGGTCCTTTCGCGGTGCGGGGGACGGCGTGCGCCGATCACGCCAGGCGGTGGTGGGACGAGACATGTGAATGCATCGTTGCGGTCGGATCACGGGCGCGTCAAGCACTCTCCCAGCATCCGTGAGAGCGTTATCTCCGCAGGTCAGGGGACGACCGTGTGAAGTGAGATCGAATAACGGTTTTCGGGCCACGATCATCCGCGGAGGGCCCCGGCGCAGATGCCCGCACTCAGGGCCCTTCCCTCTCCTCGGTCAGCGTGAGTAGTACTCGACGACGAGTTGCTCGTCGCAGACCACCGGAACCTCCGAGCGGAGCGGGAGCCGGGTCAGCCGAGCGGTCAGGCCGGGCAGGCTCACCTCAAGGTAGGGGGCGTGACGTTCCGGGGCATGCGCCCCAGCCGCCGCCACGACGAACGGCGCCTTGCCCCGACTGCGTTCCGCCACCTCGATGACGTCACCGGGTTGCAGCCGCGCGGACGGCCGGTCCAGGCGACGGCCGTTCACAGTGACGTGCTGATGGGTGACGACCTGGCGGGCCTGGTAGATGGTGCGGGCAAAACCGGCTCGCAGCACCAGCGCGTCCAGCCGACTCTCCAGCTCGACGATCAACTCCTCGCCGGTCTTGCCGGGCCGGCGCACGGCCCGGTCGAACGCGCGCCGGAGCTGCCCCTCGTGCAGGTCGTACTGCGCCTTGAGCCGCTGCTTCTCCAACAGCCGGACCTTGTAGTCGCTGGTGGTGCGTCGGGCACGGCCGTGCTGCCCGGGCGGGAACGGACGGCGTTCGAAGTAGCGCACGCACTTCGGGGTCAGTGCGATGCCCAGGGCGCGAGAGCGCTTGACCTTGGGACGGGTCTGATTCATGCTTCGCCTTTCAAGTAAGGTAAGGCTAACCTTATTAGGAGATGATCGCCTTGAGCAAGCCCTCGACCAGCACGGCGGACTCCACGGACGACGCAGGTGTCCGAATCCGATCGATGCTCGTCGCCGCCGACTCCCTCACCCTGCACATCCCGGGCGTCGAGGCGTACGTCGTCGGACGGCACGTCGTGACGAGCGACGGTCGGCTGCGGATCGACCTGCCGGTCGGCTGCCACCTGGCCGATCACCTCGCGCACCAGCGAGAGACCGTCGCGATGGTCGAGATGACCGACCTGGCGCCCACCCCGGTCCGCGACCGGGTGCGCGGGCACGCCACGCTCAGCGGTTGGTTGGCGACCGAGGCCGTCATGACCGGGAGCGATCAGGAGCTGGTGACGGTCCTCGACCTCGCCGCCGCCGAGCTGACCGTCGACGGCCGCACCACATGCATCGACGCGGACGAGTTCGCGATCGCCCAACCCGACCCGCTGGCCGCAGTCGAGGCTGATCTGTTGTGTCACCTCGACCACCACCACCCACACACCGTCGAGGGACTGAGCCGACTGATACCCGCCCGCCACCTTCAGGGCGTTCGCCGGGTCCGGCCAGTACGCCTGGACCGCCACGGTGTCGTACTCCGGCTGGAGCTGAGCACTGGTGACCGGGACGTCCGGCTGAACTTCCGGGCGCCACTGCGGCATCCGGCCGAACTCGGCGCGCGGATCGAGGAACTGCTTCGGCACTCGCGCGGCTGCCGCGCCCGGCACGCCCGGCACGCCCGCTGACGATCGCCGCCCTCGTCAGCGGTTAGGCAAGGCTGGCCTACACAAAACATCCCAAAAGATAGGGAATTGTCCCGTCGAAGCCGGGTATGACGGTGACCCGGCACCACCGACGGAAGCGAGATCGCCATGACCGACATGCTGGAGATGCCGCGGGTACACGAGTGCACTGTCACCGACTGCGGCTACAACCACGACGGCTGCCACGCGTTCGCCATCACCATCGGGCAACAGAACGCCAGCTGCGCCACGTTCATCGACACCTCGGCGAAGGGCGGGCTGGACCGCGTCATCGCCCAGGTCGGCGCCTGCAAGCGGGACGACTGCCAGCACAACGCCGAGCTGGAGTGCCACGCACCGTCCATCCGGGTGGGTCCGGGTCAGGACATCGCGGACTGTCAGACGTACGAACCGCGCTGATCCCGGCGCGACGCGAGTGAGGGACGGCCGCGACCGCCGTCCCTCATCCGCGTCCGATGCCGGCTACGCGGGGACGACCATCGGCGTGCCGGCGATCGGGTCGGGTACGACGAGGCAGCTGAGACCGAAGACCTGCTCGACGAGGTAACCGGTGACCACGTCGACCGGCGCTCCCTCGGCGACGATCGCGCCGCCGGACATCGCGATGAGATGGTCGCAGTACCGGCAGGCGAGGTTGAGGTCGTGCATGACGATGACGATGGTCTTGCCGGACTCCGCGTTCAGCTTCCGCAGCAGCCGCAGCAGCTCGACCTGGTGGTTGATGTCCAGGTAGGTGGTGGGTTCGTCGAGCAGCAGCAGGTCGGTCTCCTGCGCCAGGGCCATGGCGACCCAGACCCGCTGGCGTTGGCCACCGGACAACTCCCGGATCGGACGCTCGATCAGATCCGCGGTGCCGGTGGCGTCGAGGGCCCGGGCCACGGCGTCGTGGTCGTCGCCACTGAACCGTCGGAACCAACCCTGGTGGGGGTAGCGGCCACGGGCCACCAGGTCGGCGACGGTGATGCCATCGGGCGCGACGGGAGTCTGCGGGAGCAGCCCGAGCACCTTGGCCACGTCGACGTTGCGCAGGTCGGCCAGGGGCTTGTCGTCGAGAAAGACGGCACCGTCGCGCGGTGCCAGCAGTCGGGCCAGGCCGCGGAGCAGAGTGGACTTGCCGCAGGCGTTGGCGCCGACGATCGCGGTGACCTTGCCGTCGAGCACGGCGACGTCGAGGTGGTCGACGATGGTCCGGTCGTCGTAGCCGAGAGTGAGACCCTCGGCGCGTAGTCGGGTCATCCACCCGCTCCTTGTCGGTTGGTGGTGGCCAGCAGCCACAGCAGGTAGGGCGCGCCGACCGCACCGGTCACCACGCCGGTGGGCAACGGTGTGGGCAGCAGGTGCACGGCGACGAGGTCGGCGCTGAGCAGCAGCGCGGCACCGACCAGGGCGGCGGGCAGGACGCCCTGGCCCGCCGGGCCGAGGAGTCGGTTGGCGATCGGCCCGGCCACCAGGGCGACGAAGGCGATCGGGCCGGCCACCGCCACCGCCAGGGCCACCAGCACGACGGCGGTGCCGAGCAGCCCGGCCCGGCTGAGCTCGGCCCGGACACCGAGCATCCGGGCGGCGTCGTCACCGAGCGCGAGGGCGCTCAGTGGCCGTTGCAGCAGCGTGGCCACCGGCAGCAGGACGATCAGGGCACCGGTGAGCACCCACAGCTCCGTGGTGCTGGCCTGACCGACCGACCCGACCAGCCAGTGCATGGCCTGACGGGCCTCGAAGAGCTGTGCCCGGCTGAGCACGTAGCCGATAACGCCCTCGAAGAAGACCGCCACCCCGATGCCGATGAGGATGAAGCGGTAGCCGCTGACGCCGTCGCGCCAGGCCAGCAGGTACATCGCCACTGCGGCGGCGACAGCGCCACCGAGGGCGAGCCCGCTGACGACGAGCCCACCGGCCTGGAGGAGCACGATCCCGGTGACGGCAGCCAGCCCCGCCCCCGAGGTGATGCCCACGAAGTCCGGCGACGCCAGGGGGTTGCGCAGCAACTGTTGGAAGATCGTCCCGGACGCGCCGAGGGCGAGTCCGACGGTCAGGGCGGCGGCCGCGGTCGGCAGTCGCAGGCCACGCACGACGAAGTCGACGCTGGGGTTGTCGGACAGGTGCAGGACCGACGCGATGACCTCCGCGGCGCCGAGGCGGAAGCTGCCCACCATCATGGTGAGCACGAAGAGGGCGATGACCGTCACGGTCAGGGCGCAGGTCACCATGATGGACCGGCCGGCTCGACGCCTCCGGTTGGCGCGCAGTGCCGCCGCCGTACCGGACGGGGCAGAGCGCAGGCCTGTCGTTGTCGTCACCATGCTCACACCTCCGACAGCCGGCCGTAGCGCACGATAGCGATGAACGCTGGCGCGCCGATCAGCCCGAGGATCACGCCGACCTGAACCTCGTCAGGGGCGGCGGCCACCCGGCCGAGCACGTCGGCGAGGAGCAGGACGATGGGCGCCAGCACCATCGAGTACGGCAGGATCCAGCGGTAGTCGGGGCCGCAGATGAACCGCGCCAGGTGCGGCACGACGAGCCCGACGAAGACGATCGGCCCGCAGGCCGCGGTGGCTGCGCCGGCCAGGATCGCGACCACGGCGAAGGCGACCGCGCGGGTACGGGTCACGTTCTGGCCGAGGCCACGCGCGACGTCCTCGCCGAGCGCGAGGCCGTTGATGGCCCGCCCGAGGCCCAGCGACGCGACGAGGCCGATCAGCAGGAACGGCGCGACCCCGGTCAGGATCGGGGTGTACCGACCGGCGAGGGATCCCACCTGCCAGAACCGCAGCTCGTTGAGGGCGTCCACGTTCGTCATCACGATCCCGCTGGTCACCGAGGTCAAGCCGGCGGTGACCGCCGCGCCGGCCAGGGCCAGCTTCACCGGGGTGGCGCCCTCGCGGCCGAGCGAGGCGACCGCGTACACGAGTGCCAGCGCCGCGATCGCGCCGGCGAAGGCGAACCAGACGTAGACACCGACGCCGCGTACCCCGAGCACCGTGATGGCCAGGACCACGAACGCGGCGGCACCGGAGTTGATGCCCAGGATCCCCGCGTCCGCCAGCGGGTTGCGGGTGACGCCCTGAAGGATCGCCCCGGCCGCCCCGAGCGCCGCGCCGACCAGGATGCCGAGCAGAGTGCGGGGTACGCGCATCTCCAGCGTGACGGTGCTGCTGATCGGCCCGTCGCTGTCGAGGCTGAACAGGGCGTGCAGCACCTCGGCGAGCCCGATCGAACGCGAGCCCAGGGTCACGCTGAGGAAGCCGACGAGGGCGAGGACCGCACAGAGGACGGCGAGCCCCGGCCCGAGGGCAGAGGCTCGCCGCACGCCTCCCGTCGAGGTGCGCGTCCCGATCTGGTTAGTTGCCGACATTCTGATCAGCGGCCTTGACCGCCTGGGTCAGCTTGTCCAGCTCGGTCGCGAAGTCCCCGTACGTGTGCAGCCAGAACGCCGGCCAGGAGACGGTGGCACCGACCTTGGCCGCCTTGATCTTGGACCAGGTCGGCTGCTTCGTGCTCCACTCGGCGTTGGCGGTGGGCGTGAAGGATCGGCCGTCCCAGAGGATCAGGTCCGGCTGGTACTTGTCGGCGTTCTCCCAGCTGAGGTTCTCCCAGTACGGGAAGGCCGGGTCCGGGCTGGCCGGGTTGATCACCTTCAGACCCCAGGTCTGCAGGTCCAGCAGTTCGGGCGCGTACTCGGGGTTCGCGACGTAGACCTTCTCGGTCGAGGGCGACATCGCCGCGACCGTCAGGTCCGGCTTGGCCGAGGTGGCCGCCTTGAACGCGGTCACCGCGTCCTCGAAGCGCTTCTTGTTCGCCGCAATCTGCGGGCTGGCCACGTCCGCGCCGAGGCTCTCGGCGAGGTCCTCGTACCCCTCGGCCAGCGCGACGATCGACTTGCCCTGCGCGACACCGACGATGGGGGCCAGTTCGGCGAGCTTCTTGCTCTTCTCGTCGACGCCCTCCTCCATGCCGCTGTGTGCCTTCTCGGCCGGCCACCAGTCGCCGACGATCAGGTCCGGGCGCAGGGCGGCGGCCTTCTCCACGTCGATCTTGCCCCACTCCTCGCCGAGGATCTGGATGCCGGTGAGGTCGAGGTTCTTCAGGTTGGGGTCGGTCTTGACCGACTCGTCGGCGTAGACGCCGACCGGTTTGATGCCGAAGGACATGAGCGCCGCGGCCTCGCCGGCGTGCGCGATGATCCGGGTGGGCGTCTTGTCTGCCTTGACGACAGTGCCCGAGCCGTCGTTGAAAGACCAGGGGCCGGAGGGAGTGGCAGCGGCGGCGGAGTCACCGGCGCCCGTGTCGTTGCCACAAGCGGTGAGCCCGCCGAGCACGGCGCTCAGCGCCGCGACGGCCAGGATCGGACGCCAGGATTGCATGGTGAGGTTCCCGATCTTTCGAAGACAAGCGAGCCAGCCGGCCCGAAAGTTAGGTTAGGCTAACCAACACTTTTTGTTTTGGCTAATGCCGGGGTGCCCCCCACCTCGAAAGACGCCCCGCCACCGGACGGCGAGTGCTCAGCGCCCGCCCGCAGCCAGCTCGGCGATCATCCCCTCGCAACTGCGGACGACGACCTGAGCGCCGCGGCGCTGCGCCAGCGGCAGCAGAGAATCCTCCGCCCGGTCCCGCCACCGCCACTGCGCCTCGGCCGCGACCTCCCAGAGGTGCCGCACGTCGGCCTCATGCTCGACACCGAGCCGAGCCGCGAGGCCCACCCCGTCGCCGCCGACCAGCCGTTGCGCCTCGGCGGCCAGCTCCGCGTCGAACCCCAGCCGGGTGTTCCGCAGCGCCACCAGCAGGCGCAGCTCCCGGAACTCGTGCGCGCCGGCGAGGATCTGCTCCACCGCGCCGACCAGCTCGGCGGAGCCCCGAGTCGGCTCGGCCCGCAGCAGCGCCTCCACCGCGGCCAGCGCGGACCGCGCCTTGAGGGCGTCGCGGCGATCGATGAAGGACCGCGTCACCGACTCACGCAGCTCGGTGAGACCACTCCGCCGAATCAACTCGGCGGAGAGCTTCACCCGGCTGTCGAACCCGCTGCGCACCAGCGTGGCCGCCAGCCGGACACCGAAGATCCCGAACCGGCCCAGCAGCGCGGCGCGCACCTCGGTGTCCAGCCGTACCGGCAGCTCGCCGCGGAGGAAGCGGTCGGCGGAGATGAGGTGGGCGTCCAGCTCTGCCCGGGGCACCTGAGCCACTGTCGCGAGCGCGGCGAAATCGGTCTCACCGAGCAACCGGCCGGCCAGGCCGATCATGCCGCTGCACGCCACGACGTTGACGCTGAGCGCGTTCACCCTCGGGTCGCGATAGTGCCGGCGAGCGAGCTGTCGGGCCGTGAGCAGGCCGTCGATCCGGCCGCCACCGGTCTCGTCGGCGCGGGACAGCACCATGATCACGTTGACCGGAGCGGACTGCCCGACGGCACTGTCCCGTGCGGACTCCAGCACCCGCAGGTCGCTGTCGCGACCGTCGCGGGTCAGGTACAGCACCGCGTCCGAGTCGTGCAACACCCGCTCCAACACCGGCGTCCGGCCCTGCTCGGCGCCACCGGCGACCGCCGGAGTGTCGATCAGCGTGATCTGCCGCAGCGCCCGCGTCGGCCACCGCACGACGATGTCCCGCACCTCCCCCGCGCCCCAGCCCAGATCCACCCGCAGCCCGGTCGCCGACTTCACCACTGCCAACTCCTGCGGTGGCTGCCCGACCGGGTAGGCGGTGGCACGTGGCGCGGCACCGTCCTCGTACCAGGTGAAGGCCCCGTCCGCCCGCTCGACCGGCGCGACCTCCTCGCCCATCAACGCGTTGAGCACCGTCGACTTACCCGATCGCCACGGGCCGACGATGGCGATCCGCAGCGGCTGCTCCAACCGGGCCACCTGTTGCCGAAGCTCGGCGACGGCCCGGGGATTGTCCTGGTACAGCTCGATGGCCTGGTGCAGCAACCCCCACGCCGCCTCGTCCAGGCGCACTCCCACAGTCATGCCTGCGGCTCCAACAGCAGCGGGGCGGAACGGGCGCCGGTCAACTGCTGAGCCTGCTCGTACACCGCCGCCAACCTGGTCATCTTCAGCCGGATCTCGCGCTGCCGCTGCTCGCGCACCGAGGCATCGGTGTCGGCCTCCTGCTTCGCGCTGCGGAACGACTGCACGATGGCCTCCTGCAGCTCCTCGGTCAGCCCCGTGAAGTGGTCCCGCAGCATCCGCTGCACCTGCCGGGCGGCGTCGCGGCAGTCTCGGATGATCCGGACGAAGAAATCGTCGACATGCCGCTGGATGGCCGTCTTGACCGTCGCCTGCCGCCGACGGAGCAACTGCTTGCTCTCGTCACGGATGCTCTTGCCGCCGAAGAGCGCCCCGATGCCGACCGAAACCGGATTGATCATCGGCATGCCGGCCAGGGTGGTCGCCAGACCGAACATCAGCATGCCGCCGTACGAGCCCTTCATGCCGGTGAACAGCTTCTGACCGGTGGTGAACCTGTCGATCGTCGGCCGTTGCAGGTCGGGCAGTCGCTCGCCGATGTCGTCCGGCATCGTCATCGACCAGGGCGGCAGCACGTCGTAGCCGTACCTGTCGAAGTTGGCGGCCACCCGCCGGGCGATCCAGTCACAGCGCTGGATCAGCCACTCGTGGTTCGCCTCCGCCGCCTCCACCAGGCTCCGCTCCAACCAGTCCTGGAAGGTGTCCCAGGCGACCAACGGGTCCGCCGTGTCGAACGCCTCGTCCACCGCGCGCAGGATCTGTCTGGTCCGGTCACGCAGGTCGTACTCAAGGTCGGCGAGCAGGTCGGTGATCTCGTCGGTCAGCGTGTTCTGCCACCGGGTGGAGCACCGGCGCAACTCGTCGACCTCGCGCTGCGCCGCGTGCAGCCGGGAGATCGGCCCGGACTGCTCCTCGGCCTCCTGGGTCGCCAACTCGGCGCGCAGCGGCGCGGCCAACTGCTCCACCACCGTCCGGGCCACCGTCTGCACCGCCGCCCGGGCCAGGTGATCGGCCTTACCGGCCAGGTCACCTTGCAGTCGGGCGATCAACGCGGGAAAGCCCGACTCGGCGTTGAGCCCACGGTCGTCGGCGGCGGCCGCGCGCAGTCGCAGCGCCGCCGAAACCGGGATCAGCGTCGCCGGAACCCTCGCCTCGGCCAGGTGCTGCCGGTTGCGCTCGGCGACAGTCCGCCAGTCCGCCACCAGATCGGTCTTGCTCTGCACCACCACCACGTTCGGATGCGAACGCGTGATGTGCAGCAGCATGTTCAGCTCAGCGACCGACAACTCCCGAGTGGAGTCGGAGACCAGCAGCACGGTGTCCGCGCGGGCCGGCGCGGCGACCGAAGCGGCGGCGCCGATGCCGGCGACCTCGTCGGTGCCGGGGGTGTCCACCAGCACCAATCCGGCACCGAGCAGCGCACGGGGCACTCCGATCTCGACGTACGCCGGGCCGCCGCCCGGCCGACGACCGACCAGGCCGGCCACGCCCGCCGCGACCTGGTTGAGCGCCACCGGGGTCCGCTCGACGGCCACCGTGTCGGCGGCGCCGGTGGGGTGCCCCGGAGCTGATGGTGGCGCCTGCGCCACCGCCGCGGTGGGGGCCCCGGCGTGCCGCACCACGGTCGGCAGGACTGTCGTCCGGCCGTCGCCGACCGGGCAGACCGGAGCGTTGATGATCGCGTTGATCAGCTGACTCTTGCCCTGGTTCGGCTCGCCGATGACCAGGACACGCAGCGTCGGGTCCAGCAGTTGCGCGCGCTTCTGCCGCACCGTCTGAAGGAGGTCACCGCGACCGTGTGCACTGCACGTGCGGGCGATTTCGTCCAGCACGTCCAACCAGATCCCGGCCATCACCGCACCAAGTGTGCGGATTTCGGCTCAATTATCAAGAGGGACCGGATGTGGAACCGGGAAGGGCCGGATCGCCCGAGACGATCCGGCCCTCCGCTCCGACCGGAGATCCGGATCAGAGCAGACCGCCGGTGATACCCAGCAGCCCGTGATCGGACGAGGCGTGCGAGTCGCCGCCGAGCACACCATCGGTGACCCCACCGGTCACGTCACCGACCGTGTCGGTGACACCGGGGAGGAGGCTGTCCACCTGGTGCGTCACGCCGCCCACCGTCGACGACACGTCGAGCGGCGGGACCCCGCCGACGATGCCGTCGCCGTGCCCGAGGCCCAGCCCGCCAAGGGTGTCGTCGACACCGAGGGAGCTGACGACCCCGCCGAGCTGACCGTGGGTGCCGGAGAGGACACCGCCGGTCAGGTCGCCGCCGATCAGGTTCGAGTCAGCGACGCCGAGCAGACCGCTCGGGTCGCCGACGGTGCCGGTGACGTCCCCGAGCACCGGGTCCGCGATCGCATCCACCGGCTGCACCACGTCGGCGTCGAGGGTGTGCGCCACGTCGGAGACACCGGCCAGGTCGGTGTCGAGGCCGGACGGGCCGACACCCAGACCGATGCCCGGGAGCACGGTGACCCCGGCGGCGGCGGTCGACGGGTCGACAGCGATGGCGCCGAGCACGCCGGCCTTGACGTCCACGCCACTGGGCGAACTGGTGACGCTGATCTGCTGCGCCACGCTCTGCAACTGACCCACCACGTCGGTGGTGTCGGTGAGCAGCGGGTCCAGCCCGAGCTGCCCGACCGGCGAGGCCAACGGCGCGAGACCGGCACCCGGCGCGTAGTCGACGACCAGCGGTACGACGTCCTGCACGTCCGCAGCGGTGATGTCGGTGAGCCCGGCGCTCCGCAACGCACCCTCGGGGTCGAGGTCGAAGGCCGACCGCGCATCCGGGTTCGTCAGTAGGTCGAGCACGAAGTCGTGGAGCGTCTGCTGCGAGTCCATGTGCCGGTTCTCCTCGGATGTGGCAGTGGCGGGGTGTCGTACGTCGACAGTGACGACGCTATTGCCGGGGCTCACCCCCGGGCATCGGGGCTGAGCCCGCATCCGGGCCGGTTGAACTAGGGGCTGCGCCACCTCGTACGTTAGGGGGACAGGGGGAAACCGTCCCGTCGAGATTAGGGTCCCGACCAGGGACTGATCTCTGGTACGAACGTAGGAGCCCGCGGGGTTCGCCGGGGGTGGGTCGTCGGGCAGCCGACGCCATCGCCACCGACCGGCTGACTCACGGGGAGAGACAGAGACGATGCCGTACGTCCTGGGGATAGACATCGGAAGCAGCAACACGGCCGCCGCCGTCGCACGGCGCCGCGGCGCGACCTGGACCCGTCCCGAAGCCGTCCCGCTGAGCGCCGGCTCACCCCTCATGCCTTCGGTGTTGTGCCTGGTCGAGGACGGTTCGCTGCGCGTCGGCGAGCCGGTGACCGACGACGGCAGCCGCACCACCCGGGACTTCGTCCACCGGATCGGCGACGACGTGCCGGTGCTGCTCGGCGGCGAGCCGTGCGCGCCGCAGACGCTTGCCGCTGAACTGGCGGCGTGGGTGGTCGAGCGGGTCCAAGCCCTGGAGGGCGGGGCGGCCGAGGCGATCGTGCTCAGCCACCCGGCAGGGTGGCGCCCCTACCGGCGGGAGGTGCTGCACCGGGCCCTGTCGGACCTCGGCCTACGGCACGTGACGTTGCTGCCCCGCACGGTCACCGTCGCCGAGAGCCACGCCGCTCGGGGGTTCGCGGGAAGCACTGCCGTTGTCTACGCCCTCGGGGGCAACAGTTTCGAGGCGGCTCTGGTGCGCCGCACCGCGCGCGGCACGTACGAGACGTTCGGCACCCCGCAGGGTCTCGACTCGATCGGCGGCGCCGACTTCGACGAGGCGCTCGCCGAGCATGCCCGTACCGTGCTGGCTCGGGAGTTGGCCGCGACCGGGCGTCGCGGGGCCCAGGCCGCGTTGCGCGGGCTGCGCGCGGAGTGTGACCGGGTCAAACGGGTGCTGACCGTCGACCTCACGGCCGACGTGGTGCTGACCCTGCCGAGCGGCCCGGCGCGGGTGCCGGTGACCCGGGCGCAGTTCGAGGCCATGATCCGCCCGACGGTGCAGGCCACCGTCGACCTGCTGCTCCGGGCCGTGCGCAGTGCCGACCTGACCCCGGCGCAGCTCGACGGCGTCCTGCTGGCCGGCGGCTCCACCCGGGTCCCGCTGGTGACCGAACTGATCGGCGCGGCTCTCGCGGTACCCGTCGAGGTGGAGCCGGACGCACAGTTGACAGCCGCCACCGGGGCGGCGATGGCGGCCTGCCAGGTGGTGTCACCACGCCCTCGCCAGACAGCGCCGGCCCGAGTTCCGGCACCGGTCAGCGGCGCCGGGCGGGCCACCCTCCCGGCACCACGCCGCCCTCATCACACCGTTCCGGGCGATCCGCCACCGCGGCCCCCGGTCCGGGTCCTCCCACTGGAACTGCCGAAGCCGTCCCGCCTGGCGCTGGCCCGCGGCCGCGGACGCGAAGGATGACCCCGATGATCATGAATGACCTCGCCGCACCAGGGTTGATCCTGGACAGCGGGTTGCAGGCGCTACTGGACACTGTCGCGCAGGACCCGAGCGGCCCACTCGCCGTCGGCGTCGCCGGCCCGGCCGGTCACGGGAAGACCGCGTTCCTCACCGAGCTGGAGCGGGTTCACCAGCGCGCCGGGATCGCCGTCCGCACGGCCGCCCCGGAGCCGGATGAGCCGGTCGACCCCGACACGGTGGTGCTGGTCGACGACGCGCACCTGCTCGACGACGCACGGACCGAAGCGCTGCTGCGTCTGGTCGCAGGCCGGCGACACCGGCTGGTGGTCGCCCACCGCCCGTGGCCCCGTTCGGCGGCGTTCAGTGAGCTGGTCGACGCTCTGCGACGCGACGGGCAGGCCGTGCTGCTCACACCGTTCACCCGGGAGCAGACCGCCGCCCATCTCGCCACCACGCCGGAGCTGGGCCGCCCGGCCGACCTGGTCGACTTCGTCCACACGCAGACTGCCGGCGTACCCCGGGACGTGGCACGGCTGGCCCGCGGCCTGGCCGGCGCGGAGACCCGGACCGGCATGGTGGACCCACCCCGCTCCGTCATCCTCGAATTCGGGCCGGACCTGGACGTCCAGCCCGCCGGGGTACGGCGACTGCTGCTCGCTGTCGCGGCCGGCGGGGCGCTGCCGGTGAGCATGCTCGGCGCGCTGCTGGGCCGGGACCCGGCCGGAGTGGACGAACTGATCGCCACGACCAGGGCGGCCGGGCTGCTGGGCGCGGACGGCCGGCTCGCACCGATCGTCCGGCGGGCCGTCGCGACACTCAGCCCCACCACCGAGCGGACAGCGGTCTGGCGAGGGCTCACCGAGTTGCAACTCGCCCGGGGCGGCGCGGTGCTGCCGCTGGTCCGTTCCCTGCTCGCGCTCGGCGCGCTCGGCGACTGCCCGGCCGCGACCCTGGCCGCCGCGGCGGACGAGGCGCTGGCCGACGAGCCGGCGTTCGCCGCCGAGCTGTTCGCGGCGGCCACGGCGGTCGGCCGGCCGCCCAACGCACGGCAGGCGCTCGCCGCCGCGCTCGCCGGTGACCTCGACGACGCGCTTCGGCTGGCGGACCGACTCCTGGCCACGGCCGCTCCCCCGGATCGCTCCGAGGCGGCCGTGGTCGCCGCCACCGCCCTTGCCCACCGTGGTCACATCGGTCGCAGCGTCGAGCTGTTCCGGTGGTCGGGCACCGCCTCGGCGGCGGCGTTCGCCATCGTCGGCGGGTTGGCCATCGGTGACCCCGCCGCCAGCACCGAGTCACCGGCGGGCGACCCGGCGGGCGAACCCCCGACCCTGCACGCCAGCGCCGCCCGACTGATGGCCAACGGTGTACGGGAGAGCGTGACCGGCCCGCCGACTGCCGCGCTCTCCGCGCTCGTGCAGGCCGCCGCGCTGCTGGAGCCGGACGGCCGGGCGGCGCTGCTGCCGGACAGCCCGGCGGCACTCGCCGCGTTGACGGCGGTGCACTGCGGTGAGCTGGAAATCGCCGAGCGGGTGCTGCACCGCGCCCTGGGCGCCGGTGTCGGCGGCCCGCTGATGGCCCGCCGCCACCGGCTGTTGCAGGCCTGGATCCTGATGGTCCGTGGCGAGATCCACGCCGCCGGCGAGCGGCTCGCCACTGTGACGCTCGACGGGCGGCCACTGGAGTCCCGCGACCAGCTCTTCGCCGCCGCGATCCGGATGGGCATCGGCCGGCGCAACAGTGACCTCGGGGCGCTCAAGCGTGGTTGGGAGCAGGCGCAGGAGGCCGTGGTGCGGCATCCCGTCGACCTGTTCACCCTGCTGCCGTTGGGTGAGCTGGCCATCGCGGGCGCACGGCTGGGTGACCTGGCCCGGCTGGAGCCGTACCTGCACCAGGGGCGTGAGCTCCTCGACCGCCTCGACAACCCACCATTGTGGAGTCTTCCGCTGCACTGGAGCGGGCTGCACGCCGCCATCCTGACCGGCGAGCCGACGATCGCCGACGGACACGTCACGGCGTTGCTGGCCGCCGCTGGCCACAGCCGGTACGCGGCAGTGGTCGCCGCCGCCGCGGAGAGCTGGGTGGAGGTGCTCCGGGGTGTCGTCGACCCGATCCGGGTGGAGGCCGCCGCCCGGGGGCTGCACGACACCGGGTTGTGCTGGGACGGCGCCCGCCTCGCCGGGCAGGCCGCCATCCGCACCGCGGACCGACGGGCGATGACCACCCTGCTGGAATGCGCCCGCGCGTTGCAGGGGCGGCCCTCCAGCGGGCAGAGCGGGCAGACACCGACGACAGGTGCGAGCACGGCGCGGGTCGCCGGCCCCACCCAACACGGCCTGAGCGACCGCGAGTACGAGGTCGCCGAGCTGGTGCTCGCCGGATTGACCTACCGGGAGATCGGCGATCGGCTCTTCATCTCCGCCAAGACCGTCGAACACCACGTGGCACGGATGCGTAACCGGCTCAACTGCGCCAACCGCACCGAACTGCTGGCGCTGCTGCGCACCCTCGTCGCCGACCGGGCCAGCGACACGGCCGGGCAACCATGGCCGCAGCGGGCGACCCGATGACCCGTGACGACGTCCGGCTGATCCGGACCAGGCTGGCCGTGCTGGCCGCCGTGCTGGTCACGCTCTGGTCGTACGCGGCCTACGTGTCCAGCCAGGACGCCGTCGACCTGCTGCGCGTCCGGACGCTGGCGGACACGCTGGGCCAGCCCATCGACCGCCTGATCCTGAGCCTTCAGACGGAACGCCGGATCACCGCCGAGACGATCGCCGGGGCGGGGCAGCCGACGCCCGCGCTGGTCGGGGCCCGCGAAGGCACCGACCGGGCCGCCGCCGAGATCCGCGAGTTCACCAGGGGCCGCGACCTTCGGCTGCTCAGCGCCGGCACCGTCCGCGACCGGGCCGGCGAGCTGGTCCGCCGGCTCGACGGCCTGGGCACGACCCGGTCCCGGATCGACACCGGGCGGCTCGACCAGGGCGCGGCAGTCGACGGGTACGACGAGGTCATCGACATCGCCTTCGGTGTGTACGGCCCGGAGTGGGGCGCGTACGAGAGCGGGTTGGCCGCCGACACCCGCGCGGTGATCGCGCTGGCCCGCGCCCGGGAGTTGCTCGCCCGGGAGGACACAGCGGTCAGCGCGGGTCTGGCCACCGCACGGCTCAGCGCCGACGAGCAGCGCCGGCTGACCGCGCTGGTCAGCATCCAGCGGTACGCGCACACCGCGGCCGTGGCCGGGCTCCCGCCCGACGGCCGGGCCGAGCATCAGCGCCTCGCGGCCGGTCCCGAGTTCGCGGCGCTGCTCGCCCTGGAGGACCGGCTGCTGCTCCGGGGCGGCGCCGCCAACGCCCTGGCCGGTCTCACCGTCCAGGAGTGGCGGGCCGCGGCGGACGCCGCCCTCGGTGCGCTGCAGACAGTGGTGACGAACACCGCCCGCAGCAGCGTCGAGCGGGCCACCCCCGGTGCGGCCATGCTCATCGCGCGTACCGGGGCCGTCGTGGGGCTCGGCCTCATCGTCGTGCTCGTGCTCCTGCTGAGCTGGGCGGGCACCGTCCGACGCCTGACCGACGAACTGGCCAGGAGCGGCACCGACCTTCCGACTCCGTTGCCGGGCACGCCGGCCCCACTCCCGGCCCCGCCGACGCCGGAGGTTGACACCGAGCGGGGGCTGTTCCTCGGGCTGACCCGACGCAACCAGGTCCTGCTGCGCGACCAGCTCAGCCTGCTGGACGGGATGCAACGTCGGGAACGGTCCACCGAGGAGACCGGCGAGCTGTTCCAACTCGACCACCTCACCACCCGGGTCCGCCGCAACGTGGAGAAGCTGATCACCCTGGCCGGCGCGACACCCGCCCGCCGCTGGAGACGCCCGGTGCCACTGCTCGACGTGGCGCGCGGCGCGGTCGCCGAGGTGCCGGACTACCACCGGGTCCTGATCGCGCCGCACTGGCCATGGTCGCTCGCGGGCCCGGCCGTCACGGACGTCATCCACCTGCTGGCGGAGCTGATCGAGAACGCGCTGGCCTTCTCCGGGGCGGAGACCACCGTGCGGGTCAGCGGCGAACAGCGACCGCAGGGATGTGCCGTGATCGTCGTCGACGACGGGCCGGGCCTTGACGCCGCCGCGCTGGCCGAGGCGAACCACCTGCTCGGCAGTCCGCCGCCGGACGGCCCGCCCGCGGGCCGCGCCGGCTGGTACGCGGCCGCCGTACTGGCCGACCGATGCGGTGCCCACGTCTCGCTGCGCCCCAGCCGGCGCGGCGGGACGGCCGCTGTCGTGCTCCTACCCTCCCCGCTGATCACGGTCACCGGCACCGGCGGTATCCCGGCCAACGCACCACCCGACAGCCCGTACCCACCGGCCCACACCGGCGCCGACCTGACCGACCCCGTCGGCAACGGCGCGCTGCCGACGCGGGTCCGCCACTCCGGGCCGAACGGCCCGGAACACGTCCGGACCAGCCTCGACACGGTTGAGTTGCCGGTCGCCAGAACAGCGAGGAGACAACAATGACGTCTGCAGTGGTCACCGAGGGCGGCCTGACCGACGCCCTGAACGACCTGGTCGACCGGGTGCACGGTGCGGAGTTCGCAGTGGTGCTCTCACCGGACGGGCTGCCGCTCGGTGGCTCGCGGCGGGTGGGGGCGAAGCTGGCCGAGCAGATCTCCGGCGTGGTCGCCGGACTGATCGCGTTGGGACTGGCCGCCACCCGGACCTGTGAGGCGGGTGAGCTGCGTCAGGTCGTGGTGCAGATGTCGCGAGCGTTCCTGTTCATCGCCACCATCCCGAACGGGACCATCCTCACCGTGCGGATCGCCGGTGACGACGTCGAAGTCGGTGACATGGCGTACGAGGTGGCGCTCTTCGTGGGGCAGGCCGAGCAGCACCTGCCGATCACGCTGGGCCCGGCCTCCTCGGTGACGATCGGGGACACAGGTGCACTCCAGCGGCGCCACTGACGAGGCGTGGTACGACGACGACGCGGGCCCGATCGCCCGGCCCTACACGATGACCGGGGGGCGTACCGCGCCCGCACGCGGCCAGTTCGACCTGATCTCGCTGGTCGTCGCCCGGCGGGGGGTCGCCCCTCCCACGCCGCTCTTCCCCGAACAGGCGCGGATCGTCGAGCTGTGTCACCATCCAGTGTCGGTGGCCGAGGTGGGTGCCGAGTTGGATCTTCCGCTGGGGACGGTCCGGGTGCTGCTCGGTGACCTGCTCGCGGCCGGGCTGATCGAGACGCACGAACCGCCGATGCTGTCGGAGCTGCCGACCGAGGACCTGCTCGAGGCGATACTCGTCGGGCTTCGCGGGTTGTGACCGGGCAGCCGCCACCCGCGACCCGGACGGATCGTGGGCACGCACCCGGCGACGAACTGAAAGAGAGACTGGCAGTGCCGGCAACACCACCCCAACCACGCCGTACCGTGGCGATCATCCTGCTGGATCGGGTCGTGGCCCTCGTCACGGCCGCACGGCGGGTGCTCACCGGTCGGGAGGACGTCTCGCGGGCCACCTGGGTGGCTCTCGTCGCGGCGCTCGGGGTGCTGATCGCGACGGCCGTGTCCGTCGTCGGGGTGCTGCGTACGCCGGAGAAGCTGACGCCGGTGACCCTCGACCCGCCGCCGTCGAACGAGCAGGTGGGCGCGTCGCCGTCCGCCACCCCCCGCGCGCAGGCGCAGCCGGCGCTCACCAGCCCGGCGGTGGCCGCGCCCCCGTCCGCCTCGGCCTCGTCGGTCCCACCGGCAGTCGCGTCGTCGACCCGGCCCACGCCGACCGGCGCCACCGCCGAACCCACCCCGGCGGCTCTGGTCGCGGACTTCGCCATCACTGACAACGCCCTGCTCAGCTACGGCGCGACAGTGACGATCAGCAATCCGGGCCCGGTCCCGGCACCGGCGTGGACGCTGGTCGTCACCCTGCCCCGGGAGTCGCTGGGGGTCAGCGGGGTCGAGGGGGCACAGGCCAGCCGGGACGGTGCGGTGTGGACGTTCGTGCCGGACCCGAGCACTGGTCAGGTGCCCGGCAGCGCCTCGGTCCGGGTGACGTTCCGGGTCAATGGATCGTTGACCGGTGCCGCCCCGAAGGCGTGCACCATCGACGGGGCCGCCTGCTCGGGCCTGCCGAGCTGATCTTTGTTCTTCCCCGCGCTTCCACGGTAGGGGTTTCCCCACCCTCCAGATCATGGGTCACCGTGTGGTCCGGGAACGTCGCCTCGACCAGGCTTTCCCCATGCGAAACAGCGATGGGACCCCCGCTCGCGGGCTGGTCGTCGAAGTGCTCGACGTGACGAAGGCATATGCCGGCGGGGGCGGTGTCCGGGCGTTGGACGGGGTGTCGGTCGGGTTCGAGGCCGGTTCGTTCTGCGCGGTGATGGGTCCGTCGGGCTCGGGCAAGTCAACGCTCCTGCATTGCGCGGCGGGCCTGGATCGGCCGGACAGCGGCCGGGTGCTCCTCGTCGGACAGGACATCGGCGGGCTGCGTGAGCCCCGACTCACCGAGGCCCGGCGACAGCGGGTCGGATTCGTCTTCCAGTCGTACAACCTGATGGACTCGCTGTCGGTCTGGCACAACATCCTGCTCCCACAACGGCTGGCCGGGGTGCGCGCGGACCAGGGTTGGGCGCGGGAGGTGATCCGGCGCGTCGGGCTCACCGGGCGGGAAGACGACCGACCCGGCCGGCTGTCCGGCGGTCAGCGACAGCGGGTCGCACTCGCCCGTGCGCTCGCCGGCCGGCCGGAGGTCATCTTCGCCGACGAGCCGACCGGCGCGCTGGATCTGTCGACCGGCCGCGAGGTGCTCGGGTTGCTGCGTGAGGCCGTGGACCAGATGGGCACGACTGTCGTCATGGTGACGCACGATCCGGCCGCCGCGGCGTGGGCGGACCGCGCGGTGTTCCTGGCCGATGGACGAATCGTCGCGGAACTCGCCGACCCGACGGCCGAGAAGGTCGCTGCGCAGATGATGGCGGTGACCGTCCGATGATCCGGCTCGCTCTCGGCAGCCTGCGCCAGCACCGCGGCGCCTACGCCGGCACGTTCTTCGCCGCGCTGCTGGCCGTGGCCCTGTTCGTCGGCGGTGGCCTGCTGCTCGCCTCCGTGCTCACGGCGAAGCCGCCGGCCAACCGGTTCACGGCAGCGCCGATCGTCGTCTCGGGCGACCGCGGCGTCACCCTCGAGAAGGTCACCACCACGCAGAAGAAGGACAAGTCCAAGGTCAAGCGCAAGGTCAAGTCCGAGCGACTGACCGGGGCCGGCTCGCTGCCGGTCGACCTCGCCGGCCGACTCGGCGACCTTCCGGGTGTCGCGGCGGCGGTCGCGGACGTCGCCTTTCCGGTCCAGGCGAGCACGCCGGACGGACGGCCGCTGCGCGGGGCCGACGGGGCCCTGGTGATCGGCCATGGGTGGGCCTCCGCGGCACTGACGCCGTACCTGTTGCGCAGCGGTGCGGCACCCGGTCGGGGTGAGGTGGTCATCGACGCCGACCTGGCCAGACGGTCGGGCACCTCGGTGGGCGGGCATCTCATGGTCACCACCAAGACGGGCGTGCGCACGATGGCCGTGTCCGGTGTCGCGGCGCCGTCCGGTCGGGACGGGCTGCCCGCCCAGGGCGCGCTGTTCGTCGCCGACGGCGAGGTGGCGATGGTTTCCGGGCTGCCCGGTCCGACCGCGGTGGCCGTTCTCGCCGGACCGGGCACCGACCCGGTCGCGCTCCGCGACGCCGTCGGGCAGGTGGCGGGCGACCACGAAGTGCTCACCGGTGCCGACCGCGTCCGGGCCGACCTGCCCGGCGCGCTGCCGGACTACATCGGCCCGATCTCGATCTTCGGTTTCGTCATCGGCATCACGGCGTTCGCGGCCGTCTTCGTCCTCACCGGCACGGTGACGCTCGGCGTCCGCCAACGGCTGCGCGAGCTGGCTCTGCTGCGCACCGCTGGCGCGACCCCCGGTCAGCTGCGCCGCCTCCTGGGCGTGGAGAGTCTCCTGCTCGCCGGGGCCGCCGCGTTGCCCGGCGCGCCGCTGGGTGTGGTCTTCGCCCACGTGGTGGCCGCCCGATTCCGGGAGCTGGGCGCGGTGCCGGCCCAGTTCGTCGTACGGACCAACGTGATCGTGCTCGTCGCGGCCGTGGCGGCCGGGATGGTGGTGACCTTCGTCGGTGCCCGGGTCGCCGGCCGCCGCGCGGTGCGGATCGCCCCGACGCAGGCACTCGCCGAGACCGCCAACGCACCCACCGGTGGGCTGGTCGCCCGGATCGCCGTCGCGGTGGTGACCACCGCCGGGGCGATCGCCCTGCTCGTCTTCGTGCCGCTCGACGGGCCCCTCGGCATGGGCATGAGCTTCGTGTCGTCCGCCCTGCTGCTGTGCACGGTCGCGGCCCTCGGCCCGTCGCTGGTCCGGGCGCTGACGACACCGGTGTCCCGCGTGTTCGGCGTCGGCGGCCCGACCGGCTGGCTGGCCGGTCTGGTCACCAGGGCCGAGCGGCGAAGGGTCGCGGCGGTCGCCGTCCCGCTCGTGCTCATGTTCGCGCTCAACGCCACCATGCTGCTCAACAGTGCCCTTCTGGGTCAGCTGGCCGGGCAGGAGCAGGAGGACCGGACGGCGGCCGCGACGGCACAGGTGACGGCACCCGGTGGCCTTCCGCTCGACACCGTCGAACGGCTCGTCGCACTGGACGGGGTGACCGGTGCGGCGGCGACGCTGCCGACCCGAGCGATCGTGGAGCAGGGTGGCAAGCCCGAGGACTTCGCCAGCCAGGGTCTGCTGACCGCCGGCACCGAGTCGGCGCTCGACCTCGATCTGCGTGCCGGGACGCTACCGGGCACGGGCGCGTTCGCCGCCAGTGCGTACATGACCGACCAGTACGGCTGGCGGGTGGGCGACGACGTGCGGGTCTGGCTTGCCGACGGCCACCAGGTCGACCTCCGCCTGGCCGGGGTGTACGCCCGGGCCCGTGGCTTCGGCGACCTGGTTCTGCCGGCGGAGCTGGTGGCGGCACACGACCCGCGCGGGCTGGTCAACACGGTTGGACTGCGCTACTCCGGCGACGTGCCGGACCGGATCGCCGCGTCGTGGCCCGGACTGCGGCTGACTCCCGCGCTCGGTGCGGCGCCAGCCGGTGACTCGCAGAACCAGCAGGGCGCCTGGGAACTCATGGTGGTCATCTCCCTCGGCTTCACGGCGGTCGCCGTCGTCAACACCTTCGCCATCGCCACCGCGGCGCGCCGCCGCGAGTTCGCCGATCTGCGGCTGGCCGGTGCGACGACAGGGCAGCTGCACCGGCTCGTCGACCGCGAGGCGATGATCACGGTTGCTGTCGGGCTGGTGCTGGGCGCACTGGTCACCGCGATCGTGGTCGGCGCGTTCAGCTCGGCGCAGGACGGCACCTTGCGGGTTGTCGTCGACGCCGGCACGTACGTGGGGATGCTCGGCGGTGTGGCGGCGCTCGGGCTGGTCGCGGGCGTCGTACCGGCCCGGGCTCTGTTGCGCCGACGCGGCCTGCCGGCCCTGAGCGACGGGCGCTGACGGTGGTGCCGGCCGGAACGCCACTCGGGCTCGTCCTCGGGATCATCCGGGGCCGGGTCCGGCCGGCGGTCCGGGACGGTGCCGCCGGTAGGATCGCCGCGATGATCCGTACCACGGCTTCGGCGCTGGCATACCTGCTCAGCAGCCTCGTCGCGGGCGTCGTCGGTCTCGGCTGGAGCCTGGCGTCCACCATCGGGGTCGGCCTGCTGGCGATCACGCAGCTCGGCGGCCCGGCCTTCCTCGGCGCGACCTGGGTGACCCGACGCCTTGCGGACCTGGAGCGCCGCCGGGCGGGTTGGGTGCTCGGCGGCGCCATCGCGGCACCGTACCTGCCAATCGAGGGTGCCACCGTCCGGCAGCGGGTCCGTGCGGTCGCCGTGCAGCCCGCCACCTGGCGCGACCTGGCCTGGCTGATCACGGTCTTCCCGCTGGGCCTGGCGGGCGGGATCGCCGCCATCGTGGTCACCGTCGTCGATCTCGCCGCCGTCGTGGCGCCGCTGTGGGCGTGGGCGGTGCCGAACCCGCACGCGCCGTTCCCGATGCGTCCGCTCATGACGACGGTGCCGGGTCGGTTCGGCCTGACCCTGCTCGGCGTGCTGTTGTTACCGGTGACCGCGTGGTTGCTGCGGACCGCCGGGCGGGCCCAGGCCCGCGCCGCCCGAGGCTTGCTGGCGCCCGGCGCACACGGGCAGTTGGTCGAGGAGGCCGCGCGCCTCGCGCAGAGCCGCCGTCGGGTCGTCGACGCCCAGGCCGCGGAGCTACGTCGGATCGAGCGGGATCTGCACGACGGTGCCCAGGCCCGGATCGTGGCCGCCGGCATGACGCTGGCGTTGGCCTCCCGCAAGCTGCCGAGCGGCGCGACCGCCGCGTCCGATGTGGATCTTGCCCGCCGGCAACTCGATGACGCCCTCACCGAGCTACGCCGACTGGTGCGTGGCATCCACCCGCCGATCCTCACCGATCGGGGGCTGCACGCCGCTGTCGCCGCCCTGGCCGGCGACAGTCCTCTCGCCGTCGAGGTCCGGGGCGACCCGGAGGAGCGGTACCCACCAGCGGTCGAGTCGGCGGCCTACTTCGTCATCGCGGAGGGTCTCGCCAACGCGGGCAAGCACGCCGAGGCCCGGACCTGCGTCGTCACCCTCGTCCGAGGCGCCGGTACGGTCACCGTCACGCTCACCGACGACGGCCAGGGCGGCGCCGACCCGGCCGGGTCCGGGCTCGACGGCCTGCGCCGCCGTGTCGAGGCACTAGACGGCCGGCTCACCATCACCAGTCCACTCGGCGGTCCCACCGTCCTGTCCGCGAGGCTGCCCTACTGATGCGCATCGTGATCGCAGAGGACCTGCTACTGCTTCGAGACGGCCTGGTGCGGCTGCTGACACGGACCCGGACACGAAGGTGCTCATCGTCTCCCAGTACGTCGAACGGGCCTACGCCGTGGAACTGCTCGCCGACGGCCGGGGCGGTGTCGGTTACCTCCTCAAGGACCGGGTCACCGCACTCGACGACTTCCTCGACGCGGTGACGCGAGTGGCCAACGGGGGTACCGCCCTCGACCCCGAGGTGGTGCGCCAGCTGTTCACCCGCAACAGCCGTAACCACGGCATCGACGGGCTCACCGCACGGGAACGGGAGGTACTCGGCCTCATGGCTCAGGGCCTGTCCAACGCGGCCATCTGCGCGGCGCTCGTCCTGGCGCCGGTGTCGGTGGAGAAGCACATCACCAACATCTTCGCCAAGCTCGACCTGCCGCCTGCCGAGGACGCCAACCGACGTGTCCGCGCGGTCCTCGCCTACCTCAATCACTAGCGATGCCGGGACGCGTAGATCGAGCGCGTACACCCGGCGTTCCGGCGGCAGCCATGCTTGATTGATCATCAGTTCGGGCGTGCTTCGTAGCGTTCCGACCATGACTGTCCTCGCCGCATCACCGTCGCTTCGTCGCGCCGGGTCGCGCCTCGGCGCCCTGCGTACCCGGGCCGCTGCCTCCATCTCCGTCCTCGCCGTCACCGGCGCCGTCGTCGCGGTCGCGGTTGCGACCTCGTCGCCCGCCACCGCCGAGCCGGGCAACGTCGTCGTCTCGGAGAACTTCTCGGCCGGGTCGCTGCCCGCCGGTTGGCACGCGGTCGACGGCACCTGGAAGGTCGAGAACGGCCGACTGTACGGAACCTCCGCCAGCTCCAGCGAGAACAACAAGATCACCTTTGGTCGGCACCTGAACGACTTCCGCCTCGAGGCGACCATGCGCTTCGAGGCGGTCTCGGCCGCCACCCGCTGGGCCTCGCTCGGCATCGACGTCCCCGCCAGCGGCGCGACCCCCTGGTGGATCGCCACCATGCGCAGCGGCACCACCGCCGCCAACGGGCTCGAATTCGCCCAGCGGACCGCTGCCAACGCCTGGGTCGTGACGAACACCGCCTCCGCCCCGTCCGCCGCCGGCACCGGCCGGGACGTGCGCGTCGCCGTCGAGGTGCACGGCAACCAGGCCCGTTGGATCTTCGACGGGCGGGAGGCGATGCGGACCAGCAGCCTCCAGCGTTCCGCCGACGGCGTCCAAGGGCTCTTCGTCAACGGCGCGACCGTGTCGTACGACGACGTCACCGTCACCGAGCTGGCGCCGAACGGCTACCTCCGCCCCGAGGGCAGCCCGCTCACCGTGATCGCCCACCGGGGCGCGTCCGCCGCCGCACCGGAGAACACCCTCGTCGCCCAGGAGATCGCCCGCAGGGGCGGCGCCGACTGGATCGAGAACGACGTCCAGCCGAGCAGGGACGGCGTCCCGTTCATCCTGCACGACGGCACCGTCGACCGGACCACCGACGGCACCGGCAACATCCGGGACCTGACCGCCGCGCAGATCAAGGCGCTCGACGCCGGCTCCTGGTTCGGCCCGCAGTACGTCGGCGAGCGGGTGCCCACCCTCGCGGAGCAGCTCGCCGACCTGCGGATGCGGGGTGGAAACCTGCTCGTGGAGATCAAGGGCAAGCACACCCGCGACGAGGTCGCCACGATCATCCAAGTGATCCGGGACGAGCAGATGATGGGCCGGGTCTTCATCCAGAGCTTCGAGGTCGACGCTCTGAAGTACACCTACGAGATCGCCCCCGAGCTGCCGCTCGGCCTGCTCCGCAGCACCCTGGACGCCGACCCGGTGGCGATCGCGAAGGAGCTGCACCTGACCGCGTACAACCCGGACGGCAACGTGCTGTTGGCCAAGCCCGAGGTCGTCGCCCCGCTGCACGCAGCCGGTGTCGCAGTGATGGCGTGGACGATGGACTCCGCCGGCCTGTGGCAGCGGCTGGAGCGGATCGGCACCGACGCGATCATCACCAACCGGGCGGCGGAGCTGGTCGGTTGGAACTCGGCGTTCGTCCAGCGGGCCCCCGCCGACCCGACCGTGCAGATCACCTCGCCGACCGACGGGGCTCGGCTGGACCGGGCGCAGTCACCGGTGATCGCGGTCGCCGCGACCAACGCCGACACCGTCACCGTGACACTGGACGGTAAGAAGTCGGCCGCCGGGCGCAAGCTCGACCTGGCCAAGCTGACCGCCGGCCGGCACACCATCACCACCGAGGCGACCGGGCCCGAGGGCACCGCCACGGCGACCAGCACCTTCACCGTGACGGTTAGCCAGTCTGGCCTCGGCTACCTGATCCTCACCTCGGGCGCGGACCCGGCCGCCGTCACTGCGATGACCATCAGGCTGGCCCACGCCCAGTACGCCGAGCTGGCCACCTACGCCGACCGGCAGGCCGGCAAGCTGGTGCCGGCGGAGGTCGCCAGCGTCATCGCCGCCGACGCCCGCACCCTCGCCCTGAAGTAACGACCCGACGGGTGGCGCTGGTCCGATGGGGCCAGCGCCACCCCGGTCCTCAGTGGATGCCGACCGGTGACCCGGCACGTTCGCCTCGCTGTCGTACCAGTGGCAGCGCCGGGGCCAACGCCAGCGCCATGCACAGGCCGCCGATGGGAAGCAGGTCGAGGGTGACCGCCGGCAGGACGATGCCGACGAGGAGCAGCGGCACGCTCCACCACGGCAACCGCCGTCGGGCGGCGAGCATGCCCGTGAGCACGAGCAGGCCGAGGAAGAAGAACTGGGGTACGACGCTGTAGAAGGCCACCTCCACGCCGGGGATGTCCTTGAATTCCGCGCCGAGCCTCGACATCTCCGCCCGGTCCTCGGCCAGCAGACCTTCGACGATGTCCGCGCCGAACTGCACCATCGTCGCGGCGAGGCCGACGAACGTGCCGGCCACCACCCCGGTGCGCCACGGACTGCGGGGCAGCAGGCCGGACAGCGCGAGCACACCCGGGACGAAGCAGACCATGCCGGCGAGGGCGGCCAGGTGGGCGGCCTGCCAGTCGAGCCCGGGGCCGTACACCCCGTCTGACTTTCCCCACAGCCGGACCAGGCCGTAGGCCACGATGCCGACCGGGCCGCCGATCACGTAGAGCGCAGCGCGTTTCATGCCAGTCAGCATGTGTCCGCCGGCGACTGCCGACCTCCGGGAGCTTCCCTCGCCTCGCCCTGGCTTTCGTCTCAGGTCTTCCACCGAGCAACCCCGAGACCTCGCGTTCAGCGTTCGCTGATGAGGGGGGCGTAGTCGCCGCGGGTGAGCGGCACACTCGACAGGGAGCCGTCGGCCCGGGGCACGCCCAGAGCCCTGCCGTCGCGCAGAAAGGCCACTGTGGAGACGTCCTCGCGGCTGGTGAGAGTGCAGACGATCTGCCCGAAGGCGAGGACCTCGTCGCTGCGACCCCCCACCTCGGCGGGTTCGTCCACAGCGACGACGGCCTGCGTCCCGGTAACTGTCGCGAGGGCGGCGTTGACCGCCCCCGGCAGCGCGCTGGTCAGATCGCTGTCCCGTTCGGCCCCGCTGGGCCCGGCGAGCAGGTGCCGCAACTGGTCCGCGATGCTGGGTGCCCTGTCGACGCGCCGGACCACGGGGACGATGCGGTTGTTCCGGACCAGGCAGAGCGTCTCGGCGGCGCTGCCGGCCGGTGCGGTGGTGTCGGCGGGAGCGGCGCTGTTCAGCGGCCCTCGCGGGGCCGGCACCGCGCGTGGGGTGTCGTCGGTGGGGATGCCACATCCGGTCAACAGCACAACGAGGGCCAACGGGACGAGACGACGGGGCCTCACGACAGGCTCCCCGGCAGGGTGACCCGGAAACAGGCGCCCCCGCCCGGACGGTCGGCGACCGTCACCTGCCCCGCGTGCGCGGCGGCGTGCTGCGCGACCAGCGCCAGCCCCAGGCCGGTGCCGTCGCCGGCGCCACGGGTGTGGGCGGCTCGCCCCCGGACGAACCGGTCGAAGATCGCCTCGCGGTCCTCGACGGGAACGCCCGGACCGTCGTCGTCGACCTCGATGACGCCGCTGTCCCCGTCCCGGTCCAGGCGAACAGCCACCGGGCCACCGCCGTAGGTGGCGGCGTTGTCGAGCAGGTTCGCCAGGATCTGGGCGACCCGCCGCCGCTCGACCTGCCACGTCGTGGGCACGTCCGGTGCCAGGCTGACGAGGGTGCCCGGCAGGTCGTACGCGTCGCAGGTCTCCCGGGCCAGCTCCACCACGTCCACCGGGGCACGGTGGGCCGGCTGGTCGCTGCGGGCCAGGTCGATCAGGTCGTTGACGAGCCGTTGGAAACGATCGATCTCGTCGGCGACGAGCCCGGCGGCGGTGGCGGTCCGTTGGTCCTGGTGCTCCCGACGGCGGGCCAGGACGCTGGCCGCCGCGGCGAGGGTCTGCAACGGGGACCGCAGTTCGTGGCTGACGTCGGCGGCGAACCGGCGGTCCCGTTCGATGCGGAGGGCGAGGCGGTCGACCATCTGGTTGAACGACGAGGAGAGGCGGGTGAGGTCAGGGTCGGTGGCCGGGTCGAGCCGGGCGGTGAAGTCACCGGCAGCGATCTTCTCGGCCGCGTCGGCGACCGCTGTCAGCGGCCGCAGCCCGTGTCGGGTGGCGTACCAGGCGAGGGCTGCGCCGGATCCGGCGACCAGCACCGCGACGCTGGTCAGCGCGAGGGCCAGCACCCGGAAGGTCTGCTCCAGCTCGCGCAGAGAGTTGACCTCGAAGTACGTCGCGGACGCGGACAACGGCACACCGACCACCAGGGCCGGTTGCCCGTCCACGCGGACACGCTGCACGGCCGGCTTCCCGGCGGAGACGACCCGGAGCAGCTCGTCGGGGATGGCGGCCGTGGTGCCGGGATCGGCGGCCCTCGCGTACCACTCGCCGTTGAGGTGCAGCACCGGTCGACGGCTTCCGCCGGTGTCCAACGACCGGAGCACCTCCACCACGTCCGGGGTGTCGGTGTCGAGGCCGGCATGCACCACGGCGGCGTCGAAGTAGGCCGCCCGCAGGGCGATGCGTTCGCGGTCGTCGAGCAGGGAGCGGCGGGTCAACTCGTAGGAGATCAGGGCCATCGACGCCGAGAGCAGGAGCGCGCCGACGGCGAACGCGGCGGTCACCCGGGTACGCAGTCCGAGGCGTCTCATCGTTGCAACTTGTAGCCAAGGCCCCGCAGGGTGACCAGGTGCCGGGGGTTCGCCGGGTCCAGCTCGATCTTCTGCCGCAGCCGACCGACGTGCACGTCGACGAGCCGTTCGTCGCCGCTGTCGTACCCCCAGACCCGTTGCAGCAACTGCTGACGCGACAGCACCCGACCAGCGTGCTCGGCCAGCTCACAGAGCAGCCGGAACTCGGTGCGGGTGACAGTGACCTGCTGGCCGGCGCGGCGCACCTCACCCGCCTCCGGACTGATCTCCAACTCGCCGAAGGCGACCGCCGGCACGGGCTCCGGCGCAGAGGTCGTGACCACCGGCCGGGCACGGCGGCGCAGAGCCCGCAGGCGGGCGGTCAGCTCCCGGATGGCCACGGGTTTGACCACGTAGTCGTCGGCGCCGGCTTCGAGGGCGGCCACGATGTCGTCGGTGCCGTCACGGGCGCTGACCACCACGATCGGCACGTCGTCGTCTCGGCGCAACTGTCGGATGCACTCGAAGCCGTCGAGGCCGGGCAGCATCAGGTCGACGAGCACGTAGTCGGCCGGGTGGTGGCGTTGGGCGCGCAGGCCCTCCTCGGCCGTGGCCGCGCCGAGGGCGTCGTAGCCCTCGTCCTCAAGTGCCAGCAGCAGCGCGAGCCGGATGCGGTCGTCGTCCTCGATCACCAGTACGGCCGTCATCCCGGAATCATCCTCGGCCGACCGCCGGGCGGCCAACCGTGCCCGCCGGCCGGCGGTTTTGTCACACAACTGTCACAGAGCCTTGCAGTGACCGCCAACCCCGCGCAGCACGGTGGGGAGGAGGCAAGGTCGACGGAGAGGGGTACGGCAATGGCGACGCCGGTGCTGCCCGCGAGGTACACGCTGCCGCTGGTCGAGGTTCGCGTCACCGAACTCGATCTGGCCTGTCTGCCGGAGGTCGGCGCAGTGTTCGACCGACTGCTGGCGCTGCGCCCCGCGCAGGTCGTGCTCGACCTGTCCGACTGCCAACACCTCGACGCCGCCGCCATCGGCCTGCTGCTCGACGTGCACCGGCGGCTGACTCGCGCCGACGCGGCCCTCACCGTCCGCGATCCGAACCCCCGGGTCCGGCGCATCCTGCAGATCACCCGCCTGGATCAGGTGCTCCCGATCGTCAACTAGGAAGGACCAGCAGCATGACCGTCGTCCCGGACGAGTATCTGATGACCCTGATCTGCGACACCTGCGGCGAGACCATCCGCGGCACCGCGTGCGTGCTCCCCGACGCCGAGGTCGTCTGGACCCTGGTGGCCGAACACGGCTGGAGCGGCTCCCCCTTCGCCACCGGGCCGCACCGCTGCCCGCACTGCAGCCTCCTGCCCGCCTCGACCGGTGGCCAGGCGTCGTGCGACGAGCATGGCCCCGGTGGCATCCTCGGCATCGACCACCTCGACGGCACGACAGTCATCGCCGCCACTGGTGACATCGACCTCGACACCGGCGACAACCTGCGCACGGCGCTGCGGCACGTGGCCGAGGTGGGCGGGCATGTCGTGGTCGACCTGAGCCGGGTGCACATCATCGACTCGACCGGCCTCGGTCTGCTCGTGCGCGCCCACCGTGACGCCCGGGAACGGGGTGTCACGCTCTGCCTCGCCGCGCCGTCGCGATTCATCCGCACCGTGCTGCACACCATGCGTCTGGACGGGGCCTTCCCGATCTTCGACAGCCGCGACCACGCCCTCGCCGAGCTCTCCGAAGGTGGCGGGAGGCCCCTCCCCGAGGGCCACGCGGTGGCCGTTTCCCGTTGAGGGAACGGGGGCGAGGCGACCAGGTGGCGAGCATGTTTCATGCTGGAGTAATGATTCGTTTCGTACTGAATGTGCTGTGGCTCGTCTTCGGCGGTGGCCTCGTGCTGGCGGTCGGCTACGGCATCGCCGCGCTGATCTGCTTCGTCCTGGTCGTCACCATCCCGTTCGGCGTCGCCTCGCTGCGCCTCGCGGTCTACTCGCTGTGGCCCTTCGGCCGCACCCTGGTGCCCAAGCCGGGCGTGGGCGTCGGCTCCGGCCTGGCGAACATCCTCTGGGTGGTGCTGGCCGGCTGGTGGCTAGCGCTCTCGCACATCCTCGCGGGCATCGCCCTCTGCGTGACGATCATCGGGATCCCGTTCGGCATCGCCAACTTCAAGCTCGTACCGGCGGCGTTCTGGCCGCTCGGCCGTGAGGTCGTCGACGCGCCCTGAACAGGGAAAACGGGAGACCTCTGGTCTCCCGCCACTTCTAATTTATAGCGCACTGGGGGGCTTGCGGCAAGACCCCGTTTATGACGCAGAATCGTCGGCCGAGGCCAGATTCTGCCGAAATGGAAGTCATGAATTGGATTCCTTGCCCACCTCCGTGTTCGACCTTCCCGATCACCTCGCCCCCAAGGCCGACCCGGCGCTCATCGCCCACGACGAGCGGCACTTCGCGGCCATGGCGCAGGGCCTCGCGCAGCTGAACGCCGAGCTGTCCGACCGTCTGGACACCGCCCGCCGGGCGCCCGGCGGCAAGGGCCGGCAGGCCGTCGACCGGGACGAGGAGGTCCGCCGGCTGACCGCCCGCCTGCGCTCGCTGAGCCGCTACGGGCTGGACCTGTGCCTCGGCCACGTCGTCGGGGCGGACACCTCCGAGCCGGTGTACGTCGGACGTCGCGGCCTCACCGACAGCGCGGGCCAGCGGCTGCTGCTCGACTGGCGCTCACCCGCCGCCGAGCCGTTCTTCGGCGCGACCCATGCCAACCCGATGGGCCTGGCGAGCCGCCGCCGGTACCGCTGGACCCGCGGCCGGATCAGCGACTACTGGGACGAGGTGTTCACCCCGGACGGGTTCGTGGGGCACGCCGTCGCGCTCGACGACCAGTCCGCGTTCATCGCCAGTCTGGGCGGCGCCCGGTCGGCCCGGATGCGCGACGTGCTCAGCACGATCCAGGCCGACCAGGACGCCATCATCCGGGCGGGGTCGGCCGGCACCCTCGTGGTCGACGGCGGTCCGGGCACCGGCAAGACCGTCGTCGCCCTGCACCGCACCGCGTACCTGCTCTACTCCGACCCGCGCCTCGGTCAACGCCGGGGTGGAGTTCTCTTCGTGGGGCCGCACCAGCCCTACCTGGCCTACGTCGCCGACGTCCTGCCCAGCCTCGGAGAGGAGGACGTGCAGACCTGCACCCTGCGCGACCTCGTCGAAGAGGGGGCCACGGCTACCGTCGACGCCGACCCGGACGTGGCCCGGCTGAAGTCCTCGGCCGAGCTGGTCCGGGCGATCGACGCGGCCGTCCGGTTCTACGAGGACCCACCCGTCGCCCCGATGACGATCACGGTTGGCGACTCCGACGTCCGCCTGAGCGCCGACGACTGGGCCGACGCGTTCCAGGCGCCGGGTCCGGGCACCCCGCACAACGAGGCGCGCGAGGACATCTGGGAGGAGTTGCTGACCATCCTCATCGACCGGTACGACGGCGAGGAGCCGGACGCCGTGCTCCGCGACTCGCTGCTGCGGAACCGGGAGCTGCGGGCGACCGTCAACAGCGCCTGGCCGTTGCTCGACGCGGCCGATCTCGTGGGTGACCTGTGGTCGGTGCCCGCGTACCTGCGCAGGTGCGCGCCGTGGCTCAGCCCGGAGGAGGTCCGCAAGCTGCAACGCGACGAGCCCCGGGCCTGGACCGTGTCCGACCTGCCGCTGCTCGACACGGCCCGGCAGCGGCTCGGCGACGCGGAGAGGGCGGGGCGCACCCGGCGGCGCGACCCCGCCGCCGCCGTGGAACGCGAGCACATGGCCCGGGTCGTCGACGAGCTGCTGGCGGCCGACACCTACGACGACGGCGAGGGTCTGCTGGCGATGCTGCGCCAACCCGACCTGCGCGACGTCCTGGTCGACGACTCCGCGCTGCCGGACGCCGACCCGGACCTGCTGGCCGGCCCGTTCGCACACATCGTCGTCGACGAGGCGCAGGAGCTGACCGACGCCCAGTGGCAGATGCTGCTGGCCCGCTGCCCGTCGCGCAGCTTCACCATCGTGGGGGACCGCGCCCAGGCCCGGCACGGGTTCACCGAGTCGTGGCAGGAACGGCTCAAGCGGGTCGGGCTCGACCGGGTCACAGTGGCCTCGTTGACCATCAACTACCGGACGCCGGCGGAGGTCATGGCGGAGGCCGAACCGGTCATCCGGGGCGTGCTCCCCGACGCCAACGTGCCCACCTCCATTCGCGGCAACGGGCTCCCCGTCGTCCACGGCTCGGCCGCCGACCTGCTGTCGATCCTCGACACCTGGCTCGCCGACCACGCCGAAGGAATCGCCTGCGTGATCGGCGACCCGACCTTCGCGCCGACGTCCCGGGTCCGTTCTCTGAGCCCGGAGCAGGCCAAGGGCCTCGAATTCGACCTGGTCGTCCTCGTCGACCCGGAGGCGTTCGGCACCGGCATCGAGGGGGCGGTCGACCGCTACGTCGCGATGACCAGGGCGACCCAGCAACTCGTGCTTCTGACCAGCAGCTGAGGGTGTAACGTCGCGCTCTTCGGCTGCCGCGCCGCCGGAGTCCGCGAAGGCGCATCCCCATGACGCAACCCACGCCCCCACGGCGTCGACTCGACGCCGCACTGGCCCATCTCGCCATTACCTTCCGTGGGATGACCGCCCACCCCGACGACGGCAACTGCGAGTGCCACTGGGGCAGCGCGGAAGAACTTGCGTTGCTCAAGACCCCGGACGTCGAGCTGGACCCGGACCTCCTGCGTCGCACGTACTGGGCCGGCGACTGGGGCTTCCCCGCCGCCATGCTGCGCCGGATCCTGCCCCAACTCGCCGCGGCCCTGGTCAGCGGCGAGGTAGAGCGTCTGGCCAGCATGGACCATGCGGGCCGTGCGTTCGCGCTCGGCCGCTGGCAGGAGTGGCCCACCGAGCAGTCGACGGCGATCCGCGAGTTCCTGGACGCCTGGTGGGTCGTCACGCTCACCGACCCAGACGCCGAGGTGCCGCCGCACGCGGTGCTGGCCATGCTCGTGGAAGCCTCTGGCGTGCTCGGCCGTTGGCTCGACGCCTGGGCGACGGCAACCAGCCCCCTGGCGAATCAGCGGCTCGCCGAGGCTTTCGGAGAGTGGGAGTACGACCTGCTCTGCGAAGATCTGCCGTGGAGCACCTGGGAACTCACGGGCGACGAGGAGGAGAGGCTCCGCGTGGAGCTGACCGCCTGGCTGCTCCAGCACGCCCCGGCCCGGCTGCGGATGATCGGCGCCGACCCGAAGCGGCTGCACCGGATCAGACTGCTCGGCCTCGCCGGACCGGCCCGCTGGGACGACCCGCATTGGCCGGACCTCGGCCTCTGACCGGGCCGTCCCACCGCTCATCCCACCAGGGCTGCCCCGAGGCGGCCCTGGTGGGATGCGGAACTAGTTACCCAACGTGACGTGGAGAATTTTCTCGTTGCTGTTGTTCGGGGTGCTGTCCTTGTCACCGACGTTGGTGGTGGTCAGCCACAGCCCGCCGTCCGGAGCCGGCTCGACCGTCCGCAGCCGGCCGTAGGTGCCACTGAAGTACGTCTGCACGTTCGTCAGGCTGCTGCCGCTGATCACCGCGCGGTACATCCGAGCGCCTCGGGCGCAGGCCACGTAGAGCGCGTCGCGGACGATCGTGATGCCGGAGCAGGACCCTTCGGCAGTCGGGTACGTGCGCGCCGGCGCGATGAAGCCGGCCGTACCGCAAGCGCCGCTGGTGCCCTCACAGGCCGGCCAGCCGTAGTTTCCACCCTTGGTGATCAGGTTGGTCTCATCCATCACCGAGTTGCCGAACTCCTGCTCCCACAGCCGGCCCTGCGAGTCGAACGCCAGCCCCTGCGGGTTGCGGTGGCCGTAGCTCCACACGTAGTTGCCGAACGGGTTGTCCGAGGGGACGGTGCCGTCCGGGTTGAGTCGCAGGATCTTGCCTTCGAGGCTGGACCGGTCCTGGGCGTAGTTGCCGTTCTGGGCGTCGCCGGTGCTGGCGTACAGCTTGCCGTCCGGGCCGAACCGCAGGCGACCACCGTCGTGGTACTTGTTACGCCGGATGCCGCTGAGCAGGACCTGCTCGCTGGCGGTGTTGAGTCGCCCGTTCTCCAGCCGGATCCGGACGATGCGGTTGTCGCTCGGCGAGGTGTGCATGACGTAGAGCCAACGGTCGCTGGAGTAGCTGGCCGAGATGGCGAGCCCCAACAGGCCACCCTCACCGTCGGTGCTCTGCACGTTCGGCACGGTGCCCAGGTTGGTCTTGGCCCCGGTGCTCGGGTTGAGCTGGATGATGTCGTGCGCGTCGCGCCGGTTGTAGAGCACGCTGCCGTCGGGCAACGTCACCAGACCCCACGGGATGTCGGTGTCGGTGGTGACCTGCCGCACCCCGCACACCGGGTTGGCGCACGCCGCGCCGGTGGTCACCGTCGCGGTGCCGCTGCGCGACGAGGCGTTGTCCTGCGCGTCCCGAGCCACCACGTAGTACTGGTAGGAGGTGTTCGCCGTCAGGCCGCTGTCGGTGAACGTGGTCGCCGGCGGCGCGCCGGTGACCGTGCCCACCTTCGCGCCGGCCCGGTAGATGTCGTACGCCCGCACCCCGATGTTGTCGGTCGACGCGGTCCAGCGCAGCGTCACAGTGGTGCCCGACGCGGTGCCGGTGAGCTGTTGCGGCGCGGTGGGCGGCTGACTGTCGGCCTGACAGGGCGGCGGTGTGATCGAGACGGTGGCGCTCGCCTGCGACACGTTGCCGGCGGCGTCGCGGGCGTTGACGTACAGACCCCAGGTCGCCCCGGCAACCACGGTCAGGTTGGTGGAGAGCGTCGTACCGCTCACCGACGTCATCAGCTGGCCGTCGTGGTAGATGTCGTAGAAGGCCACCGCGACGTTGTCCGTCGAGGCGTTCCACGCGAACGTCACCGAGTTGCAGGTCAGACCGCTGACCCGAGGGCTGCCCGGCGCCGTCGGCGGCTGGCTGTCGGCGCTGCCGAAGGACGTCGTCCACCGTTGGTTGGACTGCCCGTTGCAGGTCCAGAGACCGACTGTGGTGCTGTTGGCGGTGCCGGCGCCGTTCACGTCCAGGCACAGGCCGGACTGGACGCCGACGATCGTCCCCGAGGTGGTGGTCCGCCAGCGTTGGTTCGCCCCACCGGTGCAGTTGTTGATCTGTAGCGCCGCCGGCGCGGTGGTGTCCTGACCGACCACGTCCAGGCACATCGTGTCGTCGTAGACCCGCAGCTCACCACTCGAGGTGAAGGTCCACGCCTGATTGGCCTGGCCAGTGCAGTCGTAGATGTTGATGCCGGCACCGGCGGTCCTGACGTTGCCGACCACGTCCAGGCAACGACCGCTGGCCACGCCGACGACTGTCGAGGGCGCCGCGGCGGACGCCGGCACACCGACGGCCAGGCTCAGCAGCGTCACCGCCGCCATCGCCACCGGCAACAGCCGTCGTCGTGGGCGTAGTGAGTTCCTCCGTGCGACGACTCGCATCAGTCCTCCAGGCTCAGGGCATCGACCGGCCCACCCAGACGACGAATCGCCCGACCACGCCGAACATGCACATCGACCATCAAAGATGCATTGGTCGCACAAGTCAAACGATGTCCCTCGATCGGGGGCAAACCTGCAGAACGGCGTACGCATCGCTCAGCTGTCCCGCATCGTCTCCCGGACGTGGCGACGGGCGTGATGGATCCGCGACTTCAGCGTGCCGATCGGGATGCCCAGCTGCCCGGCGATCTCCTGATAGTCGAGCTGACACAGGTCGCGGAGCACGAGGGCCGTCGCCAACTCCGGCCGGTGCGCCTCCAGCCGGTCCAGCGCGTCCAGCAGGTCGAGGCGCGACCCGGCGATGACGCTCGTCGTACGGGGGTCGGCCACGTCGACGGGCAGCAGCGCGCTGGGCCGCTCGGCTGCTCGTCGCCGCAACGAGCGGTAGGTCTGGCGGGCGCAGTTGGCGACCACGGTGTGCAACCAGGTGGAGAAGAGCGACCGCCCCTCGAAGCGTTGAATGTGCCGGGCCACCTGCAACAACGCGTCCTGCGCCGCCTCCTCCGCGTCCTGCCGACAGGGCAGGAACCGCCCGCACTGCTCCAGCACCCGTGGACCGATCGCGGCCAGCAGCGCGTCGAGTGCGGCGCTGTCACCGGCCGCCGCCCGCCTCGCCAGCTCCTCGGTGTCAGATTCCTTCACCACCCGCGCTCCCCCGCTCGTGGGCGTCACCGGAGCCCCGGCCGCCGGATAATACGACCGTGTCCATCCCGCCGCAGGTTGGCCGGTACCGCATCGCACGCCCCGTCGGCGCCGGTGCGTTCGCCACCGTGTGGCTGGCGTACGACGACGAGCTGCACTCGTCGGTGGCCGTGAAGGTGCTCGCCGACAACTGGGCGCAGCGGGCCGACATCCGGGGGCGCTTCCGCCAGGAGGCCCGGTTCATGCGGCAGGTCGACTCCGATCACCTGGTCCGGGTGTTGGACGTGGGTGAGCTGCCCGACGGCCGGCCGTACCTGGTGATGACGTACGCCGCCGGCGGCACGCTCGCCGACCGGCTGACCGGCGGGCCGATGCCGGTGCGCGAGGCGCTGCGGATAGCCGCCGCCATCGCCAGAGCGGTGGCGGTGCTGCACGACAACGGCGTGCTGCACCGTGACCTCAAGCCGTCCAACGTGCTGTTCGACCCCACCCCGACCGGCGACCGGGTGTTGGTGGCCGACCTGGGGCTGGCCAAGACGCTCGCGCACGCGTCCGGGTTCACAGTGGTCGCCGGCACGCCCGCCTACATGGCGCCGGAGCAGCTCGTCCCCGGCGGTGGGATCGACGTGCGCGCCGACGTGTACGCGATCGGCGCGCTGACGCACCACATGGTGACCGGCTCGCCGCCCGGGCAGCCGGTGGTGGCGGCACCCCGCGTGCCCGTCGCCGTCGAACGCGCGGTCCGCCGGGCGTTGCATCGCGATCCGGGCCGCCGCTGGCCCACCGCTGCCGCGTACGCCTCGGCGTTGGAGGGTCTGCTGGCCAGCCGGCAGCTCGCGGCCCGACCGCCGCTGCGGCGCAGCCGCCGGCTCCTCGCCGCCGTCGGCACCGTGGCCGCGACACTGGTCATGGCCGGATCCGCCACCGCCTCCACCGCGCCGCACAGCTGGACACGGGTGGGTGACGCGACCGGCGCTGTCTCGGTGGCCGTTCCGGACGGCTGGGCGCGGCAACTGCGCGACGGAGGCTGGGACCCGGCGGTGATCGGTCTCTCCGACGAGCGCCGCCCCGGCCTGCTCATCGGGGCGGACCTCAGCGACTGGTCCGATGTCGACAGCGTGACACCGGGGGTCTTCGTGGGAGTGAGCCGTGCTCTGCGCGGAGCGGAGCAGCCGGCGCTGCCCGATCACAGCGGATGCGCCCCCGTCGCCGGTCGGGCGGTCAGCGTCGCCGCGTTCAGTGGGACCGTCCGGCACTGGGCGCGCTGCGGGGGCACGCAGACGTCGTTCAGCGAGGTCACCCTGGTCGCTGCCGCCGGCACCTTCGGGGTGTACGTCCAGGTCAAACAGATCGACGACGTCGACCGCACCGACGAGATCCTCGGCACACTGCGGGTGGACACGTCGCGGGCCACGCAACGCTAGTACCGTTCCCAGTTGCCGGCGAAATCGACAGTGCGCCATCGACGCGTCTCGGTGCCGCCGTCGAGCTTGCGGACGGTGGCCTGCACGGTGTTGTCACGCACGACGCGATACGAGACGAACGTCATGACCCGGTCTCCGCTCGGACTCGGAGCGTCCCCCAGAATGACCGGCCGCGCCCACCGCACCCGGCCGGTGTAGTCGAGCTGGACCGGCACGAGGGCCTGCCGCCGCGCGGCGCCGGAGTTGCCCAGTTCGACGAGGACGAGCGCGTCCTCGGTCGACGGCGCGTTCGCCGGCTCCTCGGTGATGAACTCGGCGTACACCGGCCGGGCGCCGTTCGGCAGGATCCGGCAGGGGATGTCGAAGCCGTTCGACCCGTTCCGGAACGTCACGGAGTCGTCGGACTCGCCGCAGAACTTCAGATCGCGGATGACCGCGTTGGGCCAGTCGGTCCGCCTGATCTCGCTTACCGGCGTGGCCGGCCCTGAGGTGCGGGTGGCCGGAGCACCCGGGGTGGTACTACGGGTGGTCGGAGCACCCGGGGTGGCGCTGCCGGTCGCCGCAGCGCTCGACACCGACGGGCTCGACGGGCTCGCGCTGGTGGACGGAGAGCCGGCGGGCCCGGCGTCGCCGCCGACCCGATTCACCGGCGACGTGCAACCGGCGACGAACGTGAGGGTGAGCATCGCACCGACGAGCAGGTTGCCGCGCATGGGTGGTCCTTCCTCCGCGGGGTCTGTCACAGGGTCTGATGCGCCGGTACGGGCGATGGTTCACGCGACCGGGGCGGCACTTCTGCCCACCATCGGCGCACCCGCCCTCCACCTCAAGTCGTAAGCGCATTGCCGTCTCGCGCCAGATGGCTCGGGGCGGTCACTCGAACAGGCTTGTTCCACGGCATCGGGTGACGCCGTACGGACCTGCTCCGGACACCCGTTCGCTTAGGAAAGGCACAGGCAGACGATGCGCTCTCTTTCCCTTCTCGCCCCCGCTGCACCCCGGCCGGTCGTCCGACTCGGCGCGGTGCTCCTGACCACTGTCGTCATCGCTGTCAGCGCCGCTGGCTGCGGAGCGGCGCAGCACGACCCCGCACCGCCCATCGACGCTCCAGCGGCACCGGCCGCCGCGAGCGGGGCGGGTTCCACCCTGACGGGCGCCGACGTCAACGCCTGGCTCGACGGCCTGCTGCCGGCCGCACTCGACCGTACCGGCATCGCGGGAGCCACTGTCGCCGTCGTGAACGACGGCAAGATCCTCACAACCCGGGGGTACGGGTACGCCGACACCGGCGGAGGCGGAAAGGCAGGCGTACCGGTCGACCCGGACCGTCATCTGTTCCGGATGGGATCGGTGTCGAAGCTCGTCACCGCCACCGCGGTGCTGCAACTCGTGCAGGACGGGAAGCTCGACCTCGACACCGACGTCAGGACGTACCTCGACTTCGAACTGCCTCTGCGCCACGAGCGGGCCGTCACCCTGCGGCACCTGCTGACGCACACCGCCGGCTTCGAGGAGCGGATCGCCGGCCTCATCGGCACCGACGGCAGCGACCTCAACCTGCGCAAGGCCCTGATGACCGACCCACCGGAGCAGATCTACCAGCCCGGCACCGTCCCCGCGTACTCCAACTACAGCAACGCGCTCGCCGGCTACATCGTCGAACGCGTCAGCGGAACGCGCTTCGAGGAGTACGTCCAACGCAACGTCCTGGACCGCGCGGGCATGCCGTCGTCGACCTTCGAGCAGCCCCTCCCGGCGGCGCTGCGCGACCGGATGTCCAACGGGTACGACACCTCCGCCGGGCCCGCCGTGCCGTTCGAGATCGTCGGCACGCCCCCGCCCGGTGCGCTGAGCGCCCCGGCGACGGACATGGCCCGATTCATGCTCGCCCAGCTCGGCGAGCCGGTGGGCTTCGCGCCCCTGCTGGACCAACCGACCCGTGAGCTGATGCAGCGGCCGGCACTCGACGCGACGTCGTTGGGCACGCTGGCCGCCGGGCCCCGGATGACCCTCGGATTCTTCGCCGAGGACCGCAACGGCCACCGGATCCTCGGCCACGGCGGCGACACCAAGTACTTCCACTCGCACCTGCAGATCTACCCCGACGACCGCGCCGGAATCTTCCTGTCCCTCAACAGCAACGGCTCCGGCGCCCTCGACAGCCACGAGCTTCGCGATTCGGTAGTGAACGGCTTCGCCGACCGCTACTTCCCCGCCCGCGGCGACCAGCAGACCGTCGGCGTGGACCCGGCGACCACCGCCGAGCACGCCGCGCTGGCCGCCGGCACCTACGAGTCATCGCGAGCGATCGGGAGCAACTTCCTGACGGCGATCGGCCTGGTCGGTCGGACCACTGTCAGCGTTGCCGACGGCGACCGGTTGCTGGTGGACCCGGGCCCGCTGTCGGACTCTCCCGCCCTCTACGAGGAGGTGGCGCCCTGGGTCTGGCGCGAGGTCGACGGGCAGCGCACGATCGCCATGCGGGCAACCGGCGACCGGGTCGAGGCGATCAGTTTCGACTCCGCGTTCGCGTTGCTGCCCGTCGAGCCGGCCCGCGCCTCCGCCGTGGCCGTCCCGGTGCTGGCCATGTCCACCGTCGTGCTGCTGCTCGCCGTGCTGTCCTGGCCGGTCGGCGCGATCGTCCGCCGTCGGCTCGGGCGCGCTCCCCGGGAACGGGCGGGGCGCACCGCGCGGATCCTGAGCCGCCTCGCCGTCGCCGGCACGCTGCTCGCGTTCGCCGGTTGGGTGCTGACCATCGGCAGCATCATGAGCCTCCAGGACGTTCCCGGGCCCGCACTGCGCACCGTCCAGGTGCTGCAACTGGTCGGTCTGCTCGGAGTGCTGCCCGCCGCCGTCCGGCTCGTCGACGACCTGCGACGCCACGTCGGCTGGCGGCGGATCACCGGCAGCAGCCTGATCCTGTTCGCTCTCGCCGGAGCGGGCTGGTTCGCCGTGGAGTTCCACCTGCTCGCGCCTAGCATCTCCTACTGACCCGCCCGACCCGGGACGATCCGGAGCAAGGATGCGCACCGCATGAGGGACCACGTCGACACCGAACCCGGCACACCGCGACTGACGAAGTGGCTCGACGGACGGCTCACCCGGCTCGGGGTGAACGGCGTGTTCCGCCGGGACTGCCTGCTGGCCGCGGCGCTGACCGTCCTGACGTTCGTACTGCTCACCGCGCTGTTCTGGTTCGTGGCACCGGAAGATGGGGTGTCGTTCGACCCGGCGCGGGCCTGGCTGCTCGTCACCATCAGCTGCGCGCAGGCGATGCTGCTGTGCCTGCGTCGGGTCCGGCCACTGCTCTGCCTCGCGCTCGTCGTCGGCCTCCAACTGCCCATCATCGGCTTCTCCCTGCCGGAGGCGACCGTCCGGGGCCTCGCACCGTTCGTCGCGGCGTACACGGTCGGGTCGTTGCTGCCGGTTCGCCGTGCGCTGCTGGCCGGCAGCGCGGTCGTGGTGGTGGAGTCGATCGGGGCGGCCGTCGTGGTGACCCCGGATCTGCTGACGGCCATCGCGTACGTCTCGGCGAGCGCCCTGACATACGCCGGCGCGACCTTCGTCGGCGGCTACGTGGCCACCTACCGACGCTACGTGGAGTTGGTCGGGGTACGGGCGGACGAGGCGATCCGGGAGCAGCGCACGAAGGTCCAGGCGGCGATCGGCGCGGAGCGTTCCCGGATGGCCCGGGAGTTGCACGACGTGGCCGCGCACCACCTCTCCGGCATGGTCGTGCAGGCGGCGGCGGTCGAGCGCCTGATCGACCGGGACCCGGCGGCCGCGAAGGCCGGTGTGGCCTGGATCCGTAGCCAGGGCAAGGAGACCCTGGACAACCTGCGGCTGGTCGTCGGTGTGCTGCGCGGCAGACCGGGGCACGAGGGCGGCGACGGTGCTGCTCCGGTGCCAGGGCTGGGCATGCTCGACGACCTCGTCCGCACCGCGGGCGACCTCGCCGGCCCGGTGGAGTTCGTCCGGGAGGGCGAGCAGCGCGAGGTGCCGCCGATCGCTGACGTCGCGCTCTACCGGATCGCGCAGGAGTCGCTCAGCAACGCACGCCAGCACGCTCCGGGCGCTGCGGCGCGGGTGGTGCTCCGCTTCGAGCCCCGCTCGGTGTCGCTGGAGGTGGTGAACGAACCCGCCGCGCCGCGACGCGTACCGGCGGCACGCACCGGTGGCGTCGGCCTGGTGGGCATGCGTGAGCGGGCCCAGCTGGTCGGGGCGACGTTCTCCGCCGGTCCGACGGCGGCCGGTGGCTGGTCGGTCGCCGCGACGCTCCTGACGAACGGTCCCGCCGCATCCCGCCCGAAGGAAGAGGCCCCAGCATGATCAGAGTGATGCTCGTGGACGACCAGGCAGTGGTCCGCGCCGGCTTTCGCGTCATCCTCGAGCAGGCTGGTGAGATCGAGGTCGTGGCCGAGGCGTCGAACGGGTCCACCGCCGTCGAGCTGGCCCGCCGGCTGCAACCGGACGTCATCTGCATGGACGTCCGGATGCCGCACGGCGACGGACTCACCGCGACCCGGCAGATCGTCGCCGAGGCGAGCGGGACGCCACCGGCGGTGCTGGTCGTGACGACCTTCGACCTCGACGAGTACGTCTTCGGCGCGTTGGAGTCCGGCGCCAGCGGGTTCATCCTCAAGGACTGTGAGCCCGAGGAGCTGATCGAGGCGATCCGTCGGCTGGCGAGCGGGTACGGGCTCGTCGACCAGGCCGTCACCCGTCGGGTGATCTCCGAGTTCGCCAGGCGTACGCCCGCTCCCCGCTCGGACGCGGCGGCGGCGCACCAGCTGACCGCGCGGGAGACCGAGATCGTGGAGTTGCTCGCGCAGGGCCTGTCGAACGTCGAGATCGCCGAGCGGCTCTTCATCGAGACCAGCACTGTCAAGTCGCACCTCGGGCGCGCCATGACCAAGATCGGCGCACGGGACCGGCTACAGACCGTCGTGTGGGCGTACCAGAACGGGGTGGTCCACCGGTGACAGCGACAGTGGTCCGCTGCCCGGCGGCGGCGCGTGCACCCGGCGTCGAGAGTGGACATTGTCGGAGTACGATCCGGGTCGTACCGCTGTGGTGACCTCCAGCTGACGACCCCTCGATAGGAGCCTGGCATGGCCGGCCCGGACCCCGAACTCGCCGCGAAGCTTCAGCCCGACGTGCCGCACGCGGCACGGATCTGGAACTACTGGATGGGCGGCAAGGACAACTTCCAGTCCGACCGGGCGGCCGGCGACGCTGTCGCCGAGGTCTACCCGGAGATCGTCCTCATGGCACAGCAGTCCCGTGTGTTCCTGGTGCGGGCGGTGCGTTACCTCGCGGCCGAGGCGGGCATCCGGCAGTTCCTGGACATCGGCACCGGCCTACCCAGCATGCAGAACACGCACGCGGTCGCCCAGGGCATCGCGCCCGACTCCCGCATCGTCTACGTGGACAACGACCCGATGGTGCTGGTGCACGCGCGGGCGTTGCTGGCCAGCACGACGTCGGAGGGTGTCACCACCTACGTACCGGCCGACTACCACGACCCGGAGAAGATCCTCGCCGAGGCGGCGCAGACGCTCGACTTCAGCCAGCCCATCGCCGTGATGTACATGGGCGTGATGGGCTACGAGCCCGACCTGGCCGAGGTGCGGTCGATCGTCGAGCGGACGATGGCCGCGATGCCGTCCGGCAGCTATCTCGTGCTCTGGGACGGCACCGACACCAGCCCCGCCGTGGTCGCCGGTGCCGAACGGCTGGCACAGAGCGGTGGAGTGCCGTACATCCTGCGCAGCCCGGAGGAGCTCGACACCTGCTTCGCCGGGTTGACCAAGGTGGAGCCCGGCCTGGTGCCGATCCCGCTGTGGCGACCGGACGACGCTGACGCGGTCGGGATCGACGCCTACGGGGCAGTGGCCCGCAAGCCCTGACCGACACGACGTCCGCCCCGCTCCCGCCGTCGCGCCGGAAGCGGGGCGGACGTCGTTCACCGGGCGTCGTTCACCGGGCGCAGCTCATGGTCAGCCCGTCGGGAACCGCACTGGCCGTCACGAGCATCCCGAACGTCGTTGCCCCGTCCAGCGCCAGCGTCCCGTTGTAGGACGCGTTGCGGACCGACACGTCGGCGCCGGTGGTCTCGACCACCCCACCCCAGACCGTCTGGATCCGCTCGTCACCGGACCACCGCCAGGAGACGTGCCAGCGGTCCAAGGGTTGCGTCCCGGTGTTGCGGACCGTGACCGTGGCGACGAAACCGTTGCCCCAGCGGGCGTCGATCGTGGCCGTCGCCCGGCACGAGGCCAGCGGGGCGGTCCGCGCCGACCCGATCATGTACGGGTCGCGCTTGCCGTCGGGGTCGCTGAACCGGTACCAGTACTCCGTGTCGGGGGTCAGACCCCCGATGGTCACCGTGCCGAAGCGCTCCGGCCCGGAAACGGCCTCGGCCACCGGCGTCCGCCACTGTTGGGCGTCCTCGCGGCTGGCGAAGAGGCTGACGGTCATCGGCGGGTCGTAGCCGCAGGGCGGTCGGAAGAAGATCGAGTACGAGATGGTCACGCTCGTGGTGGTGACCCCGGCGACGCTCCCGGTGATCGGCAGAGCCGGCGGGCAGGCGATGGTCGGCGACGGCGACGGCGTGGCCGACAGGGTGGGGGTGGGCGTCGCGTCGGTGCCGCTGGTCGTCCCGGTCCAGGCGGCCAGCGCCATGGTGGTGACAGCGAGGAACATGCGAAGCATCGGAACCTCCGTGGTCAGCGGGCACCGATGACCGAGGTGGTATCCGGCGCGCGCTCGGGTTTCCGGTCATCGACGAGGCTGCCCGGCACGGGTGACATGGTCACACCGCGCGCCCCGTGGACCGGAGGAGATCTGGTGCGCGCTGGCTCCCCGAGCACGACCGAACCACAGCATGGCAGTCGACAGGCATCGATACAACCCGATCCCGCCGGCCCGTCACCGGGGAGACGGATCGACCCGCACCCGATCGCTCTCCCGGTCGGAGAGGAAGGACGCCAGTGCCTGCCCCTGCTCGGCCACGGCATCCCGGTCCGTCCGAGAGAGTCCGCCGAGCGGTCTCACGACAACCGTCCCCGAATCGACGGTCCAGGTCGCCGCGACCCGGCCGTCGACGAGCACCACGCGCTCACCGGCCACCGAGAGGTTACGGTGCGCGTCGTCGATGATCCGGCTGCGGTCGTCGTAGCCGAGGATCGCGTTGTCGAACGCCGGCAGGAACCGCACCGGGGCGGGTGTGTCCGGGTCGGGGCGCGGTGCGGCGGGAAGGTCGATGAGCTTCCGGCCACGCTCGTCGCGAAAGGTCACCAACTCGTCCCGCATGGCGGTCACCACTGCCGGCAGCCCGGCGAGACCACACCAGGCGCGCAGGTCGGCCGTGGCCGCCGGGCCGAACGCGGCCAGGTAACGGCGCACGAGCAGCCGGCCGACCTCGTCGACCCCGGTCGCGGCCGGCGGGTCGATCTCCCGGCCGAGCCAGGCGGAGAGCAGGACGTAACGCGCGCCTCCCTTCGCCCGCCACACCCCGCGCGGCGGGACCTGCGTCATCGGGAGCAGCGCGACAGCGATCTCGCCCAGCACGCGCAGCCCCGGCGTCGGCCACCGCTCGCTGAGCGCCCGCCCGATGTCGGGCATCGAGCGGGGCTCACCGTCGGTCACCACGGCAAGCGCGGCAGCGGCGAGTTCGTCGAGGTCCACCCCGTCGAGCGCGCCGCGGTAGACCCCGAGCACGCGTTGGCGCAGCATGGCGTCGTGACGGGTGCGCCAGGCCACGACGTCGTCGGCGACGAGCAGGTGGACGGTGCGGCGCATGAGGTGGGTACGCACCACGTGTCGCTGGGTCAGCAGGGTCGAGAGCACCGTCGGGTCGAACGCGCGCAGCCGCGACCACAGCCCGACGAACGGCTCCTGCGGCTCCTGGGCCTGCAGGCCGCCGAGGTGGGCGACGGCGTCGAGCGCCGGCAGGTCGGCGCGGTCGAGCAGCAGCTGCCGGGCGAGCGTCGCACGGTTGAGCGCCAGCGTGTCGAGAATGGTCATCGGGTCCCTTCGGCCGGCCTGATTATCCGACCCGGGGCCGACAGTCTCGGGTACGCGGACTCGCCCCGCCCGGCGAGGCCGGACGGGGCGAATTCGAGCGGGGTGGACCGATCAGTGCTTGCCGACGAAGATCCCGATGCCGTTGGCGACCATTCGCTCCGTACCGTCGGACGGGCTGTTGCGGGCGGTGGCCGCGGCCTGGCCCGGCTCACGGACGGCGACCGTGCTCGTTCGCCATCGCCGCGACGACAGTGCGCTGCGCCACCGCGCCGGGGTGCAGCAGGTCCAGGGAGACCTTGTTCTTCTAGAGGTCGGCGGTGAGCAGGTAACCGACGGTGACGCCCCGGGGCGTTGTCACCTCGAACGAGCCGTACGTGACGCCCGGGGCGAGCTGCTCGGTCGAGGTGATGGTGATCGGGGTGCCGGTCGCGGGTACCGTGGCGGTCGCGGCGTGGGCGACGCCTGCCGGCGTGACGAGCGCGGTGAGTCCCGCCGCGAGCAGCAGCGCCAGACGTGGGCGTACGAGGTGCGGTGACCTCATTTGCCGCTCCTTTCCTGGTGCGTTCCTGGCCTGGGCCGGGATGGTCGGGCCGGGCGGTTGTTGACCGGACCGGCGATGATCTTCCTGGTCAGCCGATCACTCGGGGGTGCCAAAAAGTTTTGTGGAGTTCCTACAACTGAGGGACGGTGGGTTCGGTGGTTGCGCCATAGCGCTTGCCGCCGTCAGCCGGAAAGGTGATCACTGCTGGGAGCCGCCGTCTCTCCGCACGCAGGTCGAGGTCTAGCTAAGGGGTTCTTCGGGTGTTCAACCGTGTCGCCATCGTCAACCGTGGTGAAGCCGCCATGCGGCTCATCCACGCGGTCCGCGAGCTGGCCGCGGAGACCGGCATCCCGCTCGAAACCGTGGCCCTCTATACCGATGTCGACCGCAACGCCACATTCGTCCGCGAAGCGGACATCGCCTACGACCTCGGCCCGGCCTCCGCCCGCCCATACCTCAACCTGGCGGTGCTCGAGCGCGCCCTGATCGAGACCGGGGCCGACGCCGCGTGGGTCGGCTGGGGCTTCGTCGCCGAGGATCCAGCGTTCGCCGAGCTGTGCGAGAAGATCGGCGTCACCTTCGTCGGCCCGAGCCCCGACGCCATGCGCCAACTCGGCGACAAGATCGGCTCGAAGCTGATCGCCGAGAAGGTCGGCGTGCCGGTCGCGCCGTGGAGCCGAGGCGCGGTGGAAACCCTCGCCGCCGCCCAGGCCTCGGCAGCCGAGGTCGGCTACCCGCTGATGCTGAAGGCGACAGCCGGCGGTGGCGGACGCGGCATCCGCGTGATCAGGAACGAGGCCGAGCTGGTCGACGCGTACGAGCGCACCAGCCAGGAGGCGGCACGGGCCTTCGGCAGCGGCATCGTGTTCCTGGAGCGCCTGGTCACCGGGGCCCGGCACGTCGAAGTCCAGGTGATCGCCGACGGGCAGGGCACCGCGTGGGCCCTCGGCGTCCGCGACTGCTCGGTGCAGCGACGCAACCAGAAGGTCATCGAGGAGTCGGCGTCGCCGGTGCTCGACCCGGCGCAGGCCGCCGAGCTGAAGACGTCGGCCGAGCGACTGGCCGTGGCGGTCGGCTACCGCGGCGCGGCGACCGTCGAGTTCCTCTACCACCCCGGTGACCGGTTGTTCGCGTTCCTGGAGGTCAACACCCGCCTCCAGGTCGAGCACCCGATCACCGAGCTGACAACCGGTTTCGACCTGGTCAAGGCCCAGCTGCACGTCGCCTCCGGCGGGCGGCTCGACGGTGCGCCGCCGGCAGAGCGCGGCCACGCCATCGAGGCCCGGCTCAACGCCGAGGACCCCGACCGCGACTTCGCACCGTCCCCCGGCCGCATCGCCCGGCTGGACCTGCCCAGCGGCCCCGGCATCCGGGTGGACACCGGCGTCAGCGAGGGTGACACCATCCCCGCCGACTTCGACTCGATGATCGCGAAGATCATCGCGTACGGCCGGGACCGCGACGAGGCGCTCGGCAGGCTGCGCCGGGCGATGGCGAACACCACGGTGATCATCGAAGGTGGGGCCACGAACAAGAGCTTCGTGCTCGACCTGCTCGACCAGCCCGAGGTGATCGACGCCAGCGCGGACACCGGATGGATCGACCGCGTCCGCGGCGAGGGCCGCCTCGTCACGCACCGCCACTCCGCCGTCGCCCTGGCCGCCGCCGCCATCGAGGCGTACGAGGAGGATGAGCGCGTCGAGCGTCAGCGGCTGCTGTCGACGGCGGCCGGCGGGCGCCCGCAGGTGCAGCACGCCAGCGGCCGACCGTTGGACCTCAAGCTGCGCGGCGTCGACTACCGCACCCGGGTGGCGCGGGTCGGCGCGCACCGGTTCCGGGTCGGCATCGAGACCGGCCCCGTCGTGCGCACCGCCGACGTCGAGCTCGACCGCTTCGACCGGCACACCGGTCAGATCGTCGTCAACGGCATCCGCTACCGCCTGCTCACCGGCACGTACGGGCCGACCCACCTGGTCGAGGTGGACGGCGTGACGCACCGGGTCAGCCGGGACGAGGGTGGCGTCCTGCGCTCCCCGATGCCCGCGCTGGTCGTCGCCACGCCCCTCGAGGTCGGCGCGGAGGTCGAGGCGGGCGCGCCGGTGCTGGTGCTGGAAGCGATGAAGATGGAGACGGTGCTGCGGGCGCCGTTCAAGGCACGGCTCAAGGAGTGCGCCGTCTCGGTGGGCAGCCAGGTGGAGGCCGGTGCGCCGCTGCTGCGCCTGGAGCCGCTCGCGGACGACGCCGAGGAGACCGCTGACGACCCCAGCACCGAGACCGTCGAACTGGACCTGCCCACCGCCGCCACGGACATCCCGGCGTACGAGCGCAGCAGGCGCGGCCAGGAGGACCTGCGGGGTCTGCTGCTCGGCTTCGACGTCGATCCGCACGACGACCGCCGGGTGCTCGACGACTACCTCACCGCGCGGCGGACAGCCACCGAAGCCGGTCAGCGGCCCCTGGCCGCCGAACTCGACCTCATCGAGGTGTTCGCCGATCTCGCCGAACTGAGCCGCAACCGGCCGACGGGCGAGGACGGCGGCGCCGCGCACGTACACAGCGCCCGGGAGTACTTCCACACCTACCTGCAGAGCCTCGACGTCGAGCGGGCCGGGCTGCCGGACGCCTTCCAGACCAGGCTCGGCAAGGCCCTCGGCCGGTACGGCGTCACCGACCTGGACCGCACCCCCGCCCTCGAAGCCGCCGTCTTCCGGATCTTCCTCGCCCAGCAGCGCGCCTCCGCGGACGCGCAGGTCATCGCGGCGCTGTTGCGCGCCTGGCTGCTGGAGACCCCGCCGGACGAGACGCTGCGCGAGCCGGCCGGCCTCGCACTGGAGCGGCTGATCGCCGCGACGCAGGTCCGCTTCCCCGTGATCGCGGACCTCGCCCGCGGCGTGGTGTTCGCCTGGTTCGCCCAGCCGCTGCTGCGCCGCAACCGCGCGCGCGTCTACGCCGAGGTCCGTGGGCACCTGCGGCACCTCGACGCGCACCCGGACGCCCCGGACCGCGCCGAGCGCATCGCCGCGATGGTCCGCAGCACCGAGCCGCTGGTCCGGCTGCTCGGCCAGCGGCTCGTCCGCGACCACCTCGACAACGCCGTCATGTTGGAGGTGCTGACCCGGCGGTACTACGGCAACCGGTCGCTCACCAGCGTGCTCACCCGCGAGGTCGCGGGCTGCACGTTCGTGGTCGCCGAGCGCGTCGACTCCAGCGTGGTCTCCGCCGCGGTCAGCTTCGACGCGCTGGGCAGCGCCCTGCGCGGGCTGGCCGAGCTGGCCACCGGCGAGGACGCCGTGGACGCCGACATCTACCTCGGCTGGGAGAACCAGCCGGAGGACTTCGACGCGATGGCGGCCGCGCTGGCCGAGGTCATCGCCGCGCACCCGCTGCCGCCCCAGGTCCGTCGGGTCACCACCACCGTCGCGGGTCGCGGCGGAGCGGTGATGCACCACCACTTCACCTTCCGTCCGTCGGGCGCCCAGCTGACCGAGGACCGGCTGATCCGTGGGCTGCACCCGTACATCGCGCAGCGGATGCAGCTGGAGCGGCTGCACAAGTTCGACCTGACCCGGCTGCCGTCGTCGGACGAGGAGGTCTACCTCTTCCAGTGTGTGGCCCGGGAAAACCGCGCCGACGAGCGCCTCGTCGCGTTCGCGCAGGTGCGTGACCTGACCGAGCTCCGCGAGCAGGACGGCCGACTGGTCGCGCTGCCGACGGCCGAGGACACCATCGCCGCCTGCCTCGACTCGATCCGCCGCGCCCAGTCGCGGCGGCCGTCGAAGACGCGCTTCAACACCAACCGCATCGTCGTCTACGTGTGGCCGCCGAGCGAGCTGACCCGCGAAGAGATGGAGATGATCGCCGGGCGGGTCCGCCCGACGACCGCGGGCGCCGGCCTGGAGGAGATCCTGTTCATCGCGCGCCAGCGCGACCGCCGGACCGGCGAGCTGACCAAGATCGCCGTACGGATCTCGTTCGACGCCGCGGGCGGTGCCGAACTGGCCGTCGGGGAGCCGCCGGTCGAGCCGCTCGAGCCGCTCGACGAGTACCGGCTCAAGGTGCTGCGGGCCAGCAGCCGCAACACCGTGTACCCGTACGAGCTGACCGGCCGGCTCGGCGACTTCGTCGAGCACGACCTCGACGCCGACCACGCCGTGCAGGATGGACGGTGCTCGTCTCCGCCCAAGACCGGCTCCGACTGCGCTCCGTCGTTAGTGCCGGTGGATCGGCCGAAGGGGCGCAACAGCGCCGCCATCGTCGCCGGGGTCGTCACGACGCCGACCGAGCGCTACCCCCAGGGCGTCACCCGGGTGGTGCTGCTCGGCGACCCGACGAAGTCGCTGGGCGCCCTGTCGGAGCCGGAGTGCCGGCGCGTGATCGCCGCACTGGACCTGGCCGAGCGGATGCAGGTGCCGCTGGAGTGGTGGGCGCTGTCCGCCGGTGCCCGGATCTCGATGACCTCCGGTACGGAGAACATGGACTGGGTTGCCGCGGCGCTCAAGCGGATCGTCGAGTTCACCCAGGCCGGCGGTGAGATCAACATCGTGGTCGCGGGCATCAACGTCGGCGCGCAGCCGTACTGGAACGCCGAGGCGACGATGCTCATGCACACCAAGGGCATCCTGGTGATGACGCCCGACTCGGCGATGGTGCTCACCGGCAAGCAGTCGCTCGACTTCTCCGGTGGTGTGTCGGCTGAGGACAACTTCGGCATCGGCGGCTACGACCGGGTGATGGGGCCGAACGGGCAGGCGCAGTACTGGGCGCCGAACCTGACGGCCGCACGGGACGTGGTGATGGCGCACTACGACCACTCCTACGTCGCGCCCGGCGAGGACGCGCCCCGGCGGGCGGTCACCACCGACCCGGCCGACCGCGACATCTCCGGCTTCCCGCACGACGTGGCGGGCAGCGCCTTCGCCACCGTCGGGGAGATCTTCTCCGTCGAGTCCAACCCGGACCGCAAGAAGCCGTTCGACATCCGTACGGTGATGCGGGCCCTCTCCGACCAGGACCACCCGGTGCTGGAGCGCTGGGCCGGCATGGCGGACGCGGACACCGCCGTCGTGCAGGACGTCCACCTCGGTGGCATCCCGGTCTGCCTGCTCGGCATCGAGTCCCGGTCGGTGCCCCGGCACGGCTTCCCGCCCACCGACGGCCCGGACACCTACACGGCGGGCACGCTGTTCCCCCGCTCGTCGAAGAAGGCCGCGCGGGCGATCAACGCGGCCAGCGGCAACCGGCCGCTCGTCGTGCTGGCGAACCTGTCCGGCTTCGACGGCTCACCGGAGTCGATGCGCAAGCTGCAACTGGAGTACGGCGCCGAGATCGGCCGGGCGATCGTGAACTTCCGGGGGCCCATCGTCTTCTGCGTGATCTCGCGCTACCACGGCGGTGCGTTCGTGGTGTTCTCGAAGGCGCTGAACCCGAACATGACGGTGCTGGCGCTGGAGGGCTCGTTCGCCTCGGTGCTCGGTGGCGCACCCGCTGCCGCTGTGGTGTTCTCCGCCGACGTCAACGCTCGTACGGCTGCCGACGCGCGGGTGCGGGACCTGGAGGCCAGCGTCGCGGCGGCCAGCGGCACCGAGCGCGCCGCGCTGACCGCGGAGCTCGACGAGCTGCGGTCTTCGGTGCGCGCGGAGAAACTGAGCGAGGTGGCGGCGGAGTTCGACCGGGTGCACAACATCCACCGCGCCGTCGAGGTCGGCTCGGTGGACGCCGTCATCCGCGCCGCCGAGCTGCGTCCGCGCATCATCGAGGCCATTGAGGCCCGCCTGGGGTAGAGCGGTCGGAACGCCCGCAACCACGTCAGCACCACCGGTCGTCGACCGGTGGTGCTGACGTGTGGAAGGGGGTGAGGTGCGTGGCGGTCTAGCTGAGCGCCACGTTCAGTGCGACGGCGATGGCGAGCCAGACGATGACCGCGCCGATGCCGACGCCGACCATGGCGAGCGCCTTGACGGCGGGTGTCATCCGGGTGTGGGCAACTGTCAGGTTTCCCCAGACGCCCAACGCCCCGATCAGCGCGCCCAGGATGCCGCCGACGGTGAACAGCAGGATCGGCAGCAGCACCAGGATGCGCAGGAAGATCGGCATGGAGGGCCCGGTCCGGTGCTGCACACCGTTGATCTCCACGGTTGGGTAAGGGTCGGCGAGAACGGTGCGTACCGTTGCCTGGACGACACCACCGTCCACTGTCGGCAACGCGTAACGCCTGCCCGTCCTGGGGGCCGGCACTCCGCCGACGGTGACGGCAGGGTGGCCGAAGAGCGCCTTGGTGGCGATGACGATCGGGCCAGCTACGCCGGCGACGTTGAGAGGTTCGGTGTTCACCGGCGTGATCTTAGGAACCGCCGTCCGCCTCGTCCATCCCGTTGATCATGCGGGTCGGTCCTGTCGCCGCAGCAGGCAGGCGGAGGGCGACGCCGCACGGTGCCTGTGGAATCCGCCCTCAGCCGATTCGGCGCTCGTGGCTCGGGCCGCTGTCGAGCTGCCAGGCCACGGCGAGATCCTCGCGCGCCCGGGCCACCCGGGACCGGATCGTGCCGACCGGGCACTGGCAGATCTCCGCCGCCTCGGCGTATGACAGGCCTAGCACCTGGGTGGCGACGAACGCCTCGCGGCGCTCGCGGGCCAGGCCGGCGATCAGCTGGTGCACTGTCACGCTCTCGTCGGCCCCGGCGGTGATCGCCCCGGCGGCCTCGGCCGCCGCCTGCCAGTCCGGCACGGACGCCAGCCTCGGCCGGGCCACCGCCGTGCGCACGTGGTCGACGGCGACCCGTCGGGCGATCGTGAACACCCACGTGCGGGCCGACGAACGGCCGGCGAAGCCGGGGAGGTTGCGGAATGCCCGCAGGAACGTCTCCTGGGTCAGGTCGTCCGCCTCACCCGGCCCGGCGAGATGCGACAGGAATCGCCAGACCTGGTCCTGGAGGGCCCGGATGAACGCCGTCGCGGCCTGCCGGTCGCCCTGGCCCGCCTCCTGCGCCCACCGGGTGACCTGGGCGTCGTCAACGCCGCCGGTCCGCACAGACCACCGTCCTGTGTGCCACGGGCGCTCCTTTTCGGCCGAGAGGCCGTCGTCGGGACGCCGCCGGTCAGCCGCGCAATCTGGTTGTCGCCGGCCGGTCCGGAAAAGTTCCCGGGGCTCCCACTTTCGGGTGACTCTGGTCCTGGATCCGCTCGGTGTTCTCCCGGGCTGGTGGCGGCACCGGGCCGGGCGTACGCCAGGATCGCCACAGGTTGCTGTAGCCGCCACCGGCCGCGAGCAGCTCGGCGTGCGTACCGTGCTCGGCGACGCGACCCTGGTCCAGGACGACGATGCGGTCCGCGGTGGCCGCCTGGCTGAGCCGGTGGGCGACGACCAACGTGGTACGGCCCTCGGTGGCCGCCACGGCGGCCCGGTCGAGGTCACGCGCGCCCGCGCTGCCCGCCTCCGCGGTGGCCTCGTCGAGGACCGCGACGGCGGGGTCGGCGAGAACGAGGCGGGCCAGCGCGAGGTGCTGGGACTGCGCCGCGGTGAGCTGCCGACCGCCCTCCCCCACCGCGGTCGCCAGCCCGTCCGGCAGGGTACGCAGCCACCCGGTGGCGCCGACGAGGTCGAGGGCGCGGGTCAGCTCGGCGTCGGTGGCGTCCGGGTCGGCCAGGCGCAGGTCCTCGGCGAGCGGTCCGGCGAACACGTGCACCTCCTGGCTGATCAGGGCGATCTCGCGCCGGAGCTGGTGTTCGCCGAGGTCGGCCAACGGCACGCCGCGTAGGCGCACCGAACCCTGGCTGGGCTCGACGATGCCGGCGATGATGCCGGCGAGGGTGCTCTTGCCCGCGCCGCTCGCGCCCACCAGCGCCACGCGCTCCCCGGGCGCGAGACGCAGGGCGATGTCCCGCAGCACGACAGGTCCGTCGTCGTAGCGGTGCTGCGCGACGGTCACCTCCAGCGCTGCGGGCTCGGGCCGCTCCGGACGGGCCGGGTGGCGACTGACGGGCGACGCGGTGTCCGGCAGTGTGGTCACCCCGACGAGCCGGGCGAGGCTCGCGCCGGCCTGGAGCACCGAGTCCGACTCGAACAGCAGCAGGCCGATGGGGTTGAACAGGCGGTGGAAGTAGAGGGCGGCGGTGGTCGCCGCGCCGACGGTGGACAGGTCCTCGCGGACCAGCAGGAAGCCGGCGAGCAGCACGGCGGCCAGCCCCACGAACTCGGACCTGTTGATGCGCAGCCCGAACCGGGTGAACAGGCCGAAGATCTCCAGCGACAGGTCGCGGGCGACGCCCGAGCGAGCCGCGATCCGGGCGACGTGCGTGTCCTCCATCCGGTAGGCACGTACCGTCGCCGAGCCGCGCAGCGCCTCGGCCGTCGCCTGCGTCCGCTCGCCCGTCGCCACCCGCTCGCGGGCGTAGTACGGCACCGACCGTTTGAGGTACCAGCGCAGCGCCAGCGCGTACGCCGGTGCGGCGGCCAGCCCGGCGATGCCGAGCCGCCAGTCGAGGGCGAAGAGCCCCAGCGCGGTCAACACGACGGACAGCGTCGCGCCGAGGAAGGCGGGGCCGCTGGTGGCGATCACGTTCGTCACCACTGCCACGTCGTCGCCGGCCCGGGCCACCAGGTCGCCGGTCCCGGCTCGTTCCAGGGTGGCCGACGGCAGGTGCAGCGCACGGTCGAGGACCCGCTCCCGGAGCCGGGCCAGCACTGTCTCGCCGAGGCGTGCGGCGACCGCGGCTCCGGCCGCGGTGAGGAGCCCCGCGAGCACCGCCGCACCCGCGATCACGCCCGCCCAGGCCACTACCTGCGGTGTGTCGGTGCCGGCGATGACGTCGTCGACGAGGCGACCGAGCACCCACGGCGCGACGAGCCCGGTCGCGGACGCGGCGACCAGCAACGTGCCGGCGACGGCGCTGAGTACCGGCAGGCGGGCGAGCTCGGTCCGGAGGGCGGCCCAGGTCTGCCGGCCGGTGGCCGTTGGCAGCAACTGCCGGGCCTCGACGCCGCTCGCGGTCGACGGGTCGGTCATCGTAGGACCTCCTCCCGGTAGCGGGCGTCGCTGGCGAGCAACCGCTCGTGCGGCCCCTCGGCGACGACCCGACCCTTGTCGATCACGACGACCCGGTGCGTGACGTGCAGCAGGGCCGGGCTGGTGGTGATCAGCACCGTGGCGCGGGTGTCCGCCGCGCGAACCGAGGCCAGCCCTTCGGCGAGCAGTGCCTCGGTCACCGCGTCGACGGCAGTGGTGGGGTTGTGCAGCACCAGTACCGGTGGGTCGGCGACGAGCGCACGGGCGAGCCCGATCCGCTGCCGCTGACCGCCGGACAGGTTCGCTCCCCGCTCGGTGAGCCGGCGGTCGAAGCCGTCCGGGTGTGCGGTGAGCACGTCCTCGGCGGCGGCGGCCCGCACGGCGGCCCGCAGGACCGTGTCGTCGACGTGGGCATCGGCGCTGAGGTTGGCCCGCAGGGTGCCCTCGAAGAGCGCCACGTCGTGGGGCTCCACCAGGACCACGGCGCGCGCGGCGTCGATGTGCAGGTCCTCGACGGGTACGCCGTCGACGTACAGCGTCCCCTGGTGGTCCGCGTGGTGCACCCGGCCGGCCAGCAGCGCGACGAGCGCTTCGGCCTCGCTCGGGTCGTAGGCGAGCACGCCCACGATCTCACCGGCGCGGACGTGCAGGCTGACGGCGTCGAGGCCGGCGTGCGAGACCTCGTCGAGGGCGAGCCGGGAAGGGCTCGGGGTGGGCGGCCCGGCGTCACCCGGCGCGAGGACCGGCGCCGCGCCGAGGACCCGGGCGACCCGCGCCGCCGAGGCCCGGGCCATGGCGAACAGTTGTACGCAGTACCCGAGCGTCTGCACCGGCTCGGCGATGAACTGGGCCAGCCCGACGACGGCGACGAGTTCGCCGATGGTGAGCCGACCCTGGAGCGCGAGCCAGCCCGCGACACCGGCGACCGTCGCGAGGAAGAGTCCGTTGACCATGGTGGTGAGGCCGAGGTGCAGGCCCTTGGTGGTGGCGGCGCGAAGGGTCACGTCGAGGGCGTGCCGGCTGGCGCCCGCGTACCGTCGGGCGGCGTGGTCCTGCGCGCCGATGCCGCGCAGCACGCGCAGCCCGCTGACGAGGTCGACGGCGAGTGCCGTCGTTGCCGCGAGGGCCTCCTGCTGCGACGTGCTGCGCCTGGTGAGCAACGGCGCCATCCGCTGGAGGGCGACGACCAGCAGCGGTACGCCGACGAGCACCCCGAGCCCGAGGGGGACGTCGACGACGAGCAGCGCGACGGCCGCGACCACGATCGCGGTGAGCGCCGCGGCGGTGAGCCCGGCGACGCGTACGACCAGTGCGGACAGCTCAGCGTCGGAGGCCGTGACGGACAGCAGTTCGCCATCGCGCAGACCCGAGCGGTGTCCGCGCGGGTCGAGGGCGCTCCGGACGATCTCGACGCGGGTCGCGTGCGCCTCGTGTTCGACGGCGGCGTAGGCCAGCCGGGCACCGGTGCGGTAGGCGAAGGCGAGGGCGGTGAACAGGGCGGCGAGGCCGGCGAGGGAGAGCAGCAGCGCGGCGACGTCCCCGGTGGCCACCGCCCGGTCGATGATCACGCCGATGGCGACCGGTACGAGGGCCTCGGTGGCCTGGTGGGCGCAGAGCAGCACGATGCCGAGCACCACCCGGCGGCGCTGTCGACGCAGGGCGCGGCGGAGCACCACGCTCCCACTGACCTCGGCGACTGTCATGCTCGGATCGATGGGGGCATGGCGGCAGACTCCAGTAGTGAGGGCAGGCTAACCTAACACGCCCTCGGCCAGCCGCAGCCGCTGGAGTGCCTGCCGGCCACCCGGCTCACCAGTCGTGGACCGTGCCGTCCTTGAGCCGGTTGAACGGCAGGTACGCCGGCTCGTACGGGAACCGGGCCGCCGCCTCCTCGTCGAGCTCCACTCCGAGCCCGGGCTGGTCGCCCGGATGCAGGTAGCCGTCGGTGAAGGTGAACGACTGCCGGAACACCTCGTTGGCCAACGGGGTGTGCTTCATGTACTCCTGGATCCCGAAGTTGTGGATGGCCAGGTCCAGGTGCAGGGCCGCGGCCATCCCCACCGGGGAGATGTCGGTCGGGCCGTGGATGCCCGACTTGATCTGGTACTGGGCGGCGAAGTCGAGCAGCTTGCGCATCGCGGTGATGCCGCCGGTGTGGGTGACAGCGGACCGGACGTAGTCGATCAGCTGCTCCCGGATCAGGGTCTGGTAGTCCCAGACGGTGTTGAAGACCTCACCGATGGCCAGCGGGGTGGTGGTGTGCTGGCGGACCAGCCGCAGCGCCTCCTGGTTCTCGGCCGGGGTGCAGTCCTCCAGCCAGAACAGGTCGTACGGTTCGAGGGCCTTGCCGAGCTTGGCGGCCTGGATCGGGGTCATCCGGTGGTGACCGTCGTGCAGCAGCGGCAACTCCGGGCCGAACTCGCCACGCACCGCCTCGAAGACCGACGGTAGGTGGCGCAGGTACGCCCGGGTGTCCCAGTCCTCCTCGGCGGGCAGCGGGGTGCGCTGCGCGGGCTCGTAGTCGTAGCGCTGGCCGGTGGCGCTGGGTTGCGCGGCCACGCCGTAGACGGCGTTGATCCCCGGCACCGCGGTCTGCACCCGGATCGACCGGAAGCCCTCGTCGAGGTGGCGGCGGATCGAGTCGAACAGCTCGGGGATGTCCCGCCCCGACGCGTGCCCGTACGCCATGATGCCGGTGCGGGACGCCCCGCCCAGCAGTTGGTACAGCGGCATGCCGGCCGCCTTGGCCTTGATGTCCCACAGCGCGACGTCCACCGCGGCGATGGCCGCCATGGTGACCGGGCCCCGCCGCCAGTACGCCGAGCGGTACAGGAACTGCCAGGTGTCCTCGATCCGGTGCGGGTCCCGCCCCATCAGCAGAGGAGCGACGTGGTCGCGCAGGTACGAGGCGACGGAGAGCTCGCGGCCGTTGAGCGTGGCGTCGCCCAGGCCGGTGATGCCCTCATCGGTGGTGATCTTGAGGGTGACGAAGTTCCGGTCGGGGCTGGTCACGATGATGTCTGCTGCGACGATCTTCACGGGGTGCCTTTCGTCTTTCAGAACCGGGGGTGGATTCTAGGCTGACAAAGGCGATCGGCGCGGCCGGCGACCGGCCCGATGAACGGAGAGCCGGCCTACCGGGCCAGCTCTCCGCTCATCGGAGGCAGCAACGTTCAGTCGGTCCGGGAGCGAAGGCTCCGGGTCAGGACCGGGATCATCACCGCCGCAGCGACGACGTGCAGCCCGGCAAGGGCGGTGACGGTGGCCGCGTTCGCCCCGGAGATGAGGGGCGGGACCAGCGAGATCACGGTCAGGGCCACCGCCGTCCACACGAACCGGTCGGCGGGTCGAGCACTCCACCGCAGCAGCGCCACGGCGATGACCACACCCACCACCGAGAAGAAGCCGGTCACCACGGCGATCCCGGACAACGGAATCGTCTCGCCACCGTCTGGGATCTCGAAGTCGACGCCGGCGGCCCGGGCCAGCGCGGCGGCGAGGGTGGTGATCACCATCGCCGCGAGCGTGGCGATCACGCCGGTGCCGGCGAGCCCACGGAATCGGTGGGTGTAGCGGGGTGGGCCCGATGTCGGGCCGGCGACGATCCCGGTGTCCTTCATGCTGTTCATGTCGTCTCCTTCAGACGGAGGCTGGCGTACCGGATGTGTTGACTGAGGTGTGACGGCACCGGGCGTGAAGACACGCACTCGCGCCGTGCGACGGCCGGGGTTGCACAGCGCACGGACGCCGGTGCCGCGCAGCCAGAAGCCGGCATCGCGCCCGAGGACCGGCCCGGGCTCACCGTCGCGCAGCTCCAACTGCACGCGCCCGCTGGTGACCACGCCGAACGCGTCGTGCCACTCCGCCGCGACCACCTCGGCACGCGCGCCGCCGTGCAGCGTGAGCGTCCGCACCGGGACTACTCCGAGCCGTCCGCCGGCAGGCGTTCCGGCAGCCCGAGCCGCGGGAACTGGTCATCGTGGAAGATGAAGACCTCGGTGATCGCGCCGCCTGTGATGCGCAGGACGTCGATCGTCAACGGCAGGTACGCGCCTTCCTGCTCCCGCCAGTGGTAGAAGGCGACGGCGGGCTGGCGGTTCACCGAGGTGGGGACCGCACGCAGGCCCTTCATGCCATCAAAGCCGTCCTCGACCCAGCTGTTCACCACCGCGTCGCGGCCGACGTACAGGCCCGGCGTGGGCGGCATCGAATAGCGGACGTCGTCTCGCAGCATGGCTGCGAGCGCGTCGACGTTCGTGGCCACGCTGGCGTCGGTGAAGCGCCGCACCAGCTCGCGCGTGCCGGCGTCCTCGTCGCCGCCGGTCCAGTCCTGCCGCTCGGCGGGGAGGTGCTCCCGCATGCCGGCGCGAGCCCGCTGCAAGGCACTGTTGACCGAGTTGACCGAGTCCCCGAGCAGCTCCGCGACGTCCCTGGCGGGCCAGCCGAGCACGTCCCGCAGGATCAGCACGGCCCGTGGACGCGGCGCGAGGTGCTGGACCGCGACCAGGTACGCCAGCTCGATCGTCTCCCGCGCGACGGCGACGGTCTCCGGCTCGTCCGCGTCGCCAGCGGGCAGCTCGTCGAGCAACCGGTCCGGGTAGGGCTGCAACCACAGCACCTCGCCGCCGGTCGCCGGCTCCGGGCGGCGCTTGGCGAGCAGGTCCAGGCAGGCGTTGGTGGCGATCCGGTACAGCCAGGCCCGGAACGTCGACCGCCCCTCGAAGGTCTCCCGCCGCCGCCAGGCACGCAGGAACGTCTCCTGCACGGTGTCCTCGGCGTCCTCGAACGAGCCGAGCATCCGGTAGCAGTGCACGTGCAGTTCCCGCCGGTGCCGCTGCGCCAGCCCCGAGAACGCCGGCTCGTCGACCTCGCCCAGACCGCTCACGCCCAGCTCCTGCAGCCGCGTGTCCGCACTCATCACGTCATCCTTCCGCCTCGTCATGTCCTGTCGCAGGTATGACGGGCGCGGATGCGACAACTCATCACTCAGGTCGCTCTGGACGACCTGGAAGGCGACGGGAGGCGACCCGCCGGCCGCAGGCACGGGTCGCCGGGAGGCGACGGTCGTCGCGCTAGTGCGAGGTGCCGCCGCTCGATCGACTCGTGCCGGTGGCGGAGGGCCGGTGCGCGATGCGCGGCGCCCGAACGGCGGAGGCGGTGCCCGACCCCGGGCGGTAGTCCCGTGCCGCGCTGGCCACCATCTCGTCGGCGTCGCGGGTAAGCGTCTCCCGGATGTGCGCCGGGACGAACTCGGACGTCGCCATCGCCAGTCGGACCTGCACCGCGCGGTCGTCGACCAGGCGGGCGAGGTCCCCCTCGCTCAGCTCGACGGCCCGCACCAGCGCGGCGCGGACGTCGACCACCGGGTCCGCGGCGAGCGCGCTGCGCTGCGCGGCGGTGGTCCGCGGGTTGCGGGCAACCCCCTTGCGTACGCGTGCGGTGCGATCGGCCAGCAGGGCGTCGATCACGTTGGGGTCGTGGGTGTGCGTGCCGAGTCGTTCCCGCACCTCGGGTGACACGTCGTCGATCAGCTTGGCGGCCAGCTCCGGCTCCAGTTGACGACTTTCCGCGAGGAGCCCGCGAAGCTCCTTGTCCGAGGTCTTCAACATGACCTGGCGGATCGACTCGTCACAGGCCGGATTGCTGGCGACCGCCCAGCGGACCCACCGGTCGTCGTCCTTGACCAGGCGCATGAGGTTGGCGATCGACGTGGAGGGGTTCCTCGCCACTGCCTCCCGGACCTGACGATCCTGGTCGCGGGTGAGCGGTCGCAGGGCCTGCGCGGGTGCGTCGGCCCGAGAGGCGACCGCCTTGCGGACCAGGACCGACGGGTCGGACGCCAGGTCAATGAGGGTCATTTGTGGCGTTGTGGGGTCCTGAGCGAGGGCGAGCCGAGCGTCAGCGCCGCCACCGATCGGACGGTGGGCGGTGGTGCCGGACGCGCTGTGACGGTCGGCCTCGCCGACATCGTGCTGTTTCCCCATGCCGCAATCATGTCACGCGCCCGATTCGGCAGGATTGGCCACGGGCGGGACCGGGGCGGGCAGGCGCAGACCGGACATGCCGCCGTCCACCGGCAGCGACGAACCGGTCACCGACCTGGTCGCGGGCGAGGCCAGGTAGACGACGGTGGCGGCCACCTCGTCGGCGGTCACCAGTCGGCCGGTCGGCTGGCGGGCGGCCAACTGCCGCTTCTCCGCCGTCGGGTCGGCCGCACCGGCGAGCAGACGGGCCACCCAGGGCGTGTCGACGGTGCCGGGGGCGACACAGTTGACCCGGACGCCCTCCGTCACCAGGTCGGCGGCCATGGCGAGGGTGAGGGCGTGCACGGCACCCTTCGACGCCGAGTAGAGGGCGCGTTTGGGCAGACCGGTGGTCGCGGCGATCGAGGAGATGTTGACGATCGCCGCGGACGACGACCGGCGCAGGTACGGCAGGGCGACGGCGCTGGTTCGGGCCACGCCGGAGACGTTGACGTCGAGGACCCGGCTCCACTGCTCGTCGTCGTTCTCCTGCACAGTGCCCACGGCCGAGATGGCGGCGTTGTTCACCAGGATGTCGATGCCGCCGAACGTCTCCGCGACCGAGGCGACGGCCGCGGTGAGGGAGGACCGGTCGGCCACGTCCGCCTGGACGCCGAGCACCCCGGGGGTCTCGGGCAGCCCGGACAGCTCCAGGTCCAGGACACCCACCCGGGCGCCGGCGGCGACGAACGCCCGCACGCAGGCGAGGCCGATCCCCGATGCACCTCCGGTCACCACCGCCACGAGACCGTCACACCGCATCAGGCGTCCCGGAGCGTGTTGCGCTGCCGACCGAGGCCGTCGATCTCGACCTCCATCACATCGCCGACGGTCAGGTACGGGAAGCGGCCGGAGAGTCCCACTCCCTCCGGGGTGCCCGTGTTGATGACGTCGCCCGGGTCCAGGACGGTGTACTGGGACAGGTGCCAGACCAGGTACGCCACGTCGAAGATCATGTCTTTGGTGCTGGAGTCCTGGCGGGGCTCGCCGTTGACCCGGGAGCGCAGCCGCAGCGCCTGCGGGTCGCCGATCTCGTCGGCGGTGACCAGCCACGGGCCGAGCGGTTGGAACGTCTCACAGGACTTGCCCTTGGACCACTGGCCGCCGGAGACCGCGAGTTGGAAGTCCCGCTCGGAGACGTCGTTGGACAGCACGTACCCGGCGATGTGCCCGAGGGCGTCGGCCGGTGAGGCGAGGTAGCGTGCCGTTCGGCCGATCACCACCGCCAGCTCCACCTCCCAGTCGGTCTTCGTCGATCCGCGCGGGATCAGGACCTCGTCGTACGGGCCGACGACGGTGTTGGGCGCCTTGTAGAAGATGATCGGTTCGGACGGTGGCGCGGCACCGGACTCGGCGGCGTGTGCGGCGTAGTTCTGCCCGACGCAGAGCACCACACCCGGCCGGGCGATCGGCGCGCCGACCCGCTGCCCGGTGACGTCGATCTCGGGAAGGTCGGTGGCCTCGCGGGCACGCCGGACGCCGTCGCCGGCAAGGAACTCGCCGTCGATGTCGACGGTGAGCGACGAGAGGTCGAAGTGCCGCCCATCGACGTACAGCACGGGGCGTTCCCGTCCCACCGGCCCGACGCGCATGAATCTCACGAACCAACCTCCACCGCCTGGGTCGCTGAGAACCCAATTTCCTATAGGATGCTGTTCGGCTCGTGTGTACTCGCTCACACCGGCACAGTCAAGGGGTCGCTGAGGAGACGAGATGGCCCAGCAGGAACCTCGCGAGGGTCGACTCCGCCCCGCCCGTCGACTCACCCTCGCCGAGGACGTCTACGAGTCGATAAAGACGCTGGTCATGGACCACATCCTTCCGCCTGGCGAGCGGGTCAACATCGACGCGCTCGCCCGGGAGCTCGACGTCTCCCCCACCCCCGTCCGTGAGGCCCTCGCGAGGCTGGAGGCCGACGGCCTGGTCCGCAAACGCCCACTCTCCGGCTACACCACGACGCCACTGTTGAGCCGTGCCGAGTTCGACGACCTGTTCGACGTCCGGCAACTGCTGGAGGGCGCCACCGCCGGGCGGGCCGCCACCCACGCCTCCGACGAAGCGCGCCAACGGATCAGCGTCGAGGCGGCGGCGAGCATCGACGTGGAGGCCGGCGACGGATATCGCCGCCACGCCGCCTTCACCGCACTGGACGCGACGTTCCACGACCTGATCGCCGAGGTCTCCGGCAGCCCGTTGCTGCGGGACACCATCACGCGGCTGCACTCACACCTGCACCTGCACCGGCTCTACTTTCCGGTCGCCGGCGCACCGGACACCAACACCGAGCACCAGCGCATCGCCGCCGCCATCGTCGCCGGCGACGCGACAGCCGCCACCGAGGCGATGCGGGCGCACCTCAGCGCCGCCCGGGAGCGCCATCTGCCCGCCTTCGACCGGCTCCCAACCCCCGCGACACCCCGCGACTCGGCCTGACCCACCCCCACAGATCCGAGGAGCCGCCATGCGGATCGCCCTCTTCATCACCTGCGTCAACGACCTCGCCTTCCCGGCCACCGGCATCGCGGTCACCCGCATCCTGCGGCGACTCGGCCACACCGTCGACTTCCCCGCCGACCAGACCTGCTGCGGGCAGATGCACGCCAACACGGGTTACCGGGCCGAGGCCATGCCTCTGGTGCGCAACTACGTCGACGTCTTCGACTCCTACGACGCCATCGTCGCGCCGTCCGGGTCGTGCACCGCGATGATCCGCGACCAGTACCCGCGCCTGCACGCGCCGGCCACGTCGGTGGCCGCCCGCACGTACGAGCTGTCCGAGTTGCTCGTCGACGTTCTCGGCGTCACCGACGTCGGCGCCGAGTTCCCGGAGACGGTCACCTACCACCCGACCTGCCACGGCCTGCGGATGCTGCGTCTCGGCGACCGACCGCTGACCCTGCTGCGCCAGGTGCGCGGAATCCACCTGGTCGAGCTGGGCGACGCCGAGGAGTGCTGTGGCTTCGGGGGCACGTTCGCACTGAAGAACCCGGACGTCTCCACCGCCATGCTCACCGACAAGTGCGCCCGGGTCCGCGACACCGGCGCACGGGTGCTCGCCGCTGCCGACAACTCCTGCCTGGCGCACATCGGCGGCGGTCTCGACCGCCACCGCTCAGGCGTACGGGCCGTGCACTACGCCGACATTCTCGCCGAGACGGGAGCCAGCTCATGAGCCATCCGGTCGCACCCGCCACCGGGGGCGGGCGGATCCGCACCCCGCTGCCGTTCCCCACCGCCGCCAGGCCGGCCGTCGCCGACCCGCAACTCCGGGCCAACCTGCACCGGGCCACCCGCACCATCCGGGCCAAGCGAGCCCGGGTCGTCGACGAGGTACCCGACTGGGAGGCTCTGCGCGACGCCGGCTCGGCGATCAAGGCGGACGTCCAACGTCGGTTACCGGAGTTGCTGGAGCAGTTCGAGGCGTCCGTCACCGCCGCCGGCGCCACTGTGCACTGGGCGCGCGACGCGGCCGAGGCGTGCCGGATCGTGGTCGAGCTGACCCGGGCCACCGGGGCCGACGAGGTCGTGAAGGTCAAGTCGATGGCGACCCAGGAGATCGAGCTCAACGAGGCGCTGGAGGCCGCCGGGATCGCCGCGTACGAGACCGACCTCGCCGAGCTGATCGTGCAGCTCGGCGAGGACACCCCCTCGCACATCCTGGTGCCGGCGATCCACTACAACCGGGCCCAGATCCGGGAGATCTTCGAACGTCGCATGGCCGACGCGCCGCCCGACCTGAGCGACGAGCCGGCCGCGCTGGCCGAGGCGGCCCGCGCTCACCTGCGACGGCGTTTCCTCTCGGCCCGGGTCGCCGTCTCCGGCGCGAACTTCGCCGTCGCCGACACCGGCACCCTCGTGGTGGTCGAGTCCGAGGGCAACGGCCGCATGTGCCTCACCCTCCCCGAGACGCTGATCAGCGTCGTCGGCGTCGAGAAGCTGCTGCCGACCTTCACCGACCTGGAGGTCTTCCTGCAACTGCTGCCGCGGTCCTCGACCGGTGAGCGGATGAACCCGTACACCTCGATGTGGACCGGTGTCACCCCCGGGGACGGCCCGCAGGACGTGCACGTCGTGCTCGTCGACAATGGCCGCTCCGCTGTGCTCGCCGACCCGGTCGGACGGCCCGCGCTGTCCTGCATTCGCTGCTCCGCGTGCCTCAACGTCTGCCCGGTGTACGAACGGGCCGGCGGGCACGCGTACGGCTCGGTGTACCCGGGCCCGATCGGCGCGATCCTGTCGCCGCAGCTGACCGGCGTTGCCGACAACGCCTCACTGCCGTACGCGTCGACCCTCTGCGGCGCCTGCTACGACGTGTGCCCCGTGAAGATCAACATTCCGGAGATTCTGGTCCACCTCCGCCAGCAGGCACCGCACCCGCCGGCGGAACGGGCCACCATGCGGCTCCTGTCCTGGGTGATGCGCAGCCCCCGACGTTGGGCCGCCGCCCTGCGCCTGGCCCGGGCCGGCGCGGGGCCGCTCGGGGCGTACCGTCAGCGGCGCACCGGCGCTCGCACGCTGCGGCGACTGCCCTGGCCCGCGTCGGCGTGGACCCGGTCGCGTGACCTGCCGCTGCCCGCGCCGCAGACCTTCCGCGAATGGTGGGGAAAACAGTGAGCGCACGTGACGAGATCCTGGCGCGGCTCCGGACAGCCCTGGCCGACAGCCCGCCGCCGGTGCAGGTGCCCCGCCGCTATCGCCGGGTCGGCGACCACCCCGACCTGATCGAAACCCTCGTCGACCGCCTGGAGGACTACCGGGCCGTCGTCCACCGTGGCACCGAGGCCCTGCACCGGCTGCTCGGCGAGGTCGGCCGGCTCGCCGTTCCCACCGACACCCCCGCCCATTGGCTGGACGGCTACGCCGGAGAGCTGCACCGCGATGCGCCCCCGCTGTCACCGGCCGCGCTCGACGGCCTGGATGCGGTCCTGACCGGCTGTGCCGTGGCGGTCGCCGACACGGGAACCATCATCCTCGACGCCGGCCCGACGCAGGGGCGACGCGCGCTCACCCTGGTGCCCGACCGGCACATCTGTGTCGTCCGCACCGACCAGGTCGTCGGCCTGCTGCCGGAGGCGCTGGCCCGGCTGGACCCACGCGCGCCTCTGACCTGGATCTCGGGCCCGTCAGCGACGAGCGACATCGAGCTGAACCGGGTCGAGGGAGTGCACGGCCCGCGCCGCCTGGAGGTCGTCCTGGTCAGCTCAGGAGTCTGACGACACCTGCTCGCGGGTCTCGCCCGCCGGGTCCCGCAGCGGGACGCCGCGCACGTTGAGCAGCATGACGATGCCCACGCCGACCACCAGGGCGATGTCGGCGACGTTGCCGACGAAGAACCCGGCGTAGTCGATGAAGTCCACCACGTGCCCCCGCGCGAACCCCGGCTCGCGGAAGAGTCGGTCCAGCAGGTGCGTCGTCGCGCCGCCGAGCACCAGGCCCAACGCCACCGCCCAGGGACGCGACGTGACCCGCCGGGCCACCACCGTCACCGCGACCACCGCCGCCGCGGCGAACACCGCGAAGATCCAGGTGTACGCGGAGCCGATCGAGAAGGCAGCACCCGGGTTGTACAAGAGGCGCAGTTGCAGCAGCTCACCGAGGAGCGTGATGGTCTGCCCGTCGGACAGCGCTGACTCGGCCCAGAACTTGGTGGCCTGATCGGCGGCGAGCACCACGGCAGCGATCAACACGACGGCGCGGAACATCCCGGAACCCTAGCCGGTCACCGGTGACCGTCACCACCGGAGCGAGGGCCTTTCCGACGGGCCGCGCCGGGCATGATGCAGGTGTGTGGCAATTGCAAAGAACTTGCAACTGTGCCACCGTGATCATCAACTGTAGGCGGCTGCACCTGCGCGCCCACACCCCGTTCCCCACACCACAGGAGCGTTCCGTGACCCGGATCCGTCCGACCTTCCGACGCCTCGTGGCGTTGACAGCAGCGGCCGGGATGCTCGTCCTCGTCGGCTGCTCGGCCCCGACCACCCCGGACAGCCCAGCCGGCGGCGCGACCCTGGTCGTGGCCACCTCCGACGAGCCCGACGCGCTGAACCCGGTGCTCAACTTCGGCGTCGACGGCGCCGCGCTGATCTTCGACGGGCTCGTCGCCCGCGACAGTGACAACCGGCTCGTTCCTGGGCTGGCCACGGCATTGCCGGCGCTGTCCGCCGACGGACGCACAGTGACCGCGAAACTGCGTGACGGGGTGCAGTTCCACGACGGCACCACGCTGAGCGCGGCGGACGTCGCCTTCACCTACCAGGCGGTGCTGGACCCGACTGTGGACTCCACGCTCCGCTCCGACCTGGACATGGTGGAGTCGGTGACCGCGCCCGACGCGGCCACCGTCGTGTTCCGGCTGCGCTACCCGTACGCGCCGTTCCTCCAGCGACTCACCCTCGGCATCGTGCCGTCGAAGCTGCTCAGCGGGCAGGACATCAACACCACCGGGTTCAACCGGAAGCCGATCGGGACCGGGCCGTACAGGGTCGAGTCCTGGACGCCGGGTGACCGACTGGTGCTCACCGCGAACGAGCGCTACTTCGGTGGTCGACCGGCGAACAACCGGGTCGTGGTGGCGTTCGTCGCCGACGACAACGTCCGCGCCCAGCGGATGCGGGCCGGCGAGTTCGACGCCGCCGAGCTGCCGCCGAAGCTCGCCTCCGGATTCGACTCCGACACCGCGTACCGGGTGCAGCGGGTGCCGACCGCCGACTACCGGGGCGTGATGCTGCCGATGGGCAACCCGGTCCTCGCCGACCCGGCGGTCCGCCGGGCGCTCAACCTCGCCGTCGACCGGGCCGCGATGGTGTCCGGAATCCTCGGTGGCGCCGGCGAGCCGGCGTTCGGACCGGTCCCCCCGACCTCCGAGTTCGCCGACCCTTCGACAGTCGGCACGCCGACCGCCGACGCGACGGCGGCGAGCGCGCTGCTCGACGCGGCCGGCTGGAAGCCCGGTTCGGGTGGGGTGCGGGCCAAGGACGGCCGGCCGGCCCGGTTCACGCTGATGTACCCGGCAACCGACACCCTGCGCAAGGACCTGGCCCTGGCCGTCACCGCCGACGCGAAGAAGATCGGCATCGAGGTCACCCCGGCCGGGCTCACCTGGGACGCCATCGACCCGCGAATGAAGTCCGACGCCCTGCTGATGGGCTACGGCACGCCGTACGACCCGGACTTCGTCTCGTACAAGCTGTTCAGCTCCCAGTTCGCCGGGCAGGGCTACTTCAACCCTGGCTCGTACCGCTCCGAGGTGACGGACCGCGCTCTGCAGGAGGGCCGCGACCAGATCGACCCGCCTCTCCGCAAGGCCGCGTACGCGCAGTTCCAGAAGCAGTTGGCCGCCGACGTGCCGTGGCTGTTCCTCACCTACCTACGGCACACCTACGTGCTGAAGTCCTCCGTCCAGGGCGCGGCCCCCCGGGTCGAGGCGCACGAGCACGGGGTGGCGAACAGCATCTGGTGGAACATCAACACCTGGACGCGCTCGTGACCCGCTCCGGGCGACTGGCCGGGGCCGGGGTGGTGGTCCGACGCCGCCTCCTGGTAGCCGTGCCCGTGCTCGCCGCGACGAGCATCGGGATGTTCGCCCTGGGTGCCGCCTCGCCGGTGGACCCCGCCAAGCAGTACGCGGGCGCGGCGGCCTTCACCTCCAGCGAGGAGAACCTGGCGCAGATCCGCGCCAACTGGGGTCTCGACGACCCACTGCCGGTGCAGTACCTGCGCTGGATCGGCAACCTGCTCCAGGGCGATCTGGGCTGGTCGACGAGTCGTCACGAGCCGGTCGCCTCGGTGCTCTCCGCCCGCGCCGGCTGGACGCTGTTGCTGATCGGGGTGACCCTCGCCCTGGTCCTGGTCGGCAGTCTGCTGCTGGGCGCGCTGGCCGCGTACCGCAGGGGTGGGTTCTTCGACCGGGGTTTGCGGGCGGCCGCCTACGCGGTCGAGTCGATGCCGGTGTTCTGGCTGGGCCTGGCCGCGATCGCCGTGTTCGCGCTGGCCCTGGGCTGGTTTCCGGCGGGCGGGCTCACCGATGTCACGGCGACCAGCACCTCCTGGGGCGACGTGGCGCACCACCTGATCCTGCCGGTCGGAGTGCTGGCCGTTTCCCAGGCGCCGTGGTTCGTGCTGTTCGTCAGGGACGCGGTGGCGGAGAGCATGCGCGACGACCACGTGCTCGCGGCGCGGGCCCGCGGGTTGCCCGGGCGGACGGTCCTGTTCGGGCACGCCTTACGGACCGCGCTGCTGCCGTTCCTCACCCTGGTCGGCACCCACCTGCCCGAGCTGGTCGGCGGGGCGGTGCTCGTCGAGACGGTGTTCTCGCTGCCGGGCCTCGGTGCCGTCACGGTGGCCGCCGCGCTGGGCAGCGACTTCCCGCTGTTGGCGGCGATCACGCTGGTCACCACCGCCGTGGTGCTGGCCGCGAACCTCACGACCGACCTCGCCTACGCCGCCGCCGACCCGAGGGTGCGACTCGATGGCTGACCTTGTCACCCGACCGCCGCTGCTCCACCTGGCCCGGTCCCGGCTGCGGCTGCGACCCGGCCAGACCGGTGTCGTCATCGCCGGTCTGGTCCTGCTGGTGGCAGTCGCCGGCTCGCTGCTCGCACCGCTCGTCTGGCCACTCGACCAGAGCGCGGTCGCGCTGGACCAGACCCGGTTGGCACCGTCCTGGACCCACCTCGCCGGCACCGACGACCTGGGCCGCGACGTGGCACACCGGGCCGTCTACGGACTGCGGGTCTCGTTGCTCGTCGGCGCGGTCGCCGCCCTCGTGGCCACGGTTCTCGGGGGCGTGGTCGGCGGGATCGCCGGCACGCTCGGCGGCCGGGTCGACCGGATCCTGATGCGGGTCGTGGACACCATCGCCGCGATGCCCCACCTGCTGCTGGGCATCTTCATCGTCGCCATGCTGCGTCCCAGCCTCGGTGCCGTGATCGCCTCCGTCGGGCTCACCCACTGGCTCTCCACCGCCCGGATCGTCCGATCCGAGTTGCTGAGCCTGCGGACCCGACCGTTCATCGACGCCGCCATCAGCGGTGGGGCGGGCCGACTCCGGGTCCTCACCCGGCACCTGCTGCCGCACGTCCTGCCCCGGCTGGCGCTGGCCACCACCCTGATGATCCCGCACGCGGTGTGGCACGAGACCGCCCTGTCGTTCCTCGGCCTCGGCCTGCCTCCACACCTCGCCTCACTGGGCAACATGATCAATGACGGCCAGGGGTCGCTGCTGACCGGTGCCTGGTGGGCGAGCCTGGCACCGGGCGCGGTCATCGTCGTCGTCACCCTCGCCATCGCGGTCCTCGCCGCCCGCTGGCGCGACCGCCTCGATCCCCGGATCCGAGCGGAGCTGCACCTGTGACCACCACCGAATCCGTTTCGGCCCTCGCGTCTCCCCGCGCCGCCGCGGGTCAGCCGCTGCTCACAGTGGACGGCCTCGGCGTCGAGTTCCGGCTCCGCGACACGACGGTGCGTGCCGTCACCGACCTCAGCCTCACCGTACGGGCCGGCGAACTGCTGGCCATCGTCGGCGAGTCCGGCTGCGGCAAGTCCGTCCTGGCCCACGCCCTGCTCGGCCTGCTACCCGGCAACGCCACGACCACCGGCCACGCCGTCCTGCACGCCAGGGACAGCGAACCGGTCGACCTGATCACCTGCGGTCAGCGCCACCTGGCGCGCAGGGTGCGCGGGCGCCGCGTCGGGCTGGTGCCGCAGAGCCCGGCCACCGCCCTGAACCCGGTGCGCACCGGACGCCGACTGCTCGCCGAGACGCTGCGGGCGCACGGCCGCGACCGCGCCGACGCCGACCAGCTCGCTGTCGATGTCGGGCTCGACCCGGCGGACCTGGACCGCTACCCCCACGAACTCTCCGGTGGCATGGCACAGCGTCTGGTCACCGCGCTGGCGCTGGCACCCGACCCGTCGCTGCTCATCGCCGACGAGCCCACCACCGGGCTGGACCGACCCCTGGTCGACCACACCCTCGACCTGCTGAGACGTCGCTGCGACAACGGCTCCGCAGTCGTGCTCATCACGCACGACCTGGCCGCCGCGCAACGGGTCGCCGACACCGTCGCCGTGATGTACGCCAGCCGCATCGTGGAACACCGCGACACCGACCAGCTCTTCACCGCGCCGGCCCACCCGTACGCCTCGGCGTTGCTCGACGCCCTGCCGGACCGGGCCTTCCGGCCGGTGCCGGGCGACCCGCCAATGCTCACCGCGCTGCCACCCGGCTGCGCGTTCGCACCCCGCTGCCCGCGCCGCACCGACACCTGCGCGGACCGACCAGAGCCGACACCGGTCGCCGGTGGCGGCACTGTGGCCTGCCACCACCCGATACCCACGGGAGCCACCACGTGACCAGCCCGCAGCACCTGCTCGCCGACGAGGTGACCGTCTCCTACGGCCGCCAGGTCGTCCTCGACGGCGTCACAGTGCGGATCGGCCGCGGAGAGACGGTCGGGCTGCGCGGGCCCTCCGGCTGCGGAAAGTCGACGCTGGTTCGGGTCCTTGCCCTGCTGCACCGCCCCGATCAGGGTCGGGTCAGCATCGACGGCACACCGGTCGACGGCATCCGGTACGCCGTACCGGTCGCCCTGCGGACCCGCGTCGCCGCCCTCTTCCAGAGCCCGCGTGCCGCCGCCGACCCCCGACTGAGCCTCGCCGACCTGATCGCCGAACCGCTACGCGCCACCCGGACGCCCGAGCCGGCGGTCCGCGAACGGGTGGCCGAACTCGCCGACCTCGTCGGCCTCACCGCCGACCTGCGCAGCCGACGGCCACACGCCGTCTCCGACGGGCAACTGCAACGCGCCTGCCTCGCCCGGGCCCTGGCACACCGCCCGGACTACCTGCTCTGCGACGAGGCCACCGCGATGCTGGACGCCTCGACTCAGGCGCACGTCGCCGCCGTCATCCGCGACTACCAGCGGACCCAGCAGGCCGGGGTCCTGGTCATCAGCCACGACCAGACCCTGCTGGCCCGCTGGAGTGACCGGATCGTCGACCTGGCCAGCACGGCAGCCGCATTGGCCTGACGTCCCCGCTCAAGTGAGCGGTGGAGCTGGGGTTGTCCGCTGGGTTCCGCCTGAGGCGGAACCCAGCGGACCATCATGCTGGCGGGGACTGCGCGGTGTCGGCCAGGAGCAGAGACAACTCCCGGACCAGGTCGTCCATCGACTGGCCGCTCTGCGCCTTGACCAGGCCGAGTGCGAGATCGGCCAGCAGGTAGAAGCCGAGGGTGCGGGCCTGCTCAGAGCTGAACGCCGACATCAGCGCTTCAGCGCCGGCGAGGTCACCACGGTGTTTGGCCGCGATGACCCCAGCCGCGCGCTGAACGATCTCGGCCGCTTCGGGGGTGTACCCGCTCACGCCGGAATCAGATCTTCGGGGTGGCGGCGCGGGCGGCGTCGAAACGCGAGATGACGTCGGTCCAGTTGACCAGGTTCCACAGCCGGTCCACGTAGTCCGGGCGGACGTTGCGGTACTGCAGGTAGTAGGCGTGCTCCCAGGCGTCGAACACCAGGATCGGGGTGGAGCCCTGCCCGACGTTGCCGTGGTGGTCGTAGACCTGTTCCACGATCAGCCGCTGGCTCAGCGGCTCCCAGGCCAGGACACCCCAGCCGGAACCCTGCACACCCTTGGTCGCCGCGGACAGTTGACCGGCGAAGCCGTCGAAGGAGCCGAAGTGCTCGTCGATCGCCGCCGCCAACTCACCGTCGGGGCGGTCACCACCGTCCGGAGACAGGTTGTTCCAGAAGATCGAGTGCAGGACATGCCCGGACAGGTTGAACGCGAACGTCTTCTCCAAACCGACGAGGGTCCCGTAATCGCCCTTGTCGCGTGCCTCGGCGAGCTTGTCCAGCCCGTCGTTGGCGCCCTTGACGTACGCGGCGTGGTGCTTGTCGTGGTGCAGCTCCAGGATCTCGCCGGACATGGCGGGTTCGAGCGCGCCGTAGTCGTAGGGCAGGTCGGGCAGGTTGTACACGGCCATGGGGCACGTCCTCTCATTGCTGCCACAGTTTGGCTGTTGCCATTGTCGTGCAACAAGAGCCGGATTGTCGTCAGGGGACGTGATTGATCACGGACGTGGCACCCCGGTGCGGGTTCACGCCGACGTCACCAGCATCGAGGCGTCCCGGTCGAAGATGGAGATCCTCGACGACCTGCCCACCACCGGCTACCAGCGCGGTGTCCGGCCCGGTGCGTACGACATCCACTCCCGCGTGTACCGGAACAGGCGGAGGTCACCGACGCCCTGCGTCGCGCCGTCGCCGCGGTACCCGCCGTCGGCTCTGGGTCAACCCGGACTGCGGCCTGAAGACCCGCGGGTACGCAGAGGTCGAACAAGCCCTGACCCGCGTCGTCGCGGCCGCTGCCAAAGTCCGCAGCACGCTCCCCTGAGCGCACGGTGGGGCGGTGGTCTGCCGCCGCCCCACCGTGGCCCTGGCTTCGCCGGCGCCACCGATGTCCTTCCCGGCCGGTCAGGCGCGGCAGTGTCAACCGACGTCGAGGGGCACCCGCCGAGCGCGGGAGTCGGGGCGGTCGGCGAGGATGCCGGCGAGGATCTCCGCGCCGTCGACGACTCGCGGGCCGGGGCGGTTGAAGTAGGCAGGCCCGTCGACCAACCACACCTGCCCCTGACGGACCGCGGGCAGGTCCGCCCAACCGGGCTGCGCGGTCGCCACGGACAACTCGTCGAAGGTTCGCTCGGGCGTGAACCCACACGGCCCGAACACCACCACCTCGGGAGCCAGATCCGCGACCACCGACCACCGGTGCGGGGTGCTGTGCGCGCCCGGCCCGAGCAGCAGAGACCGCCCACCCGCATGGGCGATTTGCTCCGGCACCCAGTGCCCGCCCGGCATCAACGGGTCGAGCCACTCGACGAACAGCACCGTCGGCGCGCCGGGCACCGGCCCTGGCAACGCGGCGAGGCGACGCTCGGCGTCGGCTCGGATCTCCGCCGCCCGGCCTTCGGTGCCGGTCAGCGCGGCCACGGCATCGACAGTGTCCAGGATCCCGCCGATGGTCCGCGCCTCCAGGGACATCACAGTGGTGTCGAGATCGATCAGACCAACCGCGTCGTTGACCCGCTGGTAGGAGACCGCACACACGTCGCACAGATCCTGGGTCAGGATCAGATCCGGCTTCAACCCCTCCAGCATGGCGACGTCGAGCTGGTACAACGACGAGCCTCGGTGCGCGTCACCGGCGATCGCCGCCGAGATCTCCCGGCTGGTCAAGGTCTCCGGGAGGGACGTCGCGGTCACCGCCGGGACGTCGGCCAGGGCCCCCGGCGGCCAGTCACACTCGTGGGTACGGCCGACCAGGTGCCCGGTCAGGCCGAGCATGGCCACGATGTCCGTAGCCGCCGGCAGCAGGGAAACGATGCGCACAACCGCCTGCCTACCAGGCGCGACCGAGCCACGTCCACTTCCGTACGGCGAGACCGCGGCGGCCATCAGCATGGTCAACGACCGCCTCGGCTCAGCACGCCTCGACTGGTTTCATGCGATCCGCCCCGCAGCGGACGGCGATAGTGCGGATCATGAAAGATAGGACGATGGCGAGACTCGAAACTCCACGACTCGTGCTGCGCCGTTGGCGCGATGACGACATCATGCCCATGACGGCGATCAACGCGGATCCGGACGTCATGCGCTGGATCGGCAACGGGACGCCTGCCGATCCAGAACGCACAGCGGCGGGAATCACCGGCTGCGAACGCGCCTGGGACGAACACGGGTTCGGGCTGTTCGCGGTCGAGGTCCGCCAGACCAGCGAACTGGCGGGTTTTGCCGGCTTGGCGATTCCCACCTTCCTGCCCGAGGTTATGCCCGCGGTCGAGATCGGTTGGCGGCTGGGTAGACCGTACTGGGGCCAAGGCTTCGCCACCGAGGCCGCCCACGCAGCGCTGCACTTCGCGTTCGTCGATCGAGAACTCGATCGGATCCTCAGCATCCACCAGATCGGCAACGACGCATCTGAACGTGTCATGCGGAAACTCGGAATGCGGCTGGACCGCGAAACGATCGACCCCTCCTGCAACCGCCCGACCCGCGTTTATGCGATCACCCGCGATGAGTACAACCGCACTCTCGCCATAACGGCCTGACAGGGCACTCGACAGTTGTGAGGTGCCCCCAGGGTGCTCCAAGTGTCCAGATAAAGCAGGAACAGCCGGTCGCGGCGGTGGGCGGCGCCCATGTCGGGCGCGCGTAGGCATAGCCAGCGCGTGTTGTACCCGATCGTGGCCAGGTTGGCTTCGACGACGTCGAATCCTCGCCGCAAGAGGGCGGCGACGTTCTCCACGGAGGGCCGAGGCGCTAACGGATGGTGAAGGTCAGCGGGTTCGAGATGCCGATGCCACCGTGGGAATCATGGACCCGCACGGTGAAGGTGGACGACGTGCCGGCCGACAGGGCCGTCTGGAACTGGTAGCGCTGTCCGCTGTTGGTCGGCGTCACGGCCAGCCGGGTTGCGCCGAGGTACAACTCCACCCGGCTGACGAGATCCCCGGGATCGGTGTCGGCGACGTCGGCGACCAACGTGACGGTCGTCGGCTCGAGGAAGTAGGTCTGCCCGCCGGGGGTGCTCAACGCCACCGCCGGCGGCTGGTTGGTGCCGGTGGACGCCGGCGTCACCACCGTGACCAGCAACGGCGGCGCAGCGCCAGACAGCGACTGGTCGGTGCCGGCCGAGACGTACAGCACGAAGGTGGTGCTGGTGCCGGGCTCCCCGATCGGTGGTGTCCACAGCGCCTCGAACCGGTCACCGGTCGTCCTCACCCCCCGGGCCGCCGTGACGCCGTCCACCCGGAACGACACCGAGGTGATGCTGTGTCCGCCTCCCACGGTCGCGGTCGCCGCCAGCGGGACGGTTCCCGACGTGGTGTACACCGCGCCGGCGGTCGGGCTGAGCCAGGTGACGATCGCCGGCCAGTCAGCGACCGGCGGTGTGGTCGTCCGGGTCGGCGTCACGCTGGGCAGGACGCCGCCGGTGCACGTGACACCGTTGAGCGTGAACGACGCCGGTATGGGGTTGCTGCCCGACCAGGCGCCAACGAAACCGATGTTCGCGGAGCCATTGGTGCCCAGGGTCGCGTTCCAGCCCAGATTGGTCGCGCTGACCTGCTGGCCCGCCTGGGCCCAGGTGGCGCTCCAGGTTTGCGTGAGCCGCTGGTCGACTGCGGGGAACGCGAACCGCAGCGTCCACCCGTTGACTAGGTCACCCAAGTTGGTGACCGCGATGTCGGCGTGGAAGCCACCGGTCCACTGGCTGGTGACGACGTAGTTCACCCGACACCCGGACGCCGCGTTCGCCGCACTGGCGTGTGAGATCGCGGCCATCATCGCGACCATGGCAACAGCGATGGCGGCCACAGCAGTCAGCGACTTCCGCATTGCACACCTCGCCGTAGATAGTTGAACGTCTATGAATATGTCGACTGTCCTGCTGCTCCGCCTTCCTGTCAAGGCACGAACGGCAGTCCTGCCGCCGGCAGGACAACGGACAGCCCGCCCATGGCTGATCGTCCCGGCAGAAACCCGAGCGCCGGGTACGCGACCCCACAATGTGGACCCGGCGAGTGGGCAGATCACCAGACCGACGGCCATCAGTCAGCCTGCGAGACACAGCGCGGGGGCACCCTCTCGTGATGTGGACGCCGGTAGCGGTAGTACCAGCTTCTCAACTAGCAGCAGTCCCCACTCGGGGCTGCAAATCCGGTCACGCAGCCAGGCGGGTCCATGCAGGTCCGAACCCAGAGCCAGCCACGCTGCTCCCAGCCTGCTCCCCACGTAAGCCGCACATACGGCGAAGCCCGTTACCGGCTACTCCGGCAAGGGGCTACTGACCTGCACGAACTGAGAGTGGGCGATGCTGGTGTCGAACCAGCGACCTCTTCGGGGTGAAACAGGACGCCACACCCTCTTTGACCTGCGCAAACGTGGAGCCACAGAAAAGGGTGGGCACAGTTGAGTGACCTTCGATGCCGTTGGACGCAGTTCAAGACCGTTCAGAGCACCCTGTTGCTCCCAACCTGCTCCCCCGGACCGGGCTCGCGGTAGCCAGTGGCGTAGGCGACCACGATCGCGGGCACTGATCCGTTGACTTTCTGTCACTTCGGGTGGTGCTCATCGGCCCGGCGGTCATTGCAAATTCATGCTGTTTCTGTGCTTCGCTCAGTTGCTGCAGCCTCCGAAGCACCCCTCCCAGTTCATCGAACGAGGAGGCTGTTCCGAATCTCATGCCCAGCCGGCCCATGAGTCCCAGTGAAACTCTCAGGTAGCGCGCCGCGATGCTGTGGGCCGAGGCGACCTGACAGCGCCGATGTTGCTGAGGGCGAGCGCGATGTCGAATAAGCCCATTTCATCGTGACGGGGCTGGTCACGGCGGTGGGGTGGGGGCAGGGATCGACGTAGGGCGAGGCTCCCGGCAAGACACCCAGGATCCGATGCTCCAACCGGAAGCCTCGCCGTTGTCTACCCTGCCGCGATTCCCCTGTCCGACCGCGCCCTCAATTGCCTCGCTGGCCTGATCCGCGAACACCGAACGCAGGTAGCGCCTGGCCGGCCGTTCAACAAGTTTGACCCGAGTACCACGCGTTGGATACGGCGTTGGCGCCGCCGATGTCCCACGTTCCCGGACCGATGCACCATGTCCAGTCGTCGCGGGGCCACGTCGCGTCGACGTAGATGAGCACATGGGTGTTCCCGCAGTGGTTGTACCAGGCCGTCACCGCGTCTTCGTAGTAGCCGCAAACCTGCGCGGCGACGTCCTCGCTGCCGGGCTTGGCCTGCTCCGAAACCGCGGTGGTTTCGGGTTGGGACAGGCGGGAGCTGGCGCCCGGACTTGCCTGTGCCACGGTCCCGGACAGGGTGAGTGCGCCGAGGATCGCGGTCACTGCCGAGATCCGAAACGCCGTTCTGTACCCCATTTTCACAATGGTCTCCTGTCAGCCGCCGCTGCGGCCTCGATGATGCTGCTGGCTGCATGAAGTGATCGATGCACTTCCTCGCGCTCCTTCCATCGCGAAAACACGGATCGATGTAACACGCTCAAGTGAATCTTCTTCTGTAAGCCGGAATCAGATTCAACCCTGACTGAGCGGACTTCCTAAGATAAGAGTGCAGGACACAGCCGGGTCTGTCGTTACTGGTGAGCGCACAAGTCTTTAGTCTGCGCGTACTCTCGCGTACTGCTCGCGGAACTGGCGTGGCGAAAGACCGTAGGCGTTGCGGAACGCCTGGCTGAAGTGCGCCGGGCTGGTGAACCCCCACTGGGCGGCGATCGCGTGGATCGGGCGCGCGCCTAGTTGGGGGTTGGCGAGGTCGCGTCGGCACTGCTCCAGGCGACGCTCGCGGACCCAGCCGGCAACCGTGCGCCCTTCCTCGTGGAACAGCTTGTGCAGGTATCGCAACGAGATGTGATGCACTGCGGCAATCGCGTCCGGTGTCAGGCGCGGATCGCCGAGATTCTCTCGGACGAAGGCGTGGATCTGAGCCATCAACGCTCGACGTCGGGTGTGGGAGGGCACCGCACTTTGGACGTCCAGCGCGTTTGCCAGTGCCGCTGTCAACACGTCAATGGTGAGGGTGGACAGCTGGGCGGCGTCCAACGGACTGAGTTCGTCCATGTGCCGGGCAAGGTGCAGCAGGAATTGTGAAGATAACGCGCCGATACCTTGGGCGCCGGGGATGCGAACTGCGCTCAGGCGCCGCAACTCCCAAGGGGGCAACGGCAGTAACAAACGCGGGAAGCGCAGAAGCAGCAGCTGACTAACTGGCACATCCGGGCTGAATTCGGCCAGGTAGGGCCGGGAGGTGTCATACAGAATCAGATCCCCCACGCCGAAATCTGTGCGCTGGCCGTCTTGCGTGATCATGCCGCCACCGCGCACAAGGCAGCCCAGCTTGAACACCTCGGGATCGGCCTGCCGAATGAGCTTGGGAGTGCGGTGGACCGAGTGCGGCATCGTGGTCATTAATGTCGCCTGCACGGGACCGAACTCGCTGATTCCGACCTGAGCTCGAAATCCGGGCTCCCACTGCGATTCACACCGTAAATCGTAGGGCACCCAGAGCTTCGAGTTCACCTCGCGCCAGAAGGCGAACCCGTCTTCAACCGGGACCTCGGTGGTGCTGACTACGTCCATGACTCACCTTCGCACTGTCGCTGCAGGGGTCAGATCACGATAGCCTGGCGTCGATATACCGGCGTTGCGAGTTATGGCGCGGGTCAGGCATTGAGGGCTTTTCATCGTGATGGGCCTGGTCGCGATGGGTGGCGGGCAGCGTATGTCGAGATAGGACGCGGCTCCCGGTAAGACAGCAGGCGACCAAGATCCGATGCCCCAACCGGGAGCCTCACTGTGCTGTCTCACCCGTCTACGGGTCGCGCTGTCCGGCCGCACTCTGAACCACCTGGCCGACCTCATCCGCGCCGAACGCACCCGCCGCCGCGGCATCGAGCTCCCGCAACAACGCGGCGCACATAAGCATCCACACTCTGCGTGATCGGGACTTGACGTGGACGCCATCCCATCCGACCAGATCGACGGCGGGGCGTTCCTCAGACCGCGCCGGCGCCGCGACGGGCGCACCGCGCACGGGTCAGTCGTCTTCGGCACCGTCGAGCAGCGCGCGCCGCAGCGCCAGCCGGTGCTTGCGGCGGATCTCCGCCTCGCGGTACCGCCGCCGGTCACCGTCGGTCTCCGGTAGCAGCGGCGGCACCGTACGAGGCTGGCCGTCGTCGTCGATCGCGACCATGACCAGGTGAGCGGTGGCCACGTCGGTGGGCGGCACCGCCCGGTCCCACCGGTCGGCGGTCACCTTGACCGCCACCTCCATCGAGCTGCGACCGGCCCAGGTGATCCGGGCGTCGACGTGCACGACGTCGCCGACCCGCACCGCGCGCAGGAACGCGGTCTCGTCGATCGCGGCGGTGACCGCCGGCCCGTCGGAGTGGCGGGCGGCGACCACCCCGGCCACCGAGTCGATGAGATTGAGGATCCGGCCGCCGTGGACCGTACCCATCAGGTTGGTGTGATGCTGGTCCATGATCTGCGACAGGGTCAGGTGCGACGCCGACGGCGCTCGGCCGGCGATCGTGGTGGTGTCGTGCACAGCGGTAGTCCGTCCCTCGGGAAACCACACCGCCGGAACACGGGCACACGCTGACGAGGACACACCGGCGCACACCGCCCGGCACGTCACCCGCTCAGCCCACCCGCGAGGCCGACGGCAGCGCACACGGTTGTGTACGCGGCGCGGGCAGGTCTTCGGACTCGCGGGCCCGACCGGCTCCACGCCGGTCCCCTACTGGCCGTCGCTTCCCAGGCCACTGGCCCAGTGCTGATGACGGCGGTCGTTCCCACTCACCGCTGCGGGGCAGCCCCGGATTCCCACCGGGTTCCCTCTTACGACGCCCAGCCGGTCACGACGGGGCGAACCAGCGCCACCGGGAGCATAGCTGGCCAGGGGCGACGGCCCCTCAGCCCGGCCGACCACCCGGGAGGTGTTCGGCTTTAGCCATGTGAGGAAAAAGTTCGTCACCTCTTGTAAAAAGTCTCAGCCCAGTGAGGATATTCAGATGCGTCGTCACCCTCAGATTCCTGGGCGGGTGGTCTCGGGCCTCCTCGCGCTCCTCCTCGCCTCGGCGGTCGCTCTCCTCGCGTCCGCCCAGCCCGCCGCAGCTCACGGGACCCTCGCCATGTCCACACCGGCGAGCGGCGCAACCGTGCGCGAGCCGTTGACGTCGGTGCAGCTGTTCTTCACCGAGAAGGCCGCTGCCAACGCGTTCTTCACGATCACCGCGCCGGGTGGCATCCGGGTCGACAATGGCTGGTCGTACGGGGAGCCGAAGCCGCTGGACAAGCCGGTGCGCGAGTACTTCCTGGTCAACGGCCAGTTCGAGCCACGCGAGTACACAACCGGGTTCCCCGCGACGGTGGCGGTCGCGCACCTGCCAGCCAAGGGCCAGTACTCGGTGAGCTACCTGTCGGTCGCCTCGGACGGGGACCCCGTACGCGGCACCTTGACCTTCCGCTACGACGGGCCGGTGACGGCGGCGCCCAAGGGGTGGAGCCCGCCGTCGACCCAGCCAGATCCGGCGCTGTTGGCCACCGCCGAGCAACACGGGTCGTCCGGGCAGGCGTCGGCGGTGCCGACAGTCGCGGCCGAGACGGCGGTTCCGCCGTCCGCGGCAGCGGCTGCGCCGACCGGATCGACTGACGAAAGCGGCCCCGGAGCGGTCGCGTGGGTCGGCCTGGCGGTGGTCGCGGTGGCGGCGGCGGCGGCCGGATTCGTCGTCTGGCGTCGGCGGACGACCCCCACCGGCAGACCCGCCGGCCGGGGCCGTACCGCGTCGGCGACATCCGCTCGACGCGGCGCCGGCACCCGTCCCGGGACCAGGACCGCCGGCACCAGGATCGCCAGCGCCAAGGCCACCGGCGCCAAGGGCGCCGGTAGCAAGCCCGCCGCTGCCAGAACCGGCGGCGGCAGAGCGGTCGGTGGCAGGACCGACGCAGACAGGAGCCTCGCGGCGACCGGCAGCGGTACGCAGACCTCGGACGGTAAGCGGCGACCCAGCGCCGTGCCGGCCGCGCGTAAGGACACCGCCGTCGTCGTGGCTCGGACCGGCGTCGCTGTCGATCCAACTCCGACCGCTGAGGACGCGAAAGCCCCCGCCACGACGGACAGTCGACTGCCCGTCGACTCCGGGGCATCGCCCGACCCGGATTTCGCCACGGCGACGCCCGGGTCCCGGCTGAGCAACACCAGCCTGGCACTGTTCGTCGGTACCCTGGTGCTGGCCCTGCTCGGCGGGTTCGGGTTGGCGCGCATCAGCGGCAACGAGGGCCCGGCCGCCAACAACGCCCGGCAGCCGGCGGGCGGTCCGCCCGCCTCCGGCCCGGAAGGGTCCGCGGCCGACGGACACCAACACCCGGCGGGCACCGGGCCGCACACGCACCGGGGCGACGGCGTCACGGGCGAGACGCTGGCCACCGGGACGACCGTCAGCGCCGGCGGGTACACGCTGCAACCGCTGGAACGAACCCAACCCGCCGGGGTACGCGCCGACTACCGCTTCCGCATCGTCGGCACCGACCGGCAGCCGGCGACTCGCTTCGCGGTCGTCCACGACAAGCCGTTGCACATGATCGTCGTGGGCCGTGACCTGAGCGGCTACCAGCACCTGCACCCGACGATGGCACCCGACGGCACCTGGAGCGTCCCCATGACGCTGGCCCGACCCGGCGGCTACCGCGTCTACGCCGACTTCTCCGTCACCGCTGCCAACGGCACGCCGCTGCCGCTCGTGCTGGGCGTCGACCACACAGTGCCCGGTGCGCACACCCCGACCGCGCTGCCGCCGGCACAGGCGCAGGCGACGGCTGGTCCGTACACGGTGTCGATGACCGGCACCCCGACGGTGGGGGTGACGGCGCCGATCCACTTCCAGGTCGCCAGCGCCGACACGGCAACGCCCGCGCAGCTGGAGCGATACCTTGCCGCGTACGGGCACCTGGTGGTGGTTCGTGAGGGTGACCTCGGCTACGTGCACGTGCACCCCGAGCCGGAGCTGGTCGACGGGACTGTCAAGTTCTGGCTGACCGCGCCGAGTTCAGGCCGGTACCGGGCCTTCTTCGACTTCCAGGTCGCCGGCAAGGTGCACGCCGGGGAGTTCACGATCAACGTTCCCTGAGCCCGGAACTTTCTCCCTGCTGCGGCCGACCAACCTCCCAGCAGCAACCATCGGAGGAAGAACACATGCGCGCCACCAGCCCGAACGTTTCACGCCGCCGCTCGGCCGCGATCCTCGCCGCCGCGATCCTGACGGTGGGCGCCGCCGGGTGCGGATCGTCCGACTCTCCGTCGACCGCGCAGACGAGCCCGTCCGCGTCGGCCCCGGCCAACCCGGACGCTGGTGTGCTCGGCATTCGTGACCCGTGGGTGAAGGCGGCCGACAAGGGCATGACGGCGGCCTTCGGGACCCTGGTCAACGACGGCGACAGCGATGTCACGGTGACGGGCGCCACGAACCCCCTGTCACCGATGGAGCTGCACGAGATGACCATGAAGGACGGCAAGATGGTCATGCAGGCCAAGCAGGGTGGCGTCGTGATCAAGGCCAAGAGCACGCATGCGCTGGAGCCTGGCGGCGACCACCTCATGCTGATGAACCTCACCAAGCCCGTTCAGGCCGGCGACGAGTTGACCTTCACGCTGACCTTCGCCGACGGCAGGACCCAGCAGTTCAGCGCCGTGGCCAAGCCGTTCACCGGGGCGCAGGAGAGCTACGCCCCCGGGCACGGTCAGCCCATGCCCGGCGTGAGCGCCACGCCGGAGATGAGCATGAGCCCGTCATCGTGACGCAGACGCCACCCGTCCGGCCGATGAGCAGGCGCGGCCTGCTCACCGGCGGTGCCCTGGCTGCCGGAGGGGCCCTGGCCGGCGGCGCCGCCATCGCCACGACCCGAACCGGCAGCGGGCAACCACCGGCCGCCGCCGACACCACGCCGGTGGCGAGCGTCGGCGGCCTGGTCGAGCCGTTCCATGGCGCCCGGCAGGCAGGGGTGTCCACCGAACCGCAGGCGCACGCGTCGTTCGTGGCGCTCACAGTGCGGGCCGGCACCGACCGGGCCGCGCTGGGCCGGATGTTGCGGCTGCTCACCGACGACGCCGCCCGGCTCACCCAGGGCCGACCCGCGTTGGCCGACACCGAGGCCGAACTCGGGCTGCTGCCGGCACGGCTGACAGTGACCTTCGGCTTCGGGCCGGGCCTCTACCGGGCGGCCGGCGTCGCCGACCGCCGGCCGGCATCAGTCACCGAACTGCCGTCGTTCCGCATCGACCGACTTCAGCCGGCCTGGTCCGGCGGTGATCTGCTGCTGCAGATCTGCGCGGACGACGCGATCTCCGTCGCCCACGCCCAGCGGGTCCTGATCAAGGACAGCCGCCCGTTCGCGACAGTGCGGTGGGTCCAGCAGGGCTTCCGACGCAGCCCTGGTGTCGAGCCGGGCGGCCACACCCAACGCAACCTGTTCGGTCAGCTCGATGGCACCGCCAACCCCAGACCCGGCGCGCCCATGGACACCGCGCTCTGGGTCCCGGAGGGCCCGGCGTGGCTGCGCGACAGCACCACACTGGTGCTCCGGCGGATCAGCATGAACATGGAGACCTGGGACCTGCTCGGCCGGACCGACCGCGAACTCGCCGTCGGGCGACGGCTCGACACCGGCGCCCCGCTCACCGGGACCGCCGAACACGACGAACCCGACTTCGCCGCCACCGACGCCAACGGCCTCACGGTCATCCCCGACTTCTCGCACATGACCCGCGCCCACGTCACCGACGACCGGTTGAGGATTCTGCGCCGGCCCTACAACTACGACGGGGTGCCGACGGCCGAGGGCCACGCGGACAGCGGCTTGATCTTCGCCTCGTACCAGACCGACATCGCACAGCAGTTCCTGCCCATCCAGCGCCGGCTGGCCGACCGGGACCTGCTCAACGAGTGGACCACTCCGATCGGCTCCGCTGTCTTCGCCATCCCGCCCGGATGTCGTCCCGGCGGTTGGATCGGCGAGCAGGTGCTCGGATGAGCGTCCCCTCCTGTCCCGCGGCCGTCCGACTCGGCGCGGCGGTGCTCGCCGTCCTCGTTGCGGTGCTCATCCCGGCCAGCCCGGCCTGGGCGCACAACTCGCTCCGAACGGCCACGCCCGCTCGGGACGCGACACTGCCGAGCGCACCGACCGAGGTCACGCTCGAATTCATGCAGCGACTCGACCCCGCGTTCACCACCATCGTGCTCACCGACGCCGCCAAGCGGAAGCTTCCCACCGGCGAACCGGTGGTCACCGGAGCGAAGAGCACGATCCAGGTGACCGACCCCCTGCCGAACGGGACATACACGGTCGCCTACCGGGTCGTCTCCGTCGACGGGCACCCGGTTCAGGGTTCGTACCCGTTCACGGTGGCCGATCCCTCGTCGAGCGCCGCGCCAGTTGTCGCCGTCAGCGCGTCAGCGCCCGCCCCGCCCGCCGCCGGGGCTGCGTCCAGCGACGGTCCGAGTGCCGGTGTCCTCACTGCGGCTGCCGCGCTGGCCCTTCTCGTCCTGGTGGCGGCTGGGCTGCTGTGGCGACGGGCGGCCCGACGCTGATCCGACCCGCCCCCGTGCGGTCGGCTCGCCTCATCACCTCATGCAGACGACCACCGTCATCGCCCCCGACTGGTACCTCGCTGTGCACCCCGCCTGGGCATCGTCGCTGCTCGCCGATCAGCAGCTCGGCGCCGGCATCGCCTGGGCGTTCGGCGAGCTGCCCGCCGTCGTCGTCATGATCGTCCTGATTCGCCAGTGGATTCGCGCCGACAAGCGTGAACAGGACCGCCTCGACCGGGCCGCCGATCGGGCCGACGCCACCGGCGCGGAGGACGACCTCGCCCGCTACAACGCGTTTCTCGCCGCGGCCCGACGTCCCGACATCGATCCGCGCCGCACGGCCCGGCCGGACCAGCCCTGACATCGATGACCGATCTTCGGGAACCGCCGGCGTCTTCCCCCCGACTACCAGTCAGGGCCGATGCGACACCTCACCGGGCGACCAGACCAGTACGGGAAACACCTTCGTGCTTCCCGACTCTTCCGATCGGATCACCATGTCTCTGACTGAATTGTCCGGCACCCCGCAGCCGGAGCCCGCCACCACCGTCGAGAAACCGGCCCGAGCCGCCCGGCGCACCTCGCCGTTCGGCGCGCTGCTGCTGCGGCTGCACTTCTACGCCGGGATCCTCGTCGCCCCGTTCCTGGTGGTCGCCGCACTGACCGGCCTTGCCTACACCGTCACCCCGCAACTCGACACGATCCTCTACGGCGACCAGCTGAAGGTCGCCCAGGTGGGTGACCGGCAACTGCCGCTGGCCGAGCAGATCGGGGCCGCGCGCAACGCGCACCCGGACGGCAGCATCACCACAGTGCAACCCGGCGCCGGCGACCAGACCACCACTGTGGTGTTCTCCCTGCCCGAGCTCGGCGAGAACCAGCACACCGTCTACATCAACCCGTACACCGGCGAGTCCCAGGGGCAGCTCACCACCTGGTTCGGGTCCACGCCGATCACCACCTGGCTGGACGACCTGCACCGCCACCTGCACCTGGGCACGGTGGGCGAGCACTACTCCGAGCTGGCCGCGAGTTGGCTGTGGGTGATGGCGCTCGGTGGGGTCGTCCTCTGGTGGCGGCGACGTAACGCCGCCAGGGCCGCCGCCCGGCACCTGTTGGTGCCGGACCTGTCCACGGGTAAGGGTGTCCGCCGTACCCGTGGGTGGCACGCCACCACGGGCATCTGGCTCACGGTCGGTCTCCTCTTCCTCTCCGCCACCGGCCTGACCTGGTCCCGATACGCCGGCGCGAACTTCGCCGCCGGTTTGGACGCGCTGAGTGCCCGCACTCCGGAGATCTCCACCAGCCTCACCGCCGGCCCCACCGCCCCTGCCGAGACCGGCGGCGGTCACGAGCACGGTGCCGCCGGGGCGGGCGGGGTCGTCGAGTCGGCGGCCTTCGATAGGGTCCTGGCTGTCGCTCGCGGCGCGGGCCTCTCCGGTCCGGTTGAGATCAGTCCCGCGCCGGAGCCGGGCTCCGCCTGGACCGTCACGCAGGTCGACAACACCTGGCCGGTCAAGAAGGACCGGATCGCCGTCGACCCGGCCACCGACACGGTCACCGCCCGCAGCGACTTCGCCGACTGGCCCCTGCTGGCCAAACTGAGCGGCCTCGGTATCCAGGCCCACATGGGGATCCTCTTCGGCCTGGTCAACCAGATCCTGCTCGCCGCGCTCGCCCTCGGCCTGCTCTGCGTCATTTTCTGGGGCTACCGCATGTGGTGGCAACGCCGGCCCACCCGCGCCGACCGCCGTGCGATCGCCGGCACCCCACCGGCGCGCGGCGGCGTACGCGGCCTGCCGCTCTGGGCGCTGCTGATCGGCGTACCGGTGACGGTGGCGATCGGCTGGACGCTGCCCCTGTTCGGGCTCACCCTGCTCGCCTTCCTCCTCATCGACGTGGTGGTGGGTGCGGTGTCCCGACGCCGACGACCTGCGGCAGCTCCCACCTCGCCGGCACCCGCGGGGAGCTGATCCACCGGACCGGCCGTCCGTCGTCGGACGGACGGCCGGCTGGACACTTCGCTCAGATCACCACCTGTTTGGTGGTCGGCAGGCTGTCGACCATCGACTTCTGCACGTTGATCGTGTCGGCGATGATCTCGTGGGGCGTGTTCGCCATCCACTGCATCACCGAGATGTCCTCGAATCGGGGATGGCGGAACATCTCCAGGAACACCAGTGGCTCGTCGCCGGTGTTTTCGATGTAGTGGCCGTACGCGAAGGGGACGTAACCCACGTCGCCGGCCTGGAAGTCGAACGTCCGGGCGGCGGCCTGCGAGGCGAAGACGCCCATCCGCCCGGTGCCGGAGATGTAGTACTGCCACTCGTCGGTGGTGGGATGCCAGTGCAACTCGCGCATCCCTCCCGGCTCGACCTCCACCAGGGCCGCGGCGGTGGTCACGGAGGCGGCGAAGTTCGTCGAGTCGGTGATCCGGACCGTACCCCCGCGGAACCGTTGCGGGGTCTGCGCCAGCATCCGGTGCTTGAAGCTCCGGGGGATGTCACCGGTCGGGCTGACCACCCGGTCCTGTTGCAGGGGCGGTGGAACGTCACCCTGGAAGATGTACCTCTCCCGCTCGGGCAGATTCTCCATCTGTTCCAGCGTCCAGCCGAAGTTCTTCGCCAGGACGTGCCGAGGGGTGTGTGCGAAGAAGTCGCTGAGCAGGAACGTGTTGTTCTCCGAGAACGCCCCGTCGTTGAAGACCAGCAGGAACTGTGCGCCGTCCTCCAGGGCCTGGATGTTGTGTGGCACGCCCTGCGGAAAGAACCACAGATCGCCGGCCTTCACGTCCTCGATGAAGTTGCGTCCCTCGTGGTCGACGGCGCTGATCCGGCAACTGCCGCTGAGCATGTACGCCCACTCCGACTGCTGGTGCCAGTGGATCTCCCGGTATCCGCCCGGCTCCAAGCCGAACTGGACACCAGCCAACTGCGTGGCGACCGGGAGGTCGCGGCTGGTGACCTCCCGGGTCCAGCCGCCCTTCTCCACCCGGGTGTGCGCCTGCGAGAAGGAGAACTTGAGGTTGGGCACCAACCGGCTGTCGGTCGTCGGCGGCACCACCAGATCAGGATTCTGCCGCTCAAGCTCGACGTTACGGCCCGCAAGTGGCGCGGCACCCTGATCGCCGCGCCGCGGCTGGGGATCGCTGTTCGCCATGATCGCTGCCTCCTCAGTCGGGTTGGATCGGATTGGGCGCGGGAAGGGATCCGCCCCGCAGCCGTAGCCGGGACGAGACCCCCAGCAGGGCACGAAGTCCGGGCCAGCCGTACTGGACCGTGATCGCGACCGGAATCGCCGCGGCGGTCGCCGTCAGCACCAGACGGGTCCACGCCGGAGCGTGACCACCCACCCCGGTGCCGGCGTAGAGGACGAACATCAGCAGTACGACCCGGAGCCGATGCAGACCGGGAAGTTCGATGAGCTGGGCCATGACTCGATGATTGGCGCCGAACACCGTCCGACGCATCACGTGATCGCGCCATTGCCGCCGGTCAGATCCCGGACGGCGCAGGCCATTCCGCCCAATCGAGCCGGTTCGTCGATCTGGTCGCCCCTCCCTGACGCCATGGATAGGCTCGGTCGCAGGACGGCCCTTCGACGAGCCTGGTAACAACCGGGGAGAACGCCATTGTCCGAATCACCCTTCAACGCCGGGACGCTTCCGGCCGACGACATCGCCACCGACGCCGAACAACGACGGCACCGGCTCTTCGCCACGGCGGACCAGCTCCGGCTGGCCGGGCGCGGAGTGGAGGCGCTGCACGTCCTGGCGACGGATATCGCCACGAGTAGCAGCGGCGAGCGCCACCGCACCCTCCTGCTCGGGCGCCTGGCGCAGATCGTGGCACTGGAGCAGCCGGCCATCGCCCTCGCCGGTCTGCGGGAGGCGTTGCACCTCCGACTGGACGCCCCCAGCCGCGGCACTGTGCTCGCCCTGGTCGCCACGATCGCGGCCCGCACGGGACATCCGGACACCGATGCCCTGCTGCGCGACGCGGGTACCGCGCACGCCGCGTCGGGTGATCAGGCGTCCGCTCGCCATCTCGCCCTCGGCCGGGCCGCCCGCTCACTCGCGCACGGCGATCTGCCGGGCGCCCAGGCCGTGCTGGCGGCCCTCGACCCGGACTCCTGGGCGGCACGCGCCGACGCCGCATCCATCCGGGCGGAACGCATCCTCGTGCAGCTCGGTCTGGGCCGGCACCAGGACGCGCGGGCCGCGACCTGTCAGCCGCCCGAGGCGACCGACGTCTCACTCACCGGGCTGACCGCGCTGGACTGCCTGCGCATGGTGGCCGTGGGAGAGCTACCCGAGGCGGCCGCGCTGGCCGTCACGACGCTCAGCTCCGGTTCGGCGAACCTCAGCAGGGAGGTGCGTGCCCTGTTGGTCGCGGTGATCGGCGAGGTCCGCTACCGCCGTGGCGAACACGACGACGCCCGCGCCATCCTCCGCGCCTGCCTGGCCGAGGACCGGTGGCCCGACCGTACGATGTGGACGTTCGCGTTCTGTGTGGCGGTGCGCGACGCCGCCCTCAGCACGCCGGCCGGCCTGCTCACCAGGGTCGTCACCGACCTGCACCGGTCGGTCCGGCCGCTCCTGCCCGTGCCGCACTTCGGCCCCCGACTGGTACGCGCGGCGATGGCCGCCGGCGACACCCATGCTGCCGGTCGGGTCACCGAACTGGTGGAGCTGGTGTCCACCCGTACTCCGGTGCCGCTGTGGCGAGCACTGGCCGACCAGAGCCGAGGGTTGCGCGACGGTGACGCTGGCGCGCTCCGGTCGGCGGTCGACCAACTGCGCACCACCGCCGCCCGGCCGGCGCTGGCCGACGCGTTGCTGGACCTCGCGAACTGCCCTCGGGCGCGGTCCGGAGAAGCGCGCGATGCCGCGCACGAGGCGGCTGCCCTGTACGCCCGGATCGGTGCCCCAGGCGACCAGGCGATCGCGGACCAGCGCTGCGCCGCCCTCGCCGCCACCCCGCGCCACCGGTCCTCGATGGACGAGCTGCCGAGCCGGGGCATCGACGCGCTCACCCCCGCGGAGGAGCGGGTCGCCGAGATGCTCGCCACCGGTGCCACGAAGAAGGAGGCGGCCAGGAGCCTCTTCGTCTCCTTCCACACCGTGGACACCCAACTCCGCTCCATATACCACAAGCTGGGCATTCACAATCGGATGCAGTTGGCGCGGGCCTGGGAACGCGCCCGTCGCTGAACAACATGCGCCGGGCCGGGCTGGTGCCGCTCTACGAACGCCGCAACTGGGTCTGGCGAGCAGCTTCCTGAGCCCGCTTTCCCGCCGTCACTTCTCGCTGTCGAGCAGGCCCATCATGGCGGTCGCGTACCGCTGGCCGGAGGCTGCTCCGGCCGGGACGGCACGCTCGATCTCGTCCACCGCGTCCTGGTCGAGCACCACGTCGACAGCGGCCAGCGACTCGGTCAGCCGGTCCCGCCGCCGCGCCCCGACCAACGGCACGATGTCTTCGCCCTGTGCCGCGACCCAGGCGATCGCCACCTGACTGGTGGTCACCCCGAGCCGCTGTGCAACCCGGCCGAGCGCGTCCACCAGGCGGAGGTTGGCGGCCAGGTTCTCGCCCTGGAACCGTGGGCTGTTCGCCCGGAAGTCCGTGCCGGTCAGCTCACGCTCCGCCGACCAGTGGCCGCTGAGCAGACCTCGGGACAGCACCCCGTAGGCGGTCAGCCCGATGCCCAGCTCGCGCAGCGCCGGCAGGATGGTGGCCTCCGGGCCTCGGGAGAGCAGCGAATACTCGATCTGGACGTCGCTGATCGGTGCGACCGCTGCGGCCCGACGGATGCTGTCGGCACCCACCTCGGAGAGCCCGATGTGCCGGATGTAGCCGGCCTGCTGCATCTCCAACAGCGCACCGACGGTCTCCTCGACCGGTACCTGCGGGTTCAGCCGCGACGGCCGGTAGATGTCGATGTGATCGGTGCCCAACCGTCGCAGCGAGTACGCCAGCCGGTCCTTCACCGCCGCCGCCGACACGTCGTACGGTGCCGCCTGGAAGCCGCCGTCGGGTGTACGGCGTGCGCCGAACTTCACGCTGAGCACCACCTCGTCCCGGCGACGCTCCCGCAGCACCCGGCCGATCAGCATCTCGTTGTGACCCGAACCGTAGAAGTCGCCGGTGTCGATCAGGTTCACGCCGGCATCGATCGCGGCGTGCAGCGTCGCGACGCTCTCCGCCTCGTCGGCCGGCCCGTACAGGTCGGACATGCCCATCGCGCCGAGCCCGATGATCGAAACCTCCGGCCCGGAGGCACCCAGCCGTCGCCGTCGTAGACCCGTCATGTCCCTCGTCTCCTTCGGTCGTCGTCGGTGCGTGGTGGCGACCAGGCACCGCTGTGTACGCTGTGTCCATATAACCAGCAAGTAGACAGCGTGTCCATATAACCGGGAGGACCAGTGGCCGAGCTCACGACGGATGCCCAGCCGCCAGCACGCCGTGGTCGTGGCCGCCGGCCCACCGATCAGGTACGAACGGAGATCCTCACGGCCGCTGGTGAACTCCTGCTGGCCGAGGGCATGGCCGGCTTCACCATCGAGAAGGTCGCCGCCCTCGCCGGGGCCAGCCGGATGACGATCTACAAGTGGTGGCCCTCCAAGGGCGCGCTCGCCCTGGACGGCTACTTCACTGTCGTCGCGCCCACGCTGGCGTTCCCGGACACCGGCGACATCGTGGCCGACCTGACCGACCAACTGGTCGCCTTCGTCCACCTGGTGCGGGACACCACCGCCGGACGGGTCATCAGCCAACTCATCGGGCAGGCGCAGACCGACCCGGAACTGGCCGCCGCCTACCGCGAGCGCTACTCCGCCCCCCGCCGGGCCCTCGCCGTCGAAACCCTTACCCGGGCCATGACCCGGGGGCAGCTACGCGCCGACATCGACCCCGAATCCGTCGTCGACCAGCTCTGGGGCGCCTGCTACCACCGGCTTCTCATCGCCGACCTGCCGCTCACCGAGGACTTCGCCCGCACCCTGATCGACAACCTCATCCGCGGACTGCGCTGACCGACAACCGGTCCGGCCACCACAGGCCACTGACCGACCGGGCGCACAGGCGACCACCCGACCAAACATGAAGATCATGTTCAATCGGTGCTAACGTCATCGATCGATGCTCAAGCGATCGTCAGTCTCGCCCGGCCGGCACCGCAACCTGAGGTGAGGATGCCCCTCCACTTCGACCTGCTCGGGCCGCTGACAGCGTCGCGGGACGGCCGGCCGGTCCCGCTCGGGTCGACGAAACAGCAGCTGGTGCTGGCCGCTCTGCTGCTACGCCCGGGTGAGGCGATCTCCGCCAACCAGCTGATGGCGATGGTGTGGGGCGACCAGCCCCCCGCCTCGGCCGCCGCGAACCTGCGCACCTACCTGCGCGGGCTGCGCCAGGCGCTCGACTGCGCAGCGGACGAGCACCGCCGGATCCTCACCACACCGGGCGGCTACCTGCTTCGCGTCGAGCCGGACGAGCGGGACGTGGACCGGTTCGACGCGGCGGCGGCGCGCGGACGGGCAGCACTGGCCGCCGGCGACCCGGCGGCGGCGCAGCCGGAGCTGGCCCGCGCGCTCGGCATGTGGCGGGGGTCGGCCTTCGCCGGGCTGCCGCTGCCCCGGCTCCTCACCGGCCGGGTCGCGCGGATCACCGAGCGGCGTCTGCTGACCGAGGAGGACCACGCCGCAGCGCGGCTCGCGCTCGGCGAGGCCGCCCAGGTGATCCCCCGACTGCGGGCACTGCTCGACCGTCACCCGCTGCGGCAACGGGCCTGGTCCCAACTCATGACCGGCCTCTACCAGATCGGTGACATCGCCGGGGCACTGGCAGCCTTCCAGCAGGCCAGGCGCACGCTGGCCGAGGAGACCGGGATGGACCCCGGCCCCGAGCTGACCCGGTTGCACGACGACATCCTGCACCACCGCCTCAGCCAGCAGGCCGCGACGACGGGGCCGGTCGACGACACGTCGGCTGGCGCGGCACCGGGCCGCCCTCGGCAACTGCCACTCGCCCTGCCCGGCTTCGTCGGGCGCTGCGCCGAACTCGATTTCCTCGACGCGACCCTCGGCGTCCGATCCGCACGACACGCCACTGTGGACGTCGTCACCATCAGCGGCATGGCCGGCGTGGGCAAGACGACGCTCGCGCTGCACTGGGCCCACCGGGCCGCCGACCACTTTCCTGACGGCCAGTTGTACGTCAACCTCCGAGGCTACGACGACGCGGACGCGGTATCCCCCGCCGATGCCCTGGTCAACTTCCTCGAGGCGCTCGGCGTACCTGTCGGCCGTATCCCCAGCAGCGTCGACGCTCGGGCCGGGCTGTACCGCAGCCTGCTCGCCTCGCGTCGGATGCTCGTCGTCCTCGACAACTCGCGCGACGCCGACCAGGTGCGCCCGCTGCTGCCCGGCGTGGGTCGGTGTGCGGTCCTGGTGACCAGCCGGGACCAGCTCAGCAGCCTCGCCGTGGCCGAGGGCGCCCGACCGTTGACGCTGGAGGTGCTGACCACCGCTGAGTCGACGCGGCTGCTCCGCAGCCGACTCGGTGACGTCCGGGTGGCGGCGGAACCGGCAGCGACCAGCGAGGTGATCGAATCGACGGGACGCCTCCCGCTCGCCCTGTCCATCGTGGCGGCCCGGCTGACCGCCCGGTCCACCTTCCCGATCGACGCCGTCGCGGCCCAACTCCGCCAGTCCGAGTCCCGCCTCGAGCAGCTGGCCGACGGGGACGTCCGCCGGATCTTCTCCTGGTCGTACCGGGCGCTGAGCGCCGAGGCGGCCCGCCTTCTGCGCCTGCTGGGCCTGCACCCGGGCCCCGACCTGACCGGAGACGCCGCCGCCGCGCTGCTCGGCCGCCCCCGGGCGGCGGTCACCCCGCTGCTGAAGGAGCTGACCCGGCTGCACCTGCTGACCGAGCACCTACCCGAGCGGTACGCCCTGCACGACCTGCTCCGGTCGTACGCCGCCGAACTGGCCCAGGCATCCGACCTGGCCGAGGAGCGACAGGTCGCCGCGCGCCGGATGCACGACCACTACCTGCACAGCGCGCACCCCGGCGCGGTGCTGCTCCAGCCGACCTGGACACCCATCGAGCTGGAACCACCGATGCCGGCGAACGTGCACGTGCCGATGCCCGATCGGGTCGTCGCGGCGGCCTGGTTCCACGCCGAGCATCCCGTCCTGCTGCGGGTGCTGCGTCAGGCCGCGGAGACCGGCTTCGAGCGGTACGCCTGCCAGCTCGCCTGGGCTCTGGCCGCGTACCTCGCGCCCAGAGGCATGTTCCAGGAGCAGCTCGCGGCCCAGCAGGCGGCGCTCGCGGCGGCGCAGCGGATCGGCGACGTCCGGGCGCAGGCGCAGGCCAGCCGGATGCTCGCCCGCGCGCTCATGCGGCTCGGCGATCAGCACGCGGCCGAGCACCACGTTCAGCGGGCACTGGAACTGTACGAACAGCTTGAGGACCTGGACAGCCTGGCGCTGATCCTGCGCCAGTACACCGAGCACTGCACCCAGTACGGCCGGTTGGACGAGGCGCTCAAGCACAGCGCCGAGGCGCTGCGGGTCTCGCAGCTCATCGGCAACCGGTACGCCGAGGCGCGCGCGCTCAACGTCAAGGGTTACCTGCACGCCCTGATCGGTGACTACCAGCAGGCCGTCGTCGACTGCGCCGAGGCGCTGGCCCAACAGGAGGCGATCGACGATCGCGTCGGGCAGGCCGCGACGTTGGACAGTCTGGGCTTCGCGTACCACCGGCTCGGTGACCCGGCCAGGGCTGCGGTCTGTTACGAGCAGTCCGTCCAACGCTTCCAGGAATCGGCCAACCGGTATCACGAGGGGCTGACCCTCGTCCGGCTCGGCGAGGCGCGCGAGGCGATGGCGGACCCTCCGGCCGCTGCCGAGGCATGGCTGCGGGCCATCCGGATCTACGACGACCTGGGCGACCCCGCCGCGGACGTGGTGCGGCAACTGCTGGTACGCGTCGCGCCCGGCCACTCCCGCCCGGTGACCCCGCCCGAGTGAGACCACCGGCTACAGCGGCCGGAGACGGTGTCGACCGGCCCCACGCCCCAGCGCGTGGTCAGCGCCTCGGCCGACAGGTGCGGGTGGCCGTGGACCCCGGGCGGGTCCTTCGGGAAAACGGCCCGGCCCCGACGGTCGGGCCCAGGTCGCCCCGCAACATCGAGGTGTACGCGGCGAACAACGCCGGGGTCGGCTCGACGCCCAACTCGGTGGCCAGGCGGGTACGGAAGGCCGCGAACACATCCATCGCCTCGCCCTGCCTGCCGGTCTGGTACAGGGCGGTCATCAGCATGATCGCCAGCCGTTCCCGCAGCGGATACTCCGTCTGCAACGCGGTGAGCGCGGGGATCGCCCGGCGGCAGTCGCCCAGCCGCAGGTGCAGTTCCAGCCGGTGTTCCAGGCAGACGATGCGGCGTTCGAGCAGGTGCTGTCGACGGCTCTCCACGTACGGGCCGGTCAGGCCCGCCAATGGTTCGCCCGCCCAACTCTGCTCGGCCTCGGCCAGTAGCGCCGCCGCCCCGGCGAGGTCGCCGGCCGCCTCGGCCACGGCGGCCCGTTCCATCGCCTCGTCGAAGTCCGCGACGTCGGTGCGGGCCGAACCGAGACGCAGCCGGTAGCCGATCCGGGAACTGTCGATCGAGGGGTCGTCGGGGCCTCCGCACGCCGCCTGAAGCGTGCGTCGCAGGCGATAGATGTACGGCGGGATCAGCTTGGCGCCGGTCGCCGGGATCTGGCCGCCCCAGACGCCCTGCAGGATCGACGCCGGTGTGACCACACGGTCCGCGTTGAACAGCAGGATCGCGAAGACCGCCTGTTGCCGGACGGGCCCGAGGTCGAGCCACTCTCTGCCGACCTCGGCGTGAAGCGGGCCGAGGGCGTGAAACCGTACCCGCGTCACGGCACCGCACCGCCCGCACCAGGACTCGTCATCGAGGTCTCCTCCCTACCGGCGGCCGGGGAACCGCGCCCCGGCGACGAGGCACGGCACGCCCGATTCAGCTCTGAACCCGGCGGTGCCGCTTGGATCGAAGATCATCGCGTCCGGGGGAATGGTAGGGCGCTCGGCGTACAACTCGCGTATATCGCCCGTACGAACAGCGCGCAGCAGGTGGCGGCGCGCACTCCGAAGCGGAGATGGTGCTGCCGGTGAGTCATCAGGTGACTCACCGGCAGCACGTCGATCAGTAGGTCCCACGCATGGGCGTAGCTCACTCGGGCGGCTTGGCCCCGGACTGCTCGCTGACCATGTACGCCGCGTACCAGTCGGGCCAGTTGTCGTCATGCTCGCCCGTACGCTTCTCGTGTTCACCGTGCGCAGCGGCCGCGCGCCGAAGCGCGCTCGCCAGGTCGCTCGTAGAGCCGAACGACGTGAGGCCGCCCTCGATGCGCCCGGGAAGCCTGCTCGTGATCTCCTGCATCAGCCAGGTGTTCCCGTCCGGGTCGCGCAGCGTGGCACGCGAGAAGTAGCTGCGCCGCTGCGGGTCCGGCCCGTCGACCGGGCCGTCCGGGCTGATGTGGAAGACGTCACCGACCTCGACACCGGCGGCGACGAGGGTGTCGTGGGCCGCCTCGATGTCGGACACGATCAGATACGCCATGGCCGAGCCGGGTGCCGCTGGCGTGAGCCCGGGGCCGAACTGCACGGAGCACGCGGAGCCATGCGGAGTCAGCTGGACGATGCCGGGCGGCGTCTGGTCGAGTCGCCATCCGAGCCGTTCGTAGAACGCCTTCGCCCGGTCGACATCCGACACCGGGATGACGATCACCTCGAGCTTGACGTCGAGGCTCTCGATGCGCGATGTCGCGCCCGCGTCTCCCTGGTCAACCTTCGGGCTCATCCCCCGCTCCCTTCCTGATCATCACGCTACTGTCCGCGTTACTGCTCGACCCCGGCTCTCCGGCATCACCCCGGCGTTGTCCTGGTGGCCCTGCGCACCCCCAACAGGGCGACCACGGCGAGAAGGATGACGGCGACCGAGTACTCGTCGGCGGTCCTCGGCAGGCCGCCGGCGTAGACCACGAGGAAGCCGGCGATCACCGTGGGGAGACCGAAGCCGACGTAGCAGACGACGTAGAGCACCGACAGCACGCTGGCACGTTGGTGAGCCTCGACCAGCGGCATGACCGTCTTGAGACTGCCCTGGAAGCCGCTGCCGAAGCCGACGCCCCCGAGCGCGAGGCCGACGAAGAAGCCCGGGACGGACTTCGCCATGACCGACACCAACGTGACCACCATGCCCAGGATGAGCGCGGTGATCCCGGTCAGGATCACGGTCCGCGCGGCGGTGTTGCGCTGTATCAGAACGGCTGCCGACCCGAAGACGGCGAAGACGAAGAGGACGAGACCGCCGATCACGATGGACGTGCTCATGAGACTGCGGACGAGCGCTGGGCCGAGCGCGCCGAAGAACCCGGCCAGCGCCCAGACCGCGAAGAGCACCGGCACCACGACCAGGACCGGCTTGCGCACCGGACGGGGCAGAGCGATGTCCGGCCGGAGGCTGCGGCGCGCGCCGCCCATCGGGCTCACCGTCTCCGGCATCAGCACGACTCCGACGGCCTGGATCAGCAGGATGACGAGCAGCACGACGTACACCAGTCGCGTCGGCGCGGGCAGGAACTGGAGGAGCAACGCCGACAGCAGGGCGCCGCTTCCGGTGCCGATACCGGGGGCGAGAGAGTTCGCCAGCGTGCCACGGGCACGGTCGATGTCGAGCATGGCGGCGCCCACGGCGCCGGTGGCGGCCCCGGCTGCCAGCCCCTGCACGAGTCGGGCGACCAGCAGTGACGCAACGCCGTTGGCGAAGATGAAGACGACAAGCGCGAGCATCTGCACCGCGATCGCGACGCCCAGCACCGGCCGCCGACCGACGTGGTCGGACAACTTGCCGAAGGTGAGCAGCGAAGCGAGCACCGCGAGGGCGTAGACGGCGAACACAATCGTCGTGGTGACAGGCGAGAAGTGCCAGCGCTCCTGGTACGTACCGTAGAGCGGGGTCGGAGCCGCCGACGCGGCCAGGAACGACACGAGGATGGACGCCAACAGCACCAGGGAGACCGTCGGCGTGAGTCGGGCCCGCCCCGCGATTGGCATGTCGGTGCTCCTCGGCTGCGTGGAGAGCGGTCAGCCTGGGCGTTCCGCCGGCCCCCGGGGCCACGACGGCGTACCCGTTCGGCGCCGACACATGCCCACGACTCAGCCCTCGGTGTCCTGGCCGGCCCCGGGAAGGCTCGCCACGCCACGTGCCAGCGCATCCCTGAAGTCGCGGTACCGGTCGGGGCCGAGCGTGTCGGCGAGGTCCTGCTCGATCTGACGCACGAAGCCGTCGGAGGCCGCCATCAAGCTGAGGCCCCGATCCGTCGGCACTATCAACTTCGCCCGCCGGTCGGCCGGGTCGGGCGTACGCCGCACGTAGCCCAGCCGTTCCAACTCGTCGAGGATCGCGCCCATCGTCTGCTTGTTGCGGCCGGCCAGCCGGGCCAGCTCACCGGGGCGGGTGCCCTCGGCGTCCAGGTACGCGAGGACCGCGCCGTGGCGGGGCCGCACGTCGTCGAATCCCTGCTCCGCCGAGCGGCGGAAGATCTCCCGCTGAACGCGCGTGGAGAGCTGCACGACAAGGATCCCGAGGTCGGGGTCCTGCTCCTTCAGTGTGCTGCGCTTCATAATTTGGTCCAATCATTGGACTGTACAGCTTATGGACTATATCGTCGCTGGCGGCGACCGGCGGTCCGACCTCGGTCCGCCTGACCGAGAGGATGACCATGACCATTCTGATAACCGGGGCGAACGGCACCGTGTCGCGGGAGGTGCTGCGGGAGCTGGCCGGCAAGCAGCCGGTTCGCGCCCTCGTCCGGGACGCGTCGCGTACGCCAGGGCTCGACGGGGTCGAGTACGTCGTCGGCGACCTGGACCGCCCCACCACACTGACCCCGGCGTTCGAGGGTGTGACGACGCTCTGGCTGCTGATGCCGATGGGCCCGCTGGCACCGAGCCAGAGCATGAACGCGGTCTGGGCGGCCCGACAGACCGGCGTGCGGCACATCGTCCGGCTCTCCGCGATCGGCGCCGCGCACGACGCGCCAACCCGCAACGGCCGCCTGCACGCGCTCTCCGACGCGGAGCTCCAGGCGTCGGGCATTGCCTGGACCATCCTGCGACCGAGCTACTTCATGCAGAACCTGCTCGCGGCCAAGGCCGGTGACCACCTCTACGGCCTCTTCGGTGACGCCCGGGTCGGCCTGATCGACGCACGGGACATCGCCGCCGCCGGGGCGGCGATCCTCGCCGCGCCACAGCAGCACGAGGGCAGGATCTACACGCCCACCGGCCCGGAGAGCATCACCCTCGACCAAGCGGCCGACGAGATCACCCGCACCCTCGGCCAGCCGGTGCGCTACGTGCCGCAGAGCCCGCAGCAGGCACGCGACGGCCTGCTCCAGGCCGGCCTCGACCAGTGGTCGGCCGAGGTCCTCGCCGAGTACCGGGTCGCCTACGGCTCCGGGTGGGGCGACTTCACCAACGACCATGTCGAGCGGGTCCTCGGCCGGCAGCCGCGGACCTTCGCCGAGTTCGCCAGCGATCACCGCGAGCACTTCGCCAGCGTCTGACCCGTCGACAGCTCGGCGCGGTGCCCCCCGGCGCGATCGGCCGGAGGGCACCGCCGTGCGTGCCCGGCCGGCGCCCCTACAGCTCGGGGTGGCCGAAGAGCCCCGGCAGCCCGCCGCTGTGCAGGAAGACGACCCGGTCGCCGCGCGGGAAGCTGCCGGCCAGCAGCGCCGCCATCGCCCGACCGGTGTACGTCGGGTCCAGGAAGATCCCCTCCGTACGCGCTGTCACCTCCAGCGCGTCGCGAACGGCGTCGGTCAGCGTGCGGTAACCCGCACCCACCTGGGTGCCGTCGATCCGCAGCTCCCCGGGCTCCACCTCGCCGACGAGCAGCCCGGCGACCGTCGCCCGTGGGTCGGGCACAGCGCCGACGTCCACGCCGACCACCCGCCGCGCGCCCAACTCCCGCACCAGGCCGGCCATCGTCCCGCCGGACCCGAGCGCCGTCACGACCTCGGCGCCGTCGGCGTCCGGCAACTGGGCCCGCAGCTCCCGACCGCAGTCCACATAACCCTGTACCGACGCGGGAGAGGTGCCGCCGAACGGGATGACGTACGCCGATCGTCGCTCTCCCTCGGCCGCCGCCACCTCAGCGGGCGGACGGTCTCCGCTCCAGACGATCTCCGCGCCCGCGAACTCGTCGAGCAGCAGGTTTCCCCGCCTGGTCTCCGGGGGCGGGCCGGCGAGCACCAGCACGCAGGGGAGGCCGAGCCGCGCGGCCGCGGCCGCGGTGAGCCGGGCGTGGTTGCTCTGCGGCGCCCCTGAGGTGATGACAGTGGAGGCGCCGACGGCCATCGCCTGCGCGCAGGTGTACTGGAGCTTGCGGATCTTGTTACCACCCCCACCGAGGCCGCTGAGATCGTCACGCTTGAACCAGAGCTCGGCCAGCCCCAGCCGGGCGGCGAGCCGGGGCGCGGCCTCCAGCGGCGTCGGCCAGGTACCGAGGGGAACGGGTGTGATCATCCGTTCAGCTAAGCACTCCGCGCCCAGGCTGTCCGGGACAGCGGTCCGACGTCCGAGTGACGACCGGGACGGAGCGCCGCGTGCCGCTGCCCGGGACCCGCCCCGTCGCGGGCGGCGAGCGCGTCGGCCACCGCTCCGGTGGCGAACGCGTAGATGGACTTGTGCAACACGTCGATGGCGAGCTCGGAGCGGGGCCAGGTGAACGGCGGCGCCCCCACGCCGGTGGCGTTCTCCAGGATCTGGTCGTTACTCAGGCGCAGCGCGGTGAACATCGTCGACGCCCAGACGCCCCGCAACCCGGCCTGCGCCATGACGCTGCGCAGCACACCGACCAGCACGCCCTGGCCGTAGTGCATTGCCAGGTTCTGCCACCGGGGCGGCTGCCCGGAGGATTCCGGCAGGCCAGTCAACCGTGCCAGAACCAGGGCCGGAACGTAGGAGTCGGGTCGACCGGTCACCCGCTGTTCGATCTTCTCCGCGGCCGTCATCACCGCTGCCCCGGCCAGACCCGCCACCAGTCCCTGCCACACCGCTCGCTTCAGCATGTGCGGGCCCTACCCCCCGGGCGCTCCCCTACACCCCCCCCACATGCCGGCGGCCCACGATTTGCCGTCCGGTGGGTGCCGGGTTGGTTTGAGCCCCAACCCCCCGGGTAGGGTCTTTGTCGGGTCAAGACACGCGCCCTCCAGTGGTCACCTCGCCTCGGCACGCACGCGGCGGGCGGCCACCCTCGTCGAGGGCGGAGGCATCGTGTGACCGACCAGGACCCCCCAGTCGGGTTTTCAGGACCAGACCCGCAGTACGGCCCGGACCGGCCCATCATGTCGCTGTCGTTGAGCCGTGACGGCTCCGTCAGCCAGATCAGGGTCGTCGGTGAGATCGACATGAGCAACGCCCACCTGCTCACCGAACTGGTGGAGGTCCTCTGCCGCACGCCCACGCCACTGGTGGTCGTCGACCTCGCGGCGGTCCGCTTCCTCGGCGCGCACGCCGTCAGCGCCCTGCTCCACGCCGGCCACGTGGCCGCCCAGGCCGGCGGTCGACTGACGCTTCGCGACCCCTCGCCGTTCGTCCTCCGGGTGCTCGACGTGGCCGGCGTGCTGGGGCATCTCCACCTTCACGGCACATCCACACCGACCAGTGCTCGCCTCAGCGGCGTGGTTCCACCCCTGCCCCGCCGTGCCACACCGCCGCATCAGCCACTCGGCCCGTCCGTCGCCGCCCAACCGTAGGCGGCGCGGCCACCGTCCCCCCGACAAGGAGCTACATGTTCAATCCGCTCGCCCGGACGCTGCCGGGCGGGGACGGTGACGCCAGTGTCGACGACCGGCTCGACGAGGAGCGGCGGGCGTGTTCACCGCTGGGTCCTGCCCTCCGCCTGGGCGACCAGGGACTCCGCGACCTCGCGCACCTTCCGGTTGGTGTCCTGGGAGATCTTCGACAGCAGTGCGAACGCCTCCTCGGACGAGCACCGCCGGCTCCCCATGATGATTCCTTTGGCCTGCTCGATCACCGCCCGATTGCGCATCGCCTCCTGCATCTGGGCCGCCAGCGTGGCGGCGTTCTCGTACAGGTGTGCGTTGGCCAGTGCCACCGCCGCGTACGCGCCGAAGCCCTCCGCGCTGGTGATCGAGGGCGGGTCGAAAGCGTTCACCGAATCGCTGTAGACGTTCAACGCGCCTACCACCGATGCCTGGACGGGAAGCCCGATGGAGAGGGAACTCCCCACCCCGGCGGCGTGAGCCCTCTCCGCCCATACCGGCCAGCGGTCCTCGGTCGCCATGTCCGGCACCGAGATGGTGTCACCGCTGGCGGAGGCATCCAGGCAGGGACCCCGGTGCTCCTCGTACTGCCACTCGTCCAACTGACGGGCCAGTTCGCCGGTGGATGCCCCGGTCCAGCCGACCCGACCCCGAACCAGCGTGACAGTCACCTCTCTCGTCCCGGCGATGCTCGCCTTGGCGAGCTCAGCGATCCGGAGCAGCATCTCGTCGAGGCTGACCTCGTCGAATCTGACCTTGCCCAACTCGGCCAACGCGTCCGCGGGATCCATCGTTGGCTGCGTCATCGCAGTACGCCCTCCTCGATCGGCGTCCGCCGGGACGAAGATTCCGGCGCGGCCGGCATCACGTCGGATACTCGGCAGCCCTGCCCCGGGCCGGTCGTCAGCAACCGTGGTCCTACCCCCTGAATCACCCACTCACACCCACGACGAGGTCGGCCAGTGCCCCCGTCACACCGATCCGGTGAACTGGCTGACGTGGTAGGCGGTGCTGCGGCCGTCCGGGGTGCGGGTCCACTTCGAGACCATCAGGTGCAGGTCGTCGGCGTTCCGGCTGGACCAGGGATGGATGAACCCACCGTAGAGCGCGGGCTCCTGCCAGCCAGTCAGCTGAATCTTCTCCCCCGTCCAGGCTCGGTCGGGCCCGGACGCGGTACGGGTGACCAGACACCCGTTCTGGCAGTTGAGGTAGGCCATCACCCAGGTCCCGTCGGCCAATCGGCGCACCGATGGCTCGCCGAAGCGGCCGGTGAGGATGGGTGTGCAGGGTCTCCCCCAGCCCCAGTTGGTGCCGTTCCAGCCCCAGCCCTCGTACGACTCGGGGAAGAACAGCTGATCCCACCAGACGCGTCGCAGCATCATCGGACCGTCCTGCCGACCCGACCGGACCGAGAAGACGTAGACGTACTCTCCGTCGCGCTGCATGGTCCACATCTGGAACGGGTCCTTGTTGTCCGGGCTGTTCCACCACTTCAGCGGCGTACGGATGAAGTCGTTGCCGTTGTCGGAGTAGGCCAGCCCCGCGTAGCGGGACTTCCACTGCGGCCCGGCCGGGCCGGCGGAGTTCCAGTTCTCGATGCTCATGTAGGAGATGAGCTGCCGACCGGTCTCCGGAAAGCTGATGCCGTCGTTGGGGATGACGGTCACCTCGGGCAGACCGTCGATGCCGATGCCGTGGTGGCCGTTGTGCATCAGCTCCGGTGCCCGTCCGTTGCCGGCGACGCGTGCGGCGCTGTCGAAGACGATTCCGCCCGGCGCGCCGGGGTGGACGGCCGAGCGCAACATGACCGGCGACCGCCAGTCGTTCGGCAGGGGCGGGCCCTCGGGCCACGGCGTGTCGAAGGTGTCGCCGAAGAGGTAGCCGATGGATCCGTTCTCCAGCACGTAGGGGATGCCCAGATCGGTGCCGGCCACCCGCCATCGGCGACTGGTGTCCAGGTCCGCACCGGTCAGCCGCTTCTTCCAGACCGCCGCCTGGGCCGGAGCGGCCGACGTCAGGATCGCGCCGACTGAACCGACCGCGCTGGCGGCCCCGATCGCGGCGGCGCGGCCGAGCAACGAGCGACGACGTACGCCCATGGCTGCCCTCTCCTGTCGCACTCGTCATGGCCCTGCCGCGTGATTGGACAGCGGTTGCGGGCGAGTAAACCCGCCGACGACAACCGCTGTCAATACCTGCCCGCCATGAACGATGCATTGAAGGAATTCTTCATACAACATTGACAGTCGTCAGCGTCCTGAAGAAACTCTCAGCAATCGGTCCCCGGTCGGTGGCGGTCTCGTGACGCCATCAGTCGACCACCCCCGACCCGACGAGGAGCAGCGTGAGACGTATTCTCCTGGCCCTGCTGATGGCCCTCGGCGTCGCCGGCACGACGGTCCCGGCCACTCCGGCGCACGCGGACCCGGTCGGCACCCTGGCCTGCCCCTCCATCCCCGCCAACCGCGACCCGGCGGTGACCCTGGTCGTCTACCGGGTCGCCCGGGCCTACAACGCCAACGACAAGGTGACGCTGTCCGCCTTCGAGGCGGGCTGGGTCGAGTCACACATGAACAACCTGCCGTGTGGCGACAAGTCGTCGCTCGGGGTGTTCCAGCAGCGCTGGGACTACGGGTGGGGCACTCCGGAGCAGATCATGGACCCGGTCTACGCCAGCACCCAGTACGTCACCCGGGCCATCGTCTGCGACCGCGACAACCCCCGTTACAGCGCGGGCCAGGTCGCCCAGTGCGTCCAACGGTCCGGCTTCCCCGACCGGTACGACCAGGCGGCCGCCACCGCCCGAGCCCAGCTCAACGAGGCGGCCCGCACCCACGCCATCGCCGGTGGATCCGCCACGGACGTTACCGGCGACGGCCGGGACGACATCGTCACCTTCACCCAGAACGCCCTCGCCGACGTCTACGTGGGCACGTCCACCGGCGGCTCCTACAGCGGCACCTCAGCAAAGTGGAACGACTTCTTCTCCCTCGGTGGCGAGACCGCCTCCACCGGCGACGTCAACGGCGACGGCCGCGACGACATCGTCACCTTCGCCCACAGCAACACCGGCGACGTGTACGTCGCGCTCTCCACCGGCACCTCGTTCGGTGCTGGCCTCAAGTGGCACGACTGGTTCGCGCCCGGCGCGGAGATCGGCGCGGTCGGCGACGTCAACGGCGACGGGCGCGACGACATCGTGGCGTTCACCCACAACCCCGCCGGTGACGTGTACGTCGCACTCTCCACCGGCACCGGCTTCGGCGTCGGCCTCAAGTGGCACGAGTTCTTCAGCCCGTTCGGCGAGTTCCCCGCGCTCGGCGACGTCAACGGCGACGGGCGCGACGACATCATCACCTTCACCCAGGGCCCCGCCACCGCCAGCGACGTCGTCGTCGCCCTGTCGAACGGCAGCTCCTTCGGCGCGGCACAGAAGTGGCACGACCTCTTCGCCGTCGGCGCCGAACTACCCCGGGTCGGTGACGTCAACGGCGACGGCAGAGACGACATCGTCACCTTCACCTGCGATCCCAACGCCGATGTGTACGTCGCCACCTCCACCGGCACCGGCTTCGCCGGGACCACTGTGAAGTGGCATGACTTCTTCTGCCTGGCCGGCGAGTTCCCCTACCTCGGCGACGCCAACGGGGACGGCAGGGACGACCTCATCGTCTTCACCAAGGGCGCCACCAACGATGTCAACGTCGCGCTCTCCACCGGCACCGGCTTCCTCGGCGCCACCCGATGGCACGACTTCTTCGGCCTCAACGGCGAGACGACGCTGTGATCAGCGGATTGGAGATCTCATGCGACTGACCAGACGCACGTGCACCCTCCTCCTGGCGGCGGCGCTGGCCGGCCAGGTCGCGGTCGCGCCGGCCGACGCGGCCGGACCCGCGGCACCCGGCTCGCTCACCGCCGACTTCACCCGGGCCGCCGCCGAGTTCGACGTGCCCCGGGACCTGCTGGTCGCCGTCGCCTACGGGGAGTCCCGGCTGGACGGGCACGGCGGCCTGCCCAGTCAGGCCAACGGGTACGGGGTCATGCACCTGGTCAGCAATCCCACCCAGCACAGCCTGGAGCGGGCGGCCACGCTCACCGGCGAACCGGTCGACCGCCTGCGCTCGGTCACCTTCGCCAACATCCGCGGCGGTGCGGCGGTGCTCCGCGACCTGGCCGACGACGAAGGGCTGTCCGGCGGGGCACGCGACCGGCTCTCCGCCTGGTATCCGGTGGTGGCGCGCTACAGCGCGGCCGTCGACGCGTCGACCGCCCGGCTCTACGCCGACCACGTCTACGACCTGCTGCGTACCGGAATCGCCGCCGGATCGGTACGGGTCGCGCCGCGACCGCTGCGACCCGAACTCGGTCGCTACGCGGGAGTCGCCCCCGCGGGCGCCCCCGGCGCGAACATCGCGGCGGCGGTGCCGGAGTACGCGCCGGCCCGCTGGGTGTCCGCCTACGGCGGCAACTACCAGGCCGGCCGGTCGGCGCGGATAACCACTGTGGTGGTGCACGTGACCCAGGGGTCGTACGCCGGCACGGTGAGCTGGTTCCAGAACCCGTCGGCGGGGGTGAGCGCGCACTACGTGGTGAAATCGAGCAACGGCGAGATCACCCAGATGGTGCGCGAGGGCGACACGGCGTATCACGCACGCTCGGCCAATCCCTACTCGGTGGGCATCGAGCACGAGGGCTTCGTCGACAATCCGGCCTGGTTCACCGACGCCATGTACCGGTCGTCCGCCGCGCTGACCCGCTACCTCTGCGACAAGTACGGGCTGCCGAAGACCCGTGCGTCGATCAAGGGACACAACGAGCTGCCCGGCAACGACCACACCGACCCGGGGCCGAACTGGAACTGGAACTACTACGTCTCCCTGGTCAACGCCGGCGGCTCGGGGGGCCGGTACCTGGCCGGCTCACCGACAGACTTCACCGGCGACGGCCGTGACGACATCGTCGCGTTCACCCAGGGCAGCCTCAACGACGTCTACGTGGCCACGTCCACCGGCAACGCCTTCGCCGGTACCTCGGTGAAGTGGAACGACTTCTTCGGCCTCAACGGCGAGACCCTGCTCAGCGGCGACGTCAACAGCGACGGCAGGGACGACGTCATCGCCTTCACCCACGGCACTCTCGGTGACGTCTACGTGGCCCTCTCCACCGGCACCAGTTTCGGCGGCGGTCAGAAGTGGCACGAGTGGTTCGCGCCGGGCGCGGAGGTCGGCGCGGTCGGCGACGTCAACGGCGACGGACGCGACGACATCATCGCTTTCACCCACGACACCAACGCCGACGTGTACGTGGCGTTGTCCACCGGCACGAGTTTCGGCCCCGGCCTCAAGTGGCACGAGTACTTTTCCATCCCCGGTGAGTACCCGGCCCTCGGCGACGTCAACGGCGACGGCCGCGACGACATCATCACCTTCACCCAGGGGCCGGCCACGGCGAGCGACGTGATCGTCTCCCTCTCCACAGGAAGCGGATTTGGCGCGCCCCAGACGTGGCACGACCTGTTCGCCGTCGGGACAGAACAACCCCGCGTCGGAGACATCAACGGCGACGGCCGCGACGACATCGTCACCTTCACCTGCAACGCCGACGCCGACGTCTACGCCGCCGTCTCCACCGGCACCTCGTTCGTCGGCACCACAGTCAAATGGAACGACCTCTTCTGCCTACCCGGCGAGTTCCCCTACCTGGGCGACTACAACGGCGACGGCAAGGACGACATCGTCGCCTTCACCAAGGGCAGCTTCAACGACGTCCACGTCGGCCTCTCCACCGGCACCACCTTCCTCGGCGCCACCAAATGGCACGACTTCTTCGGCCTCAACGGCGAAACCACCCTCTGACCCAAGGGAGACCGCACATGTTCGACGTTCCCCCGTCCACGTCGATCAGCCGGCGCCGGTTGATCGGTGGCTCGGCAGCGGCGGCCGCCGCCGGGCTGTTCGGCGGCGCCCTCGCCGGGTCGTCCGCCGCCCAGGCCGCAGGTGACGGGTACGGCCTGCGCATCGTCGACCGCAACGAGAACGGCGGCCGGCTGCAGTACTACCGCTTCGCCACCGACGCCGTCGAGTGGGATCCGGGCGTGAACGTGCTGCTACCCGACGGCTACCACACCAGCGGCAAGCGGTATCCGGTGCTGTACCTGCTGCACGGCGGCAACGCCGACTTCCGCACCTTCCACCTACAGGACAACATCGTCGGTCTGACTGCCGGCCGGGAGGTCATCGTCGTCATGCCGGACGCGTCGACCGGCTGGTACTCCAATCCGGTGACCAGCTTCGTTGGACCCCGCAACTGGGAGACGTTCCACATCGCCCAGTTGCTCCCGTGGATAGACGCGAACTTCCGGACGTTCGCCGAGTACAACGGGCGTGCGGTCGCGGGCTTCTCGATGGGCGGCTTCGGCGCGCTGAAGTACGCGGCCAAGTACTACGGCCACTTCTGCTCGGTCAGCTCGCACTCCGGGCCGGCCAGTCTCCGCCGAGACTTCGGACTGGTCGTGCACTGGGCGAATGCCACCTCCGCCGCGCTGGACCTCGGTGGAGGCACCGTCTACGGGGTCCCGCTGTGGGATGAGGCCCGGGTCAGCGCCGACAACCCGGTCCAGCGCATTCCAAGTTTCCAGAACAAGCGGATCTTCCTGGCGGCCGGAACCTCCCCCGACCCGGTCAATTGGTTCGACACCGTCAACGAGACCCAGGTCCTTGCCGGTCAGCGCGAGTTCCGCGCGGCACTCGCCCGAGCCGGCATCCCGCACGAGTGGCGCGAGGTGCCGGGTGGGCACTTCTTCCGCCACGACTTGTTCGTCCAGGACCTCAACGGAATGCTCGGACGCCTACGCCGCGCGGGCTGACCCCCGGTAGCGTCGACGGTCATGGCCACCAGCGTCGACGTGCGTCGGGCACTCGCCAGCCTCGCCGACCCCCGTCGCGCCGAGGCATCGAGCCGGTTCCTCCAGATGGTTCCCGGCGGGTACGGCGAGGGCGACCGGGCCCTCGGTGTCTCCGTGCCTGACCAGCGCACGGTGGCCGCCCGGTTCTGGCGCGACCTGTCGCTGGCCGAGACGACGAAGCTGCTCATCGAGGGCGCGCACGAGGAGCGGTTGACCGCGCTGTTCATCCTGGTGCGGAAGTTCGCCAAGGGCGACGAGCAGGAACGGAGTCGGATCTTCGGCACCGTCCTGGCCAACACCAGCCGCATCGACAACTGGGACCTGGTGGACTCGTCCGCGCCGTACATCGTCGGCCCCTGGCTGATCGACAGGGACCGGGGCGTCCTGGACCGGTTGGCCGAGTCGAGCCTCGTGTGGGAGCGGCGCACCGCCGTCATGGCGACCTTCGCCTTCATCAAGGCCGGTGACTTCGAGTGGACCTTCCGGCTCGGCGACCGGCTCCTGCACGACCCGCACGACCTCGTTCGGAAGGCGGTGGGCTGGATGCTGCGCGAGGTGGGCAACCGGGACAGAGCGGCGGAGGAGGAGTTCCTCGCCCGCCGCTACCTGGTGATGCCACGGGTGATGCTGCGGTACGCGATCGAGAAGTTCGAACCGCAGCGTCGCCGCGAGTACCTGTCCGGCATGCTCTAGTCGACCGCCCCGGCCGGTGGGATGGGAAAGTTCCGGTTGAAGACGTTGTCCGGGTCGTAGCTGGCCTTGATGGCACGCAGGCGGCCGAGGGTGGGCTCGGGCCAGGCATCCAGCAGTCGAGCCGGATCGGTGTCGCTCTCGAAGCTGAGGTACAGGCCGTCGAGGTGCGGGTACAGCTCGGCCCACAGCTTGTCGAGCTGGGGTCGGCGCTCCGGGACGGTGGCGGCGAGCACCGAGAAGTTCTGCTGCCGGTGCGGGTAGGCGGTCGCGTCCCGGGCGACGTCGTTGACCGCCCCACCGACGGACCGCACCTGCATGATCATCACGTCGCCGGAATGGATCATGTTGTCCATGAGGTCGGCCACCTGCGGTGTGACGTGGTGCAACAGGCCGCTGCGGGTGTCCTCCAGCCCCTGCCCCCGATGCTGGTTGCCCGGCGGCACGACGATCGCCGGGTACGGCACGAGCTGCGCCTGCTGGTCGAGGATCGGCCCGATCTCCAGGAACGGGCCCAGGGCGGACTGCGCCGCCTCGACATCGTCACCGGCGTACACGAGGGTGACCTGGGCAGCCGGAGGGTTGCCACGGCGGCCGGGAAAGAGGGAGAGGAAGCTCGTCAGCTCCCGTGGCGCGTCCTCGACCAGTCGGCCCCACCGGCGCAGCAGTCGGGCGGTGTCGGTCGCGTCCGCGACGAGCTGCGCGTAGACGACGTTGTCGACCTCGTACGCCTCCAGCTCGAGCGCGGTGACCACACCGAAGTTCCCGCCGGCGCCCCGGACGGCCCAGAACAGGTCGGGGTGATGCTCGTCGTCGACGCGGAGCAGGCGGCCGTCCGCGGTGACGATCTCGGCGGCAACGACGTGGTCGATGGTCAGGCCGTACCTGCGCGCCAGGTATCCGACGCCACCGGTGGTGGCGAGACCACCGACGCCCACGTCTCCGTAGTCGCCTGAGCTCATGGCCAGGCCGTGCGGGGCGAGTGCCTGGGCCACGTCGCCCCACCGGGCACCCGGTTCGAGCCGCACCCGACGGGTCGCCCGGTCGAGCACCTGGACCCTGTTCATCCTCGACATGTCGATGACGACTCCCCCGTCGTTCGTCGACCTGCCGCTGATGCCGTGCCCACCGCTGCGCACCGACAGGGGGACGTCCTGCGTCCGGGCGTACGACACGGCGTCGACCACCTCGGCGGCGTTCCGCGGACGGATCACCAGCGCCGGCGACCCTTGCCGGCTGTAGGTGTGGCGCACCCGCTCGTACTCCGGGTCACCGGGCTCGACGGAGCTGCTGACCAGCGACGGGGGCAGCGCGTCGTAGTCGAGAGCGGGGTGCCGCTCGGCCAACGCGACGGTTGTGCGGGTCGGCCCGCCGCCGACCTCACCGCCGGCGCGCTCCCTGGCTACCGCCTCCCGCAGCGCGGGGGCGATCTCCTGCCCGAGGGTCTGGATGAGGCGTGGCTCGTCACGGCCGATCAGGAAGGTGCTGAACCCCTCCTCGACGACCAGCGGAAGGAGCTGGTCGACCCACTGCGCGACAGGACCCTGGAGGAATCCGCGGCTGCGCGAGGAGACGTCGACAGTGAACAGGTTGAGCAGCCGTCGGATCTCCCGGGGCTCGCGGCCCGCGGCGATGGCCGCCTCGTCGATGAGCCGGTTGGCGGTCACCCGGTCCGGGGACCGCAGGTATTCCAGCGTCGGCAGCCAGCCGTTGGCCTTCTGGCCGGTCAGGGTCAGCATTTTCGGCTGGTACGCGCCGAGCCAGATGTCGATGTCATGTGCCGGCTTCGGGCCGCGCTGCATGCCGGGTACGGGGTAGTACTCCCCGGTCAGCCGCAGCGGTCCGGTGGCGGTGTCGTCCCAGACGCCGCGCAGGACATCGATCGCCTCGCGCAGCGCAGTGACGCCCTGCCCCGCGGTCAGCCTACGAGCCCCCATGCCCTCGATCCCGTCCCAGAACGCTCCGGCGCCGAGGCCCAGCTCGAAACGGCCGTGCGACAGCCGGTCCAGGCTCGCCGCAGCCCGGGCCAGCACGGCCGGCGGGCGCAGCGGCAGGCTGAGAACGTTCCCCGAGATCCGGAGCCGCTGCGTGCGGGCGGCGACCCAACTGAGCAGTGTCCAGGTGTCGAGGAACTCCGCGTTGTACGGGTGGTCCTGGAAGGTGACCAGGTCCAGCCCCGCCGCCTCGGTCTGCTCGGCCAGCGCCACCACCTGGTCCGGGTTGTGCACGCTGGGTGTCAGGAACGACCCAAACCGGAGTTCGTGCCCGTAGTCCGACATTGCTTCACCATCCACCGATCGTTTGATCAATCAAACATATTGTGCACCTATCGTTTGTCAGACAACTTATCTGCGACGCAAATCATTCCTGGGTCCCCGTCGGCCCTTCCCTCCTGAGAGGGAGTGCCTTCCCCTGCCAGCGGGGCCCGCCCACGCTGGGACGCCGGCAGGATCGGTCCATGACGACATCGACACGGATCGTCGGGCGAAGCGTCCATGGTCTGACGTACGCGGTGCTCGGCTGGGCCGTGGCATACGGGGGCGTGCGTCTGGCCTGGACGGTCGGCGAGGCTCCGGAGTTCGGGCGGCTCGGGCTCGACCTGCTCGGCTTCACCGGCTGGTGGTCGGTGGCGTTGTGCGCGGCCGCGGGCGGGCTGGCGGTTGCCCTGGACCGGGCGGCGACCTGGCGGCCAGCGCTTGCCGGGCTCGCCTGGGCTGTCGCTGGAGCGCTGGTCGCGGCGGCCGCGATCCTGCTGCCGGAGCTGGTGGGCTTCCTGCTGTTCACCGTCGGCCCGTTCTTCGACCCGTTGGCGTTCGTCAGCCGGCTCGGTTGTGTCACCGGAGCGGTACTGCTCACTCTGGCCACCGGGCGCTATCAGCGGCGCACCCGGGGCGACTGCCCGGCCTGCTGCCGGACGGTCCGACCAGGTACGCGGCGCTCGGCACCCGCGCGGTGGGCGCGCTGGGCCGCGTGGGTCGCCGTGGGCGGTCTCGTGACCCGCTTCGCGGCCCAGTTCGTGGTCGGGTTCGACAGCGTCGACCAGAGCGCCTCCCTGCTCGGGTTGGAGATCGGCCTGGTGCTGGCCGGAGTGCTGTTGCCACTGGCGCTGGTGCATCACTGGGGTGAGGTCTGGCCGTGGTGGGTTCCGCTGCTCGCCGGCCGGACGATTCCTCGCCTCGTGCTTCTGGTGCCCGGCTTCGGGCTCGGCGCGGGCATCGTGGCCTACTTCGGCATGGGCATGGTGCAGGTGACGACGGGCTCGCACAGCGAGTTCTCCGACGCGTTCCTGTGGGTGGCGATGTCGGCGTACCTCGTCATCGGGCTGGGCCTGCTCGTCGCCTCCACCGACCACCACCTGCGCACTCGCAGCCCGTGCGGTGCGTGCGGCCGGTGACGGGGCCGCTGAACGAGGGTCGAATGCATTGACAGGAATCGTTGGACGAATTAACTTTCTGAATCAAGCACCTGGGAGCGCTCCCAACCACTCACCGTCCGACCATCGCTCAAACTCGCCACAGCTGAGCCCTCCCGAGGCGTGGATACCACCACCAGTTCAGGAGGAGTTTCAATGAGAAGAAGCGGAAGAGCGAGGAACGTCGCCCTGCTGTCGGCCGGCGCCGTCCTGCTGGCGTCGGTCGGGGTCGCGATGGCGGTGCCGGCGGGAGCCGCAGCCGCCGGCTGCAGGGTGGACTACAGCGTGTCGTCGCAGTGGCAAGGTGGCTTCGGCGCGAACGTCACCATCACCAACCTCGGTGACGCGGTGACGAGTTGGACGCTGACCTGGAACTACAACGCCGGCCAGACCGTCACCCAGGCTTGGAACACGACACTGACGCAGAGCGGGACCGCGGTCACCGCCAGGAACGTCGGCTACAACGGGGCCATACCGACCAACGGGACGGTCTCGTTCGGCTTCAACGGATCCTGGACCGGCAGCAACCCCGATCCCACCACCTTCGCGTTGAACGGGGTGGGCTGCACCGGTGGCACAGAGCCGACCCCGCCACCGACGACGACTCCGCCGCCGACCGACCCGCCGCCACCCACCGGGCCGGCGGACATCACTGTGAACAACGCGACCAGGTACCAGACCGTCGACGGGTTCGGGGCCGCGCAGTCGATCTGGGGTAGCGCCTGGTCGACGACGGACACCCAGACGTTGGTCGGGATGGGTGCCAACCAGTTGGGGCTGTCGATCGTGCGGACCGGGTTGTCGCCAGTGTCCAGCGAGTGGGCGACGCACGTGAACTCGTTGAAGACGGCGAAGTCGTACGGGTCGAACGTGAAGATCCTCGCCTCGCCGTGGACCGCGCCGGCGGCGTGGAAGACCAACAACAGCCGGGTCAACGGCGGCAAGCTGAAGACCGACTACTACGACGACTACGCCAACCACCTCAACAGCTACGTGCAGTACATGCGTGGCCAGGGCGTACCCATCGACGTCACCTCGGTGCAGAACGAGCCGGACTGGCACCCGGACTACGACTCGATGGACTGGAGCGGCACCGAGCTGCGCACCTTCGTCCGCGACCAGGGCACCAGGGTGCAGAACACCAAGCTGATGGTGGCCGAGGCGGTGAACATGAACTACAACTTCACCGACCCGACCCTCAACGACGCGACCGCCCGCAACAACATCGGCTACATCGGCGGGCACCTCTACGGCACCGAGGAGTCCGGCCGACTGCGGCCGTACTCGCTGGCCGAGCAGCACAACAAGCCGGTGTGGATGACCGAGTGGAACCTGCACGCCGCCGACGGTGGCGGCTCCAACATCTGGGGCAACCCCGCCAACGCGGCGGTCTGGAACGAGACCCTCGACGACATCATGCGCACCGTGCACAAGTCGATGGAGGCCAACTGGAACGCCTACATCTGGTGGTACGGCAAGCGCTACTACTCCTTCATCGGTGACGGCGAATCGGCGTTCGGCACCGTCGCGGGCGCACCCCTCAAGCGCGGGTACGCCTTCTCGCAGTACGCGAAGTACGTGCGCCCCGGCTACCAGCGGGTCGCCCTGACGAAGAGCTCGAAAGCCTCCCCGCTGGAGGTGACCGCCTACCAGGGCGACGGGAAGATCACCCTGGTGATCCTCAACCGCTCCAACAGCGCGGTCAACAACGCCGTGATCCAGGCCCCGCAGAACGTCACCCGGGCCGAGCACTACCTCACCTCGCAGAACGCCAACGCGGCCAGCCAGCCCACCAGCGTCAACGGCGGTCAGGCCACCATCAACGTCGGCGCCCGCAGCATCTCCACCCTCGTGTTCACCCTCTGAACACCTCGGTCACCACGTACGTCGCGGGAGCCCCGGCCATACGCCGGGGCTCCCGCCCGTCGACGGGGTTCGGATCGTCGGCTGGTCAGGTGGCTGTCGGCGACGCCGTGCTCTGCCGCACCACGAGCTTGGGGACGACCAGCGGCAGGCGGTGCGGCACCGTGTCGTCGATGGCCTGGGTGACAGCGGTGATGGCCCGCCGCCCGACCGCGTCGAAGTCCTGCTGGATCGTGGTCAGGGGTGGGATGAGGTAGGGCGCCTCGGGGACGTCGTCGAATCCGACGACGGAGATCTCGTGCGGCACCCGCCGTCCACGCTCGTGCAGCGCGCGCAGCACACCGATGGCCATCTGGTCGTTGGCGGCGAACACCGCCGTGGCCCCGGGCATCTCGTCGACCCGCAGCCCGGCGAGGTAGCCGCTGTGCGCTCTCCAGTCGCCCTCGACCGGCTCCGGCGGGCGTAGACCCGCCGCACTCATCGCCTGACGCCAGCCTTCGAGTCGGGCACGGGCCTCCGCCCAGTTGAGCGGGCCGCTCACGTGCACGATCTCCCGGTGCCCGAGGTCGAGGAGGTGGTCGGTGGCCATCCGGGCGCCGAGCACCTGGTCGACGCCGACTGTCACGCTGGCCCGGGACACGTCGCCCTCCACGACGACGAACGGGACGCTCGATCGCGTCATCCGCACCACCTCGAGGGCCTCGTCGTTGCCGGCGATCATCACGACGCCCTCCACGCCGACGCGCATGAGGTGTTCGGTGGCGTCGCTGAGCGCCCGTACCGTCACCTCGGACAGGCTCACCGAGGTGGCGAAGTAGCCGGCCGCCCGGGCCGCGTCCTCGACGCTGCGATGGATGCTGGTCGGACCAAACAGTGTCCTGGCCGTGCCGATGATGCCGATCATCCCGGACCGTCCGCGAACCAACGCGCGGGCCGCGGTGTTGGGGCGGTAGTCGAGCCGTCGGATCGCTTCGAGGACCCGTTCCCGGGTCTCGCGCCTGATGCTGGGCGCGCCGTTGATGACCCGGGACACCGTCTGGTGTGACACGCCCGCCAGACGAGCGACGTCAGCCATGACCGGTGGCCGGTCGGCCGCCGTCACAGCGGCCTTTGTGTGAACTCGCACTGGCGGGCCATCCGTTCTTCCATGGAGTCAGTTCCTCGTGGGCCTCGTCCGTTCGTGGCCGTCAGTGTGAGTGACGGGGCACCGCGCTGCCGCTGCCACCGACGAGGAAGTCGAGGTCCGCGCCGCTGTCTGCCTGCTGAACGTGTTCGCTGTAGAGCCGTACCCATCCCCGGTCGGCCACCGGCTTCGGAGGCTGCCAGGCGGCGCGGCGTACGGCGAGCTCCGCGTCGTCGACCAGAAGGTCGAGGCGGCGCGTCGCGACGTCGACGGAGATCAGGTCGCCGCTGCGTACCAGCGCGAGCGGACCGCCCACTGACGCCTCCGGTGCCACGTGCAGGACGCAGGTGCCGTAGCCGGTGCCGCTCATTCGGGCGTCGGAGATCCGCACCATGTCCGTGATGCCGTCGGCGAGCAACCGTCGTGGCATGGGCACGTTGCCCACCTCCGGGAAGCCGGGGTAGCCCCGGGGGCCGGCGTTGCGGACGACGATCACCGTGTCGGGGGTGACGTCGAGGTCCGGATCGTCGGCGGCGACGACGTACTCCTCGATCCGGTCGAAGACGAGCGCCGGGCCGGTGTGCGTGAGGAGGTGGGCGGAGGCGGCGGAGACCTTCAACACCGCCCCGGACGGCGCGAGCGAGCCGCGCAGCACCACGGTGCCCGACCCGGCGGGCTGGAACGGCTCCTCCATGGTGGCGATGACGTCCCGGTTCCAGCACTGGGCGCCGTCGACGTTCTCCGCCACGCTCCTGCCGCTGACGGTGATGTGGTCCATGTGCAGCAGCGGGGCGAGTTCCTTCATCACCACCGGGAGGCCGCCCGCGTAGGCGAAGTCCTCCATCAGGTACGTCCCGGACGGCATGAGGTTGACGAGCATGGGCACGTCGGCGGTGAGGGTGTCGAAGTCCTCCAACGACAGGGGAACGCCGAGGCGTCCGGCGATCGCGAGCAGGTGTACGACAGCGTTGGTGGAGCCGCCGATGGCGGCGTTGACCCGGACGGCGTTCTCGAACGCCTGCCTGGTGAGCACCGAGGACAACCGTTGGTCCTGTTCGACCATGGCGACGATCCGGCGTCCGGCGGCTTGCGCGAGCGCGTACCGCCGGGAGTCGACCGCCGGCACCGCGGCCGCCCCCGGTAGCTGCACACCCAGCGCCTCGGTCACACAGGCCATCGTGGAGGCGGTACCCATTGTCATGCAGTGGCCCCGGCTGCGGGACATGCCGACCTCCGCCTCGGAGCAGTCGGCCGCCGTCATCCGACCGGCCCGCATCTCCTCGGTGAAGCGCCAGACGACGGTGCCGGAGCCGATGTCCTGGCCGCGGAACTTGCCGTTGAGCATCGGGCCACCGGTCAACATCAGTGTCGGCAGGTCGACGCTCGCCGCTCCCATCAGCAGGCCGGGGGTGGTCTTGTCACAGCCGGAGAGCAGGACCACCCCGTCGAGCGGGTTGGCGCGGACCGACTCCTCCAGCTCCATCGCCAGCAGGTTGCGGTAGAGCATGGTCGTGGGTCGCATCAGCGGCTCGCCCAGGCTCATCGCCGGGAACTCCAGCGGCAGGCCCCCGCTCTCCCACACGCCCCGCTTCACCGACTCGGCCAGGTCGCGCAGGTGGGCGTTGCAGGGTGTCAGCTCCGACCAGGTGGTGGCGATGCCGATCACCGGGCGACCGTCGAAGACGTCGTCCGCGAACCCCTGGTTGCGCATCCAGGACCGATGGATGAACCCGTTGCGGCCTTCCGCACCGAACCACTCCCCGCTGCGCAGCGGTCGATTCGTCGTCGACATCAGCACACCTCTCTGTCATCCGTCCGGCCGCGTCCTGCGCGGCGATCAATGCGCGTGTGGTGGATTGGCTGGTGGCGCCGCGCGGCCTACCGGAGACCTCCGACGGAGAGGCCGCCGCGCCAGTGTCGTTGCAGGCTGAAGAACGCGATGATCAGCGGAATCACGGACACCAGGGAGCCCAGGATGATGAGGCTCCACAGCGAGGTGGTTCCCGCGTTGTTCGCGGACGCGATTCCCTGCCAGAGGCCAAGGCCGACGGTGACCGGGAAGAGCCGGTTGTCGGAGAGCATGGCCAGCGGCAGGAAGTAGTTGTTCCAGGACGCCACGGCCGACAGGAGCAGCACGGTGACCACAGCGGGACGCATCAGCGGAAGGGCGATCTGGATGAAGGTCCGTATCTCTCCCGCGCCGTCGACCCGCGCCGCGTCCAGGAGCTCGTCGGGCACCGCGTCGCGCGCGTACACGTGCATCAGGTAGACGCCGAACGGGTTGAGCAGCGACGGGAGGATCACCGCCCAGACCGTGTTCGTGAGGCCGAGCCGGGAGAACATGATGAAGGTCGGGATGACCAGAGCGGTGGCGGGCACCATCAGCGCGCCGAGCACGATGGCGAAGCTGAAGCGTCGGGCGGCGAACCGGTACTTGGCGAACCCGTAACCGGCCATGACCGCCAGGACGGTGGCGCCGACCCCGCCGGCGATGGCGTAGAGCGTGGAGTTGAGCATCCACCGCAGGTAGATGCCACCGTCGTAGGTGAAGAGCTGCCGCAGGTTCCCGAGGTAGTCGACCTGGTCGGTGAACCAGAGGGTGTTGCCGCCGCCGAACAGCCCGGGTGCGTCCTTGGAACTGTTGACGATGACCCACCAGAACGGTACGAGGAAGTAGATCACCAGGAAGCCGAGGAGGATCTGCAGGGGGAGATAGCGCTGCGGTCGGCGGGCGCCGGCGCGGACGCTGGTGTGGTTGGTCATCAGAGGAAGCTCCTCCGCTTGCGGGTGAAGAACAGGAAGGCGTACACGCAGATGAACACGAGCCCGCCGAGGGCGAAGGAGATCGCCGACCCGTAGTTGAAGTTGGCGAGCGAGAACGCCTGTTGGTACGCGTACATGTTCGGGGTGAAGTCCGAGCCGATGGTGCCCGCGGCGAGGTATCGCAGGATCTGCGGTTCGTTGAAGAACTGCAGGGTGCCGATGAGCGAGAAGACCAGGATGAGGATCAGGGCGGGCGCGATCAGCGGGATCTTGATCCGGGTCGCGATCTGCCACCGCCCGGCGCCGTCCATCCGGGCCGCCTCGTAGAGCGTCGGGTCGACGCCCTGCAACGCCGCGTACAGGATGATCATGTAGTAGCCGGCCCACTGCCAGGTGACGACGTTGAGCAGCCCATAAAAGATCAGGTCGCTGCTCAGGAAGTCGGGTGCGGTGGCGCCGAACAGCCCGAAGATGTCGGTGAGCGGGCCGAAGCCCCTGCTGTAGAGGAACCCCCACATCACGGCCCCGATGACTGTGGGGATCGCGTACGGCAGGAAGATCATGAGGCGGGAGAAACGGGCGAACACTGTGGTCACCGAGTCCAGGATGAGGGCCAGCGCGAGCGCGATGACGATCTGCAGCGGGATCGAGACCAGCGAGAAGCGGATGACGAACCACGCCCCGGACAGGAAGCTCGGGTCGGTGAACGCCTTCACGTAGTTGTCGAAGAGAACGAAGCTGGTGCCGCCGATCAGCTTCTTCTGGAAGAGACTGAGGTACAGCGCGTAGGCCAGCGGCGCGATGAGGAACGCCAGGAACACGATCCCGAACGGCCCGACGAAGAGCCACCCCATCAGGTGTTCGCGGAGGTGCACCTTGCCACGGATCTTGCGCGTCTCAGGTTGAGGACGCGGTGCGCGCTTCTCGGTCAGGAGTGTCATCTTGGTCTCCGGGACGTGGACGGTGAGGGTGGAGGGTGGGCCGGCCGCTCAGTGCGGCGCGGCCCACCCATCCGGTCACTGAACGGTGAAGCCTTGTTCCTTGGCGTACTTCGCCACGTCCTCCTGGAGCCGGTCGGCAGCCTGCGAACCGGTGACGGAGCCCTTGATGATCTCGCTGACCTGCTTCGTCATGGCGTCGAGGTAGTACTGACCGAACGGGGCGTACGCGACGCCCTTGTAGGCGTCCGCGGCGGGAAGGTAGACCTCCTTGTTCGCCTGCTGGCCGTCGAAGAACGCCACCTTCAGGTCGACGAACGCGGGGTCCTTGAGCGCCGTGAGGTTCAGCGGGAAGATGATCTGGTTGGTCCAGCCGTCGGTGAGTGACTCCTTGTCGGCGTAGAGGCCGTAGGCGACCTTCGCGGCCAGCTCCGGCTTCTTGGCCTGCTTGGTCACCGAGAAGGCCGACCCACCCCAGTTGACCTGCACCGGGTTGGCCGAGTCCCACTGCGGCAGCGGCGCCACCGCGAACTTGCCGGTGTCCTGCCCCTTACCGACACCCGCGCCGGTGAGATAGCCGGGCGCCCAGGCCGCCGAGATGTACGTCGCGTAGTTGCCGTTGATGACGCCGGAGATGTATTCCGGGGTGAACTGGTCCTGCGTACCGACCAGGCCCTTCTTGGCGAGGCCGCCCCAGTAGTCCAGCACGTCCTTGGACGCCTGGTCGTTGAGCTTCACCCCGATCGCCTTCGGCTGCGCCGGATCGTAGGTGAAGGGAGCAGCGCCCTTCTGGATCTGCAGCGCCATGGTGAGCGCCGAGACGTTCGCGCCGAGGTCACCGAAGAGCGGGCCGCCGGCGTCCTTGACCTTCTGGGCGGCCTGCTCGTACTCGGCCCAGGTCTTCGGCGGCGTGATCTTGTACTTGTCGAAGATGTCCTTCCGGTAGATCATCGCCACCGGGCCGCCGTCGACCGGGACGCCGTAGACCTTGTCGCCGACCGACACGTCCTTCCAGGCGCCCTCGCCGTAGTTGGCCTTGACCGCGTCGAAGCCGTACTGCTTGATGTCGACGAGCGCGCCCTGGATCTGGAACGTCGGGATCCGGTCCGCCTCGACCATGATCACGTCTGGTGCGCCGGTGCCCGCCGAGATGGCGGTCTGGAACTTGTCGTACTCGTCACTGCCCTGGCCGACGTTGGTCCAGCAGACCTGCACATCGTCGTGCTGCTTGTTGAAGTTGTCGACGACGAGCTGGGTGTTGGGGTACCAGCCCCACATCGTCACGACCGGCACGTTCTGCTTGGTGATGGTGTTCGTGCAACTGCTCGCGTTGCTGCCGCCCTCGTCGGAGGAGCAGGCGACGAGGCCGGTCCCCGCCGCGAGCATGGCTACCGTGGCGAATATTCGTCTTCTCTTCATTGAGATGGTTCCCTTCGGCGATGGCGGTGCACTGCATCCATGCGCTGGCGGGCGCCACCGGGGGCAGGAAGCCCTGCTCCCGGTGGCGTCGCCAGCGACGGCTCCTAGCGCTTGAACAGACGGGGCGCCAGGTCGATGAGGTTCTTCTGCCACACGTCCCAGCCGTGCGGCCCGGGGGTGACCCCGTCGAACTCGTAGCGGATACCGAGGTTGTCCAACGTGGTCAGCGACGCCATGAAGCTCGGGTACACGAAGTCGGTCTGGTCACCGACGTAGAGGCGCAGCATCCTGGTGCCGTTGTTGATCGCCGCCACGTCGACGCCGGTGCCGCTGCCGAAACCGGCCGAGAACGCGGCGACGTAGGCGAACTCACCCGGGTAGGCCCGCAGCACTCCGAACGCCTGCCCGCCGCCCATCGACAGACCGGCGAGGGCCTGCTGCGACGGATCGCTGGAGATGTTGTAGCGGTCACGGGCCGTCGGAACGATGTTCTCCCGCAGTTCCCGGTTGAAGTTCGACGAGTTGCCGTTGCCCATCACGACGACCATCGGCGTCAGGTCGCCGTCGAGAAACTGATTGTCGAGGATCTGCTTGGCGCGGCCCATCTCCACCCAGTCCGTGTAGTTCTGGCCGCCGCCGTGCTGGAGGTAGAGGACCGGGTACGGCTGCGTACGGTTCGGGTCGTACCCGGGTGGGGTCCACACCAGCGCGGTGCGGTCCTGGCCGGCCACCGTGCTGGGGTAGGTCATGCTCTCGACCTTCCCGCCACGACCGGCGGGTACGTCCGACAGCAGTCGGGCACCCGGCCCGGGGATGAAGAAGGTGCTCCACATCGGCTCGGTGGTGACAGTCGTCGGGTTGGAGGTGTCCTTGACCGCGACCCGGTCCACGATCAGCCGGTAGTAGTAGAACCAGGGCTTCAACGGGCCCACCGTGGCCCGCCACCGGTCACCGTCGCGGGTCAGTGGCAGTCGCAGCCAACTGCCGCCCGGTGCGACGTTCGCCCAGACCGTGACGTGCTGAGCGTCAGCGAAGTCAGTGGTCGTCTCGAAGGTGACGAACCCGTCCTCGGTGACGAAGGGCGTCGGGGTGGTGCCGGCCGGCGGCGGGGTGAACTCCCGCTTGAGCGGCTGGTGACCGGGGCTCGGCCCGTGGTCCCGCACGTGACCGAACAGTCGCGGCAGGAAGTCGACGAGGTTCTCCTGCCAGGTGGTCCAGGTCGCGCCGCCGTCCGGGTTGACCCCGTCGAACTCGAACCGGACGTCGGCCCGTTCCAACGCCTTCGTCAGCCGGTAGGTGGTGTTGTACGCGGGATCGGTGACGTTGCCCGTGTAGAGGCGGAGCAGCTTGACACCGCGGTTGATCGCCTTGGCGTCCTTCCGGTCGATCTCCGGCGCCGACGTGCCCGAGAACCAACCCACGTGACCGAACTGACCCGGCTTGGTGAGCGCGGCCCGCACCGCGTCCGTCGCACCGTCGGACACGCCCGCGATGGCCTGGTGCGCCGGGTCGCGAAGGACCCGGTACCTGTCGGTGACCGACTTCCCGAGGTCCTTCAACCCCTTGTCATCGGAGCCGTCGACATCGTTGATCACCACCACCATCGGACGGATGGCGCCCGCGGCCGAGAGGTTGTCGAGGATCTGCTTGGCTCGACCGAGGTCGAGCCAGTCGGTGGCGGCCACGCCGTCCCCCGACTGGAGGAAGAGCGCCGGGTAACCCTTCGGGCTCTTGGCCGCGTAACCCGGTGGCGTCCAGACCAGGGCGGAGCGCTGCGCGTTCCCGGCCCGATAGGTCAGCGTCTCGATCTTGCCGCCGGTGCCGGCCGGCGCGTCGAGCAGCCATCGTGCCGAGTCACCCGCGACGAGGAAGGTGCTCAGGAGCGGGTTGGACGCGACACTGGTGCTGTTCGTCGGGTCCTTGATGGTCAAGGTGTCGTCGGCGGTGAGCTGGTAGTTGTAGAGCCCCGGCTCCAACGCGCCGAGAACACCCGACCACACGTCACCCCGACGGGTCAGACCGAACTCCGCCCAGCTGGCCGACGGGCCGAAGTTTCCCTCGACGACGACCTGCGAGACGGTGCCCAGGTGCTCCTGGACGTACGCCGCCGGGACGGCGAACGTGGCGTAGCGGTCCGCGGAGACGTTCAGCCACGGCGTGTCCGCCGCAGCTGGTTGCGGCGCGAGGAGCACCGCCGCGGCGGCGATGACCCCGGCGGTGAACGCTGCCGAGAGTCGACGGCGTACGCCTAGCTGGCGTAAACGCCCGTGATACTGTCCGGTAACCACACTCCACTCCCTTCATGCGCCGGCAGCGGATGCGACCCGTCTGACCGGCTCAACTCAACGGTGGATCTGGCCGTGCGTGCTGCGTACACCTCCTTCAGGCTGCCGCCACGGGCACACCTGCCGTGATCGCTGTATCGGGAGCGATCAGGCTCGCGCACCAGTGGGCTGAGGTCATGGCCGTGCCGCGCTCCTGGGTGGTGCGGTCGAGTCGCGCACGACGAGGCTTGTCGGAAGCACGATCTGGCTCGGCTCGTCCCACTCACCGGTCACCAGCGACTTGAGCATCCGCGCGGCTTCGTACCCGAGCTGATACATCGACTGGTCCACTGTGGTCAAACCCGGTTGGGTCGACGCCGCCTCGGGGATGTTGTCGAAGCCGACGACGGACAGGTCCCCCGGCACCGAGAACCCCAGCTCCCGGGCGACCTCCAGAACCTTGAGGGCCATCCCGTCGCTCGCCGCGAAGATCGCCGACGGCGGCTCCGTTCGTCGCAGCAGGTCACGCGCCAACGGAGTCGCCGACTCGGGGTTGAAGTCCCCTCGACCGATGAGCGTCGGGTCGACCGGGATGCCGGCGTTGGTCAGCGCGGCGCGGTATCCCTCCTCCCGCGACCAGGCCGAGGCCAGGCTGTCGCGGCCGGCGATGAACCCGATGCGCCGATGACCCAGGTCGACCAGGTGCTCGACCGCGGTGGTGGCGCCCGCGAGGTTGTCGGCCATCACCGAGGGCGCCGTCGAGCCCCGCACCGGGTCGATGGCCACGACCGGCGTCCGGCTCCGGATGTCACCCCAGGGCGTCACGACGATGCACCCGTCGGTGAGAGTGCCCGACAGGCGGGTCAGGTGCCGCTGCTCCCAACCCTCCGAATACGAACCGTAGAGGTCGCTGTTGGCGTAGATGATCAGATCGAAGCCCGAGCGGCTCAGCGCCTTCATCACGCCCTTGAGCACTTCCGCCGTGTACGACTGAAAGCTGTGCGCCACGAGGCCCAGGACGTTGGTGCGGCTACGCCGAAGGCTGGTCGCCACCAGACTCGACTCGTAGCCGAGCTGCTCGATGGCGGAGCGCACCTGAGCGACAGTGCGAGCGCTGACGCCGTAATGCCCGTTGACGACACGCGAGACGGTGGCGGTGGAAACGCCAGCAGCTCGGGCGACATCACTCATTGTCACCGGCGCATTGACTTCAATCATGCCGCTCTCTCTGGACTGCAATCGTTATCGGTTACGTTTCCAGGATGTTGCCAAGGTAACTGAGAACTATTACGAACACAAGACCTCTTCACCCTTACCCGACCCCTTCGAATGGGCTGTCCTAAGTGGAGCTCGGCGAGGATGCCGGTGATCCTCGGATGCCGTTGCGGATAACGCAATCGGCATCGTCTGCCAGGGGTCGAAGTGGGGGCCGATTCCGCGTCGGTACTACCCGTCGACAACAGGACGGCACGCTCCGTCAAGAACCATTCTCCGACCCGGGTGAACGATCACAGCTGCCGAACTTCAACGGTCCCGGTAAAGACCTTCGACGTCGACCGGTCCGAGTCGGCACCGATGACGAAAGTGCCGGCATGGGTGTGGTCGGCAGCCGAGAAGCCCACGTACACCTCGATCTGCCCGGCCTCCACCGCGTAGGCCATGCTCCGGTCGTAGAAACCGAGCTGGCCGGTGGGGAGCGCGAACCGCACCGCCACCCGCTGGCCGGCGGCGGCCTCGACGCGGGCGAAGGACTTCAGCTCCAGCACCGGCCGGGTGACAGTGGCCTGTGGGTCGCGGACGTAGAGCTGCACTACCTGCTCCCCCGCCCGGTGTCCGGTGTTCGCGACAGTGACCTCGACACCGACGCTGTCCCCGGCGCGGACCTCGGCGCTGTCCACGACGGCGTCCTCGATCACGAACGAGGTGTACCCGAGGCCGTGGCCGAAGGCGTAGCGCGGGGAGACTGGCGAGTCCACGTAGTCGCCGTGCCAGTGTGACCGCCCGCCGGACACCTTGTGGCCGTAGAACACGGGGATCTGACCAACGCTTCGGGGGTACGAGATCGGCAGCTTCCCGCTCGGGTTGACCTCACCGAGCAGCACCTCGGCGATCGCCTGCGCCCCGGTCTCCCCCGGCAGCCAGGCCATCAGCACGGCGGCGCACTCCTCGTGCAGGAAGTCACTGCCCACCGGTCGGCCGGCGACGAGCACCGCCACGACGGGTGTGCCGGTGGCGACGACGGCACGGACCAGCTCCTCCTGCACGCCTGGCAGGTCCAGACTGGACCGGTCCCGCGACTCGCCGGTGGTGGCCCCGGGCGTCAGCCCCGAGCGGTCACCCAGTACCAGCACCGCGACATCGGCCGCCGCGGCGGCAGCGACCGCCTCGGTGAACCCCTCGGTCGACGGGTCGAGCACGTCGCAGCCCGGCGCAAAGCGCAGCCGGTCACCCAGCCGTGCCACGAGTTCGTCGCGCACCGTGGGCACACCGCCGGTGCTCTCATCGATCTCCAGATCGTCCGGGATCGTCATCATCTCGCCGAGCAGACCGCGCCGCTTGCGCGCCTCGACCAACGCCTCGATGTGCGCCGCGAACGAGTAGTCACCGAGCAGGTGCCGGGCGTCGTCGGCGTTGGGGCCGATGAGCGCGACAGTTCCGGTGCCCCCGAGCAGCGGCAGGACGCCGTCGTTCTTGAGCAGGACGAGGCTGCGGCGGGCGATCTCCAGCGCGACGTCCCGGTGCCGCTCGGCGTTGGCCGACGTCGAGGCAGCGTCCTCGTCGACGTACGGGTTCTCGAAGAGCCCGAGTTCGATCTTGTGCCGGAGGACTCGTGCGACCGACTCGTCGAGCCGGGCCTCGCTGACCTCGCCAGCGTCCAGGGCATGGGTGAGGGCGTCCGCGTACGCGTCCGTCGCCGGAAGCTCGACGTCGACGCCCGCGCCGAGGCCCACCGTCGCGGCCTGCCGCTTGTCCTGCGCGAAGTGGTGGTACGAGTGGAGGTCGTTGACGGCGAAGTAGTCGGAGACCACGCTGCCGGTGAACCCCCACTGCCCCCGCAGGACGTCGGCGAGGAGTTCCTGGTTGGCATGGCACGGGACGCCGTCGAGCTCGTGGTAGCCCGCCATCACCGACTGGAGCCCGCCGTCGCGGACCGCCGCCTCGAACGGATACAGGTACACCTCGCGCAGCAGACGCGGCGGCAGGTGGGCCGGCGCCCAGTTCAGCCCACCCTCGGACGCCCCGTAGCCGACGAAGTGCTTGGCGGTGGCGAGGACGCCGTCGGTCAGGTCGGCGCCCTGCAGGCCCCGAACGAACGCCACCCCCATCCGGGACACCAGGTACGGGTCTTCGCCGTAGGTCTCCTCCGTCCGGCCCCACCGCGGGTCGCGCACGACGTCCAGCACCGGCGAGAGCCCCTGGTGGCTTCCCATGGCGCGCATCTGTGCGCGAACGGCGTCGGCCAGCTGCCGGTTGAGCTCCGGCGCCCACGTGCTCGCCACGCCGATCGCCTGCGGGAAGATGGTCGCCTCGCGGGCCATGACCCCCGAGCAGACCTCCTCGTGCACGATCGCCGGGATCCCCAGCCGGGTCTCGGTCACCAGGAAGCGCTGGATCGCATTGGCGGCCCGCGCCACCTGCGCCGCCTTCAGGCTGGTCGCGCCCGCGACGCGGGTCACGTGCCCCAGGCCGTGTCGAAGGATCGGTCGGGCCCGCTCCGCCGCGAACCGACCGCCCTCCAGAAGGGCGAACGCCCACGTGCTGCCCAGCTGCGCGAGCTTTTCCTCGCGGGTCATCCGGGCCAGCAGGTCGGACACCCGATCCTCGACAGACGCTGTCGCATCCGCGTAGGTCGCCTTGATCTCCGGCTCAACAGTGGTCACCCGGTCACCCCAATCACCGCGACAAGCTGGTCGTTCGGCCCCGGAGGGCGTGCCGGCCGGACATTGATCCAGGTGCCATGTTCCCTTACGTAAACGTAATCGGTAACGTTTACATAGATCGAGAACGTAATCGAAGACGATCACGTTGTCCAGAGCTCACACCGCCTCCACCACCCCTCGGTCCCGGCGTTCGAGCAGTGCTGTCGCGTCGGACCCGCACGAAGGGAGCCAGCCCTGAACACCCACCTCGACAGCGCGCCGGACAACGGCGTGCACACGGCCCGCCTGACCCTGGACCCCCGCCGACGCGTCGCACCGGTGCCACGTCGACTCTTCGGCTCGTTCGTCGAGCACCTGGGGCGCTGCGTCTACAACGGAATCTACGAGCCGGGGCACCCGACGGCCGATGCCGACGGCTTTCGGGGCGACGTCCTCGCGCTGGTGCGCGAGTTGGGCGTCACCACCGTCCGCTATCCCGGCGGCAACTTCGTCTCCTCCTACCGCTGGGAGGACGGCGTCGGTCCGGTCGACAGACGCCCGGCGAGACTCGACCTCGCCTGGCACAGCCTGGAGACCAACGCGTTCGGGCTCGACGAGTTCATGCGGTGGGTCGGCAAGGCCGGTGTGGATCCGATCATGGCGGTCAACCTCGGCACCCGTGGCACCGCCGAGGCCGTCGACCTGCTCGAGTACGCCAATCACCGCGGTGGGAGCCACCTCGCCGACCAGCGCCGCGACAACGGCGCTGTCGACCCGTACGGCATCAAGCTGTGGTGTCTGGGCAACGAGATGGACGGCCCGTGGCAGGTGGGTCAGCGCAGCGCGACCGAGTACGGGCGACTCGCTGCGCAGACCGCCAAGGCCATGCGACGCTTCGATCCCGATCTCGAACTCGTCGCCTGCGGCTCCTCACACCTCGGTATGCCGACCTTCGGCAGCTGGGAACGCGACGTGCTGACCGAGGCGTACGACGACGTCGACCTGATCTCGCTGCACGCGTACTACCAGCCGGTCGACGACGACCTGGCCAGCTTCCTCGCCTCGGCCGAGGACATGGACAGGTACATCGACGCCGTCACCGCCATCGCCGACTCGGTCGGAGCGATCCGTCGGTCGACCAAGAAGATCATGATCGCGTTCGACGAGTGGAACGTCTGGTACCAGTCCGCCGCCCCGTCCACGCCCCCGAGCGGCGAGGACTGGCCGGTCGCGCCGCCCCTGCTGGAGGACCACTACAGCGTTGCCGACGCTGTCGTCGTCGGCGGCCTGCTCATCAGCCTGCTCCGGCACAGCGACCGGGTGAGCGCGGCCTGCCAGGCCCAACTGGTCAACGTCATCGCGCCGATCATGACCGAGACGGGCGGCCCGGCCTGGCGGCAGACCATCTTCCACCCCTTCGCCCGCACCGCCCGGCACGCCCAGGGCACCGTGTTGGACGTGCTGCGCGAGGGCAGCACGACGACCACCGACCGCTACGGTGAGATCGACGCTGTCGACGCGGTCTCCACCTGGGACGACACCACCGGGGAGATGACAGTCTTCCTCGTCAACCGCGCCCTCGACACCCCGGCCGAGGTGACCATCGACGTCGCCGGCGCGCAGGTCGGCGACATCGTCGAATGCGTCACCGTCGGCGGCACCGACCTGCACGCCAAGAACACGGCCGACGGTCCGGACCACGCCGCGCCGCGCTCCAACGGCACGGCACGCGGCGCCGACGCCAGCGTCCAGCTGACTCTCCCGCCCGCGTCCTGGACCATGCTGCGACTCCGCGCCACCGACACGACCCCGTGACCGGCTGACGAACGGACCGGGACGTGCCCCGGCCGCGCACACCCTGGCTTCACCAGGGGCCGCGCGGCCGGGGCTTCCCCACCACAGGGAGTACGGCGTCGAGCCGGCTGTTACCGGACGTCGACAGGGGTGCTCTGGGAGTCGTTGAAGAGCCTGTCGCCCTGGTAGCGGGCGACCACCGGCGCATTCAGCTCACCATGGACGGTCTTCTTCAGCCGGGCGACGCCGTGGTGCACCGGGGCCGACCCGAGGTGCGTGTCACCCGCGTAGAAGTCGACAGTGCCGGAGGGCGCAGACGTGCTGGTGCTGACCGTGCCGACCGTCGCGGTGGCGGTGACCTTCGTGTGCTGCGAGCCGCCCACCGGTGACGTGGTGACGACGAGGTCGGTGGTGGTGGCCCGGAACGTCAGCGTACGCAGGTAGTGGTTCAGCAGCGGACGCCACACGTGCCAGGTGTGCACGCCCGGCACGTTGTACTCGTCCAGCTCGACGCCGGCGGCGCGCAGGGCAGCGGCGTTGCGCTGCGAGTTCTCGGCGATGTTGCCCAGCCGGTCCTGCAACCCGGTGCCGATCATGATGCCGCCGGCCACCGCCTTCATGCTGTCGACCTGGGCCTGGGTGGCGGCCGGGCCGCCCGCACTCCAGGCCGCGTGGTAGCCGAACAGGTCGGTGTGGTTGTACATGATGGTGTACGCCCGGCTGCCACCGGCGGAGAAGCCGGCGAACGCGCGGTCCTGCGCCCGGGTCGAGACGCGGTAGTTCTGCTCGACGAACGGGAAGATGTTGTTCCGTAGTTCGTTGACGTAGCCCTCGTTGCCACCGGGGAGGCCGTTGAAGTCGGTGGACACGATCACCATGGGCTGCGCCGCACGTTCCTTGATCGCGTTCTCCAGGATGAGGTGGGCAACGCCCTGCATCGTCCAGGCGGTCGAGTGGTCGCCGCTGCCATGGCTCAGGTAGAGGGTCGGGTACGGCGTGGCCCGGTTGGGGTCGTAGCCGTGTGGCAGGTAGACGACGATGTCGTGGACACCCGCCGGGTTGGTCGACAGCGGCGAGGTGTACCGCCGGGACTCCAGCCGGCCGACCCTGGCGACCGGAGCCTGGTAACCGGTGTCGTACGTCGGGAACTTCTTGCTGGTCGGGACGTAGATCGTGCTGCGTAGCGCGCCGGGCGCTCCCGGGTACTGCGGCTGGATCTGCCAGCGGTTGGCGGGGTCGTCGTGCAGGGCGCAGCCGGTGGCGAGCTCGTTGACGCAGTCGTGGGTGAACGCGTAGCGGAAGGTGCCCGCCGGCAGCGGAGTGGTGAAGGTCCAGACCCCGTCCGGGCCCTTCCGCATCGCCTGGGTGTGCCACGGGGTGGCCGCGACGTCGCCGGGTTGCCAATCGGCGGGCGGTCGCGCGTCACCGCAGTCCTGGCAGGCGATGTTCTCCGGTCGGGAGTAGAACCAGTCGCCGTAGACGTGGACCTGCCCGACGTCCTCGGGCGCCCGGTACCGGAAGGTGACTGTGTAGCCGGTCGGGGGCTTGTCGGTGCGGGTGACGGTCGGGCCCAGCGGCGCCGGCGGTGCGGCCGAGGCCGCCGGAGCGGCGACCGTTGCGGCCGTCACTGTGACGGCGGCGAGCAGCGCGAGCAGCAGCCGGCGTGTCGGTGCCGGCGTCGGGGGACGGGAGGTGCGACGGGCATGTTCCTGCTCCCTCTTCGGCGTGTGGTCAGACCGCACCGAGCGGTCGACCGACCATTCGATGGTGAGGTGAAGGGATACCAGTAACGAGCGATGCAGCGATGCGAGCGCTAACATCGTTCCCTGTCGAAAACACAACCATGAATTGCATTGACGGTCAAGGCGGAAATTGGATCGGAAAATCGCATCCCCACCATTCGGGCGCGCTTCAGCAACACCGGGGCAACTGGCGCGCAAATTCTCTGTCGGATTGATTCTTCAAGGAATTCGCGCGCCAGTCACAGGTGGCCCGGAACGCGCCCGGGAAAAGCCAACGGACGCGGTTATTCGACCGCTGGCTGCAACCTCCCGTCGACCCGCCGGGAGATGGCGGTGTACTCGTCGCGCAACTCCTCGGGCAGGATCCAGGCCGGGGCGTCCTGCCACGCCAGCGGGCGCAGGAACCGTCGGATCGACGTGGCGCCCACCGACGTGTGCACGGCGTTCGTCGACGGCCACGGTCCACCGTGGTGCTGGGCCCACGACACCCGGACACCGGTGGGGTATCCGTCGAACACGATGCGACCCGCGCGGGCGGCGAGCACGTCGACCAGTCGACGTACGACCTCGGCGTCGTCGCCCGGTCCGCGGTGCAGCGAACCGGTCAGCGACGGCGGGACGGCGGCCAGCGCGGCGTCGAGGTCGGCGGCGTCGTCGTAGCGGACCACGATCAGGAGCGGGCCGAAGCACTCGTCGGCGATCTCGGCGCTCAGCCCGGCGAGGCCGACCTCCAGGAGGGTCGGCGCCACTGTGAAGCCCGCCCCGGGTTCGACAGTGGGCCGCGCCGACACCCGGGCGCCGGCCCGCTCGAACTCCGTGGACCGGTTCTCGTACGCGTCCCGGATGCGCTCGTTGAGCAGGACCGTGCCGCCCGACGCGTCGACCTTCGCCCGCAGCGTCTTGACCAGGCCGTCACCACCTGGATCCGACGGAACGAACGCCAGGCCGGGCTTGGTGCACAGTTGGCCGCCCGAGTTCGTGAAGGAGCCGAAGAGGCCCTCGGCGATCTGGTCTGCCCGAACGGCGGCCGCGTCGGGCAGGACGACGATCGGGTTCACGCTGCTCAGTTCGGCGTACAGGGGAATCGGGTCGGGTCGTTCGTCGATGGCCGCCTGGATGGCGCGGGCGGCGTTGACCGAGCCGGTCAGGGCGGCCGCGCGGATGGCCGGGTGACGCACCAGTGAGCGGCCGGCCTGCTCCCCGTACACGGTCGCGACGACACCCTCGGGTCCGCCGAGGTCGCGGACGGCCGACTCGATAGCGGCGGCGGAGGCGTGCGAGGTCAGGGGGTGGGACGGGTGGGCCTTCAGGATCGTCGGACACCCGGCGGCGAGCGCGGCGGCCGTGTCACCGCCGGCGACCGAGAAGGCGAACGGGAAGTTGCTGGCGCCGAAGACGGCGACCGGCCCGAGGGGCACGAGCATCCGCCGCAGGTCCGGACCCGGTCCGAGTGGTGTGTCGGCGGCGTGGTCGATGGCGGCCTCGACGTACGCTCCGTCGCGCAGCACCTCGCCGAACATCCGGAACTGGAGCGCCGCCCGGCTGAGTTCCCCGTTGAGGCGCGCGTGGCTCAGCCCGGTCTCCGCCTCCGCGGCAGCGACCAGAACCTCCCGGCGGGATTCCAGCGACGCGGCGATCGCGTCCAGCAGCTCCGCGCGGCCGAGCCTCCCACGGGCGGCCAACCACTGCGCCGCCGCCGACGTCTGACCGGCGATCACCTCCAGCCGAGACTCGTCGGTCTCGGTGAGATCCGTCGCGCGACTCTTACCGTCGCGCGGATCGACAGTGTTGACCACGTTCACAGCAGTCCTCTCCTCACCAGATTGCCCATGAGATCGCGGACGCCGAAGTGCCAGGGCTCGCACTCCTCCGCGTGCCGCACCCGGTTGACCAGGGTCCCGAGCGCTGGGCAGCTGATCCGTACCACGTCGTCGACCTTGTGGGTGAAGCCCTCACCAGGGCGGTCCCGGTCCTGGATGGGCGCGAACATGGTGCCGAGCATCAGGGCGGCGCCGTCGGGATAGTGGTGGTGCGGCCCGATCAGCTGCCGGACCAGTTCCTCGGGGTCACGCGACATCTGGGTCATCTCCGAGACCGCCTCCAGGTGGAAGCCGTCCACGCCTCGAACCTCCAGGCGCACCTCGAGTTCGCGTACCCGATCCATGCCGAACCGGTCGTCGAAGAGCCGGATCAGGGGGCCGAGGGCGCAGGAGGCGTTGTTGTCCTTGGCCAGGGGAAGCAGGAGCGCCGAGCGACCCTCGATGTCGCGCAGGTTCACGTCGTTGCCGAGGGTGGCGCCCACGATCCGGCCACTGGATTGGACGATGAGCGTGACCTCGGGTTCCGGGTTGTTCCAGGTCGAGGCGGCGAGCACGCCGACCGGAACGGCGGTGCCGACAGCGGAGAGGATCTGCCCCTTGGTGAAGATCTCGGCGTCCGGGCCGATGCCGACCTCCAGGTACTGGCTCCACATGCCCTCGGCGATCAGCAGACTCTTGAGCCGATCCGCCTCCGGTGAGCCCGCCTCCAGGCTGTGCAGGTCGACACCGACGTCGGCGAGCATGCGGTGCCGGAGGTCCGCCGCCAGTGCCAGGTCTCCCCGCGCCCGCTCCTCGATCACGCGCTCGATCATCGAAATCGGGAAGGTGACCCCGGCGGCCTTGAGCGCCTGGAGGTCGACCGGGGCGAGCAACCAGGGCCGGCTGCGGTCGCGGGTCGCGGCCCCCGTGTTGGCCAGTATCTCGGCGAAGTCGCCAACCCTCGGCCCGTCGAGCCCAGCCACTGTCGCGGCGGGATCGGGCAGCTCACAGATGTCGCGGACGGTCGGGAACCGGCGGCTGATGTCGATGACCTCGCCGTCGCGGACGGTCACCGGTGAGGGTCCGTCGCTGGACGGGTCCCAGATCCGGCCGATGAGGACGCTGTCGGCATCGTCCGGCAACGCTTCGGCGGCGGTACCGACCCAGTCCGCGGCCGACCCTCGGGGCCGTGGCAGCGTCATGAGTCGCTCTCCAGGTTGAAGAAGGACCGCTCGTCGCGGGGACGGATGTCGAAGACGGCGTCCTGGAACATCCGCAGCGGGTGCGGTGTGAACGGATGCTGCTCGATCGCTGTGAGGTCCACCTCGATGCCCAGGCCGATCCCGGTCGGGATGAGGATGTCGCCGTCATCGGTCAACACCAGCCGCTCGTTGGTGATCTCGGGGCGCCAGGGCACGTCGGTCGCCATGATCTCCAGGTACCGGAAGTTGGGCAACGTGGCCCCAAGTTGCAGCGTCGCCGCGGTGCTGAGTGGACCACTCGGGTTGTGCGGCGCGAAGCCCACGTAGCTGGTCGCCGCGAGCGTGGAGATGAAGGCCAGCTCGGCGATCCCGCCGGCGTGCGTCACGTCGGGCTGGACGAAGTCGACCGCCTGGCGGGCCAGCGCCGGCGCGAAGCCCTGCCGCCCGTACCACCGCTCCCCCGCGGCGATCGGCACCGGCGACGCGCGACGGATGTCGACGAGCGCGTCGAGGTTGTCCGGTGGGCAGGGCTCCTCGAACCACACCGGGTCGAACTGGGCGATCTCCTTCGCCACCTTGATGGCGTGGCGGACGTCGAAGCGCCCGTGCCCCTCGACGAACAGCTCCACCTCGCGGCCCACCGCGCCACGGACCGCGTCGATCTGGGCCAGGACCCGGTCCAACTGGGCGGTGGTGATGGTCAGGTCGTAGTTCTCGAACGGGTCCCACTTGAGGCCCCGGAAGCCCGATTCCACGGTCCGGCGCGCGGCGGCCGCGTAGTCCTCCGGCGTGACGGCACCTGAGAACCAACCGTTCGCGTACGCGCGGACCCGGTCGCGGGTCGCGCCGCCGAGAAGCCGGGAGACCGGTACGCCGAGCTCACGCGCCGAGATGTCCCAGAGGGCCATCTCCAGCGAGCTCAACGCCGTCATGATCACCGGGCCGCCGCGCCAGTACCAGTCCCGCGCGGTCTCGTAGAGGATCTTCGAGATGTTTGTGGGATCCAGGCCCACCACCGCCTCGGCCAGCTCGGCGATGGCGCCCTGGACGGCACGTTCCTTGCCCTCCAGGGTGGCCTCGCCGAGCCCGACGATTCCCTCGTCGGTGTGGACCCGCACGATGACGAGGTTCGTGCGGTAGAAGTCGACGACGAGTGTGTCGACAGAGACGATCTTCATCTTTCGGCTCAACCCTTCACCGCGCCGGCGGTCATGCCGGACACCACGTACTTCTGCACCAACAGGTAGAAGGCGACGGCCGGCAGCGTGAACAGGAAGGCGACGGCCATCACCGTCTGGATCGGTGTACCCAGCTCGCCGATGAAGTTGGCGATGCCGACAGAGGCGGGTTGCAGGTCCGGGTTGAAGATGAACGTCACTGCGAACACGTACTCGTTCCAGGCGTGGAAGAACGCGATGACAGCGGTGGCCGCGATCGACGGGGCGATGAGCGGCACGTTGATGCGGGTCAGGGTGGTGAAGGGCCGGGCGCCGTCGGCACGCGCGGCCTCCTCCAACTCCTTCGGGATGCCGTCGATGGCGCCCTTGAGGATCAGCGCGACGATCGGCAGGACGAAGGCGGAGTTCACCAGGATGAGGCCGGTCAGCGAGTCGAGCAGTTCGAAGCGGCGGAACAGCGCGAACAGCGGGACGACCATGAGCGCCTCGGGAAGCATCTGCGTGAACAGCAGAACGACTGTCAGCACGGCCTTGCCCCAGAACGAGAACCGGGACAACGCGTAGCCGAGCGGGATGCCCAGGCCGACGGAGAGCACCATCGTGCCGACGGCGATGATCAGGCTGTTGAGCAGCCAACCGGCGGCCTTGCCCTCGGCGAGCGCATCCACGAAGACCCCGAACTGGCCGAGGTCCGGCGTGAGCCGGGGCTGATCGGCGAAGAGGTCGCTGTTGCTGGACAGCGCGGTGACGAACATCCAGTACAGCGGGAACACCGCGACACCGAGCACGACGAGCACGGCGACGATCCGTGCGGTGACACCGAAACGGAAGCGCCTCATCGGACGTCCCCCTTCTCCACAGCGCGGGCGACCAGGCGGCTGCCGATGACGACGATGAGCGAGATGACGACGCCGACCATCCCGATGGCCGCCGCCGAACCGAGTTCCTTCGAGTCGAAGGCCTGCGAATAGAGGTCGATGACGAGCGTCTCGGTGGCACCGACCGGCCCGCCCTTGGTCATCAGCCAGATCAGCTCGAACCGCCGCAGCGACCAGATCGTCATCAGCAGGGCCAACAGACCCACCGTCGGCTTGATGACCTGCCAGGTGACGGCCCGGAAGGTCGCCCACCGTCCGGCACCATCCACGGTGGCGGCCTCGTTGAGATCCTGCGGTACGGACTGCAGGGCGGAGAGCAGCACCACGGAGGTGAAGGGGAACAGCTGCCAGATGGTCGTGGCGAGCACCGCCGGAAGCGCGTAGCGCGGGCTGTCGAGGATGGCGCCACCCGGGACGCCGAGCCCGACCGCGTCGAGGAGTCGGTTCACGATGCCGTACTGCGCGTTGAGCATCCAGGTGGCGATGAGCGCCACCGCGATGCCCGGAGCCGCCCAGGGGACGGTCACCAGCGCCCGTGCCACGCCACGGCCGCGGAACTTCCTGTTGAGCAGGAGCGCGACGGCGAGCCCGGCGCCGATCGCGACGACCACGCAGGTGATCACGTAGACGACTGTGATCAGCAGGGTGCGATGGAACTCGGGGTCCCCGAAGATCCGGTTGAAGTTGTCGAGCCCGACCCACTCACTGCGGGTGGGGTTGAGCAGCCTCGTCCTGGTGAAGCTGAGGTACACCTCCTGGACGAGGGGTACCGCCTGGAAGACGAGGATGAACAGTGCGGCGGGTGCCAGGAACAGGTACGGCGTCCACCTGCTGCCCAGCGGGCTGGGCCGACGCCGGGGCCGGCCTGAGGGTGTTGTCTTCGGTACTCCGGTCTGCTCGACCACAGTCATCGGATCGGTCCTTCTGGGGGAAGGACGCCGCCGACGCACGAATCCTTGCGTCGGCGGCGTCGCCGTGTCGAGCGGTCAGCGGACCAGTTCGGTCGCCTGCTGCTGGGCGCGGTCGAGTGCCGACTTGAGGTCGGCCTTGCCCTGCAGTGCCGCGACCACGTTCTGCACGACCACCTTGCGGATGTCCGGCGTCTTGGCCTCGAACCCCAGCACGATCTGCGGCAGGCTGGTCTCGGTGAGCCCGTCGAAGACGGGGAGGAACGGCGTGGCCTTGAGCGCTTCCGCGCTGCGCTGCGTGGTGGTGGCGACGCTGCTCGCGCCGAGGATCTCCTGGAGCTTCACCTGGTTCTGCGGCTCCAGCGCCCACTTGATGAAGGTGGCGGCCTCGTCCTTGCCCTCGCTGGCCTCGTTGATCACGATTGGTGCGAGGATCGCGCCCTGCTTGCGGACCGGGAACGGGATGGGAGCGACGTTGAAGTTCAGCTTGGCGTTCTGGCCACGCGTGGCGGTCACGTAACCGCCGTTGTTGAGCTCCATCCCGACCTTGCCCTCGGCGAACATCCGCCGAAACGTGGCAGCGTCCGCGCCGCGCGGGATCACGTTCGCGTCGTACAGGTCCTTGAACGCCTGGAGGCCCTTGAGGTTCTCCGGCGAGTTGATCGTCAGGTTCTTTCCGTCGGACCACGCGCCGCCGAAGCCGTAGACGTAGTTGAAGATGTCCTGCCAGACACCGGCCTCCTCGGCCTCCGTCTGGCGGAACGCCAGGCCGAAGACGTCGCCCTTGGTCAGCGACTTGGCGGTGGAGGTGAACTGCTCGTAGCTGGTCGGCGGCGTCGGGATCAGGTCCGCGTTGTAGAACATCGCGTAGTTCGACGCTTCGAAGATGACGCCGTGCCGGACACCGTCGTGGACCATGAACTGGTCCGGCTGCTTGAGCAGGTCGTACTTGCTGGCGTCGATCACCTTGTCCAGCGGTGCGACGAGACCGGCGTCCGAGGCCGCCTCGAACTCGGGCATGTCGAAGCGGACCAGGTCGGGACCCTTGCCGCTGCCCATCTGCGTGAGCACGGTCTGACCGAAGGTCGGGTACGGCACCGCGGCGGCGGAGACCTGGACCTTGGTCTGGCTCTGGTTGAACTCGTCGAGCCACTTCGTCAACAGGGGCCCGCGGCCCGGGTCGCCGAAGGTCGAGGCCGCGAAGGTCAGTTTGGTGACGCCGTCGCCGGAGCCGCCGTCGGAGCCGCAACCGGTCAGGAGCGTGGCGGCAAGGCCGAGGGCACATGTCGCCCTGGCGATGCCGAAATAAGCGCGCTTATTACCCATCGTTACTCCACTGTTACGAGATGACGTCAAGCCGATGAAATTGCAACGATCGTAGCGTCATGTGCAACGGTGTCAAGTGGCGATTGCGCATCGCGTCATCTATATTGCACAATATGCAATGACAGCGACGGCGCTACCGTCGCGCGAGGGGAGACACAGCCTTGGCGCAATCGATTCGCCGCGCGATCGACCTCATCCGTCGATCCGCGGAGCACCCGCTGTCCCTTACGGAGGCTGCGGACGTGCTCGGCGTCCACAAGTCCACAGCGCTCCGCATACTGCAAACACTGGAGTCCGCGCGCTTCGTCCGCCGGACGGGCGCGGGCACCTACGTGCTCGGCAGCGGCCTGATCGAGTTGTCCGAGCTCGCGCTCGGCTCGATGGACCTTCGCCAGCCCGCCGCCGCACACCTGCGTGCGCTGCAACGCGAGACCGGCCACACCGTACACCTGGCGCAACTGACCGGCGACGAGATCATCTATATCGACAAGGTCGACAGCCCGGCGTTCGACGCCGTCAAGCTGCCGTCGCGGGTGGGACGCGCGGTGTCGATCTACGCGAGCGCCGTGGGCAAGACCATCCTCGCCTACCTCCCCCGGCAGGAACGCGACAGGCTTCTCTCCCACGTCGTCTTCGAGAAGTTCACCGACACCACGTTCGCCGACCACGACTCCCTGGAAGCCGAACTTGCCCGCATCCACGACTGCGGCTGGGCCATGGACAACGGCGAGCACGACGCCTACGTGATGTGCGTGGCCGCGCCGATCAGGGATTCACGGGGGCAGGTCATCGCCGCTGCCTCGATCACGGCGATCGAGGTCATCGCGAGCCTCGACCAGCTCAAGAGCAACCTTCCGCTGCTCCTGGAGACCGCCAACAAGATTTCGTACGAGCTCGGCTACGCGCCGCCGCCCACCGTGGCCAGCCCGGACGGCGAGATCCTCTCGGCGACCTGACCGCGCACGCCCCGGGCGATCACCGCGTTCTCGGCGCCGACCCGCCGGTGATGCGGTGGTGCTCGTCGGTCTCCATGTCGATGAAGGCCTGGATCATGCCCCGGTAGATCCGTTCGATCAGATCCGGGTCGGCACCGGCCTCGCTGGCCAACGTGCGGACCCGGGCCACCACCTGCGCCACCCGGTCCGGCGCACGGACGGCCTGACCGTCGCTCTTGAGCGGGGCGGCCTGCCGGACCAGCTCCTCCCGACGGGCAAGCAGCCCGACCAGGTCCCGATCCAGCTCGTCGATCCGAGCGCGGATCGCTGTCAACGTCGTCGCGGTCTCTGCCACGCCGGAAATCGTCGCACGACAGCGACACGATCAGGGGACCCGTTCGCCGGCCGACGCGTCGAATGCCGGCTATCACCCTAATCTCGACACGTTCATGTTCGCCTCGGCACGGCAACCACGGAGGGTGACGATGGGCGGAATGCCACGGCGTCAGTTCGTCAGACTCTCCGGAACCGCCGGCGCCACCGGACTGCTGGGACTGGTCGGCGCGGACCGGGCGTTGGCCGACGGGGGCCCGACCCCCGCGCCGTCGCCCTCGACACCCGGCGGCCCCGGCGCGGCGGCCTGCCCCACACCCTCGGCCCTGTGCGGCTACCCCGCCGACACCGGTGGCAGGTACGACCTGTGGGACCGGGTCCAGGTCTGCGAGGGCACGAAGACCGGGCCGCCATTCCCCCAGTGCCTGCGGACCACTCCCACGTACGTCGTCCTCAATGGAGGGTCGGGCTCGAACCACGACTTCCTGCTCGTGCCCAGTTGCCGGATCAGCGGCATCGAGTGCCCGTTCATCACCACCGCCAGCGCGCCGAACTACTGGCTGGACGCCTGGGACAACGCCCAGCCGGGGCAGCCGGGGCACGTCGTCTATCCCCACCTCGGGCTGGGCGTCAACTCGGCCGACCCGACGATCCGTCAGCAGGACCAGCTCCACATCCACCTCGCCGGGATCCACTCGGGGATCCAGACGCAGCTGAACAACCACGACAGCGCGATCAGCAACGACCCGAACCGGTGGCGCAACCAGATCGTGCCGATCTGGGGCCTGACGAGCACCGGCCTGCCCGCCCCGCGCTCATACCGGGTTCTGCACGTCGCGAACCTGAACGGGAACCTCTTCCGGCTCCTGCTGGACAGCGTCGTGCGGCCGACCGGAGCGGCGATGGCCGCGCAGATGCTGGCCGTGACGCCCCGCCTGATCGGCGGCGGCGGGTTCTACGTCCTGAACAGCGAGCCGGGCCTGCCCGTCCCGGCCGGTCAACCCGGGGGTACGGGCACCGTCGACTTCCTGCTGGCGTACGCCTGAGCCGCCCGCTCAGCGCAGCAGCGCCATCCGGTCGATGATGGAGTCGCGCAACTCCGGCGGCCAGGGAAACAGCGGCGCTGCCACGCGGAGCTGGGCAAATCCGTGCAGCCCGACCCAGAGCGCTGCCGCGTCGCCGAAGGGGTCGGCGCTGGTCGACCGTCCCGCCGCGACACAGTCCGCGAGCGTACGCCGCAGGACCTCGAAGGCCCCCATGCCGAGCACGGCGAGCTCGTCCGCCATGCCGGGCGCCCGCTCAAGGGCCTGCCCGGCGTCCCAGACGGCGCCGAACATCACCCGGTACTGGTGGGGCCGGCGTTCGGCGAAGGCCAGGTAGGCCGCGCAGGTCGCGCGTAGCCGCTCGACCGGATCCGCGTCCTCTGGTGTGCCCAGTTCCTGCTCCAGGATGTCGAACGCGCGTTGCGCGACCGCGAGCAGGATCGAGTCCAGGTCCGGAAAGTGCGGATAGATCGACGGCGCGGAGATGCCGGCCTGCCGGGCGATCCCGCGCAGGGTCACGCCCTGCGGCGCTCCGTCCTCAAGGAGCGTCATCGCGGCGTCGACGATCTCGTCGCGCAGTTGGGCACCTTCGCCGCGCTTGTTACGGGCCCGTGTTCTCGGTGTGGTCACTCCTTGACTTTACAGACGTTAGGCGAGCGCGTAAGTTAACGACTGTAAGTTGACGTACGTTTCCTCAAGAAGGAGCCTCTCATGACCACAGCGACCGCTACCCGAATCGACACCGCCGCCCCCACCCACCGCGCCGACCTTGCCGGCCGTGCGCTGGCGGCCCTCGCGTCCCTCGCCACCGGCGTCGCGTTCGTCAACGGCGTACTACTGACCATCAACGCCAGCGACGAGCGCCTGTTCATCGAGGGCTGGCGGGTCTCCAGCTTCGGCATCTTCGCCGCGCTCTTCGCCCTGCTGGCGGTCAGGCCGCGCCAGGCGGCCGGCGTCTGGGAGATCGTGCTCGCCGGCAAGGCCGCTCTCGTCGTGTTCGGCGCGCTGATCGGAGACGTTCCGGAGGCCCGCCTGTCGGCCGTCATCGACTTCGGGCTCGTCGCCGTCGTCGCGGCCGCGTACGTGCTGTGCCGCGGCTGGTTGGCGTGGCGTCCCGCGACCACCAACCCGACCCGATGACGGAGACGACAATGCCCTCCACCTCGCCTTTCCGCCGCGTCGACCGGACCGTCACCATCTCGATCTGGGCGGTCCCGGTCCTGGTCGTCGGACAGTTCGCCATGCTGGCCATCGTCCCGGTCGTCCTCGCGCTGACCGTCAGCCTGCGGCACGCCCACCTACGCCGACTACGCCGCTGGACCATCGCTCTCGCCGCCGCCTACGCCACTCCGCTGATCCTCTGGGCCATCGGGCCTGACCGCGCCCCGAGCCTGTCCAAGGACATGCACCCGGTCTTCGCCGCGCTGATCGTCGTGGCCGCGCTGGCTACGGCAGCTGCCCTCCACCTCGGCAGGCGGCGTCCGAGCGGACCAGACGGCTCGTCGAACGAGCGGACGTCCTCCCGGGCCGCGCCGTGACCGATCCAATTCTCCCCCCGCGAGCGGAAGCGCCGGATCGCCCGTCGCCGTCATCCGACGGTGGCGGGCGATCCGAGCACTCGGTAACTGTCCTGGCGCGTGACGGATCAGCGAAGTGGCAGGGTGGCCAGCGCCAGGTTGGGGTCGACGCCGGTGGTGTACGCGGCACTGAGCACGTAGACGGTGCGACCGCGCACGGCCACCGAGGTCGGGTTCTGCAACCCGTCGGCCGCAGTCATCACCGTTCGGGAACGGCCGGCCGCGTCGATGCTCACCACGGTGTTCGGCCCGTTCAGCGTGGCGATGACCGTGTCGTCACCGGCATCGACGAAGGCGAAGTCGTCGATACCGACCAGACCGGTCGCCACCACCCGGACCGGCCCGGGTCGGCCGTGCCGCAGCGGAATGCGCAGCAGCGTGCCCTGGTCGAGGTTGGTCGCCCAGACCGCGCCGGCTCGGACCTTGATGCCGTTGGCACCGAGGAAGCCCGCCGGGGCGAGCTCGGGTGCCGAGGACCACACCTCGGCGCGACCGCCTTGCAGGGGAACCGTCGAGATCGTGCCGAGCACCGAGTCCGTGAGGTAGAACCTCTTCGTCCCCGCGTCGAACGTCAGGCCGTTGGGGAGCCCGTCGGCCGGCAGGGCCGCGATGCGGTACGGGGACCGGCCGGGACGAAGCCGGTACAGCCCCGTGGTGGCGGCGTCGCCGCTCGCGTAGAGGAAATAGATGGTGCTGTCAGCCATTCGAACGATGCCCGTGGTCAGCGCGAACCCGAGCACCGGCGTGTTGACGCCGCCGTCGGCCGGGGCCGGCAGGGTTGCCAGAACCCGCGTCCCGCCGGACGGGGTGACCGCGGCGACCTGTCGGGCCGCCGCGAAGGTGACGTAGGCGGTCCCGTCCGGGCCGAGCGCGACGTTCTCCGGCAACTGGCCCTTCGCCAGGTCGAAGTGGACCGCGATCCGCGCGGGCACCGGCGCGGCCGACGCTCGACTCGGCCCGACGGTGAGCGCCCGGGTGGTCGCGGCCGGTGCGGCGCTCGACGGCACGACCGTCACGACACCGAACCCGGCTGCTGCGACAGCGACTGCGAGGGTCATTGTTCTCTTGCGCATTTCTGTCCTTACTCACGGTGTTGTTGGTGGGCTTGAGCAGGGCGCGACGGGTCCGGCGCTCCTTGCGGAGCACCTCGTGTCGAGCCGATGGGGACGGCGCTATTCGCGCCTGACGAGCGGCTGCGAAGCACCGGCACGGGTGGTGACGGCGCTGTGCGCGAGCAACGTCATCGCGGCGTGGGATGCCGAGCCGGGTTCGGTGGTGGCGGCGATGACGGTCTGGCCGGTCTCGGTGCGCAGGGTCTGCTGTGTCACGTCCATCGCACCGACCAGCGGGTGACACATCTGGTAGACGGTGTCGCCGCCGGCCTTCACCCGGTGGTCGGCCCACATGGCGGCGAACTGCGGACTCCGCACGGTCAACTCACCGACCAGCGCGGCCATCAGCGGGTCGTCCGGGTGCTGCCCGGAAGCCATCCGCAGTGTCGCCACCACCGCGCGGGCCTTGGCGGGCCAGTCCGCGTACAGGTCACGCGTGTGCGCGTCCAGGAACACCAGCCGTGCCATGTTCGGCCGTTGGTTCGGCCACTCCGGGATCTCCGGGTTCAGGTGACCGGCGAAGAGGGCGTGACCGGCGGTGTTCCAGGCCAGCACGTCGGCGCGGCGACCGAGCACCACCACAGGTACGTCACCAAGCGTCGCCACGAGCTGGCGTAGCGCCGGGCTCACTCGTTCCGGGGCCGGGCGACGTACGGCAGGCCGGCGGCGGGTTCCGGCCGCCAGCTCGCCCAGATGGCGGCGTTCCGCGTCGTCGAGTAGCAGTGCCCGGGCAAGCGCGTCGAGCACCTCGGGTGAGGCGTTCACGGCCTGTCCCTGCTCCAACCGGGTGTAGTAGGAGACGCTGACCCCGGCCAGCAGGGCCAACTCTTCCCGCCGCAGCCCTCGAACCCGGCGCCGCTCACCGTACGTCGCCACGCCGGTGTCCTCCGGCCGCAGCTGGGAGCGCCGGGCCTGGAGGAAGTCGCCGAGCTGTCCTCTCGCGTTCATGACTCGAAGTATTGCGAGCCCTGCCGGCCCCAACCACTCCCTGCCAGGGGTAGGCACCGCCCGGCGAGGCAGTCCGTACGCATGCAGGCGACCCGGTGTCAGTTCGCGACGTCGCTGCCACTGACGGCGCCGGCGCGAAGGCCCTCATCGATGAAGCTGACCAGCCAGCTGAAGCTCTCGTCGACGGACGCGTCGATCTGGAACCCACCGGCCACCTCAAGGGTGGCGAACCCGTGCAGGACGCTACGAAGCGTCCGCATGGCGTGGATCACCTGGCCGGGTTCGAGGTCGTACCCGCCCAGCATGGCCGCCCATGAGGCGAGCACCCGCTCGCTGGCCGGGATGAACGGGTCGTCCGGGCCGGTCGGGCGGGCGGCGTTGCTGGCCGCGTACCGGCCGGGGTGTTCCCGCACGAACGTCCGCATCGCCTGCGCTCCGGCGGCGAGGGCTTCACTGCCGGAGCGGCCCTGAATGGCGTCACGGAGGGCGTCGCCGGCCTGGGTCATCCCCAGGATGGCGATCCGGTGTGCCAGGTCGGCCTGGCTGGCGACGTGCTTGTAGAGCGAGGGGGTCTTGATTCCCAGCCGTTCGGCGAGCAGACCCATGCTGAGGTTGTCGAAGCCGACCTCGTCGACCAGCGCGGCGGCGGCTTCGGTGACCGATGCCGGGGTGAGCCGCGCCTTAGGCACTGGTCAGCGTCCGGGCGAGGAAGGGCAGGGCCAGCGCGAGGACCTCGTCGGGCGTCTGGACGTGCGGGTAGTGGCCCGCGCCCTCGATGACAGCCAGCTCGCCGAGCCCTCGCGGCAGGTCGGCGAGGATGCGCTCACCCTCGGCCCGTGGGTCGGCCCAGTCCGGGTCGACGCTGCCCTGGATCACCAGGACCGGGCAGGTGACATTCGGCAGTTGCCGACCGGCGTCGGCCGGGCTGCTCTTGGCCATGGACTGGAGGGCCTTCATCCGGCCGGGCTCACTCATCTTGGCCTCGATGCGCGCCAGCTCACCGTGCCAGTCGGCGGGCTTGGTGGGGATCGCCACGTCGAGGTACCTGCGCCAGTTCGCCACGCTGCCCCGGACGAGCACCTGCGCCAGTTGGAGGTAGCCGGCGCGGAAGCGCTTCACCCGCACCAGCCCACCCAGGTCGAAGGACTGCGCGCGGGTGAACGGCGCCAGCTCGATGACGCCGCTGATCAGCTCGGGGGCGGTGGCGGCCGCGATGGTCGCGGCGCCGCCGCTGATCGACTGGCCGATGATCACGGCGGGGCCTCCGAGGTGGCGCACGACGGCGACCAGATCACTCGCGATGTCGGTGCGGCTGTAGCCGTCCCAGCCGAGACTGGAGTCGCCGCAGCCACGGATGTCGACGTTGGCGACCCGGTATCCGGCCGCGGCGAGGGCCGGGGCGACGAACCGGTAGGAGTGCCGGCTGTCGCCCATGCCGTGCGCCAGGACGACAAGCGGGCCATGGCCGGTCACCTCGTACGCGAGGGTGTTGCCGGCGATGTTCAGGTATTCGGTCATGACGTCCTCCAGCAAGCTAATGTGATTAGCTAGAGGCTAACCGAATTAGCCGCGATGGGCAAGTACCGGTCGCCGCTACTTCCCTCCACCCATGCCGAGCTGGGGATAGAGGGCATCGGGGGCGGCGGCCGCCCCGGTCGGCCGAGCGACAGTGACTGTCGTACCGAAGTCGCTGTAGCGCAGGGACGCGTTCGGCAACCCGTTGGCCTCCGGGATCAGGAAGCTGACCAGCCGACCCTCGGTGTCCAGCGTCGCCCGGAAAGCGTGGCTGCGCGCGCCGTCCGGGAAGACACCACCGGGAGGGGGGCGGAAGCTGATCCCGTTGCCGGCGGCAACCCGGGTCACGTCGATCGTCCCGGTGATCTGGGTGCCGTTCACCCGTGCGGTGACGATCGCGTCGATGAGGCGGCCGGAGCCGCCGAAGTCGTTTCTGCACGGCGCGAAGCTCAGGGCGAAGTCCGGCGGCAACCGGGCCGGGTCGAGGACCATCCAACCGTCGCCGACACCGCGAAGGAGTGCGCCGGCCTTCATGTAGACCTCGTCGTCGATCATCCGGATCTCGATGACCCCACCCGGCGCCGAGATGGTGGCGATCGAGCGCTTGCGGACGTTGTCGCTGCGCGACAGCGCCGCGATCTGACTGGCGATATCGACGTCGCTGCGAAAACTCGTCCGATCGACGAACGCCGTGCCCGTCCGCAGCAGACCGATCGCCTCGGCCGTCATTGTGGCATCGGCGCTGGCCGTCGAAGCCGGGGCGGATCGAGGCTTGGGTGCACTGTCCTTCGATGCGCCAACCGAGCAACCCAGCATGAGCAGGCCCGCAGAAATGCCGGCCAGTGTGGCTCGACGTGTCATGCCCGTCACGGTAGGCCGACCTGGCAAGGCCCGGTGACCCATATAGTTCGGCGATGGAAACGGACACGGTGCGACAGGCTTACACGTCCGTCGCGGAGCTCTACATCGAGCTGTTCGGCACGGGCCAGCAGGTGGACGCCGACGACCTCGCCCTCATCCGGCGACACCTGGGCAGCCGGCCCGGCCGGGTGCTCGATCTGGGGTGCGGGCCTGGCCACCTCACCGGATACCTTCGCGAGCTGGGCGTCGACGCAGCAGGGATCGACCTGGTCCCCGAGTTCATCGCCCATGCGCGGGCGGCCCACCCGGGCGTCGAGTTCCACCTCGGCTCGATGGAACGCCTCGATATCGCCGAAGACTCCGTCGACGGCATCCTGGCCTGGTACTCGTTGATTCATCTTCCGCCGCCCGAGTTGGACGGCATGCTCAAGGAGTTCCGAAGGGTGCTGGTCCCGGCCGGGCGGTTGGTCCTGGGCGTCTTCGACGCCGAGGAGGTCGGCGCCTTCGACCACAAGGTCCTGACCGCCTACCGCTGGCCGGTCGACGAGATCTCCGAACGACTCGGCCGGGCCGGTTTCCGCGAGGTGGAACGCCTCCGGCGGTCCGCCACCGACGAGCATCGGCCGCTTGCCGCCATCGCGGCGATCGCGGTGTGAGGACGCCGAGGGCCGGCCTCCCGTCCTGGGAGACCGGCCCTCGCCCAGCTGAGCACCCGCGTCCGGGCGGGCGTCAGCACTCAGGCGTTGAGCTTCCCGGCGATCGTGACGACCCGCTCGGCCATGTGGTCGAGCGCGGCGAACTGGGCGTCGCCCAGCGGGGCGTCGTTGCTGCCCCCGGTGACGTGCGAGACGCCGTACGGGTTGCCGTCCGCGAACTTCAGCGGGTCGGTGTAACCCGGGGCGACGACCAGACCCCCGAAGTGGTGGATGGTGTTGTAGAGCGCGAGAAGGGTCGACTCCTGGCCGCCGTGCGCGGTCATGGAGGCGGTGAAGCCGGCGTACACCTTGTTGGCGAGCTGGCCCTGCGCCCACTGCGGACCGAGGGTGTCGAGGAACTGCTTGAGCTGGCTGGCGACGTTGCCGTAGCGGGTGGGCGTGCCGAACAGCACCGCGTCCGCCCAGACGACGTCGTCGGCGGTCGCCTTCGCCTCGTCCTTGGTAGCGTCGAAGTGCTGGCTCCAGGCGGCGTTGGAGGCGATGGCCTCGGCCGGGGCGAGCTCCGGAACCTGACGCAGACGCACCTCGGCGCCAGCCTTCTCGCCAGCCTCGGCGAGGCGCTTGGCCATGGCGTGCAGAGTGCCGGTGGACGAGTAGTAGATGACGGAGAGCTTGGTCATCGGAGGCATCCTTCCCAGGAAAGTAGTTGCCGCTGATAAATTTGCGGCCGCAACAATCTCGACATTAGCAGCCGCCTCGCGGTGTCCCAACCTCCTGACCATGCTCACCGGCGTGACGGAGCACACCAGGAGACGGGCGCGGGCCGCAGCCGTCCAGCCGATGAGGCGGAATGTGCGCGCCCCTACGATGAGGTGATGGACCCCGCGGGGACGCCACCGGCGGCGCGGTACCACCTGCTCGGGCCGGTCGAGGCGCGGTCGGCCTGCGGGGAACCGCTGGCCCTCGGCACGCCGATGCAGGTGCGCCTCCTGGCCGTGTTGATGTCGCAGCCGGGCACCGGGTGGTCCATCGACCAACTCGTCGACGAGCTGTGGCAGGGGCGCCCGCCGAAGACGGCAGCCGGCAACGTGAAGACCTATGTCTGGGCGCTGCGCCGGGCGCTGCGCTCCCCGGGCTTCCCCGACCCCGCCATCGTCGCCGGGCCCACCGGCTACCGTCTTGCCCTGGACGGGCTGGCGGTGGACAGCGTGGCCTTCGACGACCTGGCCCAGCGCGGGTATTCCGCGCTGCGGCAGGGTCACTGGTCAGCCGCCCAGGAGACGTTCGAGGCCGCGTTGGCGCTCTGGCGTGGGGAACCGTTCGCGGGCCTCCCCGGCTGGGGGGTGTTGCGCTCAGTCCGAGCGCGCCTCGAAGAACAGCGGTCCAGCCTGGTGGAGGAGGTCGTCGACCTCAAACTGCGCGCCGGACAGCATCACGAGCTGATCGAACCGCTGCGGAGCCAGGTCGACGACGACCCGCTGCGCGAGCGCCCATGGGGGCAACTGATGGTGGCCCTGGCGCGGACCGGCCGGCGTGCCGACGCGCTGGCGACGTACCGGCAGCTTCGCCGCCTCCTCGCCGAGGAGGTGGGAGTCGAGCCCGGTCCCGATCTCCAGCAGCTGCACACCCGCATCCTGCGGGCGGAACGGGAGCCGTTGGCATCCGATCCGCGGCCCTCGGAAGGAACCCCGCCGCGTTTCGTCCCCCGGCAGCTGCCGGCCCCACCGACGTTGTTCACCGGCCGGGCCGGGGAGCTGGCCCGGCTCACCTCGCTGCTGCTCGATGACCCCCGCTCGGCCAGCACCGTCGTCATCACCGGTACGGGCGGCGTCGGGAAGAGCTGGCTGGCGCTGCGCTGGGCGCACGACAACCGGCATCACTTCCCCGACGGGCACCTCCACGTCGACCTGGCCGGATTCGGCACCGCGACGCAGGAGGCGTCACCCTCGGCCGTCGTACGCTCGCTGTTGCCCGCCCTGGGTGTGAAGCTCCTGGAGATCCCCGCGGAGCCGGCGGCCCAGTTCGCCCTGTACCGCAGCCTGACCGCAGCCCGACGGCTGCTCGTGCTGCTCGACAACGCCCGCGACGCGGAACAGGTGCGGCCCCTGCTTCCAGGGTCGACCCGCTGCGGTGTGCTCGTGACGAGTCGCCACACCCTGCCCGGCCTGGTCACCACCGATGGCGCCCATCTCCTCGCGCTGGACCTGCCCAGCGACGACGAGGCGCGCCAACTGCTCGTCCGCCGACTGGGCGCGCAGCGGGTCATCGCCCAGCCGGCAGCGGTCGACGAGCTGATCGGACGTACCGCGCGGTTGCCCCTGGCGCTGTCCATCGTGGCCGCGCGAGCCGCCGCCCGGCCCACATTTCCGCTCCAGGCCATCGCCGACGACCTGGCGGCGAGCCGGGGCGGGCTCACGGCCCTGGCCACCGACGATGCCGCCACCGACGTGCGCACGGTGCTCTCCTGGTCGTACCGACTGCTCAGCGCGGACGCGGCCCGGCTGTTCCGGCAGATCAGCCTGCATCCCGCCCCGGACGTCAGCGCGGCGGCGGCGGCCAGCCTCGCCGGTGCGCCATCGCACCTGATCCGGCCGGCGCTCGACGAGTTGGCCCGGGCGAACCTGCTGGCCGAGCAGTCCCCCAACCGCTTCCGCTGTCACGATCTGCTCCGCGCGTACGGGGAGGAACTGACGCGCGCTCTCGACCCTCCGGCCGACCGTGGCGCCGTCCGCAGGCGCGTGCTCGACCACTACCTGCGTGTCGCTCGTGACGCGGCGAGGCTTGTCGACCCCGGCTGGCAGCCGCTCGACCCGCCGCCCCTGCCCACCGACGCGTCACCGTCGGCGTTCGCCGACCACCGGGCCGCGCTGGCCTGGTTCACCATCGAACAGCGGGTGCTGCTGGCCGCGGTCGCCGACGCGGTCGCGCACGGCTTCGACGCCCACGCCGGGCAGCTCGCCCAGGCCCTCACTCCCCTGCTCGGGCGGCTTTCGCAGTGGCACGACCTGGCCACCGTGCAGACCATCGCGGTCGCGGTCGCGCGCCGCCGCGGTGACCCACAGGCCGAGGCGCTGGCCCACCGGGACCTCGCGCTGGCCCATATCCAGAACCGCCGGTTCGGTGCGGCCCACCACCACCTCCGGCGCGCCATGGCACGGTACGACCAGGCCGGCGACCGCCCGGGTCAGGTCAGCGCCCATCTGCACCTCGCCTGGCTGTCCGACATCGAGGGAGACGCAGGGGCGGCGCTGCCGCACGCCAGGCAGGCGCTGGCACTGGCCAGCCACATCGGCGACCGGCTCGGCGAGGCGGCGGCGCTCAACGCGCTCGGCTGGAGCCATGCGCGGCTGGACGAGCACGCCCGCGCCATCGCCTACTGCGAGCGGGCTCTCGCGCTCTACGAGGAGGCCGAGGATCGGCTCGGCACGGCCCACACCTGGGACAGTCTCGGATTCGCCTATCACGGTCTTGGAAAACACCCGAGCGCGGCGGACTGCTACCGGCGCGCGCTCACGCTCTACTCCGAGGTCCAGGACCCGTGCGGGAGGGCGGACACGCTCGTCCGCCTCGGCGACACCCATCAGGTGTTGGGCGACCACGACACCTCGGTCGACCTGTGGCGGCAGGCGTTGGCGATCCTCGACCGGGTCGGTCATCCACAGGCCGCGTTGCTGGCCGAACGGCTGGCCGCGTACCAGTGAACGTCCTGCGCCGGCCGTCCCCGGACCGGCATGGATCCGACGTGGACCGGGCGTCGGCAGGCTGGACGAATGTTGACCACGAAGAGAACCACCACCCGGCATCCGCGCGGGGTCGACCGTCGACGACGGCGGCTCCTCGGCAGCCTCTCGGTCGTCGTCGCGGCCCTCGTCACCCTGTCGCTCAACGCCCCACCGTCGCTCGCGGGCACCACGCCGACGAGCGGCGGTGCCAGGCCGGTCACCGTGGACGTCACCGGCGGTGGGAACGCTCGCATCGACTGGCAGGCGTGCCCGGAACAGCCCGACGATCCGGGCACGCGGTGCGGCACCCTGCGCCTGCCGGTCGACTGGGCCCGACCGGGAGGGGAGACCTTCCCTCTGGCGCTGGCCCGGCGTCCCGCCACCGACCCGGCCGCCCGCATCGGTGTCCTGGTCTTCAACCCCGGCGGTCCCGGCCTGTCCGGGGTGGACGTGGCGTTGACGGCTGCCAGCCAGCTCGGGCCGGACGTGCTGCGCCGCTTCGACATCGTCGGCTTCGACCCCCGGGGCACGGTCCGTAGCGCACCGGTGCGCTGCTCATCGGCGCTGCTGGGTCAGCAGCCCTCCCTGACACCCGCGAACGCCGCGGAGTTCGAGCGGCTCCGCACCTACAACCGGCAGTTGCGAGACGACTGCCGTGCCAACAGTGGCCCACTGTTCGACCACCTGGACAGTGTGAGCGTCGCGCGCGACACGGACGCCGTCCGGGCCGCACTCGGTGAGCGGCAGCTGAGCCTCTACCAGTGGTCCTACGGCACCCTGATCGGGCAGTCCTACGCCGAGCTGTTCCCCGACCGTGTCCGCGCCCTGGTCATGGACAGCGTGATGGACCACAGCCAGGGGGTACGGGAATACTTCCGCGGCGGCGCGGCCAGTAACGAGGCGCTGTTCCACGAGTTCGTGACCTGGTGCGAGCGAAACCCTGGCTGCGCGCTGCACGGACGTGACGTGCCGGCGCTCTACGACCGGCTGATGCGCCGTGCCGATGCCGGCACACTCGTCGACGCGGCCACCGGCACCCCGCTGAGCTGGTTCGAGCTTGGGTTCGCGACGTTCGTCAACTTCTTCGACGCGACCTGGGCCGATCTCGCGACCATGCTGCTCGCGCTGGAGCGGGGCGAGCCGGCCTCACTCGCGTCCCCGATGGTGCCGGTCGACGGCGACGAGGACCTGACCGAGTACGCGCTACCGGCGTTCTGCCAGGACTGGTCGCTGCCGATCGACGGGTTCGCCGACTGGAACCGGTATCTCGACCTGTCCCGCGCCACGGCACCGCACCTGCGAGCCTCCCCGTTGGCCGTCCGCTTCGCCGCTGTGTGCCTGGGCTGGACGGCGACCAACCCACAACATCGACTGCAGGTCCGGACGAGCGCGCCGCTGCTGGTGCTCAACGGGCGGTACGACCCGGCCACCCCGTACGACGGGGCCCAGCGGGTGGTGCGCCAGCTCGGCAGCCGGGGCCACCTCCTCACCTACGAGGGGTCGGGCCATGCCAGCTACCCGAGGACCGAGTGCACCCGCCGTCAGGTGGAGCGATACCTCATCACCAGAACCACGCCGCCGGTCGGTGCGAGCTGCCCGGCCGCCCCGGTCTGACGCGCCGGCGGTGTCACGGCGACGCTCCAGCTCACGGTAGGTGGTGCTGGGGCGTCGCCGCCCGCTCGGCAGGGCAGCGACGCTCGGAAGAACCCGCAGGTCGGGGGTGGTGGACCTGTCGCGGCGGGCGCGGGCCCCGAACCTGGGCACCCTTGACATCGAAAGGGGTACCCATGTCACACTCCCGATGCTAATTCGATTTAGCGACCACCGAAGCCCTCAACTCCCCACACCGGACCAGACCGCGACGAGCGACCACCACAAAGGAGTCTTCGCGCATGAGGGAAACGACCGGAAGACGCAGGCTCCGGCTTGCGATCTCGATTCTCGCGTTCACAGCGCTCTCTGCGGGGGCCGTCGTCCCCGCGCCGGCTGCTGCCGCCGGCAAGCCCGCGCCCGTGCCGGGTGCGACCGTCAAGGCGGACCGCAACTCACCGACCGGATACACCGTCACGTTCGTCTACCGCAATCCGCAGGCCACCCAGGTCCGCCTCGCCGGGGATCTGACAGTGCTCGACGTCGGCACCGGCACCACCCGCTACCAGCCGGAAGAGTGGCAGCCGGGGCGCTATCACGCGGGCGGCACCGAGTTCCTCCGGGACATGACCAGGGACCCGAAGGGGAACTGGTCGGTCTCGGTCCCGCTGCACGCCGGCGGTCTCAGCTACTGGTACCGCGTCTGGGATCCGACGCAGGGCTGGGAGAACAAGCGCATCTGGGACCCCGCCTCGACGAACCCTCGGCCGCCGGGCGAGTCCTCGTTCCGGGTCAGGAACAACGACGTCCTCGATGCCGTCCACGTGCCGTACGCCAAGAAGCAGAACGACCCGGTGCTGAAGGCGCGTGCGGACTACGAGTTGCCGGTTGCCGACCGCGCGAAGCGGGGAACCGTCAGGTACGTCCCGTACACCACGATCCTTGGCGACAGTGGCCACTACCTCGGCGTCTACCTGCCGGCCAACTACGACGCCAACCGCGCGGAGCCGTACAAGGTCGCGTACCTCGCCCACGGCATCTTCGGCGACGAGACCGATTTCATGGTGCCCGCGAACGTCCCGAACATCCTGGACAACATGACGGCCAGGGGCGAGATCGAGCCGACCGTGGTCGTCACCATGGGCAACCACTTCACGGGCACCAGCCTCGGCTTCGCGTCCTACAACCAGACCAACGCGGCCAACAACCTGGTCCAGACGATCCTGCCCCTCGTCGAGAGCAGCTACAACGTCTCGACCGAGCGCTCCGGGCGTGCCTACGCGGGATTCTCGTACGGCGGGATGACGGGCGGCGTCGTCATGAAGAACTACCCGACCACCTTCGCGTTCTACGGACACTTCTCGGGTAACCCGTCGCTCACCACCCAGGACTACGACACCATCGCGAACGCGGTCGGGGACGACGATCTCTCGGTCTTCCTCGGCAATGGCGTCTTCGAGGGCAACCTCAACGCCCAGAACGCCATCGCGGACAACTTCCGGGCGCGGGGATACACCGCCGCGACGGCCCAGGTCCCCGGCGCGCACGACGGGATGACGGCGGGCCAGCTGTTCACGATCTTCGCCAGGGATCACCTGTGGTCGGGGGTCGACACCGTGTCGGTGACGCCCGCGACGGTGAACCTGACGAAGGGCTGGAGCTGGGAAAGGCAGTTCACCGCCCAGGTGACGACCAACGAGGGTGTGAGCCCGGCGGTGACGTGGTCGGTGCAGGGAGCGACCTCCACCGACACCAGCATCTCCGCTGAGGGTCTGCTGTCGGTCGCCGCAGCGGAGACCGCGTCGTCGCTGACCGTCGTGGCGACGTCGGTGGCCGACCCGTCCAAGTCGCGCTCGGCCCAGGTCACCCTGACGCCTCCGGGCCCGGGACACGTCGCGGTCAAGGCGAAGGCCACGCCGGCCTCGGTCGTCCGCGGTGGCACGTTCACGCTGACCGTCGACGTCCGGGCCCAGTCGCCGCGCCCGAAGGCTCCGAAGGTGACCGGCGAGGTAGCCGTCACCTTCGGCGGCACCACCCGGGTGGTTGCCCTCCGCGGTGGCACGGCCGTCGTCGAGCTGCCGACCGCTGGGCTGCCCGCAGGGGTGCACCCGGTGCACGTCGCGTACTCCGGTGACGCGGCCCACGCCCCCACCGCTGCGGTCCACCAGCAGCTGCGGGTCCGCTAGGCAAGCAGGCAGGGGTGGGCCGGCGACCTCTCGTCGTCGGCCCACCACCGGCTGTCCGTCCGAACCGTCAGCTCACGCCCCGAACCGCCTCGATGATCGTCTCGGCGACCTCGCTCGGCCGGGCCACCGCCATCGCGTGCGACCCGCCGACGACCTCGCGCTGCCCCCGGGGGTTGGCCCGCTCCGCCATGAACCGGTGCGCCTCGGCGGGGATGTTCTTGTCAGCGTCACCGAACACGAACCAACTGGGCAACGATCGCCAGGCGGGGTCGCCGGTGAGCTTGTCGCCCAGACCCTGTTCGGTGATCGGCCGCTGGGTCCGGGCCATCAGCGCGGCCATGTCGTCCGACGCGTCCGCGCAGAACTGGGCGTGGTACTGCTCCTGGCCGATCGCCACCTCGTTCCCACCGGTCGACACCGGGTACTGCACCAGCGTGTCGGCGAGAGTGCTGCCGGGAAACTTCGAGGACAGCGCCAACGCCGACTCACCGGTGTCCGGGGCGAAGGCATTGACGTACACGAGAGCCCGCACCGAGGTGTCGCCGGCTGCCGCCTGCGTGATCACCATGCCGCCGTACGAGTGGCCGACGAGGACGACCGGACCGCCGATCCCCCGCACGACATCCTGCACGTACGCGGCGTCGCCCGCCACGCTGCGCAGCGGGTTCGCGACGGCCACCGAGTCGTACCCGGCTCCCAGCCGCTCGAGCACACCGTTCCAGCTCGCCGACTCGGCGAATGCGCCGTGCACGAGCACGAGCGTGGGCTGTGGATCAGGCATGACAGGTGCCCCCTCACTCCGTGAAGCTGTTACCGCAGGTCGCACTGGTACGCCTGGATACCCGTCACGCGAGTGTGAAACGTCGGGTTCGACCGGCTCGCCGATGACCCCTACCGCCCGCCAATGACCACCCGGAAACACGGGGTCGCCTGCCCGCGCGCCGGACCCTATAGTGAGTTCCATTATGAGACTTACTGCATTCTGGCGGTGGTGGGTAGCCGGCACGACCAGTCAACTCGGCTCGGCGGTCGGCGCGCTGGCCCTACCGCTGACCGCGTTGACCGTGCTCCACGCGTCGGCCTTCGAGATGGGTCTGATCACGGCGGCGGGCTATCTGGCGTACCTCCTGATCAGCCTGCCGGCGGGCGTGATCGTGCAGCGTCTGCCGCTGCGCGGCATGCAGGTCGCCCTGGATCTGGTCCGGGCCCTCGCCATCGCGTCGGTCCCGCTGGCCTGGTGGTTCGACATGCTGACGGTGGCCCAGCTGATCGCTGTCGCCCTGGTGGTGAGCTTCGCCAACGTGCTGTTCGACGTGGCGAACCAGACCTTCCTGCCGGAGATCGTGCCGGCCGCGCAGTTGCAGGCTCGCAACAGCCTCACCTCCGGCACGCACGCGGCCACCTCGCTGGGCGGGCCGTCCCTGGGCGGTCTCGCGGTGCAGTTGCTGGGCGCCGTGCCGACGCTGTTCGTGGACGCCGTCAGCTACCTGCTCTCCGCCACGCTGCTGCGCACCCTGCCCGCCCGGCGGGTGCAGCGACCGGCCGAGCGGCCGCCGATGACCACGATGATCCGCGAGGGCTGGCACTTCGTGATCCGGCACCCGATCATCAGACCGGCCATGTGGGACGCCACCGCGACGAACTTCGTCAACGGTGGCATGCTCGCCCTGTTCCCGTTCTACCTGGTGCGTGAGCTGCACGCACCGCCACTCATGGTCGGGCTGTTGATCGCCGCCGACGGCCTCGGCGCGCTCATCGGCGCGGCGTTGACGACCCGGTTCACCAACCGTTTCGGCACCGCCCGCGGCCTCATCATCGCGGCCTTCGTCGGTGTGGCCGGCGCGCTCATCATCCCGCTGGGCACCGGCACCGCCGCGTTCCTGGCCTTCGCCGTCGGAAACCTCATCTTCGCGAGTTCCAACGTGGTGCTCAGCGTGACCACCCGCACCTACCGGATGATCGCCAGCCCACCGGAACTGCTGTCCCGGGTGATCGCCACGGTCAAGTTCGTCTCCTGGGGTGCCATCCCGGTCGGCGGCCTGCTCGCCGGCATCCTGGCCGGGCCACTCGGCGCCCGTACCACCCTGCTGATCTTCGGGGCGCTCACCGTGCTGTCCCCGATCATCTACCTGTCGACGCCGATCCGCCGGATGCGTGACCTGCCGCTCGACGCCACGCCGACACCCGCCGAGGCACGGGTGTGAACCAGCCGGATGCGCTCCCGATCTGCCCACAACGCTCACCGGATATCGACAGGAGGTGTAGCCCTCAGTCCCCTGGGGCAAGAACCCGCCCATGGAGGGAACGGCAGGGTGCGCGGGGCATCCGCACGGCCAGCAGCACCGAACCGGTGACCCGGGCCAGGTAGGACTGGCGATCCCACTGACGGCAGTCTGCGGCTGATGCGGCTGAGGCACAGCCTCCCCCCGGTGGCGCTCGGCGCGGTGGCGCTCGGCGCGGCTCTGGGTGCCGACCCCGCCCACGCCGACACCCCGTCGCCGTCGCGGCTCCCACTGGTGGAGGTCGCCACCTCGCCGGAGGCCATCAAGGTTTCGGTGGCCGACGTGGTCGAGGTGGATCTGACCGTCCCCCTGCCCCTGCCGACCGCTGTCGCTTCCGTGCCCGTGCCTCTACCGTCGACGGACCCGCTGCCCCTGCCGTCGGCGGTTCCAGTCACGGTGCCGACGCCGTCAGCCAAGCCCTCCACCGCCCGGCCGAGTCGGCCGGCTGGGACCCCCTCGTCGTCGCCCAAGGCCACACCGGCACCCTCCACCTCGGAGTCCCCGGAGGCACGGGCCGACTCGCAGCCACCGCCGACACCGCAGAAACCGCAGACGCGCGTGCCGGCGACGGTGTCCCGGGGCGGCGCGGACGGCACGTCCGACGGCGAGGCGTCGAGGCAGGCGAGGAAGACGGTGGCCGCTGTCACCGGACAGCGGCCCAACCCGCCCGCCCGGCCCGCACCGGGGCCACCGGCGTTCGTACTGGCGCTCGCGTCCGCACCGACCGGCGTCGGTGCCGGCGGCGCCGATCCACCCACCTCAACGGCCGAAGCTCCGCCGCACACCTCGCCTCTGCGCGCAGGGCTCACCGTCACCGCCGTCGACATGCGCGCTACCAGCCGACCCGTCGAGCGGGGCCCTCCCCCGCCCCGACAACTCCTGATCACCCACTCGCGTCCACGACGTTGATCAGGAGAGGTTCATGGAAATCGCCGTTATCTGGATCCCCGCCGACATCGAGCCGTCGGAGCCCGTCGTCGCGAGGTGTCTCAGCCACCTCCGCCGAAACTCCTACCGATTCGCAGGAGTCATGCGGGCCCCCTGGGAGACCATCGAGCAGTCGATGATCGACGGAGAGGTGGATGTCGTCGTCATCGCCGACTTCGCCCACCTCCCGCCGGACCGGTCCCCCCGGATCGAGCTGGCCAGCGCGCCCGACGTCGACGAGGACCGAACGGTTCCGGATTCACCGCTCAACTGACACCACGAAGCGCCCCGTCCGCTGCGGACGGGGCGCTTCGTCGACCTGACGAGATCGCGTGGCCGGGAAAGACGAAGGCGCCGGCCAGGTCCGAATTCGTCGCACGGTTCGGTCAGAATGTCGGGCGACGGCGTCCTGGCGCCAACACCGCAACCGGTAGGGAGCAGACCCATCGGCAACTCCGACGCGATCACTCTGTGGCGGCCCACCGGGCAGGCCGAACTCGACCTCGTGGCGGCGGCCGGCTGGCGGGCCTGGCCTCCACGACTGCCGGACCAGCCGATCTTCTACCCGGTGCTCAACCGCTGGTATGCCACGAAGATCGCCCGCGAGTGGAACGTCCCCGCCAACGGCGTCGGTTACGTCACCCGGTTCGACGTGCAACGGTCGCACCTCGACCACTACGAGGTCCAGCAGGCCGGTGGCCGCGACGTGCTGGAGTACTGGATTCCCGCCGAGAAGCTCGACGACCTCAACGCCCACATCGTCGGCGCGATCATCGCGGAGGCCGAGTACCGGGGCCCGGTTGACGACGAGGAGTTCGCCGACGCGGAGAGGACCCTGGGCCGGGCGCTGCCGGACGCCTGGCGCACCTACCTGCAGGGTGAGTCGCGGTTCCGGCGCGGCTGGATGACCACCGACGCCTACGTGTGGCTCAACTCCCCCCGCGAGATGCTGGAGCTGCATGAGGCGTGGGACGAGGCCACCGTCGCGCATCCTGGCATCGCCATCATCGGCGGTGACGGCTCCCGAGAACAGCTCGTCCTCGACCTGCGCAGTGACCCCGCCCCGGTGCTGCTGGTCGACATCACCAGCGGCGGTTGGGAGGACGCCGTCCAGCTGGCCGACGATGTCCGTCAGCTCATCGACCGCATCGAGGCGGGCACGTTCGCGTTCGACCTGGAGACCTGACGTCCGACCGGGTGACGAGCACCTGACCGGATCAGGGTCTCACCGCGAACCCGAGGATCAGGCCGCGACGGCCGCCCGTACGTCGTCGTCGGCGGCGCGCAGCCGAGCGGCGGCCTCTTCGGCGGTGCAGTTCGCCAGCAGCAGCACGATGGCCGTCTTGGCGTGTCCGTGCGCCGCTGCGAGCGCCCTCGCGGCCGTGTCGAGATCGGTCTCGGCGGCGTTGGCGACGATCCGACGCGCCCGGTCGACGAGCTTCTCGTTGGTGGCGTTCATGTCCACCATCAGATTCCCGTAGACCTTGCCGAGCCGGGCCATCGTGGCCGTCGAGAGCATGTTGCAGACCAGCTTCTCGGCGGTGCCGGCCTTGAGCCGGGTGGAGCCGGTCAGCACCTCGGGGCCGGTGGGCACCTCGATGGCGACGTCGGCGTGGCGGCTGGTCACCGCGTCGGTGTTGCAGGCCACCGAGACGGTCGCCGCGCCAAGCGCGCGGGCATGATCCAACCCACCGACCACGTACGGGGTACGGCCGCTGGCAGCGAGCCCGACCACAGTGTCGCGGGCGGTCAGGCCAACGGCGTCGAGGTCGGAGACGGCGCGGGTCGGGTCGTCCTCAGCGCCCTCGACGGCGACACCGAAGGCTCGTGCCCCGCCGGCGAGCAGACCGACGACCCGCTCGGGCGTCGTACCGAAGGTGGGTGGGATCTCGACGGCGTCGAGCATGCCGATCCGGCCGCTGGTGCCCGCGCCGAGGTAGATCAGCCGTCCGCCCTGACGGAGCGAGGCCACGATGACGTCGACGGCGGCGGCGATGTCCGGCACGGCTCGGCGGACGGCGGCGGCGACGGTCTGGTCCTCGTCGTTCATCGCGAGAAGCAACTCGGTGGGAGACATCCGGTCGAGGTCGCCGGTCTTGTCGTTACGGGTCTCGGTACCGAGGGTGCTGAGGTCCACGGGGTGCTCGTTCCTCTCGCTGGTGTGCAGTCGCCGGCCGGCGGGGAGAGGTCTCCGGTCGCCCGGTGGCGGCTCGTCGTCGAGCGCGTCTCGCGACCCGCCGCCGCGGCCAGGCCGAGGGCGCAGCTGCGAACAGTCCCCGTATCAGCAGGCTGAAACCACAGCGTAACCAGCCCGGACCGGCGGTGGCAAAAAGTTTCGAGTTAGGCTGGCTCAACGTCACTTATTGACAACCGCTGGTTGGGAGCGAGCCGTGCGTCAACTCGACCTCGTCGTGATCGTGCTGTACCTCGTGGTGATCGCCTTCGTCGGACTACGCCTGTCCGGTAAACAGAAGTCCGCCAAGGACTACTTCGTGGGCGAGGGTCGGCTGCCCTGGTGGACCGTCTCGTTCTCGGTGGTGGCCACCGAGACCAGCGTTCTGACCGTGATCAGTGTTCCCGGCGGCGCCTACAGCGGTCAGGGCTTCGGCAACGTCGAGCTGGCCCTGGGTTACGTCATCGGTCGGGTCGTGGTGGCCGCGGTGCTCATCCCGCTCTACAAGCGGGGTGGGTTCGTCAGCGCCTACCAGTACCTCGGTGAGCGGTTTGGCCTGAAACTTCAAGGGCTGGCGTCGGTGACCTTCGTCTTCACCCGCCTGCTCGCCGAGGGTGTACGGCTGTTCGCCTCGGCCATCCCCATCAAGCTTCTTCTCGACGAGTTCGGGCTGAATGTCGGCTACCAGGCCATCATCATCGTCCTGACGCTCATCACTGTGGTCTACACCTACCTCGGTGGCATCAAGGCGGTCATCTGGACCGACGCCATCCAGATGGGGCTGTACCTGGGCGGGGCGATCCTGGCCATCGCGGTGCTCAGCCACGCCGTCGGCTTCGACGGCTACTCGCAGGCGCTGGACGCCGGCAAGTTCCAGCTCTTCGACACCAACTTCAACCTCGCGCACGTGCTCACCAGCCCGTTCGCCCTGCCGACCGCCATCATCGGTGGCGCGATCTTCGCGATGGCCAGCCACGGCTCGGACCAGCTGATCGTGCAGCGCATCCTGTCCACCCGCACACTGCGTGAGGGACAGAAGGCGATGATCTCCTCGGGCATCTTCGTGGTGATCCAGTTCGCGGCGTTCTCCCTGGTCGGGGCGCTGCTGTGGTCGTACAACAAGGGTCAGACCTTCAAGGAGCTCGGCCTGGCCAGCAGCGACAACCTCTACCCGAGCTTCATCCTGCACGCCCTGCCGGTGGGCATCTCGGGTCTGCTGGTGGCCGGCATCCTCGGCGCCGCGATGGGTTCGCTGTCCTCGGCGTTGAACTCGATGTCGAACTCCACGGTCGCCGACTTCATCCACAGCTTCTTCCGCACGGTCCCGTCCGACGACGCGATGCTCCGGCTCGCCCGGGTGATGACCCTGGTCTGGGCGGTGCTGATGGCGATCTTCGCCTGCGCGTTCAGCTCCAGCACCGGAAACGTCTACCTGACCGGTCTGACCATCGCCGGCTACACCTACGGGGCGCTGCTCGGTGCCTTCCTGCTCGGCCGTCTCGTCAAGCGGGCCAACCAGGTCGACGCGGTGATCGCCTTCCTCGTCACCGTGGCGGTGATGACCTACATCGTCCGGTACGTCAAGATCGACGTGACGACGGCCGGGACCACCACCGCCACCGCCATCGCCGCGCAGTGGCTGGTCCCGATCGGCGTCCTGATCACCCTGGTCGTCGGCGCGGTATCCAGCCGGTTCCACCCGGCACCGGAGACGCCGTACGACCATGGACGCACCGACGAGGTCGACGACGCGGCGGCAGCCGCCGGCCGGGCCTGAAGGAGGATCTGATGCGCGTGATCGGCCTGATGTCCGGAACCTCCTACGACGGCATCGAAGCCGCCGCCGCCGAGTTCGACCTCAGCGGCGACACAGTGCGGATGCGACCGCTGGGGCGGCTCAGCCATCCGTACTCCGACGAGCTGCGCACGCAGATCGCCGCCGCCCTGCCGCCGGCGCCGACCACCACCGAGGCGATCTGCGTGCTGGACACCGGCATCGGCCAGTCCTTCGCCGAGGCCGGCGTGCGGGCCCTCGCCCAGCTGTGCGACGGCAAAGCCGACCTGGTCGTCTCGCACGGGCAGACCATGCACCACTGGGTCGAGGCTGGCACGGTTCGGGGCACGCTCCAACTGGGCCAGCCCGCCTGGATCGCGGAGGCCACCGGCCTTCCGGTCGTGTCCGACCTGCGCAGTCGCGACGTCGCCGCCGGCGGTCAGGGCGCTCCCCTGGTCGCCCTCTTCGACGCACTGCTGCTGGGTGGCCTGCCCGGTGTCCCGGCCGCGCTGAACCTGGGCGGCATCGCCAACATCACAGTCGTCGCGCCGGACGCGGACCCGCTCGCGTTCGACACCGGCCCGGCCAACGCGCTCCTCGACGCCGCCGCCCGCCACTTCAGCGGTGGCACCGAGGAGTACGACCGGGACGGGCGCGGGGCGGCCGCCGGGCAGGTGAACCCCGACCTGCTGCGGCGGCTGCTCGACGAGCCGTACTACCGGCTGCCCGGCCCGAAGAGCACCGGGAAAGAGCTGTTCCATCTGCCCTACCTGCTCGCCGCCCTCGCCGACGCGCCCACACCGGACCCGCAGGACGTGCTGGCCACGCTCACCCGGCTGACGGCGGTCACTGTGGCCGGCGCCTGCCGCGACCACGGCGTCACCCGGCTCGTCGTCTCCGGCGGCGGCGCACACAACCCGACCCTGATGCGCATGCTCGCCGACGAGCTGCCCGGCGTCCAGCTGTCCTCCAGCGACGACCTGGGCATCGCGTCGGACGCCAAGGAGGCGCTGGCCTTCGCGCTGCTGGGCTACCTGACCGTGCACGGGCTGCCCGGCGCCCTGCCCTCGGGCACCGGCGCGCGGCACGCCTCGGTGCTCGGCAGCATCACCCCTGGCCGGCAGCCGCTGCGGCTGCCGGCTCCGGCCAGCACCGCCCCCGCCCGGTTGCTTGTCGTCGCGTCTCCGGTGGCCGACTGACCATCCCTTCTCGGAGGATCCGCCCATGAGCACCGTCGTACCCGTGCCGCCGCCGAGCGCTGCCGGCGCTCGCGCCCGCGAGGTCGCCGACCTGCTGCGCTCGCGTCTCGACGATCCGAACCGGGCCAGCGCCGAGCTGCCCCGGAGGCTGGCGGCGGCACACGACGCCTCGCCGTACCTGTTCGAGCCGCAGGCCGTGGTCCGCGCCTCCTCGGCCGCCGAGGTGGGGGCGCTGATGGCCGGCGCCCGCGAGGCCGGCGTGCCGCTGACCCTGCGCGGCGGCGGCACCAGCCTGGCCGGGCAGGCCGGCGGCGCGGGCGTGCTGGTCGACGTCCGCACCGACTGGCGTCACGCCGAGGTCCTCGACGACGGCCGCCGCATCCGGCTCCAGCCGGGCCTGACGATCCGGCAGGCCAACGCCCGGTTGGCCCGCTACCGACGCCGACTCGGCCCGGACCCGGCCAGCGAGGCCGCCTGCACTGTGGGCGGCATGGTCGCCAACAATTCCAGCGGGATGACCTGCGGCACCACCGACAACGCGTACCGCACCATGGAGTCGCTGCGCTTCGTGCTCCCGTCCGGCACCGTCGTCGACTCCGGCGCCCGCGACGCCGACGACCGGCTGCGGGCCGACGAGCCCGAGCTGCACGCCGGGCTACTGCGCCTGCGCGACCGGGTGCGCTCGACGCCGGGGTCGCGCGCCACCATCGAGCGGCTGTTCGCCATGAAGAACACCATGGGGTACGGGCTGAACTCCCTGCTCGACCACAGCACCCCGGTCGAGATGCTCGCCCACCTGATGATCGGCAGCGAGGGCACGCTCGGCTTCGTGGCCGAGGCCGTCTTCCGTACCGTCGAGATCCACGGCCACGCCGCCACCGGCCTGCTGATCCTGCCCGGTCTCACCGACGCCACCGACGCGCTGCCGGCGCTGCTCGCCGCCGGCGCCCGTACCGCCGAGCTGCTCGACGCGGCCGCGCTGCGGGTCAGCCAGCGCGACCCGGGTGCCAGCACGGCCCTGCGCGGGCTGACGGTCACCGGGCACGCCGCGCTGCTGGTGGAGTTCGCCGAGGACAGCGCGGAGCAGTTGGCCGCGACGTTGGCTGACGCCCGGCCCGTACTCGACCGGCTGCCGGCCGTCACCGGCACCGAGCTGACCCGCGACCCACGCGAACGGGCCAACCTCTGGCACCTGCGTAAGGGCCTCTACACCGCCGTCGCCGGGGCCCGCCCGCCCGGCACCACGGCCCTGCTGGAGGACGTCGCGGTGCCGATGCCACGCCTGACCGGCACCTGCGACGGGCTGATCCGCCTGTTCGACAGGCACGGCTACCCGGATGCGGTGATCTTCGGACACGCCCGGGACGGCAACCTGCACTTCATGCTGACCCAGTCCTTCGACACCCCCGCCGAGATCGAGCGCTACGCCCGGTTCACCGACGACATGGTCGACCTGGTGCTCGCCGAGGGCGGGACACTCAAGGCGGAGCACGGCACCGGTCGGGCCATGGCGCCCTTCGTCCGCCGGCAGTACGGCGACGAACTGTACGACGTGATGCGTGAACTCAAGCGGTTGTGCGACCCGAGCGGCCTACTCAACCCCGGTGTGCTGCTCAACGGCGACCCGACCGTGCACCTACGGCAGCTCAAGGCCGTCCCGATGGTCGACCCCGAGCTGGACGCCTGCGTCGAGTGTGGCTACTGCGAGCCGGTCTGCCCCACCGCCGACGTCACCACCACACCCCGGCAGCGCATCGTCCTGCAACGGCAGATCGCCCTCGCCGCCGCCGCCGGCGACGAGGAGCGCCGCCGGGAGCTGACCGCCGACTACGAGTACGCCGCAGTGGACAGCTGCGCCGCGGACAGCCTCTGCGTCACCGCCTGCCCGGTCGGCATCGACACCGGGGCGGCGATGAAACGGCTGCGCGCCGAGCGGCACAGCCCTCGCGCCCAGCGCACCGCCCGCACCGCCGCGAAGCACTGGCAGGCCGCCGTGACGGGCGTCCGGGTGGGGCTGACCGCCGCGCACGCAGTGCCGACACCGGTCACCCGCGCCGCCACCGGGATGATCCGTGGGCTCGGCGCGGCCGAGCTGGTGCCACTGTGGACCGACGACATGCCGCGTGCCGGCGCGCCCCGCCCCACCCCGCGCAGCGCGCCGGACGCCCAGGCGGTGTTCTTCGCGGCCTGCGTCGGCAGTCTCTTCGCTCCCGAGGACGGCTCGTCTGGCGGTTCGGCGGCGGCGTTTCTGCGCCTCTGCGAACTGGCGGGGGTGCCGCTCGTCGTACCGACCGGCACGGCGGGGCTGTGCTGCGGAACCCCGTGGCAGTCCAAGGGTTACCCCGCCGGCCACCGCGAGATGGCGCAGCGGACCCTGGAAGCGCTCTGGACGGCCAGTGACGAGGGTCGCCTGCCTGTCGTGTGCGACGCGTCATCGTGCACGCACGGGTTGACGCAGCTGACGGCCGCGCTGGCCGAGGAGGATCAGGCACGCTACGGCGCGCTGCGCTTCGTCGACAGCGTGACCTTCACCGCCGAACACCTCCTGCCGGCGCTGCCGCAGCCCCGGCGACTGGGCTCGCTGGCGCTGCACCCCACGTGCTCCACTGTGCACCTGGGCGGCATCGACGACCTGCGCGCCGTGGCCGGGGCGGTCGCCGACACCGTCTCCGTGCCGGACAGTTGGGGGTGCTGCGCCTTCGCCGGTGACCGGGGGCTGCTGCACCCCGAAGTCACGGCCGGGGCCACGGCGGCGCAGGCCGCCGAGATCAATGAGCGCGACCACGACGCGTACGCATCCTGCAACCGCACCTGCGAGATGGGCATGAGCCGGGCCACCGGCCAGCCGTACCGGCATGTGCTCGAGGTGCTCGTCGAGGCGATCGAGCCGCTGGCGTAACCGGCGCCGTGCCCATGAGCGCGCCGCCCGCCACGGATCTGCGGCGGGCGGCGCGTTCGGTGCGTGGAACCCTCAGGAGAGGGCGATGTCGCGGTAGTAGTAGCGCAGGATCGCCTGGTAGCTCTTGCCCTCGTTGGCGAGGTCACGCGAGCCGTACTGCGACAGCCAGTCCCCGTCCACCCAGCCACCGCATGCGGTCGTCGTCGCACAGTAGTGCGCCCGCAGGATGTTGCCGCTCCGGGTCATCCGGGCCGACCAGGTCCGGTCCACCGCGGCGGACGTCGACGTCTGTGCCGACGACGGCCGGTAGACCTGGTCACCGGTGTCGTCACGAACGTCGTAGCACTGCCCGCCGGACGTCTTCCGGGTCGAGTGCAGCGCCCAGTACCAGCCGTAGCTCTTGACGGCCATCGCACCGGCGTCCAGCGAGGCGGACGGCCAACTCGTCACCCACTCGTTCGGGAGGACGTTCTTGACGTACGTCTTGAAGTCGACCCGGTCGACCCGGCCGAGACCGACCCGGTAGACGAGGATGGTGCTCGGCAGCTTGCTGTTGGTGCCGTCGGTGCTACAGCCCGTCGGCCCGCTCAGCAACTCGTGCGAGGCGTTGTTGTTCTTCAGCGTGGCGTTGAGGTTGCCCTTCGTGCCGGACGTGAAGTCCTGGCTCGCACCGGCGAAGTTGCTGTTGAACCAGACCCGCACGGTCTTGCCGGTGCGGTTCCACACCGACGCGGCGTTGTTCTTCACGCACAGGCCCTTGCCGCTGCCTGAACCCTTGAAGTCGTAGCAGGTCGGCTGGGTCGTGCCGTAGTCGTCCAGTGAGTCGGTGAAGTCGGAGACCGAGCCGGCCTGGTTGCTGTTGTAGTAGTAGCAGAACTCACCGCTGTCGCAGGTTCCGTCCCGTGTGGCCGCCGCTGCCGGCGACGCGACACTCAGGATGGAGGTGGACATGGCGAGGACGGCACCGACGACGGCGAGGCCCTTGCGGAAATTCATCGCGTCCTACTTCTCGTTGTAGCCCTGGGAGTTCCAGAACGAGGTCGGGTCGGCGTTGTCCAGGGTGGGGTCGCCGACGCTGACGGCCGCGTGGGTCTGCCGGCCGGCCCGGACCTCGACGTGGGTGTGCGCGCCCGAGCTCGACGACACCCCGTGCCACGACTCATCGGCGATGATCTCGCCCTTGCTGATGGCGTCGCCCACGCTCACCCCGGACTTCGGCGCGGTGTGCAGGTAGATCACCGTCTTGTTGAGCGAGGAGTTGTAGACGGAGATCGTGGACAGGCCGCCGCTGCCGGTGTTGCCCCGCGCGACGTAGATGACCGTTCCGGAGACCAGGGCCCGCACGTCCGAGCCGACGCTGCGGGCGATGTCGATGCCCTCGTGCCGCCCGGGCGTGGTGGTGTATCCGTCGAAGCCGCACGTGACAGTGCCGCCGCTGGCCTGGTAGAGGCCGTACGACAGGTTCGTGCGCGCCGACGGCGAGAACTGGTGCGAGGCGTTGTTGTTCTTCAGCGTGGCGTTGAGGTTTCCCTTCGCGCCGGCCGCGAAGTCCTGGTAGGAACCGGCGTAGCCGCTGTTGTAGTAGACGCGCACGGTCTTGGTGCTGCGGTTCCAGACCGAGGCGGCCTCGTTCTTGATGCACAGCCCCTTTCCGGCGCCAGCGCCCTTGAAGTCGTAGCACGACGGCTGCTCGGTGCCGTAGTCGTCGAGCGACCCGGTGAAGTCAGAGATCGATCCCGCGTTGTCGCTGTTGTAGTAGTAGCAGAACTCGCCACTGTCGCAGACCCCGTCTCGGGCCGCCGCCGACGCGGGCGATGCGACGCTGAGGATCGAGGTGGTCGCGGCCAGCGCGACGCCGACGGCGGCGAGGCTCTTACGGATGTTCATGGTGTCCTTTCCGGAACGGTGAGAGGGTGCGGGTCACTGCCCGCGCTGGTACTGCTCCCAGGTCGTGATCGGGACCCGGGGGCCGTCGTCCGGTCCCTGGTTGGCAAGGCCGTTCATGCCCAGGTAGTAGTCGCCGACCTGGTGCTGTGCCTGGCTGGACAGGTCCGTGTCGCTGATCGCGGTGGCGTGGATGTGCCACGGCCAGTCGCCCTGACTCGGGCTACGGACCCAGGCGGCGAAGCCGACCTGACGCAGGGCCCTGGCGACGGCGGTGCGCCTGGCCGCGGTCATGCCGGTGACCGCGATGTCCACCACACCCCCGCCGTCGTGCGTACCGGCCGAGGTGCTGTCGCCCCCGGGGTTGTAGGAGCCCTGCTCGAGCACCAGCGAGTAGCCGAGCAGACGCTGCGCCTCGGCCAGCATGGCCTGGGTGCGGGCGTTGACGACGTAGCCGTCACGCGGGACCTTCGCGCCCGGGCCGATCGTGTTGCCGACTGTGTAACGGTTCAGCCCGAGCTTCGTCAGCGACGTCGTGCCGGGTAGCCCGTTGGCGGCCAGCCCGGTGTAGCCGAGTGAGCGTTGGTACGCCGCGTACGCCGAGACGGTGACGGTCCCGAAGTAGCCGTCGACCCACTGTGCGTTCAGCAGGCCCCGCGCCTGGAGTGCCTGCTCGACGGCGAGCACGGAGTTCTTCGCGCCCGGGGTCAGTGTGTTGTCGGCACGGCGGGGGTCGATCTGGGCCGCCAGGACGGTGGCCTCCATGTCCACGACCGGCCGCGCGGCCGTGGTGACGGGCTGCTGCGCTGTGGCGCCGGATGTTGCGGCTCCGGCGTGGGCCGGGACGCCGACGGCCACGCAGAGCGCGGCGAGCCCGACGGACAACCAGGGACGGCGCACTGTCGATCCTCCTCGCAATTGGTGAGTCGTTCGGAACGGACATCACCATGCGAGAAGCGGCCTGCTGTTCGGTACCCCTGTTGTGCTGTCAGATCCGTCAGGCCCTCGCCGACCTCGATGGATGTGGTGTTGTCAGATTCGGTGGCGTCCGGGCTGACATCGGGCGATCGCACTCCGGCAGCGGCCGAGAGCGCGTTCAGGTGGTGACGGTGACCATGAAGTACACCGGCCGGCGGGTGGGAAAGTACTCCTGTCCGTTCTCGTCGACCATCTTCCAGCTCACCCAGCACTTTCCGGGGCGGCTGGGCGCGGTGACCTCGACACTGATCATCACCTGCTCGTCAGGTGGTGTGTCACCGATCGCCACCCGATCCGGCACCTGGCAACCGTCGGCATCGGCGGTCGGGTTGGTCCGCGCCAGGAAACGGTTGTGCCAGGCCACCTTCCCCACGTTCTTGAGCGCCCACACCTTGACGAACTGGGAGTTCACCCGCACCCGGGTGCCGTCGGGAATGGTGACGTCGGCGACGAACTTGCTCGAGTCGCCGGGGATCAGCGAGTCCGAGAACGCCGACGGCGACACGGTCGGTGTGGACGACGCCGTCACGGTGCCGGGGGTGTCCCGGGACGACCGGCCGCGGACGACGACGCCCAACACGACGACCATCGCCATCACCAGGACCACAGCGGCGGCGGCGAGCCACGGCAGGCGGTGCCGCCGTCCCCTCGCGGCGTCCTGGTCGGTCGGCGGATAGTCGGTGCCCCGCAGCGGGTTCTGCCGCTCCGGCGACGGCACGGGTACGACAGACGCGACGGGCCAGGTCGTCTCCGGGGCGGTATCGCCGTCCGCTGAGCCGTGAACGGACGCGGGACGCTGCGCGTCCTCCCAGCGACGCCGCCACTGGGCCTCATCCGCCTCGCAGGCGCGGACGAACTCCCGGACCGTCTCCCAGGAGGGGAACCTGGTGCCGGCGGCGGCCTCGTGCAGCGTGGTGTGCGAGATCCGGCCCGAGCGCCCGGCCATCTTCCGGAACGACGGGTCACCCACGCTGGTCCGCAAGGTCCGAAGCTGCTCGGCGAACCTCTCGGCGGCCTGTCTGTCCTGAAGCGACTGGGTGGCGGCACGCTGGTCCTTCATCACTCCCCCATGTCAGACGACGTCGTCCGGCGTTGTCAGAGCGTGCCAGAGGGTACCGATCCGGACAAGGCCGCCATCAATGTGGTGCATCGACCGAGGTGCGCTGCTGACCGGGCGAGGTCGATGCCTCCCCCGGCGGGCGCTGGCACAGCCGACGCCCCGCCGGGCTGTTCAGGCGACCTTGGGCGTGGCGCGCATTCCCACGTAGCAGACCTGGGTGCCGTTGGTGAGGGTGGAGAAGACCACAGGCATGTAGTCCTCGCTGAAGGACGGTCCCGCGCCGGAGGCGGCGAAGACGGTTGCGGTGACCGGTTCCAGGTCCATCTCCAGGGGTGGGGACATGTCCGCCATGTCGTCGACGAATTCGTACCGCAGGTGGGGCGAGCCGTCGTCGGTGAGGGAGACGGTGAGGACGACGCCCTCGCGCCGGTACGTGCCGAGCAGCGGTTCTAGGTCGATCGACTGTGGCACGGGGGCTGGGGCGAACGGCGCGGGCATTGTGACGTCGGCGAGTTCGGCCAGCAGGTCGCGGAACAGGTCGGCGTAGAGCAGGCGGGCCGCCCCGCCGTTGGTCATCAGGACCAGCGCTAGGTTCGCGTACGGGACGACACGCAGGTACGCGTACTGGCCGATGGCCGCGCCGTCGTGGCCGTAGCCGGGGATGCCGTCCCAGTCGTAGAGCGTCCAACCCAGGCCCCACCCGTCGGCGCTCACCGTCCACTTGTCGGGTACGTCGACCGCTCGGTGTCGCATGGCGGCGACAGCATCGGTGGACAGCACCCGCGTGCCGTCGGGCGCGAGGCCGCCGTCGAGGTGCATCCGGGCGAAGCGGGCCATGTCGGCGGCAGAGACGATGACCCTGCCCGCCGGACCGATAGAGCGGGGCATCAGGTCCCAGGACGGGGCCGGGTCGGGATAGCCGCCGGATTCGCCCAGGTGGCTCATGGCGACGCGGAAGCGCAGGGCCTCCTCCGGCAGCGTCATCGAGCGTTCCAGGCCGAGCGGCTCGAACAGCAGGCTCTTGAGGGCCTGGTCCCAGGTCAGACCGGTGAGCTTTTCAACCACGCGACCCAGGACGATGTAACCGAGCCCACCGTACGAGATGGCGGTGCCGGGCGGGCAGTCCAGCGCCACTCGTCGGGCGGCGCTGACGTATCGGGCGAGGCAGTCGTCACCCCGGCCACCGTCGAAGTTGAAGTCATTCGTCACGCCGCCGGTGTGGGACAGCAATTGCCGAATGGTGATCGTCCTCGTCGCCTCCGGATCCGGGGTGGCGAACTCCGGCAGCACGTCCACGACCGGAGCGTGCAGGTCCAGCTTTCCCTCGTCGGCGAGCCGCATGATGAGCGTTGCGGTGTAGACCTTCGCGATCGAGCCGGACAGGAACACCGAGTCCGGGGTGACCGCCACGCCGGTGTCCCGGTGCAGCACACCACTCGCCAGCTCGTGGATCTGCCCGTCCAGCAGCACGGCCAGGCTCGCGCCGGGGACGTGGTGCGTGTGGCGCAGCTCGTCGAATCGCCGCTGCCAGCCGTCGACATCGAATCGACTGGTGCTCGACCTCCGTACAGACGGGGGGTGCGGGCCGCTGTCGGCGTTCCGGCTCAGCGTCTCGGTCATGGTGCTTCCCTTCAGTCGATCGGGCATCGGCACGGAACGTGCCGTGCCGCTCGTGGGCCGCGCTCAGTCTGGCTACGCACCCAGCGAATTGTCAACGGCACGTGCCGTGCCGCTACAGTGGCGGCATGACCGACGACCGCCGCACCAGGGCCGCCGACCGGACCAGCGCGATCATGCGAACGACGCTGGAGTTGGCGCAGGAAATTGGTTACGCCAAACTCAGCATCGAAGGGGTCGCGGCCCGATCCGGCGTCGGCAAGCACACGATCTACCGGCGCTGGCCCTCCAAGGGCACCCTGTTCCTGGACGCGGTGCTCACCTCGGGCGAACCCGCACTCGACTATCCCGACACCGGCGACATCGTGGCCGACCTGCGCCAACAGATCCACGCCGCGGTCGACCTCCTGGGTCAGCCGCCACTGGGCCCCCTCTACCGGGCCCTGATCGGCGAGGCCCAGCATGATCCGATGGTCGCCGCCGCGCTCAACGAACGCTTCATCCGCCCGCAGGCCGACCGGACCGTCGCCCGGCTGCGGAGCGCACAGCAGCGGGGGCAGATCTCACCCGACTTCGACCTGGCCGTGGCCATGTCGATCCTGTCCGGCCCGCTCTACTTCCAGCTCCTCATCACGCAGGAGCCGCTGACCCACGAGTACGTCGATCGCGTACTCACTGCTCTGCTCGTGGGGATGACGCCACGGACCTAGCGCCGCGCCGGCCCGCCGGGGTGGTGGTCCCGGCGGGCCGGGCGTCACGGGCAGGGTGTCCGCGCGCAGACGTCGATGACCTTGCCGGTGAGCAGGAAGACCGCCTTCTGTTTCTGGGCTCCGGCCTGGGCGCGGGGGAACTCGTGCGGATCGTCGCCGTACTCCGGCCCCGCCGGGGCGAGGTTGGTCGGTGGCGGCGCGTACGCCGCGCCGCTGTTCCAGATCACGATCGCCGAGCCGGTGTACGGGTAGCGGCGGATCGGCGTGATGCCCCAGTACGGTCGCACGTCCAGTGACCAGCCGTCGGCGAGCGCGGGGGTGTGCAGGCGCGCGCCGATGGTGCGCGCCTGCACCTCCGCCGCGGCGGGCGAGACCTGTTGGTCGGCGAAGGCCACGTGCATCAGCACCTGGTGCGCCGGTGTACGCGGCAGCGGCCGATCGGTCATGTGCTGGGCGTACCCGTTGGCCTCGGACCGGTCCCACAACATCTGCAGCAGCGCGAGGACCAGTTGTTGGTCGACCCTGTCCGGGTAGTAGCCGTCCAGCACGCTCTGGAACGGTGCGAAGTCCACGCTGCGTTGCAGCAGCGTGGAGTAGTTCATCGCCGGTACGCCGAGCACCGACCGGGTCCAGTCCTGGGCGATGGCGGTGAGGGCACCTCCGTTGATGCCGCCCTGGCTGTTGCCGTCGTAGTGCAGCCCGCCGACGCGATCGATCAGCGGCCGGGCGGTGGCGTCCCGAAACGCCGGGTGGGCGGCGAACCCAGCCGGGTGGATCATCGCGCGACCCAGGAAGAGGAAGTTCAGGAAGCTCTGCTGCAACCGGTCCGCCACCGCGGGGAAGGCGCTGAGGTCGGTGAAGGCGTTGGCCACGAAGGGAACGTCGGCGGCGGCCATGCCGATCCAACTGGTCGCGCAGAAGGTGAAGTTGTGGGTGTTCGACATCGTCCTGACGTTGCCGGCGTTGATCTCGGTCGGTCGGCCGAGCAGTCCGTGGCCGTAGAGCGAGAGGTGGGCCGGCCGCGCAGCCGAGGCGCTGCGCGGGATGTTGCAGACGAAGTCGGCCGCCACCGTCGCGCCGGACGGTGTGGGCAGGGCGTTCGGCGTAGGTGGCGTCCCGGCGCCGCCGGCGGGCCCGTAGTGCAGGCGGGAGCCGGGCCCGCCATCGCCGGTCAGATAGGACGGTACGCCGACGGTGCCGGTCACCTGCCGGGCGATCAGCGGATCCTGCTCCGATGAATAGTCGGTCACCTGGGTGACGGTGACCGGCGGCGCGGCCCGGCCGAGGTCGGCGAACGCGTCGTCCCGGACCGCCAACATCCGCCCGGTCAGCCCCTGCCGACTGGCCACCGTGAAGTCCCAGGCCAGGTAGAGGCTGTGCCGCTTGACGCCGGCCCGGCTCAGCTCGGCGACGATCCGCCTCAGTTGCGGCCCCCGCGCGTCCCGCTGCTTGAGGCCGGCACCGGACAGGTACGCCGTGAACGTCTTCGGCGCCGGAATCGACGCCCCGTCACCGTCCCGCAGGCCGCGCAACCCGACGACGTAGCGGGTGCCCTCGGTCAGCGCCACCGCCGGCCGGATGATCAGCAGTTGCCGGTCGGGCTGGCCGGTGGCGTGCGCGTCCAACTCGGCCCAGTACGGCGTGCGCTCACCGGTCCGGGTGTTGAGCAGCACGATCGGCGCGTTCGGCGCCAGCGAGCGGCCGATGTCGGTGACCGGCGCGATCCCGCTGGCCGCGGCGTCGAGACCGGGTACGCGCACCAGGATCGGTGAGCCAGGGCTGAACCCGTCCTGCCGGTTCCACTCCGTCGGGTCGATCGGGGTTCCCTGCACGTTGGCGGGCATCGCGGCGGTGGCGAACCGCACCCGCTTGCCGGTGGGGCTGCTCCGGTCCGCCACGGTGAAGTAGTCGTTCGGGAACGGCAGCAGGCAGGCCGCCGGGTCGATCGGGTCGCAGGACGGGTGCCCGGCCGGTGAGGGTGTCCTTGGCGGTGCGGCGGGGGCCGCCGTGCCGAGCAGGACGGCACCAGCCGTCACCAGCACGGACACGGCGAGACGGAGCCCTCTGGAGGTGGTCACACGCATCTCCTTCGACGCTGGACGGCGGATCGACGGGTGGTGTCCTTCCTACGCTTGTGAAAGAAACTCAGCAAGCATCGATGTGTCCGCCCGTGACCTCGCCCGACACAGGCCGGTGGCCGGCAGCCCACACACCCTGGCTGCCGGCCACCGGCCGCGCGACGACGCCTCAGAAGAAGGTCAGTCGGTGATCACCGGCCAGGCGTAGGCCAGCAGGGCGCAGGCGGCGCCCAGAAGCGCGAGCGAGACACCCCTCGTGGGGAGCGGCAGAGCAGCGAGCACGATCAGGATGACGGCGACAACGTAGAGAAATGCCTGGACCGACATGGTGCTCTCCTCAATCAGGGGTAGCGGGCGGCTGCCTTCAACCGCCGGGATACCCCCCTGCGTGATCTCGGAAAACCTCCTGCTGATCACGGTTCGGCCCACAGTGGTGCGTCCGCGGTGTCTACGTCGCGCGCAGCAGCGCCTCGGCGCCCACCGGACGAAAACCCGCCGCCTGGAACGCGCGCACGCTGCGCGCGTTGCCGACGGCCTGCTGGGCCCAGACCGGCTGACCGTCGGGCACCAGGTGTCGGGCGGCCGTCGCCAGCGCCCTTCCCAGACCCCGGTGACGACGCTCGTCGTCGACCTCTGTCGCAGCCTCCCATCGGCCGGCCACCCCGCGGCCGAGCACGACCACCCCACCATCGGCGGCCCAGACACCTATGTCGTCACGACGTCGACGTGCCCTGACCTCGCGAGGATGACCCGCGCCGGCCAGCTCGGTCAGCGGCAGTGGAGGTGGCCCGTCAAGGCTGCTCGCCACGGTCAGCAGATCGATCGTGTCCATGGAGCGCCGGGTTTGGTCGAGCAGCGCACCCAGGAAACGCGGATTCATCGTGGCCGCCAGTGGGTCGCACTCGACAGTCGCCAACGTACGGCGTACCCACTGGGGGTCCTCGTCGGTGAACACCACCGAGTGTCCGGTGAAGGCGATGACTCCTGCGTCACGGCGGCTTGGCTGTGGCACCACCGTGGTTCCACCGTCCGGTGGCGGGAAGTGCCCGTGCGCCGCCGCGTCCAGGATGTCGGTCAACGTGCTGGCCATTGTCGCCCTCTCCTCGGTCCCCCGACCGCGCGGCTGCCGAGGGCGGACGCGGCGATGCGCGTCCCGCCCCTTGTCACCGCGCGACCAAACAGTCTTGAGACATCCTGCCGCGCGAGGTGAGCAGCTGTGGGGCCCGCCGTGATGTGATCAAGATCAATGACGATCAAGGGTGTGACCCGGCCTCCGGATCACACCCTTGACACATTCGATGATCTTGACGGGCGCCGCCGACGGCCCCGCCCGCTACCCCGAAGGGTCAGCAGCCGATCCGGCTCGACCCCAGCGCGACGTCGTCGTACCAGAGGGTGTCGGCTCCGCCGCCGTAGCTCTCCCAGCCCAGCTTCAGGTCGGTGAGCTGCGGCCGCCAGGTGCGGTTGTACCACTGGCCGTCGATGTCGTGCGTCGGTGAGCCGTCCGCCGTCAGACCGGGAATGGCGGTCCCGTCCACCCAGGTGCGCAGCTGACCGGCCGCGCCATCCACCATGAACTCCACGCAGGTCCACCGGTTGGTGGGCAGTGGCAGGCTCTGCGCCACCCCGGCCGGGCTCTGCTCGGGCAGAGTCGCGTCGTCGGAGGCGCGGTTCCACTGCAGGGCGCCGTTCTGGCCACCCAACCGCAGATCCTTGTTGCCGTCGGCCGCGTCGGCCATCGCCATCATCGTGGTGTGTTCGGTGGGTTGGGCGGTGGTGTGCCGCACCCAGATCCGGCCGTACCGGACGTTGCCCACGCTGCCGAGGTTCTTCGTGGATCTGATGAAGACGTGGTTGCAGTACCCGGCTGCGCCGTTGATCCGGACCGACCGGCTGCCGCTGCGTGCGGTCGCCGTGTCGATGGTGGCGGTACCCGCGCCGGAACAGTCCGGGCTCACCACGGTCCAGTCACCGGATGGCGTCGAACCGGTCTGGCCCTCGAAGCCGTCGCAGAGCACCGCGCCGGCACACCCGGCCGGCGGCTCGGTGGTGGGCGGAGGCGTGGTCGGCGGAGGCGTGGTGGGCGGCGGGGTGGTGGGTGGAGGCGTCGTCGGCGGCGGGGTGGTCGGCGGCGTGGCGCCGTTGCACAGCACGCCGTTCAGGCTGAACCCGGTCGGGGCGCCACCGCTGGTGCCGTACGTGCCCTGCAACCCGAACTCGGTGGAGCCGCCGGCCGGGATGCTGCCGTTGTACGACGCGTTGCGGGCGGTCACCGTCGATCCGGACTGGCTGACAGTGGCGTTCCAGCCGCTGGTGACCCGCTCGTCTCCGGCGTACCTCCAGGTGACGGTCCAACCAGAGACGGCGACGTCCCCCGGGGAGACCTTGACGGTGGCGGTGAACCCGCCGGGCCACTGGTTGGGTGTGTAGCCGACCCGGCAGCCCTGGGCGGCGGCGGCCGGGCCGGTGAGCACTGCCGCTCCGGTGGTGGTCGCGGCGGCGGCCAGCGCGGCGGCGACCACCAGGGTCGCGGCGGGGCGGGCACGGAAAATCGTCATGAAGGGTCCTTCTGCCATCGAGCTGAGCGGAGGCGGCACGGCGGCGCGTCCTGGACGGATGCGGCGCGACAACGTGCCCTGGATGCGGCGCGGCGGTGCGCCACAGCGACCGGTCGCGCGTACGACCGAAGTGCCCGGCTCGGGGTGGACCTGTCAGCCGCCGACGGCCCGGTCCCCCGGGCCTCGGCGGCGCCCATCCTCAATCTATTGATACACGACTATCTAATCAAGCGTCGGGTGGAGGCAGGTGACGACCGGCGGGGCGGCTTATTCGATGGCAGGGCCGGTCCCGCCTGTGCCAGGCTGGCCCGAAGACGGCCCGGGCCACGAACGGCCCGGTGTCATGACGGGACCGACCCGACGGGAGCACAGCGATGCGAGGCCTCGACACCTTCCCGCCCATCCGGACGCGAGCTTTCGAGGACCCGTCAGCCCATGCAGACCGTCAATCTTGGCATTCTCGCCCATGTCGACGCCGGTAAGACCAGCCTGACCGAGCGCCTGCTGCACAGCACCGGCGTCATCGACCAGCTCGGCAGCGTCGACGCGGGCACCACCCAGACCGACACCGGCGAGATCGAGCGCCGCCGGGGCATCACCATCCGCAGCGCAGTCACCTCATTCGCGGTCCGTGACCGCCAGGTCAACCTGCTCGACACCCCGGGGCACAGCGACTTCGTGGCCGAGGTCGAACGCGCGCTCGGGGTTCTCGACGCGGCGATCCTGGTGCTGTCGGCCGTCGAGGGGGTCCAACCGCACAGTCGGCGGATCATGCGAATTCTCCGGTCGCTCCGGCTACCCACGCTGATCTTCGTGAACAAGATCGACCGGGTGGGCGCCCGCACCGACGAACTGGTCGCGGACGTGCGCCGGCTCCTGACCCCGGCCGTCGCCCCGCTGGGCACGGTTCACGCGCCCGGCACTCCCGAGGCCGCCTTCCGGCTCTACGACCCACGGTCCGACGGCGAGGCACACCGGCTCGCCGAAGCCCTCGCCGAGCACGACGACCGGTTGCTGGCCGCAGTGGTCGACGACCTGCCACCCGATCCGAGCCAACTGGACGAGGCACTACGTGCGCAGGCCGCCGCCGGCCAGATCCACCCGCTGCTGTTCGGCTCGGCGCTGTCCGGGGCGGGCGTAGCCGAGCTGCTGCAGGGCATCGCGGCCCTACTGCCGGCGTCGCCACCAGCGGAGCCCGAGCCACGGGCCCGGGTCTTCGCCATCGAACGCGACGCCGCCGGCGAGCGGGTCGCGTACCTGCGCGCCTACGGCGGGCAGTTCCGGGCGCGGCAGCGGGTCGTGGCGTACCGCCGGGAGCCGGACGGTCGGATCACCGCGACCCGCGCCCGGATCACCCGGCTCGACCGGGTCGGCGCGACCATCGACCGGGCCGAGCCACCCGGGCGGGGGCACGGGCCGACCGCGCTGACCGCCGGGCACATCGCCCGGGTCGCCGGGCTGACCGGGGTACGCCTCGGCGACCAGCTCGGCAGCCCGGCCGGCCTCGACGGACGGTCGTACTTTCCGGCGCCGACCCTGGAGGTGGTGGTCCGGCCCCGCGACCCGGCGCGGACGCTGGCGCTGCACGCCGCGCTGCTGGCCATCGCGGACGCCGACCCGTTCCTTCGGACCCGGGTGGCCCCGGACGGCGGCACGAGCGTGCTGCTCTACGGCGAGGTGCAGCGCGAGGTGCTGACCGCCACGCTGGCCGAGGCGTACGGGATCGAGACGGAGTGTGGTCCGGGTCGACTCATGCACGTCGAGCGGCCGACCGGTGTCGGCGCGGCACTGGAGATCATCGGGCAGGGTTTCTTCGGCACCGTCGGCTTTCGGGTCGAGCCCGGCACCGGTGTGGACTACCGGCTCGAGGTCGAGCTCGGCTCGCTGCCGCTGTCGTTCCACAAGGCCATCGAGGAGGCCACCCGGGCCGCGCTCGACCAGGGACGGCACGGCTGGCCGGTCACCGACATCCGGGTCACCCTCACCCACAGCGGCTACTGGTCACCAATCACCACCGCAGGGCACTTCCGGGATCTGGCCCCGTACGTCCTCATGCAGGCGCTCGCGGAGGCCGGCACCCGGGTGTTCGAGCCGTGCCGCCGGTTCGAGGCCGAGGTGCCGACCGACCGGCTCGGCCCGGTCACCTCATACCTGGTCCGGCTCGGGGCCCGGATCGACGGCACCGACCCGATCGCGGCCGGCTGGCGGATCGGTGGGCTGCTACCCGTGCGGGTCGAACCGGAGGCGCAGCGGCGACTACCGGACCTGTCCAGCGGAGAGGGGTTGTGGTCGTCGGTCGCCGGCGGCGACCGCCCGGTGTCCGGCGACCCGCCGGGCCGGCCCCGCACCGACGGCAACCCGTTCGACCGGACGGAGTACCTGCGATTCCTCGCCCAACCGAGAACGCGGTCATGACTCGTCGCCTCCTGGCGCGGTGTGACGGGCGAAGGCGCAGTTCGGGGAATCGGTCGCGTCGCGACGAGAGAATCCTCGGGCGATGTCGATTCGCGGGCCGCTCATTCGACGAGTGCGTGCGAGGGTCGAGAGGCGGCCCCGTCGGATGAGGAGAACACGATGTCGAAGTACATGTTGATCATGCGGGGCACCGACGAGACGAACGCGGCCATGATGGCTTCGATCGACGAGGCGATGGCCGCGACCGGCCGATTCATCGAGGACATGATGAAGGCCGACGTTCTCGTCGCGGCGGAAGGGCTGGACGATCCGCGCCAGGGCGTCGTGGTCGACTTTGGTGGCGAGGCACCGGTGGTCACCGACGGTCCGTACGGCGAGACCAGGGAGTTGTTCGGCGGCTACTTCCTGCTCGATGTCGCCACGAAACAGGAGGCGGTCGAGTGGGCCAGGCGGGTCCCGGCGGTCCGCGGTTCCAAGATCGAGGTTCGGCGGGTGGCCGAGGCCGACGAGGTCCCGCAGGGCGGCGAGAGCAACGGCCAGGTCTGATGGGTACGGCCGACGTCGAGGCCGTCTGGCGGATCGAGTCGGCGCGGATCGTGGCCGCGCTGACCCGGTTCACCGGTGACTTCGGGCTGGCAGAGGACGCGGCCCAGGAGGCGGTGGCCGAGGCGCTGGTGTCCTGGCCGCGCGCCTCTCCGGCCAACCCGGCCGGGTGGCTGATGGCCACGGCCCGGCGGCGGGCGATCGACGCGATCCGCCGCCGGGTCGCCCTCCACGAGCGGTACGCCCTGTTGGCGGCCGATCCCGCGCTCGATCAGGACATCGACATCGACGCCGACCGAATCGACGACGATGTGCTGGCGCTGATGTTCGTGAGCTGCCACCCGGTGCTCTCCCGCGAGTCGCAGGTGGCGCTGACCCTGCGGGTGGTCGGCGGCCTGTCCACCGAGGAGGTCGCCCGTGCGTTCCTGGTGCCGGTGCCGACCGTGCAGGCCCGCATCACCCGGGGCAAGAAGGCGATCACTGCGGCCGGGGTGCCGTTCGAGCTGCCGCCGGCCGGTGAGCGCCGCGAACGGCTGGGCGGTGTGCTCAACGTCCTCTACGTGATCTTCACGGAGGGGTCGACTGCCACGTCGGGCGACCACCTGCTTCGCCCCGACGTGGCGTACGAGGCGATCCGGCTGGCCCGCACACTTGCCGCGCTCCAGCCGGACGAGCCGGAGGTGCACGGCCTGCTCGCCCTGTGCGAGCTGACGGCCGCGCGTTTCCCGGCCCGTACCGACCCGGACGGCACCCCGATCCTTCTTGCGGACCAGGACCGCCGGCTGTGGGACTTCCCGGCGATCCGCCGTGGGCTGGCCGCGCTGGCCAGGGCAGCGCAGCGCGGCCTCGGCCCCTACGGTCTACAGGCCGCGATCGCGGCCACGCACGCGTCGGCGCCCTCGGTCGAGGAGACCGACTGGGCCCGGATCGTCCGGCTCTACGAGACACTCGGCAGAGTCGCGCCCTCGCCGGTGGTCGAACTCAACCGGGCCGTCGCCGTCGCCATGGCCTCGGGTCCGGCGCCAGCCCTGGCCATCGTGGACGCGCTGATCGCCGCCAACCGGCTCTCCGGGTCACACCTCGTCCCGACCGTGCGCGGCGAGCTGCTGACCCGCCTCGGACGGCTTCCGGAGGCGCGCGCCGAGCTGGAGCTGGCCGCCCGGCGCTGCGCCAATCAGCGCGAACGCTCGGTGCTGCTGCGTAAGGCGGCCGCGCTGAGCTGACCTAGTGGTCGTTCAGCATGAAGAAGAGCGTCTGATGCTCGACGTCGAGGAATCCGACACGCCATCGTGTCGACGGATTCGACTCGTTGTACAACGTGCTGTGCAGCCAGGTCGGCGAGGTCGGCAGGAAGGGCACGAGGGCCGACCACGCGTCCGTGGGCTTACTGGAGTGGGACAGTTCATCCAGGTCGACGGAGGACCAGGGCCGAAATTCGTACCGCTCTGCCAACGCTCTGGTGTCTTCCGGCCGCAGCTTGATCACACCCTGGTACTCCCAGTCCGTCGGGCCGGGCGCTCTGGAACACGGATTGCCGCCAGCACGAACCTGCCAGTGGATCTCGAGGTAATCGCCGAGGTCCGGCATCTCCTCTGGCGGATCCCAGCGGTCGGTCCGAACTTTCGCCTCGGCGACCTGCAACGACTTCTGGCACGAACGCATGTCGGCAGGATCATCTCGGACGGCCAGGATTCCGGCCGCGACGCACCCGCCGGCCACCAGCACCATCGTGGCAACCGTGACGGAGGCGACCACCAGCACCGGCCTGCGCGTCTTCATGGTCATCAGACTAGGAGGCCAGGACCAGCCGTCGCCACCCGAGACCGAAGTGCGCGGTCAGGGTCAGGTCAGGCGGATAATCGGGCGGGCCGAGACGTCTGAGCTGGAGGTTCGCGTGCGCGTGATCCGTATTCTCCCCAACCTTCCGGTGGCTGACATCGGCGCCGCGAAGGGTTTCTACACCGACTTCCTCGGCCTCGACACCGAGGAGTTCAGCCTCGGCTGGGTGGCCCGCTACACCTCGCCCGACGCCGACAATGGCGTCGGGTCCGCCGCCGTGCAGCTCGTCTCCGGCGACGCGACCGCACCCGAAGACTCGGTCATCAGTGTGCAGGTGGATGACGTGGACGGCGCGTACGCGGAGGCACAGCGGCTCGGCTACGAGATCGTGCACCCGCTGACCACCGAGCCGTGGGGCGTGCGCAGGTTCTTCGTCCGCGCTCCGGACGGCAACGTCATCAACGTGGCCGCTCACCGCTCCTGAGGAAACCCGGGCCGTCCCAGGGGATTGACCCTCAGTGGCGCCCGTTGTTAACTGCACATCAACGATGTGGATCGATGTTCATCCGGATGCCGCCAACCCGGCACGGTGACGCCGCTCCGCGTTGTTTCGACATCGCCCTCGTTTCGGCGGACGCGGGCACACCGGGGCACTTCCCGGGGTGCGAGACCTGCATCCGCACGACGATCCAGAGGAGATCGTGTCGATGAAGTTGACTCCGCTCGCCGCCGCCGTCGTCACACTCACCCTCGCCGCCGGTGCGGCGACGGCGACCTCGGCCCCTGCCGAGGCCGCACCGTTGGGCAAGGTCCTGGTCTTCTCCAAGACCGCCGGCTTCCGGCACTCCTCCATCCCCAACGGCATCGCCGCCATCCAGCAGCTCGGAGCGGCGAACGGCTTCACAGTCACCGCCACCGAGGACGCGGCGACCTTCACCACTGCCAACCTCGCCCAGTACCAGGCGGTGGTCTTCCTCAGCACCACCGGGGACGTGCTCAACGCGGGCCAGCAGGGCGCCTTCGAGGCGTACATGGGCGCCGGCGGGGGTTTCGTCGGAGTGCACGCCGCCGCGGACACCGAGTACGACTGGCAGTGGTACGGCGGGCTGGTCGGCGGGTACTTCGCCTCGCACCCGGCCACCCAGCAGGCGACAGTGCGGGTCGAGGACCGGGCCAACGCCTCGACCGCGCACCTGCCGTCGACCTGGACCCGCACCGACGAGTGGTACAACTACCGGGCCAACCCCCGCTCGGCGGTAAGGGTGCTGGCCAGCCTCGACGAGTCGTCGTACACCGGTGGGTCGATGGGTGGTGATCACCCGATCACCTGGTGCCACAGTTACGGCGGCGGACGCTCCTGGTACACCGGCCTCGGCCACACCGAGCAGAGCTACACCGACCCGAACTTCACCCGGATGCTGCTGGGCGGCATCCAGGTGGCGGGGGGCGCGGTGGCGGCCGACTGCCGGCCGGAGCCCGGCTACACCCCGCTGTTCGACGGCACCCAGGCCAGCCTCGGGCAGTGGCGGCAGGCGGGGCCGGGCGGCTTCACCCTGGCCGACGGCACCCTCACGTCGAACGGTGGCATGGGGTTGCTCTGGTACCCGGTGCGTACCTTCGCCAACTACTCGCTCAAGGTCGACTGGATGATGCCGGGCGACGACAACGGTGGGGTCTTCATCGGGTTCCCCGATCCGCAGGGCGACCCGTGGGGCCCGGTCGCCGCCGGTCACGAGATCCAGATCGACGCCACCGACGGCGACCCGACGCGCACCACCGGCAGCGTCTACGGCTTCCAGGCACCCAACCAGGCCGCTCGCGCGGCGGCGCTCAACCCACCCGGCTCCTGGAACACCTACGAGATCGGCGTTCACGGCCAGCGGGTCGAGATCTGGCTCAACGGCGTCAAGATCAACGATTACGTCAGCAGCCGGGCCATCGCCAACGGCTACATCGGGTTGCAGAACGACGGCGCCGGAATGGACATCAACTATCGCAACGTGCGGATCAGGACCGACGGCCCGAGTGAGCCGCCCGCCACCGACCTGGCCCAGGGCCGGCCGGTGACGGCGTCCAGCGTCGAGCCGGGCAGCGCGCACGCGGCGGCCAACGCCGTGGACGGCAACACGACCACCCGCTGGGGCAGCGCGTACGCCGACCCGCAGTGGATCACCGTCGATCTGGGAGCCTCGTACGCGATCAACCGGGTTCGGCTGGCCTGGGAGACGGCCCACGCGAGGGCGTACCAGGTCCAGGTTTCGCCGGACAACGCCACCTGGTCGCCGGTGTACACGACGACCACCGGCGACGGCGGCGTCGACGACCTCACCGTCACCGGCACCGGCCGCTACCTGCGGGTGTACGGCACCCAACGCGCCACGCAGTGGGGCTACTCGCTGTGGGACCTCAACGTCTACGGCACCGCCGTCGGCAGCACGCTGCTCTCCCGGGGCAAGCCGGTCACTACGTCCAGCGTGGAGCCGGGAAGCACGCACGTGGCGGGCAACGCCGTGGACGGCATCACGACCACCCGCTGGGGCAGCGCGTACGCCGACCCGCAGTGGATCTCGGTGGACCTCGGCGCGTCCCGCGCCCTCGACCGGGTCCGGCTGACCTGGGAGGCGGCGTACGCACGGGCATACCAGCTTCAGGTCTCCCCGGACAACGTCACCTGGTCACCGGTGCACACCACGACCACGGGCGACGGCGGTGTGGACGACATCGCCGTCTCGGCGACCGGTCGCTACCTGCGTGTCCAGGGCACCCAGCGGGCTCAGCCCGCGTACGGCTATTCGCTGTGGGAGCTGGAGGTGTACGGCCGCTGACCGCAGGCCGGCACCCGCCCTAGCGCAGTTCCACGATCCTGGCGCGGGTGTTGGCTGGGGCTTCGGGGTGCCCGCGCTCGACGTCGGCCCGGACGTCGGCCACGGTCCTGCCGGCCAGCTCCCGCCGCCAGGCCAGGTCGGCGCCGCGCATGGCCTGGGCGAACGCGCATGACTGTCGATAGTCGACGCCTGCGTGCTCGCCCGGCCCCTTGCCAAGGATCTGGTCGCACTGGAACAGCTCCTCCGGGCCCTCGATCGCGGCCACGATGTCCAGCAGAGAGATCGCCGTCGGGGGCCGGGCCAGTTGGAAGCCGCCGCGCGGCCCCGAGGTCGACGTGAGGATCCCGGCCCGGGCCAGGGCCTGGAGCTGCTTGTTCAGGTACGCCGGCGGCAGCTCGTAGAACGCGGCAAGGGTGCTGGTCGGCACCGGAGCGTCCAGCCAGCTCAGGTTGAGGCACGTGTGGAGGGCCCATTCGACGCCCTGACTCATCCGCATGATCCTGGACTCTACCTGTCCAGAATTTGTGACGCAGGCCATGATCACTGGCGCTGACGTATTCTGGACACCTAATGTCTAGGAATCGACGAACGACGAAGGAGTCGACAATGACTTTGGTACGCGCGGCCCAGGCCGAGGTTCTCGACAGCGACCCGGCCAGCGTGATCACGCTGCTCCTCGACCCCGAGCACACCGGCGGTGCCCTGACCAGCAACCGCACCCTGCTCAAGCACGGCACCGACGGTGCGCCGCCGCACCTGCACACCCAATCCGGTGAGCTGTTCTTCATTCTCGACGGCGCCCTTGAGATGCTCGTCGACTACGAACTGCGCACCCTGCACAAGGGAGACGCGCTCTTCGTCCCGCCGAACACCCCGCACGCCTTCGCCCCCGCTGACGGCCAGGACGCCGACTTCCTCGTCGTGATCACGCCCGGCAAGCCCCGGTTCGACTACTACCGACTGCTCGACAAGGTGCACCTGGGCGAAGCCACCTGGCAGGACGTCGGCGAGACCCAGGACCGTTACGACAACCACTACGTGGACAGCTCGTTGTGGGCAGGTCGGCACGGCTGAGCGCCCTGACGTGTTCGTGCAGAAGTTGCCCCGTCGGCGCGAGCGGTCCGCACCGACGGGGCAACGATTCTCGCGGGACGCTACCTCTTGGCGATTTTGATCGTCGCGGTGCGGTAGTTGTTGCGCTTGTCGTTCTTCGTCGGGTCGTAGTTCTTCTCGATGTTGCCGGCGCTGTCGACCGAGAACCAGCGGAACGTCGTCGTCTCGGTCACGTGGAACACCTGCCCCGGCTCACGGAACTCGGTCGCCGCGTAGCGGGGCGACTCGAGCGTGGGCCGGCTGCCGTCGGTCGTGTAGTAGATGGTGGCCGGCTCGCTGGTCTCGAAACGCACGTCGACAGGCCCGGAGTAACGCCCCGCGCCGGGGACCAGCTGGGACGTGGGGTTCTTGTTGTCCCTGCCCCAGTCCGCCGCGACCCGGAACATCTCCATGATCCCGTTGGCGTACTCCATGGTCTCGGCGTGGCCACTGGCCAGCTCGGGGTTCCCGTCCCACTCCGGCTGGAACGAACCGCCCTGCCAGTCGCCGGTGGCCGGGTTGTAGACGGAGCCCCCGACCTCCCAGCCGAACGCGTAGATCCCGTAGGTGTGGTACAGGTCCTCGCGTACGTTGCCCGCCGAGGAGTACAGGACGTCGGACGAGCCGCCGACGTTCTCCGGCGTGACGACGGTTTCCCGGTGGGCCTTGACCTGGGACAGGATCCGGGCCGCGGACTGCCAGTAGAACGCCTCGTCACCCAGCGGCGGGCGCGGCGTGGTGATCCGGCCGTCCGCGATGTAGGCGCCGGGCTGCCAGAAGAGCTGGCCGCCGTTGGAGTGCACCGACATCATGAACTTGATGTTCTTGTACTTCTCGACCAGCCAGATGATGTTCTTCGACTCGGGCTCGGACAGCTCCTCCGGCCCCTGGTAGGTGCCACTGACGCAGTTGGTCGACCCTCCCGCGTAGCCGTCGTGGCCCGACCCGACCCGGTAGTTCCGGTTCAGGTCGACGCCCCAGGAGTTCCGCTGCCCCGGATCGGCGCTCGCGTCCGGGCAGTGGTTCGTCATGTTCTTACGCTGGGAGGCGAAGTTGTAGAAGCTGTAGTTCGCCCCGTCGGGGTTGTTGGACAGGATGAAGAAGACGTCGGTGTTCTCGACGATCTTCTTCGTCTCCCGGTCGGAGCGGTAGTTGTGCACCAGACGTTCGGCCGACTCCAGGCTGGTCGTCGCCGGCACCCACTCGCGGGCATGGTCCTGCGCCTGGATGAGGACACCGGGCTTCTTACCGTCACGGTGCTTGCCGATCCGCAGGACCGGGATCGTCGCCGGCCCGCGCGGCACCTCGCCCTCCGGTGCTCCGACGCGCTTCTGGTCGAGGAAGTCGGTCAGCGCGACCGGGCCGGCCGTCGGAGCGACGATGCCGGTGCCCTCGTTGGCGCGGTACGGGTGCGCCCGGTCGATGAGCCCCGCAGAGCGGGTCCGCAGCGCCTCGGCCACCTCGACTGCCGTGCTTGTCGGTGCACCAGAGGCGTCCGTGGCGAGCAGGACACGGACCGCCGTGCCGGTGACCTCCACCGCCAGCGGGAGATCCGGGTCCGGCCGGTCCACGAAGTCCACTGTGATGTCGTTACCGCCCTGGTGACCCCACGCGGCCGAGGAGACGACGACCGCCGACTGCCCCGTACCGCCGATCTGGGCCTGCGCCTTGCGTTGGTACCCGTTCGTCTGGTTCGGCAGGTAGACGATTTCGGCGATGTCCGGGTACTGCCGGGCGATCTCCTTGGCCCGGCTGTAGAGCTGCTGCGGGTGCCGGTAGCCGTCCACGAAGTCCGACTTGTAGGACGGGTTCGCCGTCAGCGGCGGCGGGGCGCCCTCCAGCCAGTTGGAGACGACGCCGGTCGCGACACCACCGGTGGAACTCGTCAGCTTGATCTTGTTGGGGCGTACGTCGAGCTTGAACAGGTTCCGGTGGAACATGTACTGCCCCGAGTCGACGAACCGGCTCATCGTCCGGGCGAAGCCGAACGGCGTGCCCTTCCCCGAGTCGTTCTCCAGCTGCATCCCGACGATCGGGTCCTCCTGCTGCCCCTCGGTGGTGCGCGCCTCGACGTAGAGGAAGCCCTGACCCTTCGTGGTGAACCAGTCGGCGCGGACGACGCGTACCGTCGCGTCGTGGTTCGCCGGCTGGAGGGCCCGCGCGCTCGCCGCGTCGATGCCAAGGCCACCGTCGGCCTCGTCGCTCCACGCGAAGCCCGCGTCGTCGCCGAGCACCTCGACGCCCATCGCCGTGAGTTCGGTGACCTGCTCGGCGGTCACCACCACTTCGCCCTCGATGCCGTCAGGCACGCGCCGGAGGCCGTGTTCGAGGTCGATGCCGGCCGCGGACACCTTGTCCAGCATGTCGGCACCGGTCAACCTGACGTGCACGAGGCGTACCGCTGCACGATCCTCAGGCTGGGATCGGCTGGCGGCGGCTGCGAGCCCCGTGGGATCGGCGCCCGCAGGGCCGGTCGTCACGAGGATGCTACCCACCAGGGTGGACAGCGCGAGTAGCGCGATGCGCCGTTGTGATCGCCGCATTCCCCCTCCTTCTGCCTACGACGGGTGATTGCCGGCGGACCGGTCCGGTGAGCGTATGCGGGTGTGCGGCTTCAATGGATCACGTCGATCGAATTTGAGCATTCCTTGAGGCGACAGTCGATGGGCGTCCCGCGCCGCCACGTCCGTACCCCCGGCAGCCTGTCCCCCGGCGGAGGGAGCGCCTCCCCTTCCGTCGGGGAGGAGACCTGGTCCGCAGCCGGCGATCGTTGGTCCATGGCTGGTGGCTGGTCGCTCGTCGCCATCTGCGTCTACTTCCTCCTGAACCAGAGGTTCCACCTGGTGCAGAGCGGCTGGGTGGGCATCGGCGACGACGAACCGGTGCACCCGCCTCCCGGTTGGGAGGTGCTCCGCTACTACGCGCCCATGCTCGCGTGGGGCCCGCTCGTCATATCCGTGGCCGCCGGCTACCGCCGGCGCGCAGCCATGATTCGAAGAATGGAGAAGGCATGGGAATCCGCAGGATGCTCGTCACGATGCTCGCCGGGGCCGTGGCGAGCGAGGGGCAGGCCGAGGTGACGTGCATCAGCGTGGTGGGCAACACCGCACTGGTGACCGCGGTCGTGCCGGAGGGCGGAAGCCCGATGGTCAACCACGTCTTCGTTGTCAAGATCATCGAAGGTGGTCCGGGGCGGGCCGACCAGATCGAGACGCTCCAGGCCGGCGGCGATCCAACGAGGCCCGCCAAGCGGTACTGCATCGACACCGCCCCGTACAGCCTCTCCCGCTACCCGGTCCGACCTGGCGGTTACGCGTTCGGGTCGTGACGTTTCCGCGCCTTCGGGAGCGGAACGTCCGGTCCTATTCTTGCGCAGCGTCGTGGCGAGCCCTCGTCGCGTCGGGTGTGCCGCAGCGGTCAGAACGTGGCGATCGGGTTGACCGGGCTGCCGGACGTGCCGGCGAAGCGAACCGGTGCGACCGCCAACTGGAAGTCCCACTGGCCAAGCTCGGCAGCCGTCGTCGCGCAGGGCTCCAGGTCACAGTTGTCGAGCATCCACAGACCCATCGCGACGAGGCTCACGGCGTGGACCGGCATCAACACGTCGTCGTACCCCGACGGTTGAACGTCCTGTGGGGTGTCGGCGCCGATCAGCGCCACCCCCCGTTCGTGCAGCCACGGCAGGCAGGACGCGTGCCAGCCGGCCTGGGTGAAGCCGCTGGCCGCACCGTTCTCGTGCCGGAAGCGCCCGTAGCCGGTCCGCAGGAGTACCGCGTCGCCGGGTCGTACCCGTACGCCCTGGCTGCGCTCGGCCTCTTCGAGGTCGTCGGGGAACACTCCCTGGCCCGACTCCAACCACGGCACACCGTGGGCAGCCGCAACGTCGAGCAGGACACCACGCGTGAGGATTCCGTTCGCGGCCGCCGTGACGGCCGCCCACGCCGAGCCCGTCGCGGGGTCGACGAACGAGTGCGACCGTCCGTTGTACATGGTGCCGTCCCAGTAGATGTGGCACGGCGAGTCGAGGTGGGTGAGGGTGTTGCCGTGGAACGAGATGCCGAGCCGCTCGGACGAGAAGCCCCAGCGCCGGTCGGCGTGGAAGGCGGGCGGCATGTTCTCCGCACCCGGCATGTCGGCGGTGCACGGGCACGTCGTCGTCGACCGTTCCATGTCTCCCGGTGCGGTGACCTCCCAGGCGCAGGACACGCTCCTGCCGTGCCGCACAGCCCGCGCCGCGGCGAGCCGGACGTCGTCGGTGATGTGGTTGAGCGTGCCGAGTTCGTCGTCGTCACCCCATCGCCCCCAGTTCGACAGCGTGTCGAAGTACCCGAGCACTTCGTCCTGGGTCGGCATCGGTCGCCCTGACGTCATGTCAGCCTCGACTCCTCTGGTCACGCGGTACCGAGGCACCGCAGGTCAGGGTAGTCTGCCGCTTGATCGACGGACGATGACCTCAGGCAGCGCGGGTGCGGTGCCGCCCCTGTTCTAATCACTGAACTCGGTCACCGAGAGCGTCTCGTCCAGCCGACCGGCGGCGAGGTCGTCGTGGCGGATGCTCAAATCCCGCGCAGCACGACCAAACTGCCCCTGATGATCCATGGGCCAGCACGATCCACACCGGAGACACCCCACCTTTGCTCTGCACCCGCCCATGCGCCAGTTACGGACCGTGCCCGGTGCGTGGGCGGGTGCAGAGCAAAGGGCGGATTCCCGGCGCGGAACACCATGCGGCGGGCCGCTAACTCGGCTGGGGGACGAGGCATCGCTCTGGCGAGGGATGCTGCGCGCGCTCGGCGGTGCGATGGTCAGGCCATGACCGGTGGTAACTGCGCCGAGCGGGGTGGGCTGGGATGACGATGACGAAACATGCGGTCCGGGTGGCTCGGATGTTCGACGGCGAACGGCTCGTGGACGGTGGGGTGCTGGTCCTGCTCGACGAGGGGCGCATCGCCGAGGTGCACCTGGGTGACGCCGAGGCGCCGGAAGGCTGGCCGGTGCGCGAGGAGCCGAACGGCACTCTGCTACCCGGCTTGGTGGACGCGCACGTACACCTCTGCGCCGACGCTGGGCCCGACGCGCTCGGCCGGCTCGTGGAGCGTCCCGAGTCGGACCTCGACGAAGTCGTCGAGGCGTCACTGCGAACGCACCTGACGGCTGGCGTCACGACTGTTCGGGACCTGGGCGACCGGCGTGGCGCGGTGCTCCGTTGGCGGGATCGGCGGGTGCGGGGCGACCTGCCAACGGTGGTGGGGTCCGGCGCGCCGCTCACCAGCGTCGGCGGGCACTGCTGGTCGTTGGGGGGTGAGGCGAGCGGTGTCGACGAGGTCCGCGAGGCCGTACGTCTGCGGGCGGCGTCCGGTGCCGATCTGGTGAAGGTCATGGCCAGCGGTGGGGTGTTCACCCCGGGCACCGACACCACGAGGCCTCAGTTCACCGACGAGGAGCTGACCGGCGCGTTGACGCAGGCCCATGATCTGGGCCTGCCGGTGACCGCGCACGCGCACGCGCTCAGCGCGGTCGAGCAGGCGCTGCGCGTCGGTGTGGACGGCATCGAGCACTGCACCTGCGTGACCTCGGCCGGCGCCCGGGTTCCCGTGGAGCTCGCGGACCGACTGGCCGCGTCCGGGGTGGCGGTCTGTGCCACGCTCGGCACCGACCCGGCCGTGGTCACGCCACCGGAGGTGGTGGACATGGCGGCGCGGGCCGGGCTCAGCGAAGCCGCGCTGCGCGACGGCGTTGCCACTCTGCACCGGGCCGGGGTCCGCCTGGTGGCCGGTTCGGACGCGGGCCTCGGCCCCGCCAAGCCGCACGGGGTCCTGCCCGAGACGCTTGTCGAGTACGTGGCCTGCGGTATTCCCGCCACCGCTGCCCTCACCGCGGCGACCTCGGTCGGCGCGGAGGTGTGTGGTCTGGGGCGGCGCAAGGGCCGGATCCGCGCCGGATTCGAGGCCGACCTGCTGATCGTGGACGGTGATCCCACGAGCGACATCACTGTGCTGCGCCGCCCGCTCGCGGTGTACCGCGCCGGTCTGCCGGTGAGATGAAGGGTCAGGATGCGCGGAGCTGCCCGCGGAACCAGGCCCGGTCGGGGTTCACGACGGCCTGATCACCGAGCACGACGGTGGGCACTGTCTCGTTGCCGCCAGCTACCGCCCGAACGGCGGCGGCAGCGGCCGGGTCACGCCAGATGTCCACCCAGTGCGCCCGCCGGGCGAGCCCGCCGAGAGAGAACCGGAGCCGCAGGCAGTAGTGACAGCCGGGACGCCAGTAGACGATCGGCCGGCCGTCGACGGCGCTGGCCCGTTGCGCCTCGGCGGCGTCCACCGAGCGGGGAAAGGCCCACGGCGACAGCAGCAGCGCCAACGCCAGGAAGACCAACAACTCGACGCCACCGACGACGGGCAGACCGTCGGCCAGTTGCGTCACCGCCACCAGCACACCGCAGGTCGCCATCAGGATCGCCAGAATCCACCGTCGCAGCACGCCGAGGACCCTACCTCCAGGTACGCGGATGGCCGCTGTTCCGGCCAGGTGGGCGGCTGGCATACCTTGACAGGCATCGATGTTAACGCCAACATGAACTCCGCCACCTGGTAGCAACGCCACCGTCACATTCCCAGCCCTTCGTGCCTCTCCCCCGGTCCTGTCCGACGTCACCGCTCGGCGTCGGCCGGATCGGCTACGGCATCGCCGCGGTGCTGAAGGTGCTGGTGAATGGCCATCCCAAGCTCGCGGAGGACAGATGCCGCTGCCGTCCCGTCGAACCGACCCGAACACCCGTCAGGCCGTCCACCGGGGGCCTGCCGGCCACGGCGTCCCTCGGCGGGTGCGGTCGCTGCTGGCCGCGGTCCTGGTGGTGCTGTCCGTGTCGGCCGGCCTGCCCGCGGCCGCGCCCGCGCACGCCGCGCCCGCCGTCAACTACACCAACCCGCTGGTGAACCAGCGGGCCGACCCGCACATCTTCCGGCACACCGACGGCTACTACTACCTGACCGCGACGGTGCCACAGTACGACCGGATCGTGCTGCGCCGGGCCACCACCCTGCAAGGGTTGGCAACGGCGGCGGAGACGACGATCTGGAGCCGCCACACCAGCGGAGAGATGGGCGCCCACATCTGGGCGCCAGAGATCCACTTCATCAACAACCGGTGGTACGTCTACTTCGCCGCGGGCCGGACCGACGACGTGTGGCGGATCCGGATGTACGTGTTGGAGAACGCCAACGCCAATCCGTTGACCGGTTCGTGGACCGAACGCGGCCGGATCACCACACCCTGGGACACCTTCAGCCTGGACGCCTCGACCTTCGTCGCCAACGGGGTGCGCTATCTGACCTGGGCCCAGCAGGAGCCGGCCATCGGAAACAACTCCAACGTCTACCTCGCCCGGATGGGCGCCAACCCGTGGCAGATCACCGGCACCGTGACCCGGCTCGTCGTCCCGACGTACGACTGGGAGACCCGCGGCTACCGGGTTGCCGAGGGACCGGCGGTGATCCAACGGAACGGCCGGATCTTCCTGACCTACTCGGCCAGCGCCACGGACGCCAACTACTGCCTCGGGATGCTGAGCGCCTCCGCCAGCGCGAACCTGCTCGACGCCGCCTCCTGGAGCAAGAGCCCCAGCCCGGTGTTCGCCAGCAACACGGCCACCAGCCAGTACGGCCCCGGCCACAACTCGTTCACCGTCTCCGAGGACGGACAGAGCGACATCCTCGTCTACCACGACCGGAACTACCGCGACATCACCGGCGATCCGCTCAACGACCCGAACCGACGTACCCGGCTACAAAAGGTGTACTGGAACGCCGACGGCACCCCGAACTTCGGCATCCCGGTGCCCGACGGGGCCACGCCGGTGCGGCTGCGGTCACACGACCAGGCCAGCAGCTACATCCGGCACTACGACTACCGGGCGCGGGTCGAGCCGAACGTGACAAACCTGGCCGACTCTCAGTTCCGCATCGTCAGCGGTCTCGCCGGCGGCGGTTCGGTGTCGCTGGAGTCGACCAACTTTCCCGGTTACTACCTACGCCACCGGGGCTACGCCCTGTACGTGGAGAAGAGCGACGGCTCCGCGCTGTTCGGCGGCGACGCGAGCTTCCGCCGTCAAGCCGGCCTCGCCGACAGCGCCGGGATCTCCCTGGAGTCGCAGAACTTCCCGGGCCGCCACGTGCGCCACCGCGACGGACTGCTCTACATCGAGGCCGTCGGTTCGAGCGCCGAACGCGCCTCGGCCACCTTCCACCTTGAGTAACCGCTCACAGGTCGAGGTGCCCACGGTCGTCGACACCCGTTCCGGTTCGCCCGGAGCCCATTCCAGCCAGGAGGAGCGATGCCCTTCAGCAGCACGAGAAGACCGTCCGGCGGTGGGTCGTTCCGTCGCGGCCGGCGTACGGGCCTGGTGCTCGCCATGATCACCACGCTGGTCGGCGCCGCCGGTGCCGTTCTGGTCGGCGCACCGCCGGCAGCGGCGGCGAACATCGACACCAACGCCTACTACGTCCTGGTCAACCGGAACAGCGGCAAGGTCCTCGACGTCCGGGACACCTCGACGGCGGACGGCGCGGTGATCCAGCAGTGGTCCCGTAACGACGGCGCGTGGCAACAGTTCCAGTTCGTCTCCTCCGGCAGCGGCTACTACCGCCTCAAGGCCCGGCACAGCGGCAAGGTCGTCGACCTCTGGGAGTGGAACACCGCCGACGGCGCCGAGTACCGCCAGTGGTCCGATGTCAACGGCACCAACCAGCAGTTCCAGGTTCTCGACTCCGACGGCGGCCACGTCCGGCTGATCAACCGCCACTCGGCGAAGGCGCTTGAGGTCTGGGAGCGGTCCACCGCCGACGGCGGTCGGATCAGCCAGTACGCCGATCTGAACGGGACTAATCAGCAGTGGCAGCTGGTCGCGGTGGGAGGTGTCAGCACGCCGCCGACCACCGGCTGTGGCAGCGGGTCGACGAACGCCGAGGCCGTACTGAGTGGGAGCACCTGGACGGCCCGCAACGGCTCGTCGACGGTCTACTCGGGTTCGGACATGCTGTCGGCGATGCAGGCGGCGGTCAACTCGCTCTCGGCGGGTCGTCCGTCGAAGCAGCGGGTGGTGGTTCGCGGCTCCGGCTCGATGAGTGCGGGCTCGCGGTTGTCGCTGCCGTCGTACACGACCCTGGCCGTGTGCGGCACGATCAACGTGACCGGGTCGGGCTCGGGTGACCAGGCACCGGTGTACTCGCGGGGAACCACCGACGTCGAGGTGCAGAACCTCACGCTGACCGGTTCGCCGTTGTACGGAATCTTCATGCGCAACGTGAACAACCTGACCCTCGGGCAGATCGACATGCGGCTCTCCGGCGGTCTGGGCGTACGCATCGACAACCACGGGGGAGATCGAGCGGTCAAGGTGCGCAACATCCGCATCGACACCGTGTACGTGTCGGGGACCGGCACCCACGGGGTGGAGACGTACGGCGTGGACGGTCTGACGATCGGCACTGTCACCGCGAGGAACACCCGGGATTCCGGTCTGCTGCTCAATGACACGATCAACGCCACGGTGGGCACTGTCGACGCGCAGGGCGCCGGGGCCGGAACCGGGTACGCGGCGTTCCGAATGGCCAACCGCAACGGCCGGGTGGGCAACTCGTATCCGACCAACATCCGGGTCGGGACCGTGCTCGCGTCCGGTGGTGGCCGGGGGATCTTCTGCGTGTCCGAGTCCGGTGGCGCTGTCATCGACCGGGTGACGATCTCCAACACGGGGAACAACGCGATCCTGGTGGAGAACTGCTACAACGTCGTCATCGCCGGGGTTTCCGGGACGGTGACGGGCGGCGGCGAGGTACGGATCGCGGCCCGGAGCGAATTCCCGATCTCCTCTGGCATCCGGTTCCAGAATCTGACAGTCAGCGGCACCAACATCACCCAGAGCCCCTGCGGCGGGGCGAACAACACGATCAGCAACGTCACCCGGGTGAACTCGACGCTGACCTGGTGTTGACCCGGTGCGGAGTGGCCGCCCGGATCGGGGCGGCCGCTCCGAGCCAGATCGTGGTCGGTGCGCCGGCCCGGGCCGGTGGCGGGGTTTCGCCCGCTGGCGCTTGCGGGTAGCGATGGCCCATGAACCGCAATCTCGTCAAGGCTCTGCAGGTCGCGTGGGAGTTGCCGGAGTTCCGCACCGGGGTGCGACACGTCGTCGATCTCGATGAGATCGCGGTGCTGCTGGCCACGCTGTCCGTTCCGGACCATGACCACGAGGTGGAACGCAGCCTGCTGAGCCTGCTGCGCTCCGCCCTGGACACTGTCGAGATTCGCGAAGCGGTGTTGCTGCTGCTGGAGCAGGACGACGTGCGCAGGCCGCTCGTCGCGGCGGCGGTGGAGCCGCTGGCGGACCGGCCGGGTCAGGCTGCCGCCATCGCCTCGGCGGCCGAGGATCCTGCGGTGCGGCGTGAGGTGCGGGCGGTGCTGGCCAGCGCCAAGGTGCGCGAGCTGATCTGGCAGGCGATCGAGAACCAGCTGAGCGAGGAGCGGTTCGGTCTGGTCCGCCGGGCGGCGGTGCTGTTCGTGCGGCACCCGAGCGTCCGGCGCCTCGCCTGGGCCCTGCGCCGGCACGGCGTGTTGCGCGAACTACGCCGCAACCGGTGATCGACGCCAGCCGGTGCCACCGGCACCGGCTGGCACGACCCTGGACGGCAGATCACCGACGACGACGGGCCATCCACTGCCAGATGTGGGTGCCGTTGAGGCTCGGGTCGTTGCGGGCCACGTAGATCCAGGACCAGTGGCCGGGGAACTGGTAGCCGTTCCAGACGACGTGGTCGTACAGGCTGACCAGTGATCCCGGGATGAGGTCGTGGGCGTGGATCGTGTTGGTCTCGGGCGGCACCGTGTCGTCGTCGAGCGAGGTGACCAGCCAGGTCGGAGTCTGGATCTGCGCCAGCTCCGCGTCGGTGATCAGCGGCGGGCCCTCCCCGCTGAGCGGCTCGACGATGCCGCAGATCGGCACCGACGCGGCGAACAGGTCGGGGTAGGCGACTGTCATCTCCAGTGACATGTAGCCACCGTTGCTGCACCCGACCACGTAGATCCGGTCCGGATCAACATGCTTGCGGCGGACGAGGTCCTGGACGATCTCGCGGATCAGCGGGGCGAAGCGGGGGCCGTCCTCCATCCAGTAGGAGGTGCTCTGCGGAGCGACGACGTACGCGCCGGAGAAGATCCGCTGGGCCTGCGGGGTGGCGAAGCCGAGTGCGCCCCGGTTGGCGCGCAGCGTGGTCTCGTTGTCGTAGTAGCCGTCCGGCAGCGAGGCGCCCTCGCCGCCACCGTGCAGCCAGAGGATCAGCGGCCGCCTACCGTGCCGGGGCGAGTGGTCGGGAGAGTAGAGCCGGTACTTCATACCCGAACCCGAGACGTGGTGGCTGAAGGCGTCGACCTCGGGGTTGGACAGCCGCCCCTGCACGAAGCGCGTGATGGTGAGCGGCGAGCCGTGGCGTCGGACGATCGGGGTGTTCTGGGTGATGGTGTAGACGAGGTCCAGCCGGACGTTGCGGCCCCTGCTCAGGATGTAGCCGAGGGTGCCACCGCCGGGTTGACCCTCGGCGTGGCTCAGCTCCAGCACGATGTTGCCGTGCCGGTCGAGCCGGGCGGCGGTCACCGTGCGGTCCAGGTCGTACTCGCTGAAGATCAGGTCGCCGGGGGCGATCGGGATCGGGCTGGTGGCCTTGGCATGCACGCTGAACGTGCCGGGAGTCAGCCCGGCCGGATCGATCGGCCCGAGCCGGGCGGTGTCGAGGGTGACCGAGGTGACCTGCTCACCACCGTCGAGCGTTCTCGCGTCGAGGGTGAAGCTCACGCTGGTGGGATGCTGGCCACCGGCGTGGGCGGCGACGCCGGGCAGAGCCAGGCCGATGGCGGCACCGGCCCCTCCGGCCAGAACGGTGCGACGAGTGACAGGCGTGGACATGCGGCCCCCGTACCTCACAAATTAGACGAGCGTCGATGACATCTCAACGTAACTCGGTGGAGATCAGCTGGCAACCGGTGCGGGCACTGGACTCCACCCCGCCTGATCCACCAGCAACAAGGCCACCCGAGTCGTACTTTGGGACGATCTGAAGTCGCACCACCGTTCGTACGATGAGTCCCATGCACCCTCGCCTGCACGCGGTGTTGGCCGAGCCGCGTGTCTCCCCCGCCCCGTCCCGGGTGTGGCGCGACTGGGCGGTGGTCGCCGTCCTCGGGCCGGCGATCGTGGTGGAAGCAGTCTTCCGACCTGATCTGCCCTGGCGGGTGGGCTGCGCCGTCGTCGCGCTCGCGCTGCTGCCCACGCTCCTGTGGCGGCGCACCGCGCCGCTCGCGATGGTGGTGATCGCGTTCGGCTGCACGACCGTCGCCCCGTTCGTGCTGCCCGGCGATCCGTGCCAACTGTTCACGGCGAGCTTCCTGGTCGTCCTGGTCCACGCGCTGTTCCGCTGGGGTTCCGGCCGGGATGCCGTGCTCGGCTCGTTCTTCGTGGTGGCCAAGGTGACCACCGCCGGTCTGGTCGGGTCGGTCGACGGTGGCGAGCTGGTCGCCGGCTTCGCGGTGATGTTCGCCGCCGCCACGCTGGGTGTCGCGATCCGCTTCCGCGCCGCCGCCCGGCTGCGCGAACTCGATCAGGTGAAGCTGTTGGAGCGGGAGCGGCTCGCCCGTGACCTGCACGACACTGTGGCGCACCACGTGTCGGCGATGGCGATCCGCGCCCAGGCCGGCATCGCCGCGTCGGCGGGCCAGCCGGGTGCCGCCGTCGAGGCGCTGCACACCATCGAGGCCGAGGCGTCCCGTGCGCTTGCCGAGATGCGGTCGATGGTTCGCGTCCTGCGGCGCGACGAGCCGGCCGACCTGGGGCCCAACCCGCAGGTCGCCGACATCGGGCGGCTCGCCGGGCAGTTCCGCACCGGGCCGACCGTCGACGTGGAACTGTACGGCGACCTCGGCGATATTCCGCCCACTGTGGGCTCCGCGCTCTACCGCCTCGCCCAGGAGTCGGTCACCAACGCCCGACGCCACGCCCGCCACGCCACCCGCATCGAGGTCAGCGTCGCTGCCGACGACACGTCCGTGCGCCTACGGGTCAGCGACGACGGTGAGGCCGGCACCTCCCGTCCGGCCGGCTCACCCGGTTTCGGCCTGGTGGGCATGATGGAGCGTGCCGATCTGCTCGGCGGCACCTGCGAGGCCGGCCCCAACCCGGGCCGTGGGTGGACCGTCACGGCAGTGCTGCCGCGCGAGGGGGTCGGCAGGTGACGGTTCGCGTGCTCGTGGCGGACGACCAGGAGATCGTCCGTACCGGGCTCACCATCATCCTGAACACACAGCCCGGCATCGAGGTCATCGCTGGGGCCTGTGACGGCCGGCAGGCGGTCGCGCTCGCCCGGCGGCTCCGCCCCGACGTGTGTCTGTTCGACATTCGGATGCCGGACATGGACGGCATCGAGGCCACCCGGGCGCTCGCCGGGCCAACGGTCCCGGACCCGCTCGCGGTGGTCGTCATCACGACCTTCGACCTCGACGAGTACGTGTACGCGGCATTACGGGCCGGCGCCCGCGGCTTCCTGCTCAAGGAGGCCGGTCCCGCCCTGCTGAGCCAGGCGGTGCACGCCGCCGCGAACGGGGACGCGCTGATCGCGCCGAGCGTCACCACGCGGCTGTTGAAGGCGTTCGCCGAGGCGGATCCGGCCGCGCCGCGCACGCAGCCCGTCGAGGCGCTCACCGACCGGGAGGAACAGGTCCTGGTGGCCGTCGCGCGGGGGCGCACCAACAAGGAGATCGCCGACGAGCTCTACATCACGTTGAGCACCGTCAAGTCGCACGTCACCAGCCTGATGACCAAGCTGGGGGTGCGTAACCGGGTCGAGGTGGCGATGTGGGCGTACGAGACCAACCGCAGCCGACGGCACTGGTGAGCGACGGAAGTACGACGACGGCGTCCGACCATGGGCCGACCCGATCGCGGCCCTTGTGCCGATGAGCGGGGGCGGGTACGGCGTCCACCATCGGTGGCATGACGATCCGCGAGTGGCGGCTACCGGCCGCGTTGATCCTGCTGGGCCTGATACCGATGCTCGCTGGCGCGGGACGGCTCACCGAGTTGGGCAGCGGACCGGAGGTCACCCCGGCCAACGCCCGCTTCGTCGCCGATCCGCTGCCGGTGGTGCTGCACATCGTCGGCGCGGTGGTCTACACGATCCTCGGCGCGTTCCAGTTCGTGCCCCGGCTGCGCCGCCACTCCTGGCACCGCCGTGCCGGCCGGGTGCTCGTCCCCTGCGGGCTGGCGGTGGCGTTCACCGGCCTGTGGATGGCCGTCGCGTACGACCTGCCGGCCCACGACAACGACGTGCTCGCCGGTATGCGGCTCGTCTTCGGCTCGGCCATGGCCGGCTCGATCCTGCTCGGTCTCGCCGCCGCGCTGCGCCGGGACATCGCCCTACACCGCAGGTGGATGGTGCGCGGCTACGCGATCGGCCTCGGCGCAGGCACGCAGGCGTTCACCCACGCGCCGTACCTGATCGCGACCGGGGAACAGCCCGACGGGAACCTGCGGGCCGGCCTTGTGGTCGCCGGTTGGGTGATCAACCTTGCGGTGGCTGAGTGGTACCTGCGCCGTCCGGCGCGGGTCGTCACCGCGCCGGCCCTCAAGCTGAGCTGAGCCCGCCGGCCGTCGGTGACCGGCTCAAGCCGCCCCGGATGTCCTCCTCGATCCGCTTCGCGGCGGCCAGCAGCGGCGGGAGCAGCTCCCGACGGATCATCTCGAAGGACCCCCGGGTGGCGTGCGCGGAGACGTTCACCGCGGCGATCACCGACCCGTTCTCGCCGTGGATCGGCGCGGCCACGGAGCGCAGGCCCTCCTCCAGCTCCTGGTCCACGATGGCGTACCCCTGAGCGGCGATCTTCGTCAGGACGGTGCGCAGCTTCGCCGGGTCGGTGACGGTGCGCCGGGTCAGCGGACGCAGCTGCGCGGTGGCGAGGTAGTCGTCCAGCCAGTCCGCCGGTTGCGCGGCGAGCAGCACCCGACCCATGGAGGTGGCGTACGCGGGGAAGCGCGTCCCGACGCTGATCCCCACCGTCATGATCCGCTTGGTGGGCACGCGGGCGACGTAGACCACCTCGTCGCCGTCGAGCACCGACACCGAACAGGACTCGTGCACCAGCGCGACGAGCGCCTCCATGTGCCGCTGGGCGAGCTCGGGCAGGCTCAGGCTCGACAGGTACGCGTAGCCGAGTTCGAGGATCCGTGCCCGCAGCGAGAAGAGCCGACCGTCGGTGTGCACGTACCCCAGCTCGACAAGGGTGAGCAGGAACCGGCGCGCCGCGGCCCGGGTCAGCCCGGTGCGTCTGGCCACGTCGCTGAGCGTGAGCTGCGGGTGGTCGGCGTCGAACGCCCGGATCACCGCGAGGCCGCGCTCCAGCGACTGAACGAACTCCGGCGACCTCGTCGCCTCCTCGCTCACGCTCACCCGGCCTCCTGCCGCAGGGTCTCCCGGGCCACCTTGAACGCCCGGTTCGCCGCCGGTACACCAGCGTAGACGCCGACCTGGAGCAGGACCTCCGCCACCTCCTCCGGGCTGAGTCCGTTGCGCAACGCGGCCCGGACATGCATCGCCAACTCCTCGTCGTGGTGCAGGGTGGCGAGCACGGCGAGGGTGATGCAGCTACGGGTTCGCCGGTCGAGGCCCGGCCTGCTCCACACCTCGCCCCAGGCGTAGCGGGTGATGAAGTCCTGGAAGTCGGCGGTGAACTTGTCGGTGCCGGCGACCGCGCGGTCCACGTGTGCGTCACCCAGCACCTGTCGTCGCACCGCCATGCCCGCCTGGTGCCGCTCGTGGTCGTTCACCCGTCACCCCGTCCCTCGTGGAAGTGTTCCAACAGGAGTCGGCACACCTGCTCGGGTTGCTCGACGTTGGCCAGGTGCGCCGCCGCGTCGACCACGGCCAGCCGGGCCCGCGGGATGCGCTCGACGATCTCGCGGGCGTGCGCCACCGGGGTGGCCGTGTCGTCCGCTCCCGCGATGACGAGCGTCGGCGCGACGACCCGGCCGAGGTCAGGTCGGAGGTCCATGCTGGCGATCGCCTCGCAGCAGGCGGCGTATCCGGTCGGCGCGTTCGCGGTCAGCATGGCGCGGTGGGTGGCGACCACCTCCGGCCGGGCCGTGGCGAAGGCCGGGGTGAACCAGCGGGCCACCACCGCGTCGGCGATCGCCGACATCCCGCCGGTGAGTACCGTGGCGGCTCGCTCCCGCCACTGCTCCGGTGGGCCGAGCGACGCCGACGTGCAGAGCAGCGCCAGCCGCCGCACCCGGTCCGGCGCGTACGCGGCGAGCCACATGCCCACCATGCCGCCGAGGGACAGCCCCGCGTAGTGGACCCACTGCACGTCGAGGTCGTCCAGCGTCCGCAGCAGTTCCCGGCCCAGCAGGTCCAGCGTGTACGGCCCGGGCGGCACGGCGGAACGCCCGTGGCCGAGGTGGTCGTACCGGATGACTCGGAACCGTTGGGCGAGCGCCGGGACCTGGGGTTCCCACAGGGCGGCGGCGGTGCCCAGGGAACTGCCGAGCAGCAGCACCGGCGCGGCGGCCGGGCCGTCGACTGTGAGATGCAATCGGGACGTCATCGGCCCACTCCTCGGGCGGCGGCCAGCGCATTGTCGACGAACCGGCCAGCCGAGCCGAGCCAGCGGCGCGGGTCGAGCGCCTCGGCTATCTCCGTGTCGGACAGGTGGGCGCGCACCTCGGGGTCGGCGAGCAGCGCGGCGCGGAACGAGGGCTTGGAGGCAGCGCGGGCCACGAGGTCGTGTGCGACGCCGCGACCGACAGCGGGCGCCAGTCGCGCGGCCACGGCCTCGGCGAGCAGCAGGCCGCCGGTAGCGTCGAGGTTCTCCCGCATCCTGTTCGGACGGACCTGTAGGCCGTGCAGCGTCCGGGCGCACCGGGCGGAGGCACCGCCGGCCACGTGCAGCAGCTCCAGCAGGGGCTCCCACTCGGCGTGCCACGCGCCCGCGGCCCGCTCGTGCTCCTGCACCGCCGTGGCGAACAGGGTGGCGACGAGACCCGGGCCGCGTCGCGCCGCGGCGGTGAGGAGCACCGAGTCCACGGGGTTGCGCTTGTGCGGCATTGCCGAGGAACCGCCGCGTCCGGCACCGCCTTCGGCGACCTCGCCCACCTCGTTCTGGGCAAGCAACCCGACGTCGAGGGCGACCTTACCGGCGGCGACGAGCAACCCGCCGAGGGCGGCGGCCAGGTCGAGCCAGGGCTGGCGACGGGTGTGCCAGGGCAGCGGGCTCGGTGGGAGGCCCAGGTGCGCCGCGAACCGCTCGGCGACCTCGGCGCCGGCCGGCCCGTACGCGGCCAGGGTGCCGACCGCGCCACCAAGTTGCGCAGGCTGTGCGGTGCGGGTCTGACGCAGTCGGTCCCGGGTCTCGACCAGCCCGGTCAACCAGCCGGCGGCCTTGAGCCCGAACGTGGTGGGCGCCGCCTGCTGCCCGAGGGTCCGGGCGACCATAACGGTGTCCCGGTGCGCGTCGGCCAGCTGGGCGGCGGCGTCCACGGCGGCGTCGAGGTGACGCAGCAGCGGCCCGAGCGCCCGCACGGCCACCAGGACCAGCGCGGTGTCCAGGACATCCTGGCTGGTCGCTCCGAAGTGCACCCAGGCTCGGGCCTCCTTCGGCACGGCGGCGGTCAGCTCACCCACCAGTGGGACGACCGGGTTGCCCGTGGCGTCGGCCGCCCGGCCGAGCGCTCCCGGGTCGTACCGCTCGGCGCGGCACTGCTCGACGATCGCCGTGGCCGCCGGCGGGGGCAGGATGCCGGCGTCCGCCGCAGCCCGGGCGAGTGCAGCCTCCACGTCGAGCATCGCCTGAAGCACTGACGGGTCGCTGAGTTCCGCGTCGACGTCCGGAACGCCGGAGAGGCCGCCGAGCAGACCGTCAGACGGCGAAGAAGACGGTCTCATGGTCGCCCTGCAGGTGGATGTCGAACCGGAACCCGTCCGGGGCGGGACTCGCCAGCAGGGTGTCGAGGCGGTCGGCGTCGACGATGCGCAGCACGGGGTCGGCGGCGTTCGCCGCCGGCTCGTCGGGGAAGTAGAGCCGCGTGACGAGGCGGTGCAGCAGCCCACGCCCGAAGACCGACAGGGTCAGGTGGGGGGCCTCGGTGCCGCCGTCCGGCTCGGGCAGCGAACCCGGCTTGACGGTCAACAGCCGGTACCACCCCTGCCCGTCGGTCTCGCTCCGACCGAATCCGCGGAAGCCCGGGAGCGCGGGCGGCCGGGCACCCCGTGGGTCGTCCGGATGGTCGAACCAGCCGTCCGGGTCGGCCTGCCAGCTCTCCACCATCGCGTCGACCACCGGCGTTCCGGTGCCGTCGAAGACCCGCCCCCTGATCCAGAACGCGCCCGGCGTGCCCTCGGGTACGACGTACGGGCCGTCGGGCCAGCGGAGGCCGATGTGCAGGTACGGCCCGACGGTCTGCGCGGGCATGACGCCCAACTGCTCAGTCATCGTCGTCCTCGTCCTCGAAGGGGGTGCCTTCCCGACCGCGCAGCACGATGTCGAACTCGTACGCCAGTGCCCACTCCGGTGCGGTGGTCGCGTGGTCGTACCGGGCGATCATCCGTTCCCGTGCCTTCGGGTCAGGGACCGAGTTGAAGATCGGGTCCTGGAAGAAGAGCGGGTCGCCCGGGAAGTACATCTGCGTGACCAGCCGCTGGGTGAACGCGCGGCCGAAGAGGGAGAAGTGGATGTGCGCCGGCCGCCAGGCGTTGTCGTGGTTGCGCCAGGGGTAGGCGCCGGGCCGCACTGTGATGAACCGGTACCGCCCCTGGTCGTCGGTGAGCGCCCGGCCCACCCCCTCGAAGTACGGGTCGAGCGGGGCCGGCCAGGTGTCCCGGGCGTCGCGGTACCGGCCGGCGGCGTTGGCCTGCCAGATCTCGACAAGCGTGCGCGGCACGGGTCGACCGTCACCGTCACGAACACGCCCGTGCACGATGATCCGTTGTCCCTGCGGCTCGCCGTCGTGCTGGCGGGTCAGGTCGTGGTCGAGCGCCCCGAGCCGTCCCTCCCCCAGTAGCGGTCCGGTGACCTCGGTCAGCCGCTGCGGCAGGTGGATCAGCGGGTGTCGCGGCGCCCGCGTCACTGTCGACCCGTAGCCGGGGCTGAGCAGTGGTGGGTGGACGTCGACGTCGTCGCGCCGGTACCGCGGTAGCACGAGGCGCCTGTCTGCCCCGGCGTCCTGTGTGGTCATCGTCGTCTCCCGTCGGACTTCGTCGCCTCCAGTGCCCGCAGCGCCACGAGCTCCCGCGCCGTCGGGGGTTCACCGGTGGTCAGCCCGTCGGCGACGGCGAGGTCCCAGCCGGTGGCCGCCCGCGCCTGCTCCCGGGTCACGCCGGGGTGCAGGCGGGTCAGCGTGAGCTCGCAGGTCACCGGGTCGGGTTCGAGGACGCCGAGATCGGTGATCACCACGCGGGGGCCGGCGCCACGCAGGCCGAGTCGCTCCCGGTCGCCCGGGCCGGTTCCGTAGCCGACCGAGGTGACGAAGTCGACCCGTTCGGTGAACGTCCGGAGGTCCTGCCGGACGATCACCACGACCTCCCCGCAGGAGGCGGCGATCTCCGGGGCGCCACCGGCGCCGGGCAGCCGGACCTTCGGGGCGGCGTAGTCACCGCCGACGACAGTGGTGTTGATGTTGCCGTACCGGTCGAGCTGCGCCGCCCCGAGGAAGCCCACGTCGATCCGGCCCGGCTGGAGCCAGTAGTTGAACACCTCGGGCACCGACACCACAGCGTCAGCCGATTCGGCGAGGACCGCGTCCCCGATGGAGAGCGGTAGCCGGTCTGGCTTCGCGCCGAGGCACCCCGATTCGTAGATGAGCACCAGGTTCGGGGCGTGGGTCACCCGGGCGAGATTCGCCGCGGTGCTGGGCAACCCGATCCCCACGAAGCAGGCGGTGCCGTCGCGCAGTTGGCGGGCGGCGGCGACAATCATCATCTCGTCGGCGGTCCAGTCAGCCATCGCGTTCCCCCCGCTCGCCGCGCTGACTCATGCCGCCGCCCCGGCCGTGTGCACGTGCTCGTCCAGCCAGGCGCGGAAGGTGTCGCGGTGCCGGCTGACGGCGTCCCAGTCCCGGTAGAAGTCGTTGTCCCGTACCGAGTAGCCGTGGGCGTAGGAGGGGTGCGCGCCGCCGGGCACCTCGGCCACCGCGGTGACCGCCCAACCAGGCAGGACCACCTGCCCGGGTACGGGTTCCAACTCGTCCACGATCTCCTCGACGGTGACCAGGGACCGGTGGGCGGCGAGCACGGCTTCCTTCTGCACCCCGGTGATGCCCCACATCTGCACGTTGCCGTCACGGTCGGCGCGCTGGGCGTGCACCACAGTCACGTCGGGACGCAGGGCGGGGACGGCGGTGAGCGTCTCGCCGGTGAAGGGGCAGGTGATGGGCCTGATGTTCGTCGTGTGCCCGGGCAGGTCGGTGCCTGTGTAGCCGCGCAGGACGGCGAACGGCAGCCCGGACGCCCCGGCGACGTACCGGTTCGCCATGCCCGCGTGGCTGTGCTCCTCCAGCTCGAGCGGACGCGGCCAGGCGTGCTGCACGGCGTCCCGGAAGCGGTGCAGCGACCCGACGCCCGGGTTGCCGCCCCAGGAGAAGACCAGGCGGCGGGCGCAACCCGCGCCGATGAGCTGGTCGTAGATGACGTCGGGGGTCATCCGCACGAGGGTCAGCTCCTGCCGTCCCTGGCGGATCATCTCGTGACCCGCGGCGAACGGGATGAGGTGCGTGAACCCTTCCAGGGCCACCACGTCACCGTCGCGGACCAGGTGCGCCACGCCGTCGGCAAGCGAGACGAGCTTCGCCATGGGCCTCCCCGCATCCTGCGACATCCGCGCTGCCGCCAGCTGTTCGCCATGCGGACTGCCGTACTCATATCGAACGTACGACGGAGGACGACATCCGTCAACGACAGGTTGGCCGGGCACGACCGGGGCCGTCCACTGTGTTCGGCAGTCACGTCGGCCGATGCGTTGACGCGAGCCGGGCCACGTGCCAACGTTCAAGCAGAGAACGGCCGTTCGGTACGCGAACGCCTCCGAGGAGGACCGCCATGACACTGCTGGACGCCACGACCTGGCAGGGCACCCTGCACAGCGACGGCTGGGTGAAACCCGCCGGCGGCACGGCGCCCGTGCGATCCCCCGCCACCGGGGAGGAGATCGGCCAGGTCGGCGTGGCGAACGCCGAGGACGTGACGCGCGCCTGCGCCCGCGCCGCCACCGCCCAACGCGCCTGGGCCGCCACCGGCTACGCCGTGCGGGCCGCGGTGCTGCGCCGGGCCGGGCAACTGTTCGAGCGGCACGCCACCGAGATCGCCGACTGGATCGTGCGGGAGTCCGGGTCCATCCCATCCAAGGCCCGCGTCGAGATCGCCGCCGCCGCGCAGGAATGCTACGAGGCGTCGGCGCTGGCCTCGCACCCGCTGGGCGAGATCATCCCGAGCGCGCAACCGCGGCTCAGCCTGGCCCGCCGGTTGCCCGTCGGCGTCGTCGGGGTCATCGCGCCGTTCAACTTCCCGCTCATCCTGGCCACCCGTTCAGTGGCCCCGGCCCTGGCGCTGGGCAACGCCGTGGTGCTCAAGCCCGACCCGCGCACCGCAGTCTGCGGTGGCGTCGCGATCGCCCGGGTCTTCGAGGAGGCCGGCCTGCCCGAAGGGTTGCTGCACGTCCTTCCCGGCGGGGTGGAGGCCGGCGAGGCGCTGGTGGCCGACCCGAACGTACGGGTGATCAGCTTCACCGGCTCGACCGCTGCCGGCCGCAAGGTCGGTGAGGCGGCGGCACGCCACCTCAAACGTTCGCACCTCGAACTCGGTGGCAACTCGGCGCTGATCGTCCTCGACGACGCCGACCTGGACCTCGCTGTCTCCGCCGGCGCGTGGGGGTCCTTCCTGCACCAGGGTCAGATCTGCATGACCACCGGCCGACACCTGGTCCACGAGAGTCTGTCCGAGCGCTACGTCGAGCGGCTGGCGGAGAAGGCGAACCACCTGCCGGTCGGCGACCCGGCGAAGGAGCAGGTGGCGCTCGGGCCGATCATCGACGAGCACCAGCGCGACAAGATCCACGCACTGGTCACCGCGAGCGTCGACGCCGGTGCCCGGCTGGCCGCCGGGGGCACGTACGAGGGACTGTTCTACCGGCCGACGGTGCTCACTGACGTCACCCCCGCGACCCCGGCGTACGCCCAGGAGGTCTTCGGCCCGGTCGCCCCGGTGATCACCTTTGCCGACCAGGACGAGGCCGTCGAGTTGGCCCGCCAGACCGAGTACGGCCTGTCGCTGGGCATCTTGAGCCGAGACGTGATGAGGGCGATGGCCCTCGCCGACCGGATCCCCAGCGGCATCGTGCACATCAACGACCAGACGGTGAACGACGAGGCGGTGGCGCCGTTCGGTGGGGTGGGAGCGTCCGGTACCGGCTCCCGGTTCGGCGGGCCCGCGGCGAACGTCGAGGCGTTCACCGAGACCCAGTGGCTCACCGTGCGCGGCGCCATCACGCGGTACCCGTTCTGACACCGGGAGGATCGGGCATGCCGGGATTGTGTACCCAGGTCGGCATCGTCGGCGCCGGGCCGGCGGGGCTCATGCTGTCGCACCTGTTGCACCTGCGCGGAATCGAGTCCGTGGTGCTGGAGAGCCGCAGCCGCGACCACGTCGAGCACCGGCTCCGGGCGGGCGTCCTCGAACAGGGCTCGGTCGACCTGCTCTGCCGCAACGGCGTCGGCGAGCGGCTGCAACGGGAGGGACTGCGCCACGAGGGCATCGAGCTGCGCTTCGCCGGGGAGTCGCACCGGGTGCCGATGGCAGACCTGACCGGGCGGGCGATCACCGTCTACGGACAGCAGGAGGTGGTCAAGGACCTGATCGCCGCCCGGCTCGCGGCCGGTGGCTCGATCCTCTTCGAGACCGAGGCGGTACGCCTGGACCGGCTGGACTCGGACTCCCCGGTTGTCCACTTTCGACGCGACGGGAAGGTCCAGGAGCTGCGCTGCGACTTCGTGGCGGGCTGCGACGGGTTCCACGGGGTGAGCCGCGGCGCGGTGCCCGAAGGGGTGCTGACCACCTACGAGCGGGTGTACCCGTTTGCCTGGTTGGGCGTCCTCGCCGCCGCACCGCCGGCGGTGGACGAACTCATCTACGCCAACCACGAGCGTGGCTTCGCCCTCTACAGCATGCGCTCCCCCGAGATCTCTCGGCTGTACCTACAGGTCGCGCCCGACGAGGACATCGCCGCATGGCCGGACGAGCGGATCTGGACGGAGCTGCGGGCACGGTTGGAGACGGTGCCGGGATGGTCGCTCAACGAGGGACCGATCCTGGAGAAGTCCATCACCCCGATGCGCAGTTTCGTTGTCGAGCCGATGCAGTGGGAGCGGCTGTTCCTGGCCGGGGACGCCGTGCACATCGTCCCACCGACCGGCGCGAAGGGGATGAACCTCGCCCTCGCTGACGTCGCGCTGCTGGGGGATGCCTTCGCCGCCTGGTACGACAGGGGCAGCACAGATCTGCTGGAGGCCTACTCGGCCACGGCGTTACGTCGGGTCTGGCGGGCCCAGCACTTCTCCTGGTGGATGACCTCAATGCTGCACCGGCTGGAGCGCGACGACCCGTACGAGACGAAGCTCCAGACCGCCACGCTGAGGTACGTCGCCACCTCTGAGACGTACGCCGCGAGCCTGTCCGAGAACTACGTGGGCCTGCCCGAGGTCTGAACGCGAGCGTGCGAGACGTCACCACAGCAGAGCGTTGTTCAACTTATTTCTGACGGGCGTCAGAAATTATTGACTTTCAATGCCGGGGTGACTGACCATGGCCAACACAGCGAAGTGCGCCCCCGCGCCGCCGTTGGTCACCTGAAAATCCGAGGCACCCACCACCCCCGCCCAGGAAGGGCCTCGTCCATGAAGAAGGTCATGGCTCTCGGGCTGATCGCCGTCACCGCGATCGCCCTCACCGGATGCACCGACTCCGACGCCTCCAACCCGTCCGAACAGACCTCGGGCGACCTGCGCAAGGTCCGGGTCGCGGCGCTGCCCATCACCGAGACCGCCGCGCTGTGGGGCGGCATCAAGGCCGGCGTCTTCGCCGAGCGCGGCCTCCAGGTCGAGGTGCTGCCCGCCCAGGGCGGCGCGCAGGCCATTCCCGCGCTCCTGAACGGCGACATCGACTTCGCCATCGGCCAGCCCTTCGGGCCGTTCCGGGCCGACCTGCGGGATCTCGGCGTCGTCATCATCGGCAACTACGCCTCCTCGTACGCCGACGGCGACGACATCAACGCCGTGGTGGCCTCGGCGAAGTCAGGCATCAAGCGGCCGGCCGACCTCGCGGGCAAGCGGGTCTCGGTCAACAGCCTGGGCGCCGCCGGCGATGTGACGATCATGGCGGCGGTCGAGAAGGACGGTGGCGACCCGTCGAGAATCAAGTTCGTCGAGGTCGCCTTTCCGGACGCCCCGGCCCAACTCGAATCCGGCAACATCGACGCCGCCTGGGTGCCGGAGCCCTTCGTCACCCAGTTGAAGACCCGCGGCGACACCTTCATCGTCGCCCCCTACCAGGCGGTGGTGCCCGGCCTGACCACGCTCACCACCATCACCACCAGGGAACGCACGGAGAAGGACGCCAAGCTGGTCGAGGACTTCACGGCGGCGATGAAGAAGACGTTGGAGTGGGCCAAGGCCCCCGCCAACGAGGCGGCGCTTCGGCAGGCCATCAAGGACAACCTTCAGCTGCCCCCACCGGTGGCCGAGTCGGTGCGGCTACCGGCCTTCGGTTGGGAGGTCGACCGGTCGAGCCTCCAGACGCTCGCCGAGCTCGCGCAGAAGTACAAGGTGCTCGACAGGCAACCCAACCTCGACCGTCTCATCCAGCAGCAGTAGCCGGCGCGATCCCGCCCTCCCTGGCCCCAGCGGGGAGGGCCTCGTCGCCCGCCTGACGACGGGAGTGACATGCGCGTGTTTCCCACCCGACGCCTACGCGCGTTACGCAAAGCGATGCTGGGCGTCGTCGGCCTGACCGCGTTCCTCGTCGTCTGGCAGCTGATCCCGACGCTGGGCCTGATCAACCCGCTCTACCTGCCGTACGTGACCGACGTGCTGGCGCGGCTTGTCGAGCAACTCGTCGACCTCGCGTTCTGGCGGCGGCTGGGCAGCACCATGACGTCCTGGGCGATCGGCCTGACGGTGGCGACGGTCGCCGCCGTCGTCCTCGGCACGGTCGTCGGGCTGGTGCCGTTCCTACGGCGCGCGACCCACACCATGGTCGAGTTCCTGCGACCGATCCCGTCGGTCGCCCTCATCCCGCTCGCCGTGCTGATGTTCGGCATCCAGCGGCAGGCCGCCCTCGTCATCATCATCTACGCGTCGTTCTGGCAGGTGTTCGTGCAGGTCATCTACGGCGTCGCCGACGTCGACTCGGTGGCTCGCGACACCGCCCGCAGTTTCGGTCTGAGTCGGCGGGAACAGTTGTCGCACCTCGTCCTGCCGACCACCCTGCCGTACCTCATGACCGGCCTGCGGCTCGCGGCGGCGGTCGCGCTCATCCTCGCCATCACCGCGGAGATGGTGATCGGCAACCCCGGTCTCGGGCGCATGATCGAGCTGTCCCGGTCCGCCGGAGACGCCGCCGGCCTGTACGCGCTGGTCGTGGTCACCGGCCTGCTCGGGCTCATGGTGAACATCGTCTTCCGGTTCATCGAGCGTCGGGTGCTGTCCTGGCACCAGTCCGTACGAGGAGAGGAGGCGCTGTGACCACGTACCCCGGGCGGATCGCCACCACGGCACGCAGCCGGACGGTCGGAACCCGGATCGCGGCGAGCATCCTCTACCCACTGGGCCTGCCGACGATGCTGCTGGTGGTCTGGGGCCTGGCGGCGACGAGGGCGACGAACCGGTTCTTCCCCGACCCGTTGGCGATCGCCAGAGCCTTTCGGGAGACCTGGGTCGGTCCGGCCTTCGTCGAGGACGTCCTGCCGAGCCTCGCCCGCCTCGGCCTCGGTGTCGCCGCGTCGATAGTGCTCGGCATCGGCGCCGGCACCGTCATCGGGCTGACCCCCTGGTTGCGGGAACTCCTCGAACCGCTACTGGAGTTCCTCCGGGCCATCCCGCCGCCGGTGCTGATTCCGGTGGTGATGCTCCTGCTCGGAATCACCGACACCATGAAGGTGGTCGTGATCGTCTCCGGCGCGGTCTGGCCGATCCTGTTGAACACGATCGAGGGTGTCCGGGGAACCGACAGCGTCATGAAGGAGACCGCGGAGTCGTTCCAGGTCTCCTGGTGGGAGCGGCTCTGGTTCCTCGTACTCCCAGCTGCCAGCCCACGGATCATGGCCGGGGTTCGTCAGGCCCTCTCGGTCGCGCTGATCCTGATGGTCATCTCCGAGATGTTCGCCTCCTCCTCCGGCCTCGGCTACCGGATCGCCTACTTCCAGCGCAACTACCTGATCGCCGAGATGTGGAGCGGCATCCTCCTCCTCGGTCTCGTCGGCGTTCTCCTCGCCGTAGCTTTCGGTCTCGTCGAACAGCGCGTTCTGCGCTGGTACCACGGAGTCAGGGAGGTCAACCGTGCCTGATCGGAGCAGTCTGCTGCTGGTGGAGCACCTGCGGAAGGTCTACGAGTCCACCACGGGCAACGTCGAGGCGATCGGGGACATCAGCTTCACGATGGACGCCGGTGAGCTCGTCTGCATCGTCGGGCCGTCCGGTTGCGGCAAGACCACCCTGCTGAAATGCCTCGCCGGCCTGCTGCGGCCCACCAGCGGCCTGGTCGAGATGGACGGCTCTGCGGTGACCGGGCCCAGCCCGGCCATGGCGGTCGTGTTCCAGGAGTACGGTCGCAGCCTCTACCCCTGGCTGACGGTGCGCGGAAACGTCGAGCTTCCACTGCGGCACAAGAGGCTCAACCGCGATGCCCGAAACAAGCTGGTCGTCGACGCTCTTGAGGCGGTGGGTCTCGGGCACGCCGCGCTGAGCCACCCGTGGCAGCTCTCCGGGGGGATGCAACAGCGCGTGGCGATCGCGCGGGCCATCGCCTACCAGCCCGACGTCCTGATCATGGACGAACCGTTCGCCGCCGTGGACGCGCAGACCCGGGCCGACCTGGAGGACCTGGTCCGCGAGCTGCACGCCAGCCGGACCATCTCGGTTGTCTTCGTCACCCACGACATCGACGAGTCGGTGTATCTCGGTCAGCGGGTTCTAGTATTGTCCACGTCGCCGACCTGGGTCCAGGAGGACCTCGCGATCGACCTGCCGCCGGAGCGCGATCAGATCACGACCCGCGCTCTGCCCCGTTTCACGGAACTGCGGACGCACGTCTACGACCAGATCCAGCGGGCCAAGCGCGGGCAGGCAGTGGCCCCGCGATCCGCGCGGTGATCGGCGGCCAACCAACGAGTTCGCCGAAGGGAAGGGCTGTGGGTAGTCGTCAGCCGAAGCAGTTGTTGCTCGCGTTCTTCGGGGAGCACGTCGTCGACGGTGACACGGGACCGATCCGGGCGAGCGTCCTGATCAACGTGCTGGAGGGCGCCGACGTCGCCGCGCCGGCCACCCGCGCGACCCTGGACCGACTCGTGCACAGCGGCATCCTCGCCCGCAGCAGGAGCGGCCGGGAGACGCTGTTCTCGCTGACCGAGCACGGGGTCGCGGTGTTGCGCGAGGCGACGTACCGCGTTCGCGGGCCGCGGCCGTTCGACCCACAGGGCAACGGGTGGACCCTTGTCACCTTCTCGATCCCGGAGGGCCAGCGGATGCTGCGGCACCGACTGCGCTCAACCCTCATCTGGGAGGGCTTCGCGCCGATCCGGGACGGGCTCTGGCTCGCGCCTGGCGAGGTCGACCTCGCCGGCTCGTTGGAGCCGCTGCGGCAGGACCTCGCGCCCAATACCGTGGTCGCCTTTCACGCCCGCGAACTCGCCGGGTTCCCGATCGGCGAGAGCGTACGCGCCGCGTGGGACATCGAGGCGATCCGGCGCGCCCACCTGGCCTTCATCGACGTGTGGGACGCCCCGTCCGCGACGGCGATGGCACCGAGCGCCCTCACCGTACGGACGATGCTGGTGGCGGACTGGCTCGCGCTGCTGCGCACCGACCCGAGGCTGCCGGCCGAGTTCATGGACGACGAATGGCCCGCCACGAGATCGGTGGAAACCTACCGCCGGACGCACGAGAAGCTGGCCGAGGCGTCAGCGGCGGAGTTCGCCGAACTCGTCGCGGCCCGGCCCGCCGCTAGGAGCCGAATCGGGTCCTCAGATCGGCCTTCCGCACCTTCCCCGACGCCGTCCGCGGCAGCTCATCCACGATGACCACGTTCTTCGGGAGCTTGTAGCGGGCGATCCTGCCGTCCAGGCACGCCCGGACGGTGGCGGTGTCCACCGACGCCCCCTCCCGTACGGTCACGATCGCCCACGGCACCTCACCCCAACGCTCGTCCGGCACGCCGATGACCGCCGCCGAGGTCACCCCGTCGACCTCGGTGAGCAGCTGTTCGAGTTCGAGCGGGTAGATGTTCTCGCCCCCCGAGATGATCATGTCCTTGAGTCGGCCGGAGATGTAGAGGTAGCCGTCGGCGTCCAGGTGTCCGAGGTCGCCGGAGCGGAACCACCCGTCGGCCGTGAACGCCTCGGCGGTCGCCTGCGCAAGGCCGTGATAGCCGGGGAAGACGTTGGGCCCGGCCACCTCGATCTCACCGACAGCGCCGGTGGGCACCACCGCACCGGCCGCATCGGTGATCCGCACATCGGTGAAGAAGTGCGGCAGACCGACACTGCCCTGCTTGACGCGGGTCATCGTCGGCGGCAACGCGGTCGCGCCCGGCGCGGCCTCGGTCATGCCGTAACCCTGCGAGAACGACAGGCCCCGCGCCTCGTACGCGTTGAGGATGCGGGCCGGCACCGCCGAACCTCCGCAGGTGAGCTTCGTCAGCGTGGACAGGTCGGTCGACGCCCAGGCGGGATGGTCGGCCATGAGCTGGTACGTGGTCGGCACGCCGCTGAGCATGGTCACCCCGTGCCGCTCGATCTGCGCGAGCGCGCGGCCCGGCTCGAAGCCCTTCTCGATCACCATCGTGGCGCCCTTGAGGATGACGGGCAGGGCACCCATCCCGAGCGACGCGACGTGGAACAGCGGCGAGATCATGAGCGCGACGTCAGTGGAGACGACGTCGTAGTCGACCACACAGTTGAGCGCCACCCAGGTGAGGTTGCCGTGGGTCAGCACGGCACCCTTGGCCCGGCCGGTCGTGCCCGAGGTGTAGACGATCGCCGCCGGGTCCTCGTGGGCGGTGTCGACCCGGCCGGTGAACGGGGAGACGGCGGCCCGCGCCAGGCGGGCAAGCCCGTGCCGGTCCGCGGTGCCCTCACCGTTGACGATGACGTACGGGGTCCGGGCGGTCGGCGCGGCGGAGGCCACCAGCGCCGCGAAGTCCGGGTCGTGGATCAGCACCCGCGCGCCGCAGTCGGCGAGGACGGCCACGATCTCGGGTGCGGCGAGCCGGGTGTTGATCGGCACGAAGACGGCCCCGACCTGCGCCGCCCCGAACATCACCAGGAGGAGCTCGGGGCTGTTCTCGCCCAGGTAGGCGACGCACTCACCCCTACCGACGCCTCGCTCCCGCAGCACCGCCGCGATCCGGTCCGCGGCGTCGGCGAACTGTCCGTACGTCATGGGCGGCCGGTCGCCGTGGATGATCGCGACCTGGTCCGGGGACTTCAGCCGGCGCTTGGTCACCCAGGCGCCAATTCCGTGCTGCTGCATCATCATTCTCCCGGGGGGTGGAGGTGGTGTGCTCGCCCGGCTCGTCGGATGCCCCCGGGCCTCAGGCGTAGAAGCGGTACAACCCTCGCGCGACGACCGCCGGCTTGGCGCCGCCCTCGATCTCGATCGTCTGGTCGACGGCGATCTGGTAGCCGCCGCGCACCTCGACGACCTCGACGACTGTGGCCCGCATGCGTACCCGCGCCCCGACCACGACCGGCGCGGGGAAGCGCACCTTGTCGAGGCCGTAGTTGACCTTCGTGGTCACACCCTTGACCTCAAGCAGCTCGGTCCAGAACGGAACGGCCAGGGAGAGGGTGAGGAAGCCGTGCGCGATCGGCGCGCCGAACGGCCCGGTCCTCGCCCGTTCGGGGTCGACGTGGATCCACTGGTGGTCGTCCGTCGCGTCCGCGAACAGGTCGACCTGGTCCTGGGTGACAGTGCGGTACCCGGTGTAGCCGAGATCGGTGCCGGCGAGGTCGCCCAGCCGCTCGTAGGTGATGGTCGTCGTCATGGCGCTTCCTCTCGTCGTCACCGGGCAAGGCCCAGCAGGCGGGCCGCGTTGTCCTTGAGGATGCCCGGGAGCACGTCCGGCTTGAGATCGGTCGCTTGCACGTCGCGCAGCCACCGGTCGGGGGTGAGCAGGGGGTAGTCGGTGCCGAAGAGCACCCGTCGCTTCAGCACCGAGTTGGCGTGACGCACCAACTCGGCCGGGAAGTACTTCGGGCTCCAGCCGGACAGGTCGATCCAGGTGTTGTGCTTGTGCGTGGCCACCGACAACGCCTCGTCCTGCCAGGGCACCGACGGGTGGGCCATGATGATCTGAAGGTCGGGGAAGTCGGCCGCGATCGGGTCGAGCAGGATCGGATTCGACAGGCCGAGCCGCAGGCCGTAACCGCCCGGGGTGCCGGCGCCGATGCCGGTCTGCCCGGTGTGGAAGAGCGCCGGGACGCCGGCCCGCTCAAGCAGGCCCCACATCGGCGCGTACTCGTCGTGGCTGGGGTCGAAGCCCTGCACTGTGGGGTGGAACTTGAAGCCTCGTACGCCTTCCTCCTCGATCAGTCGGGCGGCGAGGTCGAGGGCGGCCGGGCCTGTGCGCGGGTCGACAGACCCGAACGGGATCAGCACGTCGGCGTGCTCTGCCGCCGCACGGGCGATGTCGGCGCTCGACAGTGGCTGGTGCTTCAGTTGGGTACGCGCGTCCACAGTGAAGACGACGGCCGCCATGCTCCGCTCGCGGTAGTACTGGGCCACCGCGCCGACCGCCGGCCGTGGGCCGTCCGTCTTGAAGTACGCCGACGCCGCCGCCACCAGCGGTTCGGGTAGTGAGGTGTGACAGTGGTCGTCGACCTCGATGTGCACGTGCATGTCGATCGCCGTGACGGTGTCGAGGTCGATCGCGGGCTGGTACATGGGGCCAACCTTCGTCGGGGCGGGTCAGGACGTCGCTGGCTCGAACTCCTCGGGGAGTTCCGGGAAGCGTTCGCCGACGCTCTGCTCGGCGCCGACGAACGTCGTCGGCCAGGCGTCCACGAGCGCCTCGTACGTCCAGCCGCCCTCGCGGTGGGCGGTCAGCGCCGCCTCCGGATGGGTCCAGATCTGGAGGCGGTCCCCTCCCACACCGATCACCTGCCCGGTCACCGAGGCCGCCGCGTCGGAGCCGAGGAACGCGACGAGCCCGGCCGCGTCGTCCGCCGTGCCGAACCCCAGGCCGTGTCGGAAGAACGCGGGCATCGGCTCGCCGTTCGCCTCGGCCCGTACCGCCGCGGCGAAGTAGGGGACGGTGGCGGTCATCGCGGTCGCGGCGACCGGAACAACGGTGTTGGCGGTGATGCCGGCCCGCTTGAGCTCGAGCGCCCAGGTACGGACCATGCCGACGATGCCCGCCTTGGCGGCCGCGTAGTTGGTCTGGCCGAAGGTACCCCGCTGTCCGGTGGGTGACCCGACGCAGATGATCCGGCCGCCCTCGCCGGCCTGCCGCATGTGCTGCACCGCCTCGCGCACCGTGGTGAACGTGCCGCGCAGGTGCACGTTGATGACGGTGTCGAAGTCGTCGTCGCTCATCTTCCACAGCACCGTGTCGCGCAGGACGCCGGCGTTGGTGACGAGGATGTCCAGCCGTCCGAAGTGCTCGACCGCCGTGCTGACGAGCTCCTTGGCGGTCTCGGTCGGACCGACCGGTGCCACCACCGCGACGGCCCGACCGCCGGATGACTGGATCGCCGCCACCGCGTCGGCGGCAGCTCCGGCGTCGACGTCGTTGACCACTATCGAGGCGCCCCGCCGCGCCAGCTCCTGGGCGTAGGCCAGGCCGAGGCCCCGCCCGGCTCCGGTGACGATGGCAACCTTGCTGTCCAGTGACATGGGTGCTCGCTTTCGTCGATGCCGATCCGCGCACGAAGGTGGGGAGTGACACGCGCACGGGCAACGTAATGCAGATTTTGATCGGGCGTCAACGATTTGCAGTATGTCTACATCAGACGGAGTTGTTCAGCGCCCGGGAGACCACCCGGCCGGCGGCCTGGACCAGCGGGGCCAACGCCACCGGGTCCGCCCGGTCCTGGGCGACCACCAGCGAGATCGCCGCCACCACACCCTCCGGTACGCGGATCGGTGCGGCCACCGAGAGGGCGTCCATCGTGACCTGGCGGTCGCTGACCGCGTACCCGATCCGGCGCACCTCCGCGAGGCAGCTACGCAGCCGTCTCGGGTCGGTGATGGTCATGTCGGTGTACCGCTCCAGCGGCGCGGCCAGCACCTGCTCCTGAACCTCGGCGGGCGCATGGGCGAGCAGGACCAGCCCGACGCCGGTGGCGTGCAGCGCGAAACGACCCCCCACCCGGGTGAGCACCGGCACCGCGTGACGCCCGGCGATCCGTTCGATGAAGACGAGTTCGAGGTCCTGCCGGACGGCGAGTTGGACGTTCTCGTGGGTCACCTCGTACAGGTCCTCCATGACCGGCAGGGCCAGCTCCCGCAACCCCAGGCCCCTCGGGGCGAGCGAGCCCACCTCCCACAGCCGCAGACCGATCCGGTACCGCCCGTCGTCGCCACGTTCCAGCGCCCCCCACGCGAGAAGTTCGGCGGCCCGACGGTGCACGGTGGGCAGGGGCAGCCCGGTGCGGCGGGCCATCTCGCTCAATGTCAACGCCGGGGTGGCCGGGCTGAACGCGTCGAGCAGCGCCAGCACCTTGCTCGTCACCGACCGTCCCGGCTCTGCGCGCACCCCGTCATCATCCCCGCCCGCGCCGGACGGTCACAGCTCCAGCACGAGTCGGGGCGTACGGGCCCGGGAGACACAGATCATCATGGTGTCCCCGGCGGCCCGCTCCTGCTCGGTGAGCAGGCTGTCGCGATGCTCCGGCACGCCGTCGAGCACCGGGGTCTCGCAGGTGCCGCAGGTGCCCTCCCGGCAGGACGAGAGAACCGGCACGCCGGCTTCCTCCACCGCCTGCAGGATCGGCGTGCCCGGCGGGACGGTCACCGTCCGCCCGGAGATCGCGAGTTCGACCTCGATCGTCGTCTCCGGCGCCCCGGTGTCGCCCAGGGAGGTGAAACGCTCGACGTGCAGGCAGCCGGGTGGCCAGCCCCGGCAGTGCTCCTCCACCGCGCTGATCAGCGCTTCCGGGCCGCAGCAGTAGACGAGTCCGGTGCCGGGGTGGCCCAGCAGACCGACCAGGTCGAGCAACCCGGTCTCGTCCTGCGGGTGCAGGCTGACCCGGTCGCCGTACCTCTCCCGCAGGGTGGTGGCGAAGGCCATGCTGGCACGGCTGCGGCCCCCGTACACCAGCAGCCAGTCGGCGCCCGCGGCGTCGGCGGCGGCGACCATCGGTGCGATGGGGGTGATACCGATGCCACCGGCAATGAAGAGGTAGCGCCGCGCCGCGACCAACGGGAAGGTGTTGCGCGGTCCGCTCACCCGGACGGTCGCGCCGACGGTGAGCCGCTCGTGCACCAGTCGTGAGCCGCCACGTCCGTTGGGTTCGCGCCGCACCGCGATCCGCAGTACGGAGCGGTTAGCCGGGTCGCCGCAGAGGGAGTACTGGCGGGCCAGCCCGGCGCTCAACTCCAGGTCGATGTGCGCGCCCGGCGTCCAACCGGGCAGGTCACCGCCGTCCGCGCGGCGCAGACAGATGGCCACGACCTCGGCGGCCACCTGTTCCCGGGCGGCAACCACCAGCTCCGCACCGGTCAGAACGTCCCCTGTCACTCGCGCATCGCCAGCCGTCTCGGCTGCCCGGGCACCGGCACGGCGACGCCCTGGTGCCCCTGCGGGTGGGCGAGCAGCCAGTCCCACAACTCGACCGGCTCCTCGGCGAGACGCTCGGCCCCACAGTGACAGATCCCGCGCAGCGTGTCGGTGCCCGGCACCCAGTGGATCCGGTAGACCCGGTCCCCGCTGAGGGTGCCTGCTCGGGAACTCACCGCGCCGCTCCCACCGTCCCCGACCCGACCATCCGGGCCAGCAGCCGCCGGGCGGCCAGGCCGCCGGTGTCGATGTTGATGCTCAGCTCCTGATACCGGTCGGGCTCGGTCGCGATCACCTGCTCCAGGATGTTGAGCGCTTTCACGTCCTGCATGACCACTGTGTGGTTGCTGTGGTGCAGGTACTCGCTGACCGACTCGTCGTCGATCGCGAAGTCGCGCGCCACGGCCCAGAAGTCGTAGGTGGCGTGCTCGGTCGACGGGGTGATGGCGTACACGATCTCGGCGTGGAACGCTTCGTGGTCCTCGCCCTCGGCGGGCGGATAGACACCCTGCGGCGCGATCCGGCTGTGCAGGAGGTAGAGGCAGGGCGGGTGGTACTCGATGTCCTGCCACCGGGTGATCCGGCCCTGGATCCCGGTCGAGCGCGCGTAGAACGGCGGGCACTCGGCGTCGTCCATGTGCCGGCTGACGTAGACGATCCCCCGGTCCTCGTCCACCTCGGTGGTGATCGGGGTGTTCGCCACCTCCGGAGTGCCGATGTAACCGCCATGCAGGTAGGTCTCGTGGGACAGGTCCAGGAGGTTGTCCACCAGCAGGCCGTACCGCGCGTTCAGCGGCGCCATGCCCCGCACCACCGCGTAGCGCGGGTCGGCGAGCCACGGCGCGCGGGGAATCGCGGCCGGGTCGACCCGGTCCGGGTCGCCGATCCAGACCCAGATGAAGGAGTCCTGTTCCACCACCGGGAACGAGACCACCCGCGCGGTTCGCGGGATGCGCTGTTGACCGGGTACGAAGACGCACGCGCCGGTCGGGTCGTAGGTGAAGCCGTGATAACCGCAGACGATGGTGTCGCCGTCGAGCCGGCTCTCCGACAGTGGGAAGCGCCGGTGCACGCACCGGTCGGCGAGCGCCACCGCCTTCCCGGCACCGGTGCGGTACAGCACCATCGGCTCACCGAGCACCGTGCGGGCGAGCAGGTTCCGCCCCACCTCACTGCCGTAGGCCGCCACATACCACTGGTTACGCGCGAACACCATGCGACCGGACCTCCACGCAGACGGACGTCGATGGATCCGGATCGTCCCGTGCGGAGTCTCCTCCCAGGAACCAGAGCTTTCACTGAGTGAAAGGTCGACACTCGCGCCTGAGGGGTGTGGCTGCCGTACCGGCGGCACGGCAGCCACACCCGGGCGTCACCTGCTCTGCTTCTCCTGGCACGGCACGCAGAAGCGGGCGTGCGGGAGGATTTCGAGCCGCTCGGCCGGGATGCTCCGGCCGCACCTCTGGCAGGCGCCGTAGGTGCCGTCGCTGATCCGGTTCAGCGCACCGGTGATCTGCTCGATGTTCTGGCGGGTGGCCACCAGCAGCGCGGCCTGGTTGTGGGCCTCGCCGGGGTCGCCGGTGTCCGCGTTGAGCTCGGTCAACTCCCGCAGCCGAGCCGTCTGGGTGGCGAAGTCGTCCGCCAGGGACGCTCGTAGGTCAGCCAGCCAACTCTGGTCGAGAGTAGGACGATGATCGACGCTCATGATCCGCCTTTCAGAAAAAACGGGTGGGAAAAACAAAAAGGGCCGAAGCTTGGATAGCTTCGCCCTGGCGGTCGTTCTGGGTATGAAACGACTCCGCAGGTGGGCCTCGGCCGGTTCGCATCGGGCACGACGGTGTGTGCGCGGACACGGTGTGCGGCGCGCGGACAACCGGCACCCGCATGTCGGCCTCGGGGCGTGTGGCCGTCGGCACCCGCACAGCACCGCCCACCGCCACCTCGGTGGCGGCGGGCGAGCGGAAGGTCACCGGCGGCATGCCCCAACCATAGAGTGGCGTTGCCCTAATGCCAACGTTCAATGATGCTCACTGTTGACCGGTTGTCAGCTCGGGGTGAGGAGGCAGAACTCGTTGCCCTCAGGGTCGGCGAGCACCCGCCACGGGACGTCCTGCCCCAGCTCGATGGGGGTCGCGCCGAGACTCCGCAGCCGGGCCGCCTCGACCTCCGGGTCGTCACCGGGGTACGGACGGACGTCGAGGTGGACGCGGTTCCACCCGCTCTTCACGTCTGGGGTTCGGACGAACTCCAGGTAGGGGCCGACGCCCTTGGCGGAGCGCAGTCTCGCACCCTGATCGTTCACCTCGTGCAGGGTCCAGTCCGTGGCCTCGCTCCAGAACCGGGCCATGGCTCGCGGGTCGGCGCAGTCGACCACCACGGCGGCGATCGGTCCCGTGTCCCGGTAGACCGCCCTGGGCTCCAGCACGCAGAACTCGTTGCCCTCCGGGTCGGCCATGACCGTCCACGGCACGTCACCCTGGCCCACGTCGGCGGCGGTCGCGCCGAGCTCCGTCAGACGGGCCACCACCTGCTCCTGGTGGGCCGCCGAGGTGGTGGCGAGGTCCACGTGCACGCGGTTCTTCACCGTCTTGGGCTCAGACGAGACGATGAGGTCGATACAGACAGCGACCGGGTCCGGGTAGACGAAGCCCTCGGGTTCGAGGTTGGTCACGCCGGGTCCCTCACTGGAGATTTCCCAACCGAGCGCCTGCGCCCAGAAACCGCCCAGCGCGGAGTCGTTCCGAGCCTTCATGTTGATCTGCACAAGCCGCGTCGCCATGCCGCGATGCTAGGGCCTGTGCCCACGTCTCGCTGACCGTCGTAGCCGCCTACCGCACTACCGTCCGCGATCGTCCGGGAGTTGCTCCTTCGTCAGGTGGAGCAGCCACCCCTCGCCGGTGCGGATGAGCGCGTATCGCCGGCGACCGGTGCGGCCGTGCAACGTGAACAGCATCCGGCGGTCGGTGCGATCATGCTCTTCCCAGGTGCCGATGTCGGCGATCGACTTGTCGACGTCCTCGTAGGTGAGGTGAGCGAGGTCGTGGTCGGGCACGGCGATCGCGAGCCGGTTGTCGCTGGGGCTGTCCGGTAGACCGCGAGGCACCGCCCACGAGCGCAGCACACCATCCTCCTCAAGCCGCAGGTCGAAGTGCGGTCGTGGTTTGCGGTGGTGGTGCAGGACGAAGGCGGGTGCCACTCCCCCATTGTCGGCGCAGGCCGGCCCTCCCGCCTGCCGACGCGATCGCCTCACGCGGCCGAACCCACAGTCAGTAACTTTTTGCGTGGCACGCATATTTGCGTGTCACGCAATTAGTGCTAGCGTGGCGGCATGACGGGGCTGCGGGAGCGCAAGAAGGCCGAGACGCGGGCGGCGCTTGGTTGGGCTGCGATCCACCTCACCGCGGAGCGTGGCTACGACAACGTCCGCGTCGAGGACATCGCCGAGGCTGCCGGCGTCTCCCCGCGTACCTTCAACAACTACTTCTCCAGCAAGGCCGAGGCGATCGCCTCCCGCCACCTCGACCGCAGCCTGCGCACCGCCGCCGCGCTGCGCGAACGTCCCGCCGACGAGCCGCTCTGGGTGGCGCTCACCCAGGCCGCGCTGGATCAGTTCACGCGCGGCCCCGAGGTCGAGGCGATGCCCTCCCCCGACCACGCCCGGTGGGTGGCCGGCGTACGCACCATGCTCGCCGAGCCCGCGCTACAGGGCGAGCGGCTGCGCGCCACCGCCCTCGCCGAGGCCGAGCTTGCCGCGGCGGTCGCCGAGCGCACCGGCACCGACCTCGCCTCCGACATGTATCCGAGGCTCGTCGCGGCCGCCGCCAGCGCCGCCGTCGTCGTCGCCATGCAGCACTATCTCGACAGCGCCGACCCACCCGCCCCGATCGAACGCCTCATCACCGACGCCTTCACCCAGGTCGCCGCCGGCCTCCCGGCCCCACCCCGCTGAAGCTCCGCCCTCACGCAGGCACCACCTCACCCACCTCTCCAGCCGCAGCACAGTCCCGCGGCGGGCCGGCCACGTGCCGCGCCTGCCGTGGCGATGACGCACACCCCGAAGGGATCACGACCATGATCGATGTCGCCATCGTCGGAGCCGGCCCAAACGGCCTCATGCTCGCCTGCGAACTGGCCCTCGCCGGCGTGCACCCCGTCGTCCTCGAACGCCACCCCGCGCCCACCGGCGAGCCCCGAGCCAACGGCCTCGTGGGACAGGTCGTCCGCCTGCTCGACCGACGGGGCCTCTACGCGCGGCTCAGCGGTGATAGCACCCCGCCGGCCCCTCAACCGGCCTTCACCTTCGGCGCGTTCCCGCTGGATCTCACAACGCTCGCGGAGAACCCGCACTACGTGCTCGGAGTGCCGCAGGCCCAGCTCGAGGCCGGTCTCGCCGTCCGAGCCGCCGAGCTCGGAGTCGACCTGCGCCGCGGCCACGAGGTCGTCGACCTCCGCCAACGCCTCGACGCGGTCGAGGTCCACCTCGCCGACGGTACGCAGCTCACCAGTCGCTTCGTCGTTGGTGCCGACGGCGGCCGCAGCGTGGTGCGCCGCCTCGCCGGTATCGACTTCCCCGGTGTCACCAACGACCGGTCGATCTCCCGCACCGCGACGGTGACAGTGCCTGCGTCGTCCCTCGACAGTGAGACGGGCGGCCTGCGCGTCCCCGGTTACGGTGTCGTCCCGCCGTTCCAGCACACCCGCACTGCGCGTGGCCTGATCGCCTGGGCCCCGTTCCCCGGCCGCCCGGCGATCCTGAGCACGACGGAGTGGCCCGACCTGCCAACGAACGACGAAACCCCGATGAGCCTGGCGGAACTCCGCGCCAGCGTCGCCCGGGTGCTCGGTGCCGACATCCCCTTCGGCGCGCCTGACGGCCCCGGCCTGCTGCGGCGCTTGACCGGCCGCAACACCCGCATCGCCGCCCGCTACCGCGCCGACCGGGTGCTGCTGGTCGGCGACGCCGCGCACGTGCACCCCGCGATGGGCGGCCCCGGCCTCAACCTGGGCCTACAGGACGCGGTCAACCTGGGTTGGAAGCTCGCCGCCACGGTGCGCGGCTGGGCACCGAAGGGCCTGCTCGACACCTACGAAAGCGAGCGTCGCCCCGTCGCCGAACGGGTCGTCATGTCCACCCAGGCGCAGTCGGCGCTCATCGGCCCTGGCGACGAGATCAGCGGCTTGCGGGAACTCTTCGCCGAACTGCTGCGCAAGCCGCAGGTGACCGGGCACATCGCGGCGCTGATGTCCGGCGCGGACACCCGCTACCCCGCCGATCCCGCCGACCCTCTGGCCGGCCGCTGCGCGCCCGACGTGGTCGTGCACACCGAGCACGGTGCGACACGCCTCGCCGAGCTGACCCGCACCGCCCGGCCGCTGCTGCTGGACTCCACGGGTGCCTACGCCGGGATCGCCGCACCATGGCGAGACCGGGTCGACGTGGTCACCGGCCCACTGGAGGGCACGACAGCGGCCGCGTTGCTCGTACGCCCCGACTGCTTCATCGCCTGGTCCGCCGGGGACGCCGCCACGCTGCGCGCCTCGCTCGCCCATTACTTCGGCCTTCCACGATGACCACGAACCCATTTCGGGCCGGCTCTCTTCAGCGTGTCTCTGCGTCGTACGCCTTCCAGTCCTCGAGCGGAGTGAGCGGAACCGGCACGGGCCGCTGTGCCGTCGTCGTCAGCTCGATCCGCTGGCCTTCGGTCGCCGACCGGAGCAGGCTGGTCATGGTTTCGAGTACGTGCAGTGCGACCTCGCCGTCAGCGCGCGGGGCACGCTGATCGTCGGCCCTGACCAGGTCGATCAGGCCGATGCCCCGGGAAGCCTTGGCGTAACCGGCCTGCGGTTCGAGAGCGCGCCAGTCGGTGTCGCCGAGCGCGAAGAGGCGGACCTCACCGTCGAAGTAGTTCGGGTCGGGCACGGCGAGCGTGCCGGCCTCGCCGTGCACCTCGATCGGTGCGGCCGTCGTCCGGACGCCGTCGAAGCTCGTCGTGATGGTAGAGAGCGCACCGTTGGCGTGCTCGAGCACGCCGGTGAGGTGGGTGTCCACCCCCACCGGAATCCGCTGGCCGGTGCGGGGGCCCGAGCCGATGACGCGCTCGGCGCGCAGGCGGCTGGCGGCGCCGGTCACCGACCGGACCGGCCCGAGCAGATGGATGAGCGCCGAGATGTAGTACGGCCCCATGTCCAGCATCGGGCCGCCGCCCGGGGCGTAGTAGAAGTCGGGATTGGGATGCCAGCGTTCGTGCCCCGGCGTGACCATGACGGCCGACGCGGACATCGGGCGGCCGATGAGCCCGCCGTCGATCGCCGCCCGCGCCGTCTGCGTGCCCGTACCCAGGACGGTGTCCGGCGCGCACCCGACGCGGACGCCGGCCGAAGCGGCCCGTTCGATGATCGAGCGGCCGTCCGGGAACGTCACGGCGAGCGGCTTCTCCACATAGACGTTCTTGCCGGCGTCGATCGTGTCCAGCGAGATGTCGGCATGGGCTGCGGGGATGGTCAGGTTGAGCACGGTCTGCACGTCCGGGCGGGCGAGCAGCCGCTCGACGCTCATCGCCTCGGCTCCAGGAATCGTGGCCGCGACCTCGGCCGACCGGGAGGCGTCGAGGTCGGCCACCGCGACGATGTCGATCTCGGGATGGTCCGCGAGAGTGTCCAGGTATGCGCGGGAGATGACCCCGAGACCTATGACGCCGACGCGGTGCGGGTCGCCCACACCATCCCCCTCTCGATCACGGTACGGACATCCGCGTGCTCCAGCACGTCGAGGCTGTGCCCGGGGGTCGTCACGACGACGCGCCCGGCACCCCACTGCCGGGTCCAGATCGCCGGTGAGGTGACCGGCCGATGCCACGGATGCCACGCCTGCGTCGGGTGGGTGGTCACGGCCAGTACGTCGATCAGGTCATCGTGCAGCACCCAGTACTGTTCGGTGACCAGGTCGAAGTCCTCGATGCCCGCAGTGATCGGGTGCTCCCGGCCGAGGTCGGTGACGCGCACCGTGTGCGGCAGGAAGTTGTCCTCCGGGCCACCGTGACGCTCACACGGCTCGAGGCCCGGGTGGGTCGCGAACTGGCCGCCCACCAGGTGCAGATATTCGGCTGACGCGCGGAACGAGTCGACGATGCCGCCGTGCCAGCCGGTGAAGCCCGTGCCGGCGATGACCGCCGCGCTGAGGCCCGCCACCTGGTCCGCCGTGATCTGCGACATCGTCATGCACTGCACGACGAGGTCGGTCTCGGCCATTTCGGCGGTGTCGGCGTAGATCTCCGTCGACTCCTCGACCCGTACGGCATAGCCGCTTCGTTCGAGGAAGGGGAGGAACAACTCCGTCGCCTTGACCGGCTGGTGCCCCTCCCAACCGCCCCGAACCACCAGTGCTCTCCGCTGCGCCACCGTCGCTCCCTCCCACGGTCCGTCGCCACCGGGCTGGCCGCTACCGCCCCGACGACGGGTCGCCGATGCCCAAACGTGCCGAGCACCGAAACCGTACCCGTGGTCGCCGACAAAGCCGACGTACGCCGGCTGCCGGATTCCACTCTGCTCGGTCGGCTTGGCCCGCACCACGAGCGACACCGGTCCTGGACCGGCGCGGAGGCGCGGACGGGTCGAAGCGATCGCCGCCCGCGCCGATGCCGGGGCGAGCACCCGGATGCGCGCAAGGTCGTGAGCGCCGTGGCGGGGACGCCCCACGGCGCTCACGACCGGCATCGGCGTGATGCCGACCACCGCGCTGATCATGTGTGCGGTGACAGAGCGCCTGTCGCGGATCAACCGCTACGGCGGTTACCCCACTGGCGAGGGTTCTGGACCGAGCCCCGGCCGGTGGGGTTCTGACCCTTTCCGAACGGTTGGGGTGAGGCGACCTTGCCCTTCGCGCGTCGGGCAGCCCGATTCGCGGGAACGGCAGGCGGATCGGTCTCACCCTCGGTCTCGGCCGTTGTTGAGGTGTCGGCTGCCGCCGCGTCGGCGTCCTGGGCGGGCTCAGGCTCCGGCATCGGGTCTCCTTGGATTGGTGGGGTCCTGCGGGCCATCGACGGCCGACGGCCGGCGGACGCGGACTGATCGACGCCGGGGCGCGCGCCTTGACGGTAGCGCAACGCCAAGCCCAACCGCGTGTCCCCCCGCTCCATTGGGACAGTCGTTACCTGCTGCCTGGCGGCGCGGACCGAGCCCCGGGCCGCAACCGCATCGCCACAACTGGATACTTCTTCTGGCCCGATCCGATGGGCGCCCGTGCCGAAGCTCGCCATGGTCGCGCGGCCAGAGTTGCGGCCCAGTATGCGGAGGTGGGTATTGGGCCGTCCGGAGAAGCCAGTGGACCCGGCGGCGGGCCCGGTGCAACGGTTGGCGTGGCAGCTACGACAGTTGCGGGAGCACGCGGGCAACCCGAGCTATCGGCTCCTGGCTCGGCGCGCGCACTACTCGGCAAGCACGTTGGCGGACGCGGCGAAGGGTGACCGGCTGCCGACGCTGGAGGTGACGCTCGCGTACGTTCAGGCCTGCGGCGGCGACCCGGCCGAATGGCGGGCACGGTGGTCGGCCATCGCCGAAGCGGCGGTCCCCTCCAGCACCGCCGAGACCATCGCGCAACGCTGCCCGTATCAGGGGCTGACGGCGTTCCAGCCCGAGCAGGCGGAGCTGTTCTTCGGCCGTACGGAGCTGGTCGAACGGCTGCTGGCACGGGCCGATCGGCGGTGCCTGACCGCGGTCGTCGGGTCTTCCGGAAGCGGCAAGTCCTCGTTGCTGCGGGCCGGTCTGCTGGGAGCCATCACCGCCGACCGTGGGCTCGCCCAGCGGTGGCGGACGATGTTGTTGACGCCGACCGAACACCCGCTGGAGGCGTTGGCCGCCGAGATCGCGAAGTTGACCGGCCAGGACGCCCCAGAGATCCGGAAGGAGCTGGCGGCGGATGCCGCCGCGCTCGACATCGCGGTGCGGAGCGCACTGGCAGGCGGCCCCCCGCAGACCCGCGCGCTGCTGGTGGTGGATCAGTTCGAGGAGGTGTTCACGCTCTGCCCCGACAAGGCGGAACGCCGCCGGTTCATCGAGGCGCTGCTGGACGCCGCGCAGGGGGCCGATCGCCGCACGACTGTGGTACTCGGGGTACGCGCCGACTTCCTCGCCCACCTCATGCAATATCCGGACCTGGCCGTCGCGCTGGAGGACGAGGCGCACCTCCTGGTGCGGCCGGTGAGCGCCACCGACCTGCGGGAGATCATCATTCGGCCCGCCGCCCAGGTCGGCATGGGCGTCGAAGCCGACCTGGTCAGTACGGTGCTCGCCGATGCCGCCGACGAGCCGGGCGCTCTGCCGCTCGTCTCGCATGCGCTCCTCGAGACGTGGCAACGACGAAGCGGGGAAACCCTCACTCTGTCGGCCTATCAGGCGAGCGGCGGCGTGCGCGGGGCGATCGCCCAGACCGCCGAGCGGGCCTATGGCGACTTCGGGGCAGCCGAGCGACAAGCCGCTCGCCGGGTCTTCCTGCGGCTCACCGCATTGGGCGACGGTACCGAGGACACCCGGCGGCCCATCATGCGTACCGAGCTCGACGGCATCGCCGATGAGGCGGTCACCGCCCGAGTTCTGGACCAGCTGGCCGAATCCCGTCTGGTGGTCATGGGCGACGGCACCGTGCAGGTGGCCCATGAGGCGCTCATCCGGGCCTGGCCGCGGCTGCACCGATGGCTGACCGATGATCGGGCGAACCTGCTGATCCACCGGCGTCTCACCGAAGCCGCGCAGACCTGGGCGACGCTCGACCGTGATGCCGGAGCCCTGTACCGGGGAACCCAACTCCTGGGCGCGCAGGCCCTGGCCGAGGACCGTCCGGAGGAGCTCAACGAACTCGAAAGCTCCTTCCTGCACGCCAGCTCCACTCTCGCCGAGTCCGAGCAGAACGCCGGCCGACGTCAGGCCCGCCTGTTCAAGCGTCTCGTCGCAGGCATATCCACCCTGCTCGTACTCGCCCTGCTGGGTGGCGCCGTCGCGGTACGACAACGCCAGGACGCCCGCCGACAGCAGGTTGCCGCGCTCTCCAGCGAACTGTCGCTGCAAGCCCGATCCCTGCTCGCGACCGATCCCGATCTGGCCGGCCTGCTGGCCGTCGAGGCCGATCACCTCAACTCCAACACCGAGACCCAGGGCAGCGTGCTGAGCGCGGCGGCCGCGCCCCGCCGCACCGAACTCAACGTCGGCGGGCCCTCCATCTACACGGTCGCGTTCAACCCGGACCATTCCCTGTTGGCCTCCGCGGCCGGTGACGGCACCATCGGGTTGTGGGACCCCGCACGTGGCGAGCGGATCGCCATCCTCTCCGGCCACACCGGTCGGACCTCCGACCTGGCCTTCGCGGACCACGGAAGGCTGCTCGCCTCCGTCGGGATCGACAAGTCCATCATCATCTGGGATGTCGCGACGCGCCAACAGAAGACCCGGTTGACGGAGAACAGCCTCGGGTCGGGCATGGCCTTCAGCCCGGACGGGACCAAGCTCGCCGTCGGCCTCACGGCCGGCGCCGACGCGAATGCCGGCCGTGCCGGCGACATCGCCCTCTACGATCTGCGGACCACAACTCGCACAGTGCTCCGCGAGCACCGGAGTCCGGTCAGATCCCTCACGTTCAGCCACGACGGCGCGATCCTTGTCTCCAGCGACGGGGTGGAGCACCCGGCCGCTTGGCGTGTGGCGACCGGCACCGTGTTCGCCAGACTGTCCGCCCAGCATGTCTTCTCGGTCGCCTTCGGTCCCTCGGGGTATGTCCTCGCGGGTTCCGCCGACGACCACGGGGTGTACCTGTGGGATCTTGCCACCGGCCAGCCGGTCCGCCTTCCGCCGTTACCGCTGGCCGGCCGCTACGCATGGACCATCTCCGCGCCCACCGACAGCAAGCTCGCCGTGGCCGACGAGAACGGCGCGATCACGATGTGGGACGTGCGACGCCGCGAGTCCCTGCAGACCTTTCAGGACCGCGGCCGCACCGAAACGGTGTCCGTCGCACTGAGCCGGGACGGGGCGATGCTCGCCTCGGCCGGCTTCAACGGAACCATCGTGCTCCACAATCTGGAGGACGCCCCGTTCAGCGGTTTCGCGGCACAGGTCAAAGACCTGAAGATCAGCCCGGACGGAACACGTGTCGCCTCGGCGGGCAGCGACGGCACCGTCCGCCTCTGGGACACCGACGGTGAACAGGTGGCCGTTCTCAGCGGGCACCCAGACGAGGTCCAGGCCGTCGCGTTCAGCCCCGACGGGCTCCGGCTCGCCGCCGTGACCCGGAACAACACCGTCACGATCTGGGATCTCCAACGTGGACGACACGCCACCCGACCGATCGTGTCCAAGGGAGTCGGTGCGTCCACGGACGTTGCCTTCGATCCTGGTGGCCGTCTCGTCGCAGCCGCCACGCTCGGCCCCTTCATCTGGGACGTCGGGGATATCAACAACCCGACGGACATCACAGCCAGGTTCCCGGCGCAGATCGTCACGTCGCTGACCTTCACCCCGGACGGCCGCCGTCTCCTGGGCGCGAGCGTGGGCGGCTTCGTCAACACGTGGGACGTCACCACCGGCAAACTTCTCAGCCGAGTGAAGAGCCAGCAGGGCACAGTGCAGGACATCGCTGTCAGCCCTGACGGAGCTCTGCTCGCGACCGCCGGCGACAGCCGTAGCGTCAAGCTCTGGGATGCCGTGGCCGGCAGCGAACTCGCCGTTCTGCACGGCCACACCGCACCCGTCCAGGTCCTTGCCTTCAGTCGCGACGGCCGCAGGATCGCGTCCGCCGGTGACGACCGGACCATCATCATCTGGGACACCGTCACCCAGCAACGGGTTACGACCCTCAGCGGCCATGGTGCGAGAGTCCGCGGGCTCGCCTTCACTGCGGCCGGAACTCTCATCTCCGGTGCCGAGGACGGCCGAATTGTCCGCTGGTCGTTCGATCTCCGCGCCGCCAGGGCTCAGATCTGCGCCAAAGCCGGCCGTGCGCTGACCCGGCAGGAGTGGGCGAGGCACATCCCCTCAGAGCGGTACGACCCTTCCTGCGGCTCACCGCCGAGTCGCTGACTGAGCTGCCCAAACGTCCTGAGGGTTGTCCGACGTTGTTTGTCCGGCGCCACCGCCCTGTTGGACAACCTCGCGTCGAACCAGCCTGACTCCAGGACACGAGCCGTGCGGTGGATGTCCTGCCAGGAGTCCGACTGCCCGGGGAGAAGCCCAACGGGGGTCCCGGGCATCGGACGACACCGCGATGAGGGAGAACTCGATGAAGCGTTTGGCAGCACTGCTCGCATTGCTCGTGACCGTGCTCGCGGGCACGCTCGTCGCCGCCAGCCCTGCCCACGCTCGCAGTCAGCCGGAATGCGAGTCCTACGACGTCGTCAGCAACCAGGCCGGTTATCAGGTCGCCGCACCGGTCGGCAAGTACGGCGTCCTGCCGTGCTCGCTGGTCTGGGGCGACGGCGGACCGGGCACGGGCGCCCTCCAGTCGGCCCTGAACGACTGCTACCTCGCACCCGCTGGCAAGGCGCTGCTCAGCGAGGACGCGGCGTTCGGCCAATTGACCTTCAACGCGCTGAAGTTCGCTCAGAGCAAGGCGGGCATCAGCGCGGACGGCCAGTTCGGGCCGCAGTCACGCGCGTCCCTGAAGTTCCCCGCCTACCAGGGCGGAACCTACGGAACCCGTACCTGTGCCCGTCTCGGCCGTCCGCTGCCGTAACTGCCGCCGGATAGGCCCCGCCGGCGGTGACAGCGCAAACGTTGTCACCGCCGGCTCGCCGATCCCCACGCTGCCGATCGTGGTCCTTCCCGGGCTGTTACGTCGGGACGACCGTCAGACGGCGGTGCGGGACCACTGCTGGTTGGTGCCGGTGTTGCACGAATACTGCTTGAGAACCACTCCGTCCGCGGTCGCCGCGGCCGGCACATCCACGCACTTGTTGCTGTGTCGTGCCCGGAGCTGGAAGTAGGCGCCGTTGGTGAGCATCTGGAACTGCTGGTTGGCCCCGGTGCCGCAGGTGTACTGGACGAGCTCGGCGCCGTCGGCGGTCGACGCGCTCACCACGTCGAGGCACTTTCCGCTGTGCCGGCTGACGATGCGCCAGTAGCCGCTACCGGCGTCCTGGAACTGCCACTGCTGCCACGCACTGCCGCCGTACGTGTACTGGCTGACGCGAGCGCCGTTGGCGGTGTTCGGCTGCTGGACGTTCATGGCCTTGCCGCTGTGCCGCGCATCGATCCGGTAGAACGTCCCCGTCGTGGGCGGAGGCGTCGTCGGGTCGCCGCCGCCGATGGTGTCGCCATAGGCATAGCGGATCCGGTCGGCGCCAGAAGTGTTGCGGATGGTCAAGTTGAGATCGGTGCCACTGCCACTAAGGGCGAACATCGAATACCAGTCGTGACCGGAGCCGGAGTTCTTGCCGCCGATGGCGGGCCAGTAGGTGCCGCCCATCTGGTTGTCACGCATGACCTGAGCCATGGCGCGGATGTGGCGCACGAAGTTGTCGGTGCTGTTCGCGTCGGCGTAGTTGAGGCCGTTGTCCATGGGCCCGCCGAACTCGGTGGCGACCGCCCGGGAGGCACAGTTGCCCAGTCGCGTCTGCATGTGACTTCGCCAGGCGTCGTAGGTCATCGAGCCGTAGAAGAAGGCGTAGTGGTGGAAGGACAGCAGCGTGCTGTTGAAGCGGCTGTCGTTGCAGATGTCGCGCAGGTCCTGGCTTGCGCCAGTGCCGCCGATGAGCACCCGGCTGGGCACGGCCGAGTAGTGGGTGCTGAGCCAGTTGGCTGCTATGTCGCGCCACTGTGCCGAGCTGTAACCGCCTGGCTCGTTCATTGGCTCGAAGTACACGTTGGTGTTTGAGCCGTAGGCGCTGGTCACGCTGGACCACATCGTGTTCCACGCGGCGAGGTTGGCGATCCTCGCGCCGGAGGAATGGTCCGTCCAAAAAGTAAGGATGACCTTGAATCCGCGGGCAGTAGCGGCGTCAATGGCACCCCGGTAGGCGTTCCACCAGGTGGTGTTGGCCACTGTCTGAGTGTTGATAGGCAGCCGGACGGTGTTGATCCCCATGCTGAGGGCCATGTCGTCGTAGAGGGCGTTGGCCTTGGCCTGCACTGTCGCGTAGCCGTCGGACTGGCTCAGGCCCTGCACGACGAGCGGGCTGGTGCTGAAGTTGTCACCCAGTTGGGCCCAGTTCATGCCTCGGAACTGGTTGGTGGCAGCGGCGGCGGGCGACGACGCGACGACGACCACGCCGCCGACCATCGCCGTCATGGCGGCCACCAGGGCGATCAACGTCCGGCGCATCGACCGGCTGATCCATTTCATGCGTTGTCCAATCAATAGTTCGTGCCTCTCCGGGCCCGACATCTCGAGGGGGTTAGCTGGTCAGGCGGAAGGTGGCGTCGGCCCGGCTCTGCGCGTCGGGGACCGGGTCGAGTCGCAGCAGGTAGGCGTAGTGCCGGAGGTAGCGGTCCGGGTGGCTGTAGGACTGGAACGACGTCCACGAGGAGTTGGCGAGACCCGCGACCTGCCGGAAGGTGGCGTCGGCGGCAAAGGTGGCGGTGCCGTCGTTGGCCTCCAGTCGGAAGTCGTACCCGTAGTGGCGCAGGTAGTGGCCCGGGTAGTTGACCGACTGGATGGAGACGGTGCCGGAGCCGACGAGGCCGGGCACCAGCCGCCACTGGCCGTCCTGCGCCGGGCTGACGTTCGGGTCGATGCGGACGTCGTAGTCGTAGTGCCGCACGTACCGGTCCTGGAAGTTGTACGACTGGATCCGGTTGACAGCGGTGGCGGGCCAGCGGGCGAGCACCCGGCTCTGTTCGGCGGCGGTCAGGTTGAGGATCGAACCATGCCGTTTCTTGGTGCCACCCATCGAGTACGAGCCGGACGCCGGCAGTCGGTAGCTGCCCGGGCTCGACGGATCGGTGGTCAGGACCGGCAGGTAGCCGCGTCCGCTGGAGTACTGGTCGAGGTAGAGGACCCACTCGTTGCGGGCATTCACTTTCATCCACATCGGGCCCTCGACCTGCGCGCCGGTCAGCCCGATGCCGGAGAGGTTTCCGAGGCTGGTCCAGGTACCGAGGATGGAGTTGCTGCCTTCGATGCCGATCTGGCCGTCCCGGGAGGCCCGGACGTAGCGGTAGGCGCCGACGCCGGTCGGCACCTCGACGATCTGGGTGTCGATGATCTCCTGGTTTCCGGGCCGGTTGATGTAGACCTGTGGCGCGGTGACGCTACGGAAGTTCGTCGTCCGCGCGTAGTAGATGCGGTGCTTGGTCGCCCCGTTGAGTGGGACGTTCGTCGCCCAGTAGAGGACGTAGTCATTGGTGGCGGGGTTCCAGATCGCCTCCGGCGCCCAGGCGTTGCGTCCGTCCGGGATCGCGCCGGCGACGTTCAGCAGCCAGGGTGCCGACCAGTTGACCAGATCGGTGGACTCCCACACGACGAGGTTGCGGCTGCCGTTGTTGATCGCGGACGACCAGTCCTGGCCGCAGCCGATGCACAGGTCGGTGGCGATGATCCAGTACCGGTCGCCGTTCGGCGAGCGGACCAGGGCGGGGTCGCGCACGCCGCGGGTGCCGACGGTGGACCGCAGCACCAGCCCACCGTTGTTGAGGTCGTTCCAGCGGAGGCCGTCGGTGCTGTGAGCGAGGTAGATCTGCTGGTCGGTCGACGACTCGCCGGTGAAGTGCGCCATCAGGTAGCCGACGGTCGGGTCCAGCGCGGCCGCCTCCTTCGGTGTCGCCGCCGACCAGGTGGTGAACAGCAGACAAGCGGCGACCATGACCGCGCAGAGCCGGGCGAGGACTCTCGACATGTGTCATCTCCTTAGCGCAGGGGCTTACCGGTCAGCTACAGGGCCGGTACGACGGGACGGATGGTGCCGTCGGTGTTGAACTCCATCCGGTCGATGGCGGTCTCGCGGTTGGTGCCGTTGCCGGCCGGAACAGCGAACCGGTGGTAGGCGATGTACCAGGTGTCGCTGCCGGGAGCCCGGACCACGGAGTGGTGGCCGGTGCCCTTGATGCCCACGTCGAGGCGCTTCCGCAGCGCCACGCCGCGCTTCGTCCACGGCCCGAGGGGTGAGGAGCCGGTGGCGTAGGCGACCCGGTAGTCCTCGCTGCGCGTGTCGTTCTCCGACCACATGAAGTAGTACAGACCGTTGCGCTTGAACACGAACGGCGCCTCGTTGTAGCCCGACGGGGTGATGACCCGCGCCTGCGCCGCGTCGAAGGAGACCATGTCGGCGTTCAACCGCACCGCTCGCGCGACGCCCTGCCCCCAGTACAGGTAGGACCGCCCGTCGTCGTCGGTGAACACCATCGGGTCGATCGTCTGCCCGCCGGAGAACTGGTCGCTGCGGATCAGCGGTCGGCCCAGGGCGTCCCGGAACGGCCCGGTGGGGCTGTCGGCTACCGCCACGCCGAGCTGTTTGGCGGTATTGCCGCTGGCCGCGCCACCGCTGAAGTACAGGTAGTAGCGGCCGTTGGCGCTGGCCACCGCCGGTGCCCAGGCCGAATTGTCCGCCCAGGACACGTCCGGTCCGTGGTCGAGGATCACGCCGTGGTCGGTCCAGGTGACCAGGTCGGTGGAGGAGAACGCCTTGTAGTAGGTGCCGGCCCAGCTCGCGTAGCCGTCGGTGGTCGGGTACAGGTAGTAGCGGCCGTTGAACACGACGATGTGCGGGTCGGCGAAGAGGCCCGGGATCACCGGCCCCTTGGTGGTCCTGGGTGACCAGGGCGCGACGAGGCGGAAGGAGCTGTCCGCCCGGAAGGCGGCCGTGTCCTGGTAGGCGTCGAGCCAGAGGGCGAAGTCGCGGTGCCGGATCCGCCGGGTCGGGTAGTTGTACGAGGCGAGCGCCACCGAAGCGCTGACCGAGCCGTCCACAGCGCAGAAGGTGGCGTCGGCCCGGAATGACGCGTCGCCGGTGTTCGGGTCGACCCTCAGCCGGTAGTCGCGGTGCCGCAGGAACAAGCCAGCCTTCGTCTGGAAGGAGTAGCAGGCCGGCGACGCCAGGCCGTTGACCACGGTGAAGGTGGCGTCGAGCTTTGTCTGGTTGGCGCTGGCGGAGGTCACCGGATCGAGCTGCCCGAGGTAGTCGATGTGGCGTACGTACCGTCCGGCTTGGTTGACCGCCTCCAGCGAGACGGCGCCGGTCGGCAGTGTGGCGGCGTGCGCCGACCCGTCGGCCACCACCACGACAGCAGCGGCGGCCACGGCGGAGAGCACGAGGAGGGACCGTAGACGCCTGGTCGATGCTCCCGACGGCCATGTCGCCGCCGCACGCCGTGGCATCAAGAGCCCAGCCTCCTTCGTGAAGATCACGCCTGTGAGCGTTAACACTGAGTGCCGAAGTTGGCCTCAGACCCTGGCGGCTATCGGCGAGCGACGTTCCCACACAGAACCCGGTAGTGCATTTACCCGCTACAGGCACAATGTGTTCGGCTCGTTAAGGTCGCGTTGCGGATAAGTGTTAGCGATCGCATCGACGGGTGTCAAGAGATCGACCACGGTCGCTCTTGCGTGCCGGCTTCCACCTGTCGAAACTCGGGAGATGTGACGGTCCGTACCGTCGCCCCGAAAGCAAGGGCGCAGACAGCCGCTCCGCCCCAGAAGACCGCTCGCACGCTGATCAGCTCTGCGGTGAGGCCGGCTACCAAGGCCCCGAGCGGCATTGATCCCCAGCTGGTCAGGCGACTGACGCCGCTGTAGCGTCCCATCATCTCGTCGGGCACGACGAGTGCGCGCAGCGCGCTGTAGGTGACGTTCCACGCGCCGGAGCCGACGCCGCCCAGGATGGTCGTCACGGCGATCAGCCGGGGGGACGAGGTGATCGCCGGGGCCGCCAGCAGGACGGCGAAGCTGGCCATTGACGCGGCGAGCAGGAACGGCCGCCCCAGCCAACGGGTGAGGGCGGGTGCTGCGGAGGCTCCCACGACGCCGCCCACTCCCAGGGCACCGATCAGCAGTCCGTACTCCGCGCGGTTCAGGTTCATCGGTCCGGGTGTGATCGCGTAGACGACGACGACCGCCATCCAGGCCGCCCAGCATCCACTCGCTGCGCCGGCCACCAGCAGCAGGGTCCGCAGGATTCTTGCCTGCCACACGTACCGGATGCCCTCCCGGATGTCGGCACGAAGTCCCCAGGCGTTCGTTGCCGGCCTCAGGTACCCGGTGCCGCGGTAATGACCGGTCATGACTGCCAGCGCGAGCAGCGCGCCCGCGTAGCCGATCCCACCGGCGCCGAGCGCGACGGCCAGTCCAGCGGCGGCCAGCAGCCCGCCCAGAGGAGGCCCGATGAACTCATTGGCCGCAGTCTCGGTCGCGGTCAACTTCGCGAACGCGGACTCCATGCGGTTGCGGGGTATGACCATCGGCACGACCGACATCCGGGTTGTGTCGGCGAAAACCTCGGCGGTGCCGAGGAGCAGCGCCCCCACGTACAGGCCGACCAGCGGAAGAGTGCTCGCGAGGATGACACCCACGAGCACGGCGAGGACGAGGGCGCGCGCGGCGGCCATCATCATGATGAGGCGTCGACGGTCCACCCGGTCGGCGAGGGCGCCGGCGGGCAGTGAGAACAACAACCAGGGCAGGGTGTTGGCCAGGGTGGCACCGGCAACCAACGCCGGGGAGTCCGTCATCGAGACGGCCACCAGAGGCAAGGTCAGTTTGACGACGCCGTCAGCCAGGTTGGTGACCGCGGCACCGGCCCACAGAGCCCTGAAGTTCCGCGCGCTCACAGTCGTCGGGTCGCCCGGTCGAGTGTCGTTGTGCATGGCCGGGAGCTTGCGACATCCCGCGACGCCTCCCTAGAGTTTCGACTGGGGGCGAAACATGGCGGTGTTCCTGCTCGACGCCGAAGTGATGGCGCAGGCGCGTTTCGGCACGTCGCAGCTCACCGAGACGTTGGCGGCGCTCAATATCCTGCGCCGAGGTCAACCGCTTCCATGGCATCGGGGTTGGAGAGACCGGCACGTCGAAGCCTTCCTGGGCTATCTCGACGGCGACCCGGTGACCGCAGCCATCGTGGCGCACGCAATGTCCTCTACCTGGATGGCTGACTTCCTGACGGTGCCTGCGGCCCATCCGGACATGACGCTGGATGACGAACTCCTAGAACTGGAGTCGTTGCCGGACGACCGGATCCGTGCGGATCTGGCCCACGTTCGTGCCCCGCTGGCCCCGGGTTTACGCGCTACCGGGTTGGCGAGCCGGACGGCCGACCTGTTGCGCTGGGTATGGCGTCACACGATCGAGGCCGACTGGCCGCGCCGGCAATCGGTGCTGCGTGCCGACGTGGTGTCCCGGATCTCCCGGCTGGGCAGGGAAGGGTGGTCTGGCGTCATCAACGACATGCGGCCGGGCCTGCGCTGGCTCGGCGACGGCCGGCTGCAGGTCGAGGAGCGGCCTTACCCACCGTCCGACGTACGGGGCGGGACGCTGACGTTCTTCGCTGCCCACTGCCGGGGAGGCTGGATCTCCTGGAGGTTGCCCGACCGCTTCGGAATCGTCTATCCGGTAGCCGGAATCTTCACCGAGGCGACTCCGACGACACCGGATCCTCTCCGCAGCCTGCTCGGGAACGCACGAAGCCGAGTTCTGGTGCAGGCGGCCGAGCCGGTCAGCACCACGGGCGTGGTCGCCGCGACCGGACTGCCGCTCGGCACGGTCGGTGGCCACCTGCGCGTACTGACGGAAGCCGGCCTGCTGCACAAGCGCCGGTCGGGCCGGGAAGTCCTCTACTGGTGGACGGATACGGCTCGGGCGCTCGTGGCCGGAACGTCGTCGTCCTGACTCTCGACGCCCGCCGGCCGGCATCCGGAAACCGGTTGCCTGGGTCGGGTGCCACGCCGACGATCAGTCGATGCCCAGCGGACAGGCGACCCCCGACTTCTCGATCAAGCCCACCCTCACCGGTGAGCGGGTGATCCTGCGGCCCTTCGTCGACGACGACCTGGACACTTTCCGGGCGGCGGTGGCCGACCCCGAGGTGGCCCGGCTGACCGGCAGCCCGGTCGACGACGCTCCCGACGAGGAGCGGATGCGGTCCTGGTACGGCAGCCGCAACGCCCAGACCGACCGCCTCGACCTGGCGGTCGTGGACCGCGCCACCGGGGCCTGCGTCGGCGAGGTGGTCCTCAACGACTGGGCCCCCGACAACCGGAACTGCAACTTCCGCACCCTGCTCACCGCCGCCGGCCGTGACCGTGGCCTGGGCACCGAGGCGGTACGCCTGGTCGTCGGCTACGGCTTCGAGAGCCTCGACCTGCACCGCATCTCGCTGGAGGTGTTCGCCTTCAACCCCCGGGCCCGCCGGGTGTACGAGAAGGTCGGCTTCGTTGCCGAGGGTGTGCTGCGGCAGGTCCTGCGCGACGGTGACGACTGGGTCGACGCCACTGTGATGTCGATCCTCGCGCCCGAGTGGGCGGCGCACCGGGGGCATCCGGAGCGCCGCGACTCGTAGCCGGCGAAGGCCGAAGGCGTCAGCTCTGGACGGAGAACGTCGCGACGACTCCGTTGTGGTCGGAGTTGGTGCCGCCGACGATGTCGTAACCGGTCATCCACATCAGCTGGTACTCGGGCAACCGCTTCCAGAAGTAGACGTAGTCGATGTGCCGGTTGCCGTGCGTTCCGGTGCCCTTCTCCCCGTAGAGGTTGTAGGTGGAGCGCAGGTTCGGCAGCTCGTTGGCTTCGAAGACCTGCCACGGGAACTTCGCGTACCCGAAGCTCCGGTCGGCGCTGAAGTCGACGTTGAGGTCACCGCTCACGATGACCTGACCCTCGGCCTGCTTGTTGACCGCCAGATCCTTGAGGCCCTGGAACTGCGCCTCGGCGCACCGGGTGCGCGGTAGGTCCTGCGGCTGGCCGGCGGTCTCGATGCTGGCCACCGCGTGGGCGTTGATGTGGGTGACGTTGCGGCCACTGGCCTTGTGCCGGTACTTCACCCAGTTGTTGTACCGCGCGGGCGGCACCTCCCCCGGACCGTTGGTGTCGCAGACGAAGATCGAGCCCTTGTCGAGTACGTCGAACATGCTCTTCTTGGCGATCAGCGCCTCGCCGGCCTGGTTGGTGCCGCCCGGCGCGTACAACCACCAGCCGTTGTCGGCGGCCCAGTTCTCCAGGTACGTCTTGCGGTTTCCGACCTCGTTGAGCCCGACGAGGTCAGCCTTGGACGCGATCAGGTTCAGATCCTGTGCGAAGTCGGCCTGGCTCAACCCGTAGTAGATGTTCAACGTCGCCGCCCTGAAGGTCACGCTCGCGGCGGTCGCCGGGGCCGCCGGCAGCAGGGCCACCCCCAGCGCGAGCGCGCTCACGAGTGCGCCCAGCGCGCGGGCCGACCAGATCGTTGTCCTGCGCATCGATTCCCCTCCGCGTGGACCGCCGGCGGTGGCCGGCCAACGGACACTATCGATTCGAGCCGACGCGACGCCGAACAACCGGTGACGAAGCATCGACAGACCTGGGTCGACCAGTCATCGGATTACCATTCGGCCATGGACGACACCACCCGCGGCGTACGCATCAGACACGGTGGCCCGGCCGACGCACCTGCCGTACTGGACATGCTCGACTCCGCGGTGGTCTGGATGAACGACCGCGGCAACACCGAGCAGTGGGGCACGACGTCGTTCTCGGAGAAGCCCGAGAGGGTTGAACAGGTCGACCGGTACCTGACCGAGAGCCTCCCGTACATCGCGGAGGTGGACGGGACGCCGGCCGCAGCCCTCGTGTTGGATTCGGGGCCCGACCCCCGGGTGCCGATCTCGCCTGCGGAAGAACCGGAGCGGTTCGTCCGCCTCCTGGTCTCCAACCGACGATTCGCCGGCCGGAAACTCGGGTCGGCCCTGTTGGCGCACGCCGTCGAGGAAACCCGGCAAGCCGGCGTGCGACTGCTACGGGTCGACTGCTGGGCGGGCGGCGGTGGCGAGTTGGTGGCGTACTACGAGCGCCACGGGTTCACACCCACCGAAACCTTCCTGGTTGGATCCTGGCCGGGGCAGGTGCTGGCCCAACGGGTCGACTGAGCCCCGCGCCGTCTGCCACCGAGGGTGGGGCGGGCCATCGGAGCGATATTCGGGCGTCTCGCCCGGCTGCGTCCACTAGCGTCCCGCCTCATGGCGAACACCACAGTACGTACTGAACGCCTCGAGCTTCGCCCGGTGCGGGACGAGGACATCGACCGGATCCTGAAGTACCGCAACCTGCCGCAGGTCACGCGCTGGCTACTCCGTACGCAGGTCGACCCTGCGTCCTTCCGCGCGGCATGGCGACGCGCGGCCGCGGACCCCGACGACCACAGCATGGCGGCCACCCTCGACGGCGTGGTGATCGGCACCGTCTCGCTCGACGTCGTCGACGGCATGGGTCAACCAGGCATGCCACCACGGACCGAGGCCCACCTGGGCTACATCTTCGATCCAGCCTACGGCGGAAACGGGTACGCGACCGAGGCCGTGACCGCTGTGGTGGCGTACGCATTCGACCGGCTGGGCGTTCGGAGAATCACCGCCGGTTGCTTCGCGGACAACCTCGCCTCGGTGCGAATCCTCGAGAAGGTCGGCATGCGTCGTGAACAGCACGGCATCGGCGATTCCTGGCACGCCGAACTGGGCTGGGTCGACGGCTACACGTACGCCCTCCTCGCCGAGGCACGGCATCGAGAGGGACCACCGCCGGAGCACCCGGCCGCGTCCATGCCGGTGCCGCGAGCGCAGTGAACCTACGGCGTCACGGTTGGACGACCCGCGTGGTGGCGGCGGCGAGAAGGCTAGCCGCTGGTGGACTCCAGCTGATCGAAGGCCATGCTCCACCACGACTTCGGGTCGGCGAACGCGGACGAGTCGACGCCCATCAGTTCCTCGCGGATCGCGGCGGCGCGGGCAGCGCGGGCCCGACCGCCCGGGTCCGTGGCGATGAGCCCTCCGAGCCGGTAGAGGAACTCGACGAAGGCCGCGAAGGTCGCGTTGACCGCCTCGAAGTTGGGGGTCTCCAGGTCCAGCAACACGACGGCGCCGGTCAGCGCGTCGAGGCAGAAGAGCAGCTGCAGGTCCTCGGGTGAGCTGCCGAGGACGATGTGGATGCGCGGGCTGGCCTCGCCGATCTCGATCTTCAGCTTGGAGAACAACTCCAAGCCGGACACGTCGACGTCGACGGTGAACAGGATCGGCACGTCGACCGGGATGGCCCCGAACGGCGGGAAGACCTCTGGCGTCAGCGGGCCGAGGACGTCGTCGAACCGGTCGACCGGGAAGTAGATCATCCCATCGGCGCCCCAGAGCGCCGTGAGCTCCTCATGTGTCGCGGTCAATCGTCCGCCTCCTCGTCATCGTCACCGGGCGTGGTGAGACCGTGCTCGTCGAGGAAGCCCCGCCACTCGTCGTCGTCGAAGCCGACTTCGCCGTAACCGGCGCCGAAGACGTAGTAGGCGAGGAACGAGTCGAGGTCCGGCGCGACGTCGAGGAACATCTCACGCATGAACCACTCGTCGGTGGTCTCCGCCGGGAAGTACCAGACCGCGCCGGTGTCGCGTCGCATCAGCAGCGGCTCGTCGTTCAGTGTGCCGATGACCAGCCACTCGGCGGGTTCGTCGGCGACGCCGGTGAACTCGGGCATCTGCTCGAGGTAGTACTGGATGTCGTCGAGATCCGCGACAGCGGGCAGGTCGAACGCGCCGGCCAGGATGCCGTTGGCGGTCCCCAGCAGCTCCCGGACCGGCTGCGGCAGCTCGGCGGGAATCTGGTCGGCCGGAGCGCCCTCGTTGATTTGGGCCCACGCCAGCGTCGCCGGCTGGTCCGCTTCCAGGTCGGTACGCAGCTCCGCGATGAGCTCCCGCAGCTCGGGGTTCAATCCACTACCTCTATTCGGATCGGTGTGCCGTCGGGCAGGTTCTTGATCTGTTGCCAGATTTGCCCTCCGACATCCCAGTTTGTCTGACCGTGCAGGAGCTTCAGATTACTAACGTCGTCGGCGCCGCCAAGTTGCAGCTCCCACACATGGTCCGGCTGTTGCTTACGGAGTCGCGCGGCGAGGGCGTTCGCCAACTTCTTGTCGTGGGGCCAGTACTTGTCGAAGATCTTCTGTCGAATGCGCTTCTTGTAGTCGGCCGTGATCTTCTTGTCCCGAGCGACCGGGTTCGCCTGCTTGAACAGCTTGCCCTCGTCGCTGAGCTTCTTCAGCGCGTTCATCTTGCGGTCGAACTGGCCGCGCGCGTGGAACGGCTTGCGTTGCACCTTGATCGTGACCTCGGGCAGGCTGTTGTTGCGCACCACCGGCTTCGCGGCGGCCTTCTTCACCGCTGCCCGGACGCCCTTGCCGACCTTCGGCTTGGCCGCGCCGCCGCGCTTCTTCGAACTCTTCGGCGCCCTGCTAGGCATCGAGGAGCTCCTGAATCACCTGGTCGATCAACAGGCCCACGATCTCCCGCGTGATCATCTGGAAGATCGGAACCTCGGCCAGCGATGCGCCGAACGTGACGACGGCGGTGGCGATCGCCTGCGCCACGGCGAAGGCGAGGATCGCCAGCTGCACTATCACCTGGATCTTCAGCGCGAGCACGATCGCGGCGGCGATGATCAGGCCGGTGCCAATCAGCATCGCGGCCTGGGAGTAGTCCGAGAGGGTTCCGGGACCGCTCTCCGGGTTGGCCCACCACTTCTGGAACGCCTGCATCGACTCGCCCTGGTGCTGCGACCAGATCGCCGCCGCAGCCGTTCCGGCCTGCCCGGAGGCCTCGGCGACCGTGCCGGAGAAGTCCAACCAGGCCTGGCCCATCTCGAACAGCTTTTCCTCGTCGGCCTCGGGCCAGGTGTAGCCGATCCAGCTGAGTGCCGTGATCAGCTCGCCGGGCAGTTGGAGCCCCATGCCGTCACCCCAGCATTCCCTGGATGTCCCGCAGCGCGCCTGCGGAGGCTTCCTCGACCGACTCGTAGTTGTCGGCCATCTTGGTCAGGTCGCTGCCGGCCGAGCCGATCTCCTCGGCGGCGACGCCGATGCAGTCCAGGACCCAGGTGGACGCCTCCGTGTACGCGATGCCGATGAGCGAGCCGATGTCGTCGGCGCCCCACGGCTCGCCGTACCCCTGCATCTGCGCCTCGAAGCTCTCCAGCTGGCCGATGAAGCGTTCGGCGGCGCCGATGACCTCGTCGCCGCCAGAACGCAGCAGCGCCGGATCGACCTCGAACCCGTTCACCGGGTGCCTCCTCGGGCCATCCGCTCCTGCGCGTCGGTGAGCGCCTGGAGGAACGCACCGAGCCGCGGCACGGCAGTGTCACGAACCTGTTCCAGCTGCTCGGTGAGCTGCGACAGGTCGCCGGAGGCCACGGCTGGGCCGCCGCGCATCGAGTCGATTGCCGCGTTCACGGCCTCGATCACGTGGTCGCAGACCTCGGCCGAGCCGAGTCGCATCATCCGTGGGTCCAGCGTCAGCGACTCCAACCGGCCATCAGCGCCGAACTCGGCGCGGACCTGCCCCTCGGCGGACTCACCGAGCCGACGCAGGCGCGCGGCCTCCTCGTCCTCCGGCGCAGTGCCGGCGGCGCGCAACGCGCCGACCGTCGCGTCCAGCATGCGAGCGAACTCCCCGCTCGCCGGCTCATTCACCGACATGCGCCCTCCATCGATCGCCTCCAAGACAGTGGAAAGCGTAGTCAGATCCGGCAAATCGTGTAGACCCGCTAGGCGGTGCGCCCGACGTGCGGGTGCTGACCGAGACCGCGCTGGCGGCGGTGGGCCACCGGAGAGCGAGACGTTGTCTCAGGCGGTCGCCAGGCGGACCATGAACTGGCAGCCGTCCGGGGTGTTGCGCACCTCGACCCGACCGCCGTGCGCCTCCACCAGACCATGAACGATGGCCAGGCCGAGCCCTCCGGACGCCCCACCGTCGCCGGGGCCGGGCGTGCGGGCCGGCTCACCACGGAACGCGATGTCGAACAGGCGGGGAAGGTCGGCCGGGGGAATGCCGCCACAGGTGTCGGCGACCGACAACCAGGCGTGGTCCTCCTCCCGGCCGGCTTCGATGCGTACGGTGCCGTCCTCCGGGGTGTAGCGGACCGCGTTGAGCAGCAGGTTGGCCACGACCCGGGCCAACTCCGGTTCGCTCGCGGCAACCGTGGGCCACCCCGACTCGCTGGCGATCAGCTTGATCCGGCGAGCGTCGGCCAACGGGGTGGTGCTGGCCAGCGCGTCCGAGACCACCTCTCCGAGCGGCACCGCCGTCAACGACAACCGCAACGCTCCCGCGTTGATCCGGGACAGCTCGAACAGGTCGTCGACGAGTCGGGTCATCCGGTCGGTCTCCAGTCGGATGCGTCGGTGGTACTCGTCGACAGTGTCCGGATCACGAACCACCCGGTCCTCCAGCGCCTCGGCCATGGCCCTCAGCCCGGCGAGCGGGGTCCGCAGGTCGTGGGAGACCCAGGCGACCAGGTCGCGCCTGCCCTTCTCCAGTTGCCGTTCCCGCTCCCGGGCCTGGTCGCGCCAGACCGCGGCGCGAGCCAGTCGCCGGCCGAAGTGCCCGCCGACGGCGAGGCTGACCACCGCTGCCGCCGCGACGGTGATCAGGACCACCTCACTGTCGTGCGCGGAGAGGAACATCGCTTCCGCGACCGCCATCACCCCGACGGCGACGGCGACCACAGTGGTGGTGAGCAGCACGTTGAGGTGCACGGTGATCGAGCTGCGTCGCAGGGCGCGGAGCACCACCGCACCGGCGAGCCCGATGCCGAGTGCCGCGCCGAGGGCGATCGCGAAGATCAGGACGATGTCACGCACTGGCTGGCTCGTACCGGTAGCCGACGCCCCAGACGGTCACGATCCGCCGCGGATCGGCGGGGTTGGCCTCGATCTTCTCGCGCAGCCGGCGTACGTGCACTGTCACTGTGGAGTGGTCCCCGAAGTTCCAGCCCCAGACCTGCTCAAGAAGTTCGGCCCGGCCGAAGACCCGGGAGGGATGCCGCATGAGGTGGACGAGCAGGTCGAATTCGCGCAACGTCAGGGCCAGATCCGCACCGGCGAGGCCTGCGGTTCGGGAGGCCGTGTGCACCACCAGGTTGCCGTCGGTGAGCGCCTCCGGCCGCTCCGGTGGAATCCCACCGCCGGCGCGACGAAGCACCGAACGGACCCGCAGCACCAGTTCCCGGGGTGAGAAGGGCTTGGTCAGGTAGTCGTCCGCGCCGAGTTGCAGCCCGAGGATCCGGTCGGCTTCGTCGCCGCGCGCGGTGAGCATGACGATGGGTACGCCGTCCGGCCGTACCCGCAGCGCCCGACACACCTCCAGGCCGCTGATCAACGGCAGCATCAAATCGAGCACGACCAGGTCTGGCGCCTGCCGCTCCACGGCCGCCAGTGCCGCCGCACCGTCCGCCGCGAGGCTCACCTGGAAGCCGTCGTTCTCGAGGTAACGACGGATGACGTCGCTCACGGTCTGGTCGTCGTCGACCACCAGCACGCGCTGCGTCACGGGCCTTCCCCGTTCCGCCCCGTCAACGTCTCCCCCAGATGTCCATCGGCCCAGCCTAGCCACGCGGCAGAGTCCACCCGGACCAGCAAACCTTGTGAGCTTCTTACGGCTGGACGCGGAAACCCGCCCAGGCGTACGTGGGGTCATACGGTGACCGGAATGCGGATCCTTGTCACCGGTGCGGCCGGGTTCATCGGCTCACACATCGCCGACCTGCTCAGCGACGACGGGCACGAGGTGGTGGCGGTGGACGCGCTCCTGCCCGAGGCGCACGCTGCGACGGCGCCGCCATGGACCCAGCGGCACGACCTGGTGGTCGGCGACGTCCGCGACAACGAACTGCTGACCCGGCTACTGACCGGGGTTGACGCGGTCTGCCATCAGGCAGCCATGGTCGGCCATGGCCTCGACCCCGCCGACGCCCCCCGGTACGCCGCGCACAACGACCTCGGCACGGCCACCCTCCTCGCGGCGATGCACACCGCCGGGGTGCGCCGACTGGTGCTGGCCAGCTCGATGGTGGTCTACGGCGAGGGCCGCTACCACTGCCCCACCCACGGCATCGTCCGGCCTGCCGACCGCCGGGTGGTCGACCTGGCCGAGGGCCGGTACGAGCCGACCTGCCCTCGCTGCGATCAGGCGCTCTCCCCCGGTCTCGTGCCCGAGGACGCGCCGCTGGAGCCGCACAGCACGTACGCCGCCACCAAGCTGGCCCAGGAACACCTCGCCGGTGCCTGGGCCCGGCAGACCGGCGGATCGGTGTGGGCCCTGCGCTATCACAACGTCTACGGTCCGCGAATGCCCCGCGACACCCCGTATTCGGGGGTCGCGTCGATCTTCCGCTCGGCCCTTGCCGCCGGACGACCGCCCCGGGTGCTGGAGGACGGCCGGCAGCGGCGCGACTTCGTCCACGTGACCGACGTGGCCGCGGCCAATCTGCTGGCCCTCACGACACCGGCGCCGGATCCCCTGACCCCGATCAACGTCTGCTCGGGCGAACCGCACACCGTCGGCGAGTTGGCCCACGAGCTGGCGTCGGCGATGGGCGGGCCAGCGCCGGTCACGGTCGGGGGCGGACGGGCGGCGGACGTACGGCACGTCGTGGCCGATCCGGCGCGCGCCGTCCGGATGCTTGGCTTCACCGCCCGGGTCGGCTTCGCCGCCGGGGTCGCCGACTTCACCAACGCGGTGATGCGGGATCCGGCATCGGTCACGACACGGTCCACAGCAGGTGGTTGACGGCGAGAGCCGTGGCGGCCTGGGCGGCCAACCACCACCGTCGGTGACCGTGGGGCAGGTGCGCGGTCGCGACCAGCAGCCAGACGGCGAACGGTAGCCAGATCCGTTCGACCTCGGCCTTGCTGAGCCCGGACAGGTCCGCCGCGAGCACCGCCGCCGTCGCCGCGACGGGCAACCACACGGTGGGTCCGGCGCTGACGATCCGCTGCCTGAGTGTCGTGGCGAGCGGTGGGTGCGGTGCGTGGATCGGCACGGCGGCCACCGCCCGCCGCAGCGCCGGCCCGACCACCGGGCCGGCCGAGAGCAGCAGGGCCGCCAGATTCGCCCAGACCCAGTAACCGTACGGACGCTCCGCCGCCCAACCCTGGTAGTAGCGACGCGCCACCAGGTGGTAGCCGTCCAGCCACCAGAAGCCGGCCAGGGTGAACACGGCGACGACGGCCGCGACCGCCGTCGCCGCGACCAGGAGCACTCCGAGGCGGTCCCGCGCCCGGAGCAGTACCACCGTCAACGCGAGCATCCCGACCAGGACGAACCCGTACGACAGGTAGAGCGCGAAGCCGAGGAGCAACCCGCCCAGTGCGGCACCTGGTCGACCACCCACCGCCAGCAGCGCCAACCCGGCCGCGACCACCGCGGCGAAGATCCCGTCCGCGGACGCGCCCACCCAGACCGCCCCCGGCAGGAGCACCAGGAACGGCAACACCGCCCGGGCCGCGTCCTCGACGCCGAGTGCCCGCAGCGTCACCGGAACCGACACCGACACCGTGGCACCGAGCAGCACGCAGGCGAGCCCGGCGGCGGTCCCGCCGCCCAGGCCGATCCGCTCCAGCCAGACGAAGAACAGCAACGCCCCCGGTGGATGAGCGGCAGCGTGGGTGGACCACGAATCGGGCTGGAAGTCGAGGATGCGGTCGGCGAAGCCGGACAGCATGATGCCGACGTCCGTCACCCGGGGCACCTCGTGCAGGTACTCGGCCTGCACTGTGAGCCGCTCGGTCAACCCCGCGGACCAGCCGTCCACAAGGGCCAGCGACAGCGTCCAGAGCAGCGAGGCGAGATAGCCGACCGCCAGCAGCCGCGGCCACGACGTGTCGGTCGCCCAGCGCACGCCCCGCCAGACGAACAGCGCCGCGACGAGCAACGCGGCGGGGGTACCGGGGCCCAGATGGGGCTGCCAACTCGCGTAGAGCGGCGCCGCGTCGGCGTGCAGCCGTACGCCCTGATGGTTGAGCAGAGCGCCGACGGCGACAGCGACGGCGAGCACTGCCACCTCGACGCCGAGGACGATCAGGTCGGCGGACCGGGTTCGTCCCGGGCGGGTCATCATGGTCATGGTGACGGCCGACCTTACGGCCTCCCACCAGGCATTCGATTGTCCGAAGGTGATACGTCAGCGAGTCGTAAGATCCGTTGCCGTGTAAGCGATTCGTAAGGACGAACCACGGTCCCGACGGCCGGTGACGGGCCTAGCGTCGCCGGTATGCACACAACGATCGACGTGGTGCTGCCGTGTCTGAACGAGGCGGCCGCACTGCCTGCCGTACTGAGCGGGCTACCGCCCGGCTACCACGCCATCGTGGTCGACAACGGCTCCATCGACGGTTCACCGGTCGTCGCGGCCGAGCATGGGGCCCGGGTCGTCCACGAGCCTCGACGCGGGTACGGAGCGGCGGTGCACGCCGGTCTGCTGGCGGCGGAGGCGGATCTGGTCTGCGTGCTCGACGCGGACGGCTCGTTCGACCCGGCCGAGTTGCCCAGGCTCGTCTCGGCGGTGCACGGCGGGCGGGCCGATCTCGCCGTCGGGCGGCGTCGGCCGGTCTCGGCGGATGCCTGGCCATGGCATGCCCGAGCCGGGAACGCTGTGGTTGCCGCCCTGCTGCGGCGTCGCGGGGTGCCGGTGTACGACATCAGCCCGATCCGGGTGGCCCGCCGGGCGGCGCTGCTGGGCCTCGGTGTCGAGGACCGCGCGTTCGGCTACCCCCTGGAGTTGCTGCTGCGCGCGGCCGGAGCGGGCTGGCGGATCCTCGAACTGGACGTCGCGTACGCGCCCCGCGCCGCCGGCACCAGGTCGAAGGTCTCCGGGTCGGTCCGGGGCACGCTGCGGGCGACCCGGGACTTCGCCGGAGTGCTGCGCGCCGACGCCGGTGGTGGCCGGTGAACGTCCTGCTCCTGGTCGCGAAGGCACCGGTCCCCGGGCAGGCCAAGACGCGCCTCTGCCCGCCCGCCGATCCCACCCAGGCGGCCCGGATCGCTTCGGCGTCGCTGTTGGACACCCTCGCGGCGGTGCGGGCCACCGCCTCGACCATTCCCGTGTTGGCCCACACCGGTCGGTTCGCCGATGCCGAGTACAGCGCGGAGCTGACCGCCGCGTTGGCGGGTTGGCACCTGCTTCCGCAACGGGGCGACACGTTCGCCGACCGCCTCGCGAACGCCCACGCCGACACCGCTACCGCATTTCCGGGGCGACCGGTGCTGCAGATCGGCATGGACACCCCGCAGATCGGGCCGGCTCTGCTCAGCACCGCGCTGGACCGGCTCGCCGAACACGAGGCGGTGTTCGGGCCGGCGCTGGACGGCGGCTGGTGGGCGCTCGGGTTACGCGATTCGAGGTACGCGAGCGCGTTACGCGAGGTACCCATGTCGACCGACGACACCGGGCGCCGCACCCTCGCCGCGCTGCGCGGGCACGGCGTACAACCGGCGATCCTGCCCGTGCAGCGGGATGTCGACGACTGGTCGACGGCGTTGGCGGTCGCGGCCGACCTACCCGGCACCCGGTTCGCGGATGCCGTCGCGTCGGTGGGCGGCCATCTGCTGAGCGGACACCCCCGGTGAGTTCGACTGTCAGTCTCGACGGTTTCGACGTGGTGCTGGGCAGACTCGGCGGGTGGTCCGCCGATCATGACGCCGACGGCACGCCGGTCGGCCCGAGGCGGCCTGCTACCCAACCCGACCATTGGCTGGTGCACACCGACGGGCGACGTGACCTGTTACCGGTACGGCGATGGCACGGGCCGCCCGAGCCGGCCATCGAGTCCGTCGCCGCACGCTGCACCGGGCCCACGATCGATCTCGGCTGCGGCCCCGGGCGGGTGACGATGGCGCTCGCTCGCCGCGGCCTCGTCGCACTGGGGGTGGACATCTCCGCCGAGGCGGTACGTCTGACCCAGGACCGAGGGGTGGTCGCCCTGCGACGCGACGTCTTCGAACCCCTTCCTGGGGAGGGGAGGTGGGCGCACGCCCTGCTCATCGACGGCAACATCGGCATCGGTGGCGACCCGGTCCGCCTGCTGCGCCGGTGCGGCACCCTGATTGCCGCCGACGGAACGCTGGTGGTCGAGGTGGAACGCCCGGGGGCCGGGCTGTGGCAGGGGAAGGCGTACGTCGTGTCCGGGTCGTCCGGCGATCGGGAGCCGCGCGGACCGGTGTTCCGCTGGGCGCGGGTCGGGTCGGAGGCGGTGGCCCGGGCCGCCGCCGCTGCCGGCCTGCGGGTCGTCGACCGTTTCCGGTTCGGTCCACGCTGGTTCGCCGAGTTGGCGCGCTCATGATCCGCCGGCCCCGCGTCCCCGTACCCGAGGACTTCACAGCGCCCTCGCACTCACCGCTGGTCGCCGCGCGGCTCGGTCTCTGGCTCGGGGTGGCGTTCGGGCTGTGTTTCGGCACCGGGCTGCTGAGTCACTACATCCAGCACCCGCCAGGCTGGTTCACCTGGCCGACCCGACCGGTCAACCTGTACCGGGTCACCCAGGGCGTTCACGTGCTCTCCGGTGTCGCCGCGATCCCGTTGCTGCTGGCCAAGCTGTGGAGCGTCTACCCCCGGCTGTTCGTCCGCCCGCCCATACGTCAGCCGATCCGGTTGTCCGTCCACACCCTCGAACGGATCTCCGTCCTGGTGCTGGTCTGCGCCGCGTTCTTCGAACTGGTCACGGGCCTGTTCAACGTCGCCCAGTCGTACCCGTGGGGATTCTTCTTCCCGACGGCGCACTACGCGGTCGCCTGGCTGGTGGCGGGCGCGATGCTGCTGCACGTCGCGGTGAAGCTCCCGATCGCACGCGCGGCGCTGGGTACCCCACTGCGGCGCGGCAGAGCGGTACGGGCTGCGACACCGGGTGAAGACGACCGGGACTCGTCCGAGCGACGGGCGTTCCTGCGTACCTCGGCGGGCGTCGCCGGCATCGCCGTGCTGGCCACCGCCGGGGTCACCGTGCCGTGGCTACGTCGGGTGTCGCCGCTGGCGTGGCGTTCCGCGTCCGGGCCGCAGGGCGTACCGATCAACCGTACGGCGGCTGCCGCGCACATCGCCGTTCCCCCGGACTGGCGACTGGAGATCGCCTGGCCGGGCGGGCGGGGCAGCCTGTCCCTGGCAGACCTGGCGGCCCTGCCGCAACTGACGGCAGAACTGCCGATCGCCTGTGTCGAGGGCTGGAGCGCGTCGGCCCACTGGACCGGCGTGCCCGTCGTCGAGTTGCTGCGCCGGGCCGGCGCACCGACCGGCCGACCGGTTCGGGTCAGCTCACTGGAAACCGACGGCCTGTACGCGGCCAGCACACTCCCTGCGGCCCATGCCCGCGACCCGCTGACCCTGCTCGCTCTGCGGATCAACGGCGAGCAACTGTCTCCCGACCACGGTTACCCCTGCCGACTCATCGCGCCGAGCCGGCCGGGCGTTTTGCAGACCAAGTGGGTGGCACGGCTGGAGGTGTTGCGGTGAGGACCGTCCGGCTGCTCCTGTTCGTGGTCGGTGCCGCGGCCACCGCGTACGGCGGTTGGTTGCTCCTCCCCCAGCTCGGCACCGCCCTGCCGTGGCTGATCGGCGGCCCGGTGCTGCACGACGTCCTGGTGGCGCCGCTGGTCGGACTGGTCGGACTGGCGCTGGGCAGACTGGTGAGGAACCGGCTGCGCCTGGCGTGGATCGCCGCGGGTCTGCTCGCCACCGCCACGTTGCTGCTGATCGCCGTGCCCCTGCTGTGGCGACCACCCTCGGCGCCGCCGAACCCGGGCCTCCCGGACCGCGACTACCCGCTGGGGCTCGCTGTCGGACTAGCTGTGCTCTGGGCCGCGATCGTGGTCGTCCTGGTCGTCGCCACCACTGTCGACAGACGTGTCGCGGGCCGACGAGCCCAGCGTCGCTGAGTCGACCCCAGCCGTTCTTCACCGTTTGCCCAGGAGAGGTACACATGTCAGCAGGAGACATCAGCACGACCGGTCGCCCGCCGATCGGCGTGATCGGCGGATCCGGGTTCTACGAGTTCCTCGACGACGTCGCCGAGGTCACCGTCGACACACCGTACGGGCCGCCGAGCGACACGCTGTTCGTCGGGAGTGTCGCCGGCCGGCCGGTGGTGTTCCTGCCCCGCCACGGACGCCGGCACACCCTCCCCCCACACCGCATCAACTACCGGGCCAACCTGTGGGCGCTGCGCGCACTCGGCGTCCGCCAGGTGCTCGCGCCGGGCGCCGTGGGCGGCCTGCGACCGGATCTGGGCCCGGGGACCCTCGTCGTACCGGACCAACTGGTCGACCGGACCAGCGGCCGGGAGCAGACCTACTACGACGGACAGCCGCGCGCGGACGGAACTCCCGCTCCGGTCGTTCACGTTCCCTTCGCCGACCCCTACTGTCCGGTCGGACGATCCACGGCCCTCGACGCCGCCCGATCCGCTGGTTGGCAGCCGGTCGCAGGCGGAACGATGGTCGTCATCGAGGGGCCCCGGTTCTCCACCCGCGCCGAATCGCTGTGGTACGGCCGGCAGGGCTGGTCGGTCGTCGGCATGACCGGTCACCCGGAGGCGGTGTTGGCCCGCGAACTGGCACTGTGTTACACCGCGCTGTCCCTGGTGACCGATCTCGACTCGGGCGTGGAGGTCGGTCAGGGCGTGACTCAGCAGGAGGTGTTCACGGTCTTCGCCCGGAACATCGAGCGCCTGCGCCTCCTGCTCGGCGACGCGGTGCAGACGTTGCCGGAGGACCAGGGCGCCTGCCGGTGCGGACAGGCGCTGGCAGATACGCAGGGGTGACCGTCGTAAGGGTTCCGAAATGGTTCGCGAACGGTTCGACGGCGGCTGCGGCCGTACGCTGCGGTGATGGGAAAACGGATGTTCCGGTCGCCGGTGGTCCGAGCCGGTCTCGCCTGCGCTGTCGTCGTGTCGATGCTGGCCCTGTACTGGTTCCAGCCGTGGAAGCTCTTCACCGACACCTACGTCGACGAGGCTGTTCCCGGCGCCGCGACGACATCTGTCACCCCGACCCCGGTGTCCGCGAGCCCGGCCCCGACGGCGTCGGCAGCCACCCCAACCCCTGCGGCGTCGGCAGCCACCCCGGCGGCGAACGAGATCCTGACCGCCGGCGAGTTCGTCACCCATGAGCACCGGACGACCGGCAGTGCCGAGATCCACCGGCTCGCCGACGGGCGCCACCAGCTCGTCATCCGCGACCTGGACACGTCGAACGGCCCGGACCTGCGGGTGTGGCTGACCGACCAACCGGTCATCCGGGGCACGGCTGGCTGGCGGGTGTTCGACGACGGCGAATGGGTCGAGCTGGCCAAGCTCAAGGGCAACAAGGGCAACCAGGTGTACGAGCTACCGGCGTCGGTGGATCCGGGTGACTTCCGGAGCGTCTCCATCTGGTGCAAGCGGTTCGCGGTCTCCTTCGGCGCGGCCGATCTCGCAAGCGCCTGACCGACCCGACCGGCCCGCAACCTGCCGGACACGGCATTGACATCTTTCACTGCGCGATCTAGCGTCGGAACGAATCGATTCGACGCCGAGCCAGGTGCTCCGGCACCGTCGGTCGAACGGTCTCGTGATGTTTGGGCGCACGAGGTGACCACTGTCGAATCGATTGCCGAGTGGTCCCGCGCGGGCGGCGAGACCAGCGGCGAAAACCTGCGTCGATGAGCCGGTCGGCCGTGGACCCCTTTCAACCAGTTCGTGCCGAATGGCGGGAGCCCCTTCATGACAAGACGTAGACCCATCCTTGGATTGCTCGCGACGGCGGCGGCCGTCGTCGTGACCGTGAGCGCAGGGGCACTGGCCGGTGGTCTGGGCACCACCGCGTCGGCTGCGGACATCGGAGCGGCCGCGGCGACCGCCGGGTGCGGCAAGGCGCCCACGTTGACCAGTGGCCAGCGGTCCATTCAGAGCAACGGCCAGAACCGCAGCTTCATCCTGAGGATCCCGGACAACTACGACAGGAACCACCCCTACCGGTTAATCTTCGGGTTCCACTGGAACGGCGGCACCGCGAACGACGTCGACGGCGGCGGGTCCGACGGGGCGGCCTGGTCCTACTACGGACTGCGGCAGCAGGCGAACAACAGCACGATCTTCGTCGCACCCCAGGGCAACGGGAACGGCTGGGCCAACCCCGGCGGCCAGGACGTCACCTTCGTGGACAACATGATCAGCCTGATCGAGGCCGATCTGTGTGTCGAGACCACCCAGCGCTTCGCGCTCGGTTTCAGCTACGGCGGGGGCATGAGCTACTCGCTGGCCTGTTCCCGGCCGGGTGTCTTCCGCGCTGTCGCGGTCTACTCCGGTGGGCAGCTCAGCGGGTGCAGCGGCGGCACCCAGCCGGTCGCGTACATGGGGATCCACGGCATCGGGGACTCGGTGCTCAACATCTCCGCCGGACGGTCCCTGCGTGACACGTTCGTCCGGAACAACGGGTGCACCGCCCAGAGCCCACCCGAACCGAGGGCGGGCAGTCTGACCCACATCACCACGACCTACTCCGGCTGCCGGTCCGGCTATCCGGTGGTCTGGGCGGCCTTCGACGGCGGGCACACCCCCGGCCCGGTGGACGGCGGCGGCGACAGCGGCGCCAGGACCTGGACCAAGGGCGAGGTGTGGAGGTTCTTCACCCAGTTCGGTGGCACCGATCCCACGTCGCCGCCGACCACCCCCCCGCCGACCACCCCGCCGCCGAGCGACACGTCGCCCCTGCGCAGCACGTCCTCCGGACGGTGCCTCGACGTCAACGGCGCCTCGCAGACCAATGGCGCGGCGGCGATCATCTGGGACTGCCACGGTCAGAGCAACCAGAGCTGGACCTCGACCGCCGCCCAGGAACTGCGCGTCTTTGGCGGCAAGTGCCTCGACGTCAACGGCGCCAGCACCGCGAACGGCAGCTCGGTGATCATTTGGGACTGCAACGGCCAGTCCAACCAGAAGTGGCGGTTCAACGCCGACGGCTCGATCACCGGAGTTGGTTCGGGCCGCTGCCTGAACCCGGTCGGCAACGGCACGGCCAACGGCACGCGCGTGCAGATCTCCGACTGCACCGGCGCGGCCAACCAACGCTGGAGCCGGAGTTGAGCCCGACGAGGTTCCCGCAGAGGGGACCGGTCCAACGAATGTTCAACGACCCGCAGGGAGGCGCAACCGTGCCGCTTCGCAAACTCTCCGGCCCCTGGCTGGGGGCAGCCATGGCGGTCATGGTTCTGATCGCCGTCGGAATGTACGTTCTCACGACCGTCGCACCGGCGGCGGCGGCCACCACCGCCGGCTGCGGCAAGGCGCCCGGGCTGAACAGCGGCACCCACACCATCCAGAGCGGTGGGAAGAGCCGTAGTTTCATCCTTCGACTGCCGGACACCTACAACAACACCTACGCCCACCGGCTGGCCTTCGGGTTCCACTGGCTGGGCGGCACCGCCAGTCAGGTCGCGTCGGGCGGAAGCGACGGTGCGGCGTGGGCCTACTACGGCATGCAGTCGCAGGCGAACAACAGCACCATCTTCGTCGCCCCGCAGGGCCTCAACAACGGCTGGGGCAACTCCAACGGTGAAGACGTCACCTTCACCGACGACATGATCCGCATGATCGACAACGCTCTCTGCGTCGACACCACACAACGCTTCTCGGTCGGGTTCAGCTACGGCGGCGCGATGAGCTACTCGTTGGCGTGTTCCCGGCCGACGGTGTTCCGTGCGGTCGCGGCAATCGCGGCACCGGGGGCGATCAGCGGATGCAGCGGCGGCACCGGACCGGTCGCGTACCTGGGGATCCACGGCATCAACGACAACATTCCCAGCGGACGCTCGCTGCGCGACAGGTTCGTCCGCAACAACGGATGCGCCGCACAGAGCCCGCCCGAGCCGAGGGCTGGCAGCCTGACCCACATCACCACCGCGTACTCCTGCCAGGCCGGATACCCGGTGCTCTGGGCCGCCTTCGACGGCGGCCACCAGCAGGGCCCGGTGGACGGTTGCGCCGGCTGTGAGAGCGGCGCACGGAGCTGGGTCAAGCAGGAGGTCTGGAACTTCTTCGCCCAGTTCGGGTCCACAGTGCCGCCCACCACTCCCCCGCCGTCGACCCCGCCGCCCGGTCAGCAGAACGTGCTGATCGCCAGCAGCCCGGCCAACCGGTGCATCGACATTCCCAACTCGAGCACGACGAACGGTGCTCGTCCGCAACTGTGGGACTGTCACGGTGGCACCAACCAGCGTTGGACCTACACCGCCAACCGCACGCTGACCGTGTACGGCAACAAGTGCCTGGACGCCAGCGGAGCGGGCAGCAGCAACGGCACCGCGGTCATCATCTGGGACTGCAACGGCCAAGCCAACCAACAGTGGAACCTGAATTCCAACGGCACCATCACCGGCGCCCAGTCGGGGCTGTGCCTCGACGCCGTCGCATCCGGCACCGCCAACGGGACACAACTTCACCTCTGGGCCTGCCACGGCGGCGCCAACCAGCAGTGGAGCAGGCGCAACTAGTACCGCGCGCCACGTCGGAGTACGCGCCGCCCGGGTCCTGTCCCGGGCGGCGCGTACTCCGTCAGTCGGTGGCCGCGGACGAGACGGAAACGTGCGCGGTGACGATCCGCCAGCCGACGGGCAGGCGTACCCAGGTCTGGGTCTGCCGCCCGGTCGTGGCGGTGCCGTCGTACCCGAATCGGGTTGTCACCACCGCCAGGTCCGGGCCGAACGTGGTGATGATCGGGTCGACCAGCCGGCGACCGGCCGGCAACGGTGGCTGCGCCGCGCGCCACTTGCGCTGCTCGTCAAGCCCGTACTGATGGTCGGTGAGGCCGAACCGTACGGTCCGCTCGGAATCCCAGAAGTACCCGCAGATCAGGTCGGCGTCGCCAGCTGCCAGCGCCTGCTCATAGGCGGTGAAGGCCGCCGCCACCTCGGCGGCCACGTCCGTCCGGTCGATCTCCATGCGGTACGTCCCTTCGATCCGTTCGGTCAGGAACTTCCCGGGCCGGTCGGGAGCCGTGACGCCCCGACCGGGCCGGCCGGCTCACCCGCTCAGGGCCGACGTCCGCTGCTCATCCGCTGACCGATCGGTGATCGGCCCGACCCGACCCGGTTCCACGTCCGGCTCGACCTCCTCCGGGCCGGGCTCGCGGGGCGTGGGGCGGCCCAGCGCGAAGACCACACAGATCACCGCGACGAACAGGTAGCCGAGCGCCACCTGGCCGTTGGCGTTCCACTCGATCCGTTCTCCGTGGATCAACCCGATGAACGACAACAGTGCACCGGAGCCGGCGAAGATCGCGGCCCGAACGAACCGCTTGTCGATGATGAAGACCACCACCGCGCCGAGCACCAGGCCGGCGAGGATCGCACCCTGACCCAGCACCAGAAGCCCGTCGTAGATCACGCCAGCGCCGTTGAGCGCATCGTCGCCGACCGCCGCGGCGGTGGTGCCCGCCGCCGCCAGAGCGTTGTCGATCTGCCCGGTCGCCCAGGCGGCGATGTTCGGAATCAGCGCGGCGACCACTGCGGCGGCGTGCGCCCTGGGGGTCGCCTGGAACGCCTGCGCCCCGATCAGCAACCCGATGTAGAGCAGAATCGGCACGATCGCCGCCGTCGGGAAGATCGCGCCGAGCAGCCCGAACATGCCGAGGAAGCAGAGCAACGCGATCACCACACCGGTCGCCATCGAGTAACCGCTGCGTCCACCCGCGGCCTTCCAACCCGGGTGACCGACATAGACGGCCGGTGGGAACGGCGAGCCGAGCGCGGCCCCGATCACCGCACCCGCGCCATCGGCGAGCAGCACGCTGCGCAGGTTGTAGTTGTCCCCCGCGGTGGCCGCGCTCTCCACGTTCGTCATTCCCTCGGTGAAGTTGTAGACACCGAGCGGGATCGCCGTCGCCAGCAGAGGCGCCATGTCGACCAGCCCGGCGAAGAGCAGGTCCAGCTTGAACGAGGGCACGGCGATCGCGATGTCCCGGGCGGCGGCCGTGACGTCCGGCACCGACATCGCACCGCCGGCCCAACCGATCGCGGTACCGAGCAGCAGTGCCGCGAGTCCGATCGGGAAGTTGAACGGCAACTTCACGTCGGTCAACAACCCGATCAGCAGCAGCGCGAGGACCGGCAGGGCGACCCAGGCCATCCGCCACATCTGCCCGGCGGGGTTCATCGAGATGAACGTGATGGAGATTCCCGCAAGGGTGCCGAGCAGCGCGGCCCGTGGCGCGTACCGGCGGATGTACGGCCCGACGAACGCGCCGATCAGCACGATCACGCCGATGATGAAGGCCCACGCCAGCCCGGCCTCCCAGGCCCGCACCGGATCCTGGGTGCGCAGGTAGATGGGGAGCATGATGACGAAGATGACGATGAACATGTGCGGCACGCTCGGCCCGTACGGCAGGGCGGTCACGTCGGTGCGGTTCTCCCGTCGAGCCAGCCGGCGGGCCAGGTAGGTGTAGTAGATGTTTCCGGCGACCAGGGCGATGCCCAGTGCCGGCAGGATGGTGCCGAACACCTCCCCCTCGGGGAGGTTCACCACGGCGAGGCAGAGCCCGGTCAGGGTGAGCACGTTGACAAGGACGTTGACGCCGAATCCGAAGAACGCGTTGGTGTCGCCGCGGACCCAGTACGGCAGCGCGACGCTTGTTGGTTTGGTCGAGACCATGACTGCTCCCGGTCAGGAGGAGGGCTGCAACACGGGGGTGGCGGGTAGCGCGGCGCGTACCTGCGCCGAGTCGGCGACCCAGCCGAAGATGGCGCCCTGGGCGGCGATCATGTCGAGCCCGACCCGGTGGAATTCCGGGAAGTAGGACCCGACGCAGTCGGCGAGCACGAGGCACTCGTACCCGCGGTCGTTGGCTTCCCGGACGGTGGTGTGCACGCAGACCTCGGTGGTGACCCCGGTGACCAGGAGGCTACGGATACCCCGATCGGCGAGCAGGACGTCCAGGTTGGTGGCGTGGAAGGCACCCTTGCCGGGCTTGTCGATGACCGGCTCGTCGGGCAGCGGCCTCAGCTCGTCGATGATGTCGTGGCCGTACTCGCCGCGGACGAGGATGCGACCCTTGGGTCCGGGATCACCGATCCGCCTGCTGGGCGCACCGCGGCTGAGCTTGGCCGGCGGACAGTCGGACAGGTCGGGCAGGTGCCCCTCGCGGGTGTGCACGACACTCAGGCCGACGGCACGGACGGCGGCCAGCAGCGCCGCGAGCGGTGCGATGGTGCGGCGCAACTGGCCGACGTCGTTGCCCAGGCTCTCACCGAACCCGCCGGGCTCCAGAAAGTCGCGCTGCATGTCGATGACGAGCAGCGCCGTGGTCGAGATGTCGAAGGCGTACGGGCCGGGCCGCGCCGCCGCGATGGTCACCATGGGCGCACCTCACTTCGCCGTGGCGGCGATGACGTCGTGGGATGTGGTGACGCAGCCGAAGACGCCGCCCTGCATGGTCACCATGTGCAGTGCCGCGTCGTGGTTGGCCTTGTCGGTGGCGCCGGTGCAGTCGGAGAGGATGAGGCACTCGTACCCCCGGTCGTTCGCCTCGCGCATCGTGGTGTGCACGCAGACGTCGGTGGTGATGCCGGTGAGGATCAGGTGGGTGATGCCTCGGGTGCGAAGAATCAGGTCGAGGTTGGTGGCATAGAAGGCTCCCTTGCCCGGCTTGTCGATGATCACCTCGCCGGCCACCGGGGCGACCTCGGGCACGATCTGCCAGCCCGGCTCACCCCTGATGAGGATTCGGCCGCTCGGGCCTGCGGCACCGATCTCGGCGCCGATCCGCGCCGACCGCCAGCGCTTGTTCGCCGGCAGGTCGGACAGCTCGGGGTCGTGTCCCTCCCGGGTGTGCACGACCAGCATCCCGAGTGATCGGGCATGCTCCAGCAGCCGGGCGGTGGCCGGCAGGCCGGCCCGGGTGAGGCTGATGTCGTAACCCATCGCGTCGACGTAGCCGCCGGGTCCACAAAAGTCGATCTGCCAGTCGATGCAGAGCAGTGCGGTACGCGCGGTGTCCGCCACGCCGTCGTAGGGCCACGGGTAGGGGTTGGCCGTTACCGGCCCGATGCTGCCCATCCTCTCGCCTCCTGTCGTGATCGCTGATGCTGGCGCGTCAGCGCCGGGCGGCGGATCGCCGGTAGGCCCGCCACCCGCCGCTGGCGCTGATGTCCTCGGCCGGCGGGCCCGCCGCGTACGCTTCGCAGAGGAAACCGAGCACGTCACGTCCGTCGTGCAGCTGAACCCAGCCGAGCGAGAGGGGTGCTGGCACTCCGGCCAGCAACCCACCGAGAGCCGCGCTGGGCAGCCGCCACAGCTCGACCTCGATCGGGTGACCGTTCGCCCCGTCCGGTCCGATCCGGACCAGGCCTGGCAGCCCTTCGCCATCGGGCGTGTCCATCCGGTACAGCCGGTAGAGCGGCGCGGTGCGGGCGGTACCGGCGAGGACCGCGCCGCGCCCGAGCAGCTCGCCGTTGCGGGATTCGCCGGTCAGGTGCCGGCCGACCACTGCGACAAGCAGTTCAGCCGAGCGCTGGGGCGGCGGCGGACTCGCCTCGACCATCTGGGTCGACGGCCCGCCCTCGGTGACCGCGGCGGCCAGCCTGGCCAGGGTGGTGTCGCTGAACGCCGGGCCGACCAGGGTCAGGCTCGCCGGGCGGCCGGAGCTGGTGAACCCGTTGGGTACGGTCACCGCGGCCAGGTCGAGCAGATTCGCGAACTGGGTGTAGCGGCCGAGCATCGCGTTGCGCCCGATCGGATCCTCGGCGATCTCGTCGAGCGTGAAGGTGGTGCCGACGGTGGGCACCACCAGCACGTCGACGTCCTGCCAGAGCTGGTCGACCTGGGCTCGCAGTTCGCGCAGGCGGTGCTGACCGCGGAAGGCGTCGATGGCGTCGTAGCGACGCCCGGTCTCCAGTACGGCACGGGTCACCTCGAGGACCGACTCGGGGTGCGACCGCAGGAAGCCGTCCAGGGCGACGAGCCGCTCGGCCACCCAGGGCCCCCGGTAGAGCAGGTCGCCCGCCTCGAAGAAGGCACCGAGCGGCACCGACCGACGGGACCCGACGTAGGTGTGCAGTCGTTCCACCCCCGCCGCGAACCGGGCCTGCTGCCCGCTGTCGCCGAAGAACTCCAGGTCCTCCGCCCGGGGCACCCCGAGGCGGAGCGTCCCCGGCAGGCGGGGAACCACCCGCTCGGCCGGGAATGGACGCCCCCAGGGGTCGGCCGAAGTGACCGCCCGGGCGGCGTGCAGCACGTCGAGGGCGCCAGCCACGTCGGGGGTGAAGACCGACACGCAGTCCAGTGAGCGGCAGGCGGGCACCACGCCGGCCGTACTGAGCAGACCCCGGGTGGGCTTGAGGCCGACAATCCCGTTGAGCGCCGCCGGCACCCGACCGGAGCCGGCGGTGTCCGTACCCAGGGCGAAGCTGACCTGGCCCGCAGCTACGGCGACCGCTGAGCCGGAGCTGGAACCCCCGGAGATGAGGCCGCCGCCGAACACGCTCTGGCAACTGCCGTACGGCGAGCGGGCGCCGGTCAGACCGGTGGCGAACTGGTCGAGGTTGGTCTTGCCGACAAGCAGCGCGCCGGCGTCGAGGAGTCGCCGCACCACTGGCGCGTCCTCGACGGCCTCGTACCCGAAGTCGGGGCAGCCCGCCGTGGTGACCATGCCGGCCACGTCGATGTTGTCCTTCACCGCGAACGGGATCCCGTACAGCGGCAGCGCGGGATCGCCGTAGCGGCTCAGCGACTCGGCGCGCTCACGCAGACGATCGGCCGGGACGGTGCTGATCCAGACCGGTCCGTCGTCGTGCCCGGCGAGCCCGTCCAGGACTCGCTCGGCCTGGTCCGCCGGGGTCAGGCTGCCCTCACGGTACGCCGACCGAAGCTCCGATATGGACCCCACTCGCTCTGGCATACTGTCGATTGTCGACTGTTCTGTTACGGGAACCCGCGCGTCACGTAACGACAACATGACGGCGCGTGGCCCTGACTCCGCCGGGCCACGGCCGACCTCGGCTAGCCCAGATACGAGCGAGCGCCGTGCCCGGAGAGCACGGTGAGCACCTCTTCCGGGTCTCCTCCGGCGACCGCCTCGAACAACCGCTCATGCCGGTGGACACCGTCCAGCGGCTGCGCCAGCTCCGCCTCCCGGCGCAGGTTGATCGCCATGTAGAGCTGAAGCTTCACCAGGATCGAGCCGTACACAGCGGAAAGCTGACGGTTACCGGCGAGCGCCACAAGCGCGACGTGGAACTCCCGGTGCGACTCGGCGACCGCCATCCGGTCGCCGGCCCGGGTCGCCTCCCTCAACTGGTCCAGCGTCGCCCGCAGTCCGGCGAGGTCACTCTCCCTGGCGACCGGGATCCCCGCCCGTACCGAGAAGCGTTCCAGCACGTCACGCAGCTCGTACAGCTCCCGCACGTCGCGGTCCGACAGGGTGGCGACCCGAACACCGCGCCGGGGCACGTGCTCGACCAGCCCCTGCTGGGCCAGCAGCCGCAGCGCCTCCCGCAACGGAGCCCGGCTGATCCCCAGCCGCCGGGTCAGCTGCTCCTCCACCAGGCGCTCGCCCGGGTCACTCTTGCCGCTGAGGATTTCCCGGGTCAGCCGAGAGACGGCGAGGTCCACCAGGCTGACGCTCTCCAGCTCACCATCCACCGTCGATGCGGCCACGTCGTCCACGCCGATGAGTCTGCCACCTGCCGCCGGACCCTCCGGCCCCACCCGTAAACGCCTGACCACACCGTCAGGCGACGCAGAACTCGTTGCCCTCAGGGTCGAGCATGACGACGTGCCCGAGGACATCGCCGTAGCACTCCTCGCGGACCACTGTCGCGCCGGCGGCAACCAGTTCGGGCACCCTCTGCCGGATCAGCCGGGCGCGCTCGACCATGTCGCCGGAGTCAGGCCCGGCCACCCGGATGTCGATGTGCATGCGATTCTTGGCGGACTTGCCTTCGGGGACCTTGAGGAAGCCGATGGCCGGGCCCCGACCGTCCGGGTCGACGATGGACGCGTTGTCGGGCTCGTCGAAACCGGGTTCCTTGACATAGCCGAGGGCCAACGCCCAGAAGGCAGCGATCCGCTGGGGATCATCGGCGTCGCAGCCCAGGGTCCAGAGAGTGGCCATCGAGCCAACGTACGCGAGTTGTGACACCGTGTCACCAGCAGGCCGGGCGGCAGCGTCGGCGTGGGTACGACGGTGGCTCAGTGGCCACGGAACGCCTCCTCCAACCACCACGAGCCGCGCGCGGCGCTGACCTTGGCGTCGATCACCAGCGGTCGGGTACGGGGACCAGCGAGCCAGTGGCGTACCGGTTCCAGGTCGTCGACGGACCGGACGGTCAACCCGTCGCAGCCGTAGCCACCGGCGATCGCGGCCAGGTCGGTCTCGGGGAAGGTGACCGTCTCCAACGGGTGCCCGTCCGGGCCGAAGTGGTGCACCTCCGCCCCGTACGCCGCGTCGTTGTAGATCACCACGAGCAGGGGTAGCGCCAGCCGGACGGCGGTGACCAGTTCGGTGGCGGACATGACGAAGCCACCGTCGCCGACCGCGGCGACGGTGAGCCGGTCCGGGCGGGCGACCGCCGCGCCGAGCGCACTGGCCAGCCCGAGCCCGACCGACTGGAACGCCTGGGTGAAACAGAATCCGGCCACGTCCGGCACGTCGAGCCACATCGACGGGTAGCCCATGAAGTTGCCGGAGTCGACCACCACCGTCCGGTCGGCCGGCAGCAGGTCGTCCAGAGCGGTCGAGAGCGTCCTCGGGTCGATCGTCGCCGGGGCGCCGGCCCGCGCCGACGCACTCTCGTCCCGGTACGGGACGGTCCGCCACCGGCCGTGGTCGCGGATCCGCTGTGCCAGCTCCGGCGTACGCCACCCGCCGGTGGACGCGCCCGCGGGCCCGGTGGGGTCGACGCTCAGGCGAGCGAGCAGCGCCTCGGCGACAGTCGCCACTCCGCCGGCCACCGTCAGGTCGACCGGACGGTTCACTCCGAACGCGGTCGGGTCACGGTCGACCTGGACGACGACCGCGGCGGGCGGGATCAGCTCGCCGTGCCGGGTGGTCCACATGTTCAGCGTGCTGCCCCAGGCGACGACCAGATCCGCCCCGCCGATCAGCTCGGCGGTGAGCGGGGTGGCGAAGCCGCCGGCCACGTCGAGGTTCCACGGGTTCCCGGCGAACAGCCCCTTCGCCGCAGCCGAGACCGCGAGCAACGCGCCGCACGCGTCGGCGAGCCGGATCAGCGGCTCCCGGGCCGAGCGGGCGCCCCGACCGGCGATGAAGACCGGTCGGCGGGCGGCCTGGAGCGCGGCCAGCAACGGCTCGACGTGCGGGGCGGTGACCGGGGTCGGCGCGGCCGCGGGGACCGGGCCGGACCATGGTTCGGTCACTGCTTGCTGCACCTCCAACGGGAGGCCCAGCACCACTGTCGCGCCCCGGGCGGCGGCCCGGTAGGCCGCGCCCGCGTCCTCGGCCGCGTGCGTCGCGCGTACCCTGTGGAAGTCGGCCCCGACCGCGGCGGCGAGTGCCGGCAGGTCGATGAAGAAGTTCGAGCGCGGCGCGGTCGCCTCCGGGGCCAGGACCACCATCGGGGTACGGCTCTTCGCCGCCTCGGTGAGGCCGGTCAGCGCGTTGGTGACGCCGGGGCCCTGGTGCACCGAGAGCAGCCCCACCGTCCCGGCGGTGCGGGCGTACCCGTCTGCCATGCTCGCCGCGCCGCCCTCGTGGGCCGCCGCCACGAACCGGGCGCCGGCCGCGACGAGCGCGTTCGTGACATGGAAGTTGCCACTGCCGACCACCCCGAAGACGTGCCGTGCGCCGTGTCCGTGCAGGACCCGCCCGACCACCTCGGCTACCCGCATCGGTGGTCCGGCCTACCGTTCGACCAGCGCGAGGACCCGGCACGGGCTGCCCGACCCGGAGACGATGGGCAGCGGCCCGGCGATCACCACCGCGCCGGTCGCCGGCAACTGCGCCAGGTTACGAAGCTGGGTCAGGCCGTACTTGTCCTGGCCCAGCAGGAACGAGTGGCACGGGAACGGCGGGTCGAACGAGTGCGCGGCGCCCGCGTCGGTCCCGACCGTCTCCACCCCGACGCCCTGGATCGGCGACTCCTCGGCCAGCCAGCGGGCGCACTCCACGGAGATGCCCGGGGTACGCCCGGCGTTGGCGTACCGCTCCGGGTCGTCGCCGTACGCGTCCCAGCCGGTGCGGTAGAGCAGCCAGCCACCACTGGGCAGGGCGCCATGTTCCGCCTCCCATGCCTTGACGTGCTCGACCTCGAGCAGGAAGTCGGGATTCTCGGCGGCGTCGGCGGCGTGGTCGATCACCACCGCCGGGGCGATCAACTGGCTCACCGGAACCTGCGACACGTCCGCGCCCTGTTGACCGGTGACCCAGTGCACCGGGGCGTCGAAGTGGGTGCCGGTGTGCTCACCGGTGGAGAAGTTGTTCCAGTACCAGGCCGGACCCCTGTCGTCGTACCGGCTGATCTCGCTGAGCTGAAACGGCCAGGTCTGGCCGAACTGCTCGGGCAGACCCAGGATCGGGGTCTGGTCCGAGAGCGGAGCGGTGAGGTCGACAACCTGGATCCGGCCGCTGGAGAGGGCGGCGACAAACTCCTGCAGCACCGTCATGCGGCGACGGTACACCCGCGCACACTCCAGATAGGACCAACGTTCACAAGCCCTTTCCTCCCGTGTCGGACCGGGGCGGTCACTAGGCGGATGGGCAGGTACCCCACGTCGGAGCCACGACACTGTTGATCTCGCTCCGGACCTTGCGTTCGCCGTCGCGTCAGCGTCTAGGCTGCTTGGGTGGCCGACGCCGACCTGGTGACCAACGAGGAGCGACTGAGACGTATCGAGGCGATCACCGACGCCGCCCTGTCGGGGCTCAACATCGCCGAGTTGCTCGACGAGCTCCTTGAGCGGGTCCGGGACCTGCTCAAGGTCGACACCGCCACCATTCTGCTGCTCGACGACCACACCGGCGAGCTCGTCGCGACCGCGGCCAAGGGCCTGGAGGAGGAGGTGCGCCGCGGTTTCCGCATCCGGGTCGGGCGCGGCTTCGCCGGCCGAGTGGCAGCGACACGGACCCCGGTCACGATCGACAACGTGACACCCGACGACGTGGTGAATCCGATCCTGCTCGCCACGGGCATACGTGCCCTGCTGGGCGTGCCCATGCTCGTCAACGGCAACCTTGTCGGCGTACTGCACGTCGGCTCTCTGGCCCTGCGGCGGTTCGGTCCCGACGACGTGCGGCTGTTGCAGCTCGTTGCCGATCGCGCCGGCCTGGCAGGGCAGGCCCGAGCACAGGTTCTCGACCGGCAGGCGGCGCTGGCCCTGCAACGCAGCCTGCTACCCGGCCGGCTGCCCGACATCCCCGGCCTGGACCTGGCCGCCCGGTACGTGCCCGGCCACGACCTCGGCATCGGTGGCGACTGGTACGACGTGTTCACGTTGCCGTCGGGCTGGCTGGGTGCCGTCATCGGTGATGTCTCCGGCCACGGGCTGCCGTCCGCCGTCGTCATGGGACGCATCCGCAGCGCGCTACGCGCCTACGCTCTCGATACCGACGATCCCGCCACGGCGCTGACCTCCCTCGACCGCAAGATCCACCACTTCGAGGCGGGCAGCCTCACCACCGCCGTCTACGCCCTGATCGCACCCGACCGCACGACTGTGCACCTCTCCTCCGCAGGCCACCTGCCACCACTGCTGGCCGTCCCCGGCCACCCCACCCGGCCTGTCAACCTGACGGTGGACCGCCCACTCGGTGTGGGTCGACCAACAGTCGATCGCCGCACCACCGTTCTGGACCTACCGCCGGGTGCGGCGCTCGTCCTCTACACCGACGGACTGGTCGAACGCCGCAGCGAAGTGATCGACACCGGCATCGAGCGTCTCGCCGACGCGGTGCGGTCGGGGCCAGCCGAGGCGTTGTGCGACCACATCATGGTCACCACGGCGGAGGAGCGTCCCAACGACGACATCGCTGTGCTGGTCATCCGCCGTCTGAGCCACTGAACGTCATCGTCCTCGCCCCACCAGTTCGTCGGCGCCGACCTGTTCACCGCCGGGCACGGCGTCACCGCGTCGTTGCGCCAGGTCGGCCAGGCGCCACTCAAACCGGGTGGACGCGGTCGAGGGCACCTTCGCTTCGTTCCTGACCCGCCATCCTGACAATCCGGTCACCGAGACCGGTGTCCTGAGCGAGTTCACCCACCACGGGCTGTCGTCCCGGCTGAGCGGCAAGCGGGTCGACCGCGTCCACCATCGCTTCAACACACCTGCGCGCCACTAGTGGAGGATCAGCAGGGAGTCAGCTGCCAAGTCACCTTCGTCACGTTGACCGGTATATACAGGTCTCCCCCGGTCCCGCCGGCGGGAGCGCAGTTCTTGAAGGGAATCGACGAGCCGAAAGTGAACCCGGATATCACGGCGTCGCGGCCTGTGCCGTTGTAGAAGTTGAACCCCTGGATGCTGCCGGTCCACTCGCTGTTGGTCGTCAGAGACGGCGCCTCCACGGGACCCTGCGGCGGTTGATTCCAGTTGGGCCAGATGCAGAGCATGCCCTGCGGGCAGTTCCCGGACCCCCAGCCTTGTATCGACACTCCGGGTGCTGCCGCCGAGGCGGCGGGGGCGGTAGCCAGCACGCCTGCGACGGACGCGGCGATGGCGATGGATTTCAACAGCACGGTTCACCTGCTTTCATAGATGCTGGTGGATGCAAAATTTAAACTACCCGCGGAAAATTGACAGGTCAAGCACCTGAAACAACGTAGGAGCGCTGGCTGTGCCGTCAGACCAGTCGGCGGCGGACCCACCAGAGGGAGAGCAGGGACAGCACGACGGTCAGCGCGATCAGCACGCCGAACTCCCGCCATTGCAGGCTCCAGAACTTCGAACCTGGCACGTAGCTCACCTTCAGGCTGAGGTTCTGCTGCCCCAGCCATCTCTGGCACGCCTCGCGCCCACCGGACGAGTTAGGTCCGCACTGGGTCATGTCGGCCGGACCAGTGAACTCCGCTCCGGTCGAGGTGATCGTGGTGCTCGACACGACCCAGTCACCCCTGCGATCGGGCTCGACGTGGATCGTCATCCGCCCGGTGTCGGGGCTCATCGAGATCCCGTAATCGCCGTCGAACCGCAGGGGACTCACCGTGGTGACCGGCTGGGCCAGCCAGGGGCGCACCGCGAACGGCGCGGCGATTTGGAGGCTGACCACCACCAGCAGGGTCACCGCCATCGCGCCCAGGGTCCGCCGCAGCAGCAGCCCGGTGGCGACGCCCACCACGAAGGCCAGCGTCGCGTAGCCAACCGGGACGATTCCTCGGGCCGCGAACACCAGCGGGTTCATCCGGTCCGCCGAGGCCCCGTCGATCGGCTGCGCCCACTCGGTCAGCACCAGGCTGAGCAGGCCGGCACCGAGCGCGGCGGCGCCGCCTCCGACCGCGAGTTTGACCAGCAGCCAGCGGCCGCGGCTGACGGACTGGCTGAAGACCATGCGGTACGTGCCGGACTCCAACTCCCGGGCCACCAGCGGTGCGCCCCAGAAGATGCCCACCAGGGCGGGCAGCAGGTACAGGGCCCCGATGGCGGCGATGTGGAACTCACTGGCCCACCCCGCTTGCAGCGCTTGGAGGAACGCCTCGGCGGCGGCAGGGCAGGCATCGCCCTGGCAGCCGGTGTACCCGGTCTGCGTGGCCAACTCCGTGACCTCGGACCAGGTCAAGGCCAGACCGCCCAGCAGCACCAGCAACAGGGTGCCGGTGGCCAGGGCCGGGGTGCGGAACTGCCGCCAGGTCATCCAGATCATCGCTGTCCCTCCAGAATCCGACCCGTGCCGTCGCCGGTGGCACCGCTCATGTACGCCAGCACGATGTCCTCCAGGTCCAGCCGGTCGACCTGCCAGGACGGGTCGACGATCGGCGCGGTGCTGCGCACCACCAGGGTCGACTGCACCTCGGTGTGACTCTGCTCGACCACAGCTCGCCCGGCGCCCAGGTCGGCGGTCTCGCGCCGCCGCCCGACCAGACGGTGGTGGGTGGCGAGCAGGTCGTCCACGTCGCCGGCCACCCGCACCCGGGAGGCGACCAGCACGATCAGGTGGTCGCAGACCCGTTCCAGGTCGGCGACCAGATGCGAGGACATCACAATGCTCATGCCCTGCTCGGCGGTCAGCTCCATCAGCCCCTGCAGGAAACCGCGCCGGGCGAGCGGGTCGAGTGCCGCCACCGGCTCGTCGAGCAGCAGCAGGCTGGGACGCTTCGCCGCGGCGATGGTCAGGGCCAGCTGGGCGCGCTGGCCACCGGAGAGCTTGCCCGCCTTCTGTGCCGGGTCCAGGCCGACCTGGGCGATGCGCCGATCGGCGAGCGCAGCGTCCCAGGACGGGTTGAGGTGCGCTCCCATCCGCAGGTGGTCGGCGACGGTGAGGCCGGCATAGACCGGGGTGTCCTGCGCGACGAACCCGACCCGCGGCGACCCGCTGACCGGCCGGGTGCCGAGCACCTCGATCCGCCCCGCGGTCGGATCGAGCAGCCCACAGGCCAGTTGCAGCAACGTGGACTTACCGGCGCCGTTCGGCCCGACCAGGCCCACGACGTGGCCGGCTGGAATGTCCAGAGTGCAGTTCTTCAGTGCGGAGCGCCGCCCGTACCGCTTGGTCAGACCGTCGGCCATCAGGGCGCTAGTCATCCTCGGACCTCCGAAAATGCCCGAAAGCTGCTGAGGAAGAGCGCCTCGATGCTCTCGTCGTCCAGGCCCGCCTCCCGTGCCTCGGTCAGCCAGCGGGCCAGGCCCTGCCGCAGCGGCTCATGCTTGCTCAGCGAATCGCCGACCAGCGAGCGGGTGACGAACGTGCCCAGCCCGGGCCGAGCGGTGACCAGGCCCTCGTACTCCAACTCGCGGTACGCCTTGGACACCGTGTTCGGGTTGATGGCGACCCGGGCCACCACCTCCTTCACGGTGGGCAGCTTGTCGCCTTCGTTCAGGACTCCGAGCCGGAGCGCGTGTCGTACCTGTTGGATGAGCTGCATGTACGGCGCGACCCCGGACCGCGCGTCCAGGTGAAACTCGATCACCTCACCACCCCATTTCACTAGTTGCCTAGCACAATAGGGCCATGACGGGCCTGTCCGCCAGTAGACGACGCTTCTCGCACCACGGATCCCGAGGCGACCACCCGTCCAGTCACGGGCGCGGCGTGGGCCGGTCAGTTCTGGAGGCCGCCCTAGCGGCTCTCCTCGTCGAGCAGTGGTTCAAGTTGGCGAAGCAGGGTCGCCCGGTTGACGTTGGGGGGCAGCTCGATCCGCAGGCTGATGTTCGCCCCCTCGACCGTCAACACCGCCGGCTTCTGATGGTTGCGCAGGCGCCAGTTGCGTATCGCGGCGACCAAAGACTCCGCCTGTGGCTGCAGCGTGGCCAGGGTGGCGAGATTCGCCAACACCGCGATTCCCTCGATCGCCACGGTGATCGCACCGCTGTCGCGAACCCCCTCGTAGGGCAGATCGAGTTCCTCGATCACTTCAGCAGGTAGCAGTAGCTTGACGCTTGTCACTTGTTCCCTCTCACGAGTGAGGCGATTCGCTCCTGCACGGCTGGGTCCAACTCGCGGAGCGTGGCCGAGGCAACCCCGCCGCTGAAGTAGCCCTGCACGTGATGGATCCCCAGCCGGAAGATCTCGTAGAGACTGACCGGGGCGTCATCGTCGAAGCCCTCGACGATGACGGTCCTCGGCTGCCCGGTCTGCCCCTGGTCGCTGGCGTAGCGAGCGACGCGCGCCACGAGTGCGAGTTCCTCCAACGCCATAGGGTGGTGCAGGATCGCCCGGTCGACCTTGATCTGGGTGAGCGGAAGCTCGGCCATACGCGCCAGCGATGCGTAACCCACCCCGAAGTCGTCGACTGCGAAACTGATTCGGAGTTCCCGCGCGAGTGTCGTCAGCCGGTTGTGGAAGTAGACCAGGGGCTCCTGCGGCCATCGCTCGCCCGGCTCCGGTGTGATCGGATCCTGCTCGGAGATCTCCAACGTCAAGGTTCGCGGATGCAGCCCTGCCTCGGCGAGCGCCTTGCTCACCTGATTGAGGTACGCGTCGCTGAGCAGCGAGCGGACCGCCACGTTGACCGACAACGGCTTGGTGCCCTGCCATCCTGACGCCGCGTCGGCCTCGGCGTAGGAGTGGATCGCCTTGGCCGCGAGGATCGCGTCACGCTCGACGACGAAACGGTCACCCCAGTCGTGGGCCATGCGCAATGCGGCCAAAGGAGCACGCCGCTCCCGGTCGTTGCGGCGGGCCAGGGCCTCGAAACTCTGCACGCTGACCCCGGTGGCGCGCTGGTCCAGCTCGACGACCGGCTGAAACACCATGATCATCGAACCGATCAGCTGTTGGTAGAGGCCGAAGGCATCCTCATACAGCTTGAGCGGAAGTCGACCGAAGGAGGTACGCAGGGCGGTCAGGACGGTCATCTCCGACTGCAACGGATCGGCCACCGGATCGGACTCCCAGACCGCACGGAGCATGACGGCCAGTGGTTCGCCCATGTCCAGCTGGGTAAGTGCCGGATCGACCACGGCGAGGTTGAGGGTGCGGTCGCTGGCGAACGAGAGAGGCACGCAGAGCATCCGGCGACCGACCCCGTGCGAGACGACAAACCCTGGCGTCGCCCTCGGATGCTTCACCCTGTCGACGGCAGCGGTCTCCAGCATCGGCGACAGGCTGTCCTTGTCGAACCGCGCCGTTCGGTCCACCACGCCGAAGCTGTTGCCCGTGAACTCGACGACCGCGACCGATTCCGCGTCGAGTGCCTGCCGGATGAGTTCGACACGTCCATCGCGTTCGCTCTGCTGAGACTGGTGCGGGGAACGGACGTCCGCACGGAAGATCCGGTCCAGCAGCTGCCGGATCGAGCTCGTCTGGTCTTCGAGCGGGTTGAGGCACGGGCGCGAGACGCCCGGGTTCGCCGGGCTGTTGAGCGCTTGGCGGTCGTGGCGGGACATCGGCGGTTGGGTCAGCACCGTGGTCGCCCCGTAGACGTGCGCCGAGTGCACCGGCGGCGGATCCATGCCCTGCTCGGCGACGAACGTCGCCATCTGCGCGAACGACACCCGTCCGGCCTCGTCACCCGCCCCGCCGCGCAGCGCCCGCAGGACATGGTGCGTCAGCGTCCCGTGGCGATGCTCGGCGCTCTCCCGGGTCACCGATCCGCTGGGGCAGGCCAGCAGCGCGTTGTGCCGTGGTCGGTCCACCGCCTCCGCGTACGACTGTAGAACCTTGATGTTGCGTCGGTCGGCATCGGCGTACACGCCTGCCTGGCAGCAGTCGAGCACCAGGAACGAGGCACCGGCGAAGGCATCGAAGATATCCCGTTTCAGAAAGGACATCCGTAACCCGTTGTCGGGTTCGCGGGCAAGCGTTTCCGGGTCAAGGTCGGCCGTGACCAGATAGGCGTCGAGCTGATCACTCCATTGCGGAACGAGGGTATGGCCGGCGAAGTAGACGAACAGAACGTCCGATGGCGCCGCGCGGAGGGCCACGTCACGCAGGAACAGCTTGATCTCGCGCCAAGTGGCGTCGCGACCGACGAACATCTGTACCGCACCGTCGTCGAAGGTGCCGATGTCTTGGTCCAACAACACATCCCGCAGGGCCAGAGCATCACTTTCGGCGTATCGAAGCGGTGGCAGTTGGACGTCGCGGCCGCACTGGTCGACCCCGATCAGGACTGCCCAACGTCTGCTCGACGCCATCAACCCCCCAGTGCGCTCGCTGCGGTGACAGTGTGAGTTCAGTTCGGTGCCGCGAGTGACACTATCGGCATCGCGGTACAGACGGCGCCCTGATCAATCAGTCAGATTGTTGTCACGGCATCAGCCTGGACCGATCCGAACCCGCCCGAGCAGTGACCCGGCGGCCCTGCCTCGCCCTTTGTGCAGAGCACCTGATCGAACAGCGATGGTGGGCGCACGCCTCACCGGATGCGGCTACGTGAGCACATCGCTACTATGGGTCAGCTATCCAGAGGGAAGGGGCCGTACCCGCGTGCGAAGTCCCGTCATCCGAACCACGCCTACGTCCAGGCCAGGCCGATGCGCGCCACTTGTGGCCGCTCGGCTGCACCGGCTTATCCGACGGCTGGTGCTGATCGCGGTTGCCGCCGGGGCCGGTTTCGTCGTGGCCGCCCTGTTCCAGGGGCCGGCCGCCGCCGACGGGCTGCGCGACGGCTCTGGTGACGAGCCCCATCGCATAGTCGGCGGTCTGGTCGATTCGGTCGCGCAGCTCACGGTCACCGAGCGCCCCCGCGACGTCCGCCAGAGACCCTCGGGTGCCGACGACAGTCGCCGCGACGGGCTCCGCGCCCCGCTGGCAGAGCCCATCCGTGGCGTCGTCGCCCCCCGCGAGAAGCCACCCCCGACGGACCTTCGACGGTCAACGGGTGCGCCGAGAGTCACCGCGTCCGTTCCGGTCCGCGCGGCGGAGCGCGAGAGGCTCCGGCCGGCCTCAGTGGCCCGAGCGGCTCATCGGCCAGTTCGCCATGTCGAACTGGCGCCGCCCGCCGCCGACGCACCGCGACAGCCAGCCACCCCCGCCCCGCACGTGGTGCGCACGACGACCGTCTCGCCGGTGGTGGGCCTGATCGCCGCTCCGCTGCCATCCGTCGTCGACATCGTCAACGCGGTGCCGATCCGGCCCGTCATCAGGGCGCTCCTCTGTGTCGCCGATGCCGTACCCCCACCCGTCGCACGCCCGGTGACCGTGCCGGCAGCGACACCTCCGCTGCCGGCACCCCCAGCGCTCACGCCGGTGACAGGCCCGGCTCCCGCAGCGGCGGTGGCGGCGCTACCGGCGGTTCCTGCCCCGGCCGCCGTACGCACCGCGGCACCACCCAGCGCGCCGCAGCGGATGTCCGTCGTCGGCCCCGCGGGTGCCGCGTTCTCGACGGGGCACCTCACCGCGCACCCATCACCTGTGGACGCGGGCGGGTTGCTGTCGGGTCAGCCCGTAGCGCCCGCCGACCAGGATGCCGCCGGGGTCGACACTGGATCGACCCCCAGCCCGGGGCTGGCCCGGCCGCTCGAGAGGCAGTCGCACGTCGATGCCGGGCCGCCCGCCGATCTCGTGCCGCTCCTGGTCGAGAGTCGAACCCTCTCTCCGATCACCCGCCCCGGCTGAGGCCTGCCGACCGACCCCGGTGAATGGTGCCCGCAGTCTGTTTCACCGCTGGCCGGTCGATTCGTGTCCGCGCCCGTCCGCCGTGACGGTGCCGCGGGCCGATGCCTATCTGTCTGTAGCACACGACCGCCCCGATCAACCCGTGGATGTTCCGGGATCGGTGGCCGTCGTGACGCGTACCGGAGATCGGAGAAGACGTGGTGATCCACGTTGTCGTCGCCGAGGACATGGGTTTGCTCCGCGGGGCGCTCTGCGCCGCGCTGTCACGTGAGGAGGACATGGAGGTGGTCGCCGACGTCGAGGGTGTCGGCGAACTGTTGACGGTGGTCCGGCGGTGCCGACCGCAGGTGGTGGTGCTGGCACTGACACCGGAGCTGCCCGACCCGGTGGAGGCGGTCGCCCGCATCGACGTCGAGGCGCCGCACGCCGCCGTGCTGGCGATGAGCCCACGGTGGAGCCCGGCGCTGGTGGAGGCGGCGCTGGCAGCCGGCGCGCGCGGCCTGGTCGGGAAGGACAGCTCGCTGGCCGAGTTGGTGCGCGCGATCCGCGCGCTCGCCGCCGGGGAGCGAGCGATCGACCCCGCCGCGGCGATCGCGGTCCTGAGCCCTTCGGAGATGCCGTTGACGCCTCGGGAGATGGACGTGCTGCGGATGGCGGCCGAGGGCCTGCCGCTGAAGGAGATCGCCGGCCGCCTTTATCTGGCACACGGGACGGTGCGCAATCACCTGTCGGTGATTCTGCGCAAGACCGGGGCTCGCAACCGGTTGGAGGCGGTGTCGCACGCGCGGCGTAACGGCTGGTTGTAGCCGTCGGGGGGTGGGTCCGGAGGCAACGTCCGGACCCACCCGTCGCCGTGCGACCCCACCGGATGCGTGTTTGAATGTTGACGTACCGTGATCATTGTCGGAGTGCGGGAAGGTTCATCGTGATCCGTACCCTGCTCGCCTTGGACGGCGCCCTGGTTCTGGGCGCGCTGTCGCTCGTCCTCGCCGCCGAGGACGACATTCGCGTCGTGGCGGAGGTGGATCGCGGCGACGAGGTCTCCGCGGCCGTCCGCGCGCAAAGCCCCGACGTGGTGGTGGCCGACCTCGACTTCGTCGAGGGAGTCGATCCCGACCGTCTCGGCCGGTGTCCCGTCCTGGTGCTGGCGCACCCGCAACGAGCGCGACGGTTGCGAGGCATGTTGTGCCCGACCAGGGCGGTCGGCATCCTGCGCAGTGACGCCACCCCCGAGCGGGTCATCGAAGGGATCCGCCGGCTCGCCCGCCGGGAGCCCGTGCTCGACGCGGATCTCGTGGTCGCCGCGCTGCACTCGGACGGCCCACTGACCAGCCGTGAGACGGAGGTGTTGAGGCTGACGGCCGCAGGTGCACCGGTCGCGGAGGTGGCGGTGTCGCTCGGGCTCACCCGTGGCACCGTCCGCAACCATCTCGGTCGGATCGCCCGCAAGGTGGGCGCGCGTACCCGGGTGGAGGCCGTGCGGATAGCCGGCGAGGCGGGCTGGATCTGACCGGCGCCGTCGGAGCGGTCGTGCGGGGTTCAGCCCGGCGGCGCCGACGCCGCCGGGGACGGCACCACCGGGTCGTCCCAGCAGCCGACGAGCATTCGGTAGGTGGCCGAGCGGGTCATCAACTGTTCGTGCGTCCCCGCCAGCGGCTCGTCGCCGTCGAGGACCAGCACCCGTCCGGCCCGCAACGCGGAGCTGATCCGGTGCGCGATCACCACGAGGGTGCCGGGCCGCCGTGCGAAGGCAGCCTCGACCGTCGCTTCCAGCGCCGGGTCCAGGTGGCAGGTCGCCTCGTCGAGGACCACCAGCGGGGCGGGTGCCAGCCAGGCCCGGACCGCCGCGATGAGCTGCCGCTCGCCGGCGGAGAGCAGGGCCGGCGCGACCGGCGCGTCCAGGCCGCCCAGGCGGGTCGCCAGGGGACGCCCGCCGAGCGTGTCGAGGGCGACCTCCAGCGTGTCGTCGTCGGCGTCCGGCCGGAGGTAGCGGAGGTTGTCGGCGAGACTACCGGTGAAGACGTACGCCTCCTGGGGCACCAGCACTCGCATCCGGGCGAGGACGGCCGGCTCGATCTCGGCGACCCTCGTGCCGGCCAGGTGGACCGTGCCTGCCTGCGGCGGCACCAGCCCGGCCATCAGGGAGGCCAGTGTGGACTTGCCCGCACCGCTCGGGCCGACCACGGCGAGATGATCCCGGTCGGCCAGTGTCAGCGAGAAGTTCCGCAGGACGGGCCGGGCGCGCGGGCCGTAGCCGAAGGTCAGTCCCCGTACCTCGACGGCTGCCGGACGATCGGCGGAAGCTGCGGGTGGTCGGCAGCGGGGCATCCGGGCGGTGAGGGCTGACGGGCGCGGGTCGTCGGAGACCGGACAGGTGCGGAGGATGTTCTCCAGGGTGACCGCGTAGCGCAGCCCGCCTCCGCCGAGGCCCTGCACCAGGGTGTGCAGGGCGGGTTGCAGTCCGGTGGAGACGTAGATCAGCGCGCCCAGCACCGCGCCGGCGGTGAGACCACGCTCGACCAGCCACGGGGCGGTCACCATCAGCACCAGCAGTGGCAGCCAGCCGCCGATGCCGAGGCTGAGGCTGCGGATCGCCGCCATCCGGGCGAGCATGCGTTCGGCGGCGGCCTGCGCCGACACCCAGCGTTCCACCTCGGCCGACACGCGTGTCTGGGCGCCGCAGGCCAGCACGTCACGGTGAGCGGCCAGTGCGGTCGCCGCAGACTGGCCGAGCTGTTCACCGGCCCGGACGTAGGCGCGCTGGTGCGTGACCATCGACGGCAGCGCGGCGAGGAACACGATCAGACCGGCGACCAGCGGGGCGAACGCCAGCGCCGCCACCACCGGCGCCAGCGCGAGCAGGCCGAGCAGGGCCGCGCCAGCGGAGAAGAGGAAGCCGCGGGTCACCATCAGCAGACCGGCGAAAGTGTCGCGGACGATCTCCATCTGGTGGGTCAGCCGGGCCACGGCGGCGCTGTCCGGGCGACCACCCGCTCTGGTGGCGTCGCGGAGCGCACCCCGGATCACCTGGGCGGCCACCTCGTCGCGGAACGGCTCGACCACGGCGCCGAGGCTCTGGTACGTCCGGCCGGTGGCCGCCGCGCCGACCAGCACGGCCACGGCGAGGACCCCCAACCAGGCCAGGCCGGTGAGGAGACGTCCGGCCAGAAAACCCTCGTCGACGGCGCGGGCGACCAGATAGCCGGCGAGCAGCGCGGGCAGCGACTCGACAAGCGACCAGCCGCCGAGCCCGGCGAGTTCCCACCGACGGGCCAGCAGCGCCCGCCAGGTCACCCGGCGTACGCCGGGACGGCTCACGACCCACCGCCGGCCGGCTGGAAGACGGCACGGTAGTCCGGGTCGGCCCACAGTTGCCGGTGCGGTGCCAGGCCGCGCAGCCGACCGCCGTCCAGCCAGGCGACGAGGTCGGCCGCCGCGGCCGCCGCGGTCCGGTAGGTGACCACCAGTCGGGTACGCCCCCCGGCGCGCCCGAGAACCGCCTCGGTGATCCGGTGTTCGGTCGCGGTGTCGAGACTGGACATGGCGTCGTCCAGGATGAGCAGCCGTTCGGCGGCGAACGCGCGGGCCAGGCCGAGGCGTTGGGTCTCGCCCCCGGAGAGCGGTGTGTCCACCAGCGGGGTGCGGTAACCGCCGGGCAGACGCTCGATCACGTCGGCGACCGCCGCCATCCGGGCCGCCCGCAGAACCGCCGGCGTGGCGGGGCTTTCGTCGGCCGGCGGCACCGCCGAGTCGACCGGCAGCGCCAAGCCGATCGCGTCGTGGACGGTCACGCCGATCAGCACCGGCCGGTCGAAGGCGTAGCCGACGGCCCGGCGCAGCGCCACCGCGTCGAGGTCCCGCAGCGGCACCCCGTCGAGGCGCACCTCACCGCGGTCGGGGTCGTACAGGCGTCCCGCGACGGCAGCCAGGGTCGACTTGCCGGCACCGGACGCTCCGACGACAGCCACTGTCGCGCCGGCCGGCACGTCCAGGTCGACGCCGTCCAGGACGGGTCGCCCGTCGTCGGCATGGACGCACACCCCACGCAGTCGCAGGGCGCCACCGCCGGGTGGAAGGGGCCGATCGCCCACCGGCGTGGTGGGCTGTGTCAGCAGCTCGGCGACCCGGTGTGCTCCCGCGCGGCTGCGGACCAGGTGGCTCAGGGTGGCGAGCACCGCACCGAGCCCGGCGCCCATGGCCGCGTACCGGACCGCGGCGACCAGTTCACCCGGTGTGAGCCAGCCTGCGGTCAGGGCGTACCCGCCGACCGCGATGACGCTCAGGTTCAGCAGCGGCGCCACGGCCGAGGTGCGCGCACTCGCCCGGGCCAGCAGTCCCCAGGTACGCCGGCCGTGCCGGTTCAGCTCGGGTAGGGCCGCCAGCACCCGGTCCTCCTCGCGGCGCATGGTGCCGGCAGCGGCGATGGTCCGGGCACCGGTCAGCGACTCCAACAGCCGGCCGGCGATGCTGCCGAGGACCCGTTGGTACCCGGCGGTCGCGGTCGAGGCGTCGGCCACGAAGGCGCGCATGAGGACGGCGAGCAGGCCGAGACCGGCGAGCAGGGTGACTCCGAGGACCGGTTCCATGATGGCGAGCGCGACGACGCTGCCGAGCGGTGGAAGCACTGCCACGATGGCCAGGACCACCGCGTTGCCGGCTTGTCCCGCGTCGGCGGCCTGGCCGACCAGTCGGCCGACGAGGTCACCCACCGGGTACCGGCGGGTGGCGCGGACGTCCACGGCGAACAGGTGACGCAGGAGACGCCGGCGCAGCCCGGCGGTGGCGCGCGCCGCACCGAACCCGCTGGTCAGGTCCGTCAGGGTGTCGACGCAGATGAGGACGACGACAAGGGCGCCGGCGGCCACCGCCCACCAGGCGGAGCCGCCGTCGAGGGCGGCGTCGACGGCGCGGCCGAGGACCGCGGGGAGCAACAGTTCGGCGGCCGCGCCGAGCAGCGCGACCGCCGCGAGTGCGGCCGTCCAGCCGCCGCCCGCCAGGACCGTCTGCCGCAGCAGCCTGTCCCCCGCGGCGAACGTCGGCATCGGTCCTCCCGTTGGTACACGGATGCCCTGGGTGGGCACGTCTACCCACCCAGGGCCCCACGTGTGCGTGGATCAGTTGCAGGTCGTGACGGAGAGCGAGCTGTCGCCGCAGAGCAGCAGGCTCGCCCGGCTACCACCACCGGTACGGTCGGCCGGAGCCATCTCCAGGCCCTGGAGGTCCAGAAGCGCCATGTCGTTCACCTCCCTTCCATCCGTTCGCCGATCGGGTCGCCCCCGCTGTCGCGAGGGAGTCTGTCCGCGCCCGGCAGGGGCGCGAGAAAGGGCAGCGCCGGCGGCTGGTCGTGCCGCGCGCTGGCCAGCGCGTACAGCACGCCGGCGGTGCCGGTGCCGAAGTCCATGGAGAGGCGCAGCAACTGCTCACCGGGGAAGGCGGTCCCCTCCCGGTACGGCAGCGCGTGCCAGGCCAGCCGGTCCACCTGCGCGTGAAGTTCGCGGCGGTCGGCGGCGTCGGTCGAGGCGGCGAGGTAGGCGATGATGCCGGCCCGGCCGGCGAAGAGGCCGGACTGCGCGTAGAACGGTGAGCGCGCCGCGCGGCGGACTCCCGCGCTCGCCTCGGCGAACTGCTCGTCGGCCCGGTGGCGCAGGTACTGGTCGAGGACCAGCCCGATCCCGACACTGCCGTGCGCCAGGTAGGGCATGGTGCGCCAGCCCTCATTGACCTCCAGGGCACCGTCCGGGCGCAGCACACACCGGCGCAGATCCTGACGCAGCGCCGTGGCGGCGTGCCCCAGCAACTCGTCGTCGCCGCTGAGCTCGTAGAACCGCAACAGCATCAGCGCCGGTCCGGTCCGGCCGCGCAGCAGCCCCGCGTACGGGTTTCGTCCGCCGCTGACGTCCGGGCCCGGGTCGTCGGCCAGCTGCCCGATCACACGCTCGGCGGCCCGCCACGCGGCGTCGTGCAGCGACACCTCCCCGGTACGCGCGGCCATCTCGGCCAGGTTGAGCGCGATCCCGGACAGTCCGCTGGCCAGGCTGTGGTCGAGCCCGTCGACGGGTTCCCGCAGGCAGATGTCGACAACGTCCAGCGCGTCCTGCCGGCGTCCGAGGTGAGCGAGGGCGTAGGCGACGCCATGCAGCCCGTCGTAGAAGCCGCAGCGGGTGCCGGACGGGGGCGATGTCGCCCGCCGCACCAGCCACTCTTCGTGCTCGGGCCACCGTCCGGCGCCGCTCTTGTCGAGCGCGTGCAGCACTCCTGCCGCCCCGTGGGCGAGGTTGAGGCCGCCGCTGCGGAACTGCTCGATGTCACCGGGGAAGAGCCGGTCGTCGCGCTCGGGGGTGGCGCTGGCCAGGATCGCGGTCGTCAACCGGTCCCGCGACGTGCGCCAGTCGTCGGCGCCGAGATCCCCTCGGTCCGCGGTGACAAGCGGCTCACCGGTGATCTCCTCGACCGCCGGGTCGAGGAAGGACCTCGGCACTGGGAAGTTCGCGGCGATGATGTCGGCCAGGTGGGTCACCTTCGCCGGGGCGAGCCGGACGAGCTGGGTCAGTGGCAGGAACAGCGCCAACCGCAGGCACGCCAGGGCGTACCGGTCGACCGCGGGTCCGCTGCGGTCCCTCGGGGCCGCGAAGCCCTGGTTGCGCAGCCCGGGTCGGCGGTGCCCGGCGATCGGGGCGGCCACCTCGAAGTCGACCAGGGCGACCCGGTCGTCCGGCCGAATCATGATGTTGAACAGGTGCAGGTCCCCGTAGACCAGGCCGCGTTCGTGGATCGCCGCCACCACGGATTCGACCTGCTCGTAGGTCTGGCGGGCCCACCGGGCGTACTCCGCCCGGTCTCCGTCGGTCGCGTCGGCGTCGATCAGCGGGTAGCGGTCGACCAGCACCTTGTTCAGCGGTCGGCCCTCGATGAACTCGAGCGCGAGGAACCGGTGCTCGCCGAGGACGAACTCGTCGTGCACCCGAGGCACCTGCGGCAGGTCGGCGAGTTTCCGCAGGGCCTGCGCCTCACGGGCCAGCCGGGCGACGGCATCGGTGCCGTCGGCGTCCAGGCCGGCATGCGGCCGGGCCTCCTTGAGCACCACCTCGGTGTCGGTGCGCAGGTCCCTGCCCACGTACAACCCGCCGCCGTTCGAGAAGTGGATCACCCGTTCGATCCGGTACGGCACCTCGTTGGTGCTGGTGTCGTTGCGGGCGGCCAGGTGCGGGCCGAGGAAGTCGGGCAGCGTGACCCAGGTGGGTACGTGGAAGACGGGCTCGCGGCGGTCCGGCACCAGCGTGCCGGAGTCGTCCTCGATCGCCGGCACCACCTGGCCGTCGGGTGAGTGGCAGTAGCGGGCGGCGAAGCCGCCGTAGCGCACGTGGACCGGGCCGGCGCCGTAGCGGAGGTCACTGAGGATGTACGGTCCGGTCTCGCCGGTCAGCAGCTCGTCGAGCTCTTTGCAGGTCAGCTCCAGCTCCGCGTCGTCGCGCGGATAGACAGTGACGAACTTGCCGCTGGCGGCCCGGGCCGCGTACTTGGAGTTGCGCAGCAGCAGCGTGCGCGGCCCGCGCAGGAACTTGAAGGACAGGCCGCGGGGGACGCAGTAGTTCCAGACCGCGTCCAGCACCCGCTCGGCGTTCGTCAGACCCGCCGACACATGAATCTTCCAGCCCTGCTGCGGCAGCGAGCCGCCGTCCGGCGCGTAGATCAGCCAGTCGTCGAGTGGCTCACGGCGCCAGCCGGTCGGAACCGGTCGTTCGGCGGCCGGGAAGACGGGCTGCGCGACGGCGCTGCCGAGCGAGTCGTAGAACAACCGATCCGCGGCGCAGTAGCTGTCGTAGCGTTCGTCCACCGTCTCGCCGCCTCTCGAACTCGGCCGGCTGTTGTTCCGGCGTCGAATCGAGTCTCATCGACGGGACGTGGTGGGCTCCAGTGCGCTTAGTCACGACGTTCGATGCGGTGCGCACAGGCACTCATGACATTAGTCAGGTCCGCCCGCCGTAGACGGCGGCGCCCATCGGCTTGTCGACGTCGAGGTCCGTCACCGCGGCGACCCGGGCGATCATCATGTACTGCCCGATCACCATCAGGAGCTCGACCACCTCGCGCGGGGAGAGCAGCCCGGTCAGCGCGGTGGTGGTGTCGTCGGGCGGGCGGACGTCACGGACGACGTCGGTCGTGAAGCGCAGGACGATCCGTTGCTCTGACGTGAAACAGTCGTCCCCGATCTCGTCGCGCCCGAGCGCGTGGATCATCTCGTCCGTGGCGCCGACGGAGCGGGCGATGGGCTCGTGCTGAACCCACTCGTATGTCACGTTGCTCAACTGAGCGACTCGCAGGATCGCGATTTCGCGGAGCAGTGGGTCGAGGGCCAGGTCGTTGAGCAGCGTGCCGCCCCAGCGCATCCAGTCTGGAAACGCCGTCTCGGCGTGGGCCATGACGCGGAAGAAGCCCAGAGGAAGCGCGGCCTGCAGCGTCTCGCGGACCGGCGCCGGGGCGTCGGCGGGGTTCACGTACGGCAAGCGGCTCATGTTTCCCCTTGTAAGTAGCGAATCGGGTCAAACCGACCATATCTAACCCCGATTGCGCCCGCTGCGGTTCCGTTCCGGGAACCCGGCGGCGGTGCGGCGATGAGCACCCGCGCGAGGAGGGGTGCGGGTGGCCGGCCGAACCCCCGCTGACGCTCGTCGATGTTGCGAAGCCGATCCAGACGTGTTGGAATGGCTCATATCGCCGCAGCGCGGGGGCAACCGCGCTGGGAACGGCCAGCACGGGAGCATCGCAGCGCCGGCAGCGCGCCGCCTCGGCGGACGCTTGCCTGGCGAATCGCCGGGCCACCTCTACGACGACGGGCGCTTTGCCGGGCAACCATTCTCGCCCGCCGTAGGTAACCCCTGGCACGTGTCCCCACGGCTGACGCGCTCGACGCCTGACCCGCCGGGGGCGTCCGATTCGGCCTGCCAGCACCAGAACCGGCGACGAGGTGAGAAGCAACAATGATTTCCCGAGAGAACTTCGCGGGTTGGTACCGAAACCGCTTCGTGTGGGTAGCGGTGATCCTGCTGGTGGTGTCGGCCGGCGCTGTCGTACTGGTCAACCGGGCCGACCCGGAGGCGAAGCCGGCGGATCTGCAGTCGCAGATCATCGCCCGGATGCGCACCACGCTTGAGAAGGCGGACCCGGGGCAGCACAACCACGCCGGCCACGGGGCCCAGCAGGCGGCCACCGCGGAGAAGGCGGCAGTGATCTGCGGGGTCCGCGTCTACGGTTACGAGCCGACCGGGGCCACCGCGCTCGCCGACGTGCAGACCGTCTACGGCTTCCACCTCTGCGGGGTCGCCGAGAAGCAGCGCCCCTGGGACGTGGCGGTCAAACTGGCCGGCCCGGTGATCATGGACGTGTCCACCACGCCTCCGGGCATCCAGGTGGTCGAGGCGACCGCCGACGTCATGTTCATCGACCGACTGCGGCAGATGTTCCCGCCCAAGTACGCCGAACCGGCGACCAGGGAAGCGCTGACCGAGTCGGAGATGGCCGACCTTCGGCGTCGGTACGACGCCGCAGCCGGCCTCTGACCACGCTAGGCGGCCGGTGGCGTGGACGTATCCCGCACCCGGATCCGAACCGGGCGGCTGCGGACACCCCGGTCAGCTCGATCCACATCCGACCATAGATAGATAAGCATTGATATCTAAGTCGATAGATGCAACAGTTGGTTTGGGAGCGTTCCCATACAGAGTTGCAGTCCCGAAGAGCGGAGGATGAACAGTGCGTTCACTCAAGTCCGATCGATCCGGCGGACGATCCCGGTCACCAGTCCGTCGGTCCCTGCGAGCATTCGTCATGGTGTTCGCCATCGTGGCCGGCATGCTGCCCTTCACCGGGGCAGCCCAGGCCCACGGCACGATCATCAACCCGATGAGCCGCGCCTACCAGTGCTGGAAGGCGTGGGGCAACCAGCACATGAACCCCGCCATGCAGCAGCAGGACCCCATGTGTTGGCGGGCGTTCCAGGCCAACCCCGACACCATGTGGAACTGGATGAGCCAGTTGCGCGACGGCCTCGGCGGCCAGTACCAGGCTCGCACCCCGGACGGCCAGCTGTGCAGCAACGCCCTGTCCAGGAACGACAGCGTGAACCAGCCGGGGGCGTGGAAGACGACCACCGTCAGCCGCAACCTCACGGTCCAGCTGTACGACCAGGCCAGCCACGGCGCTGACTACTTCCAGGTCTACGTCACCAAGCAGGGGTTCAACCCGTCCACCCAGAAGCTCGGATGGGGCAACCTCGACCTGATCACGACGACCGGGCGCTACGCGCCGGCGCAGAACATCTCGTTCAACGTCTCGCTCCCGTCACGCAGCGGGAACCACATCCTGTTCGTGCTCTGGCGGGCATCGCACCTGGACCAGACCTACATGTGGTGCAGCGACATCAACGTCACCTGATCGGGACGGCCGAAGCAACAGAGTTGATCCGGCTCAGGGCGCCAGCGCCCTGAGCCGGATTGCTTTCCGGCCGTGTCGGGTGTGGTTGGTCGCCGCACGTCGACTGCACCGTGCAGAAGGTGCGAAAGTTGAAGGAAAGGCTGAATCCCGACAGATGCTGCGGATCGCCTCTACATAGGCTCTGAGCAGGGAATTTATCCCTGCACCGTCGCCGGAAACGGCGTCGGATTCCGCCGAGGAGTCCGACGGTGCATCTGATCAAGGAAGTGCCCCTCATGCACCGTACGCATCGCCGGGAGCTGCTCGCAGCCGTCACAATGATCGTCGTCAGCATCGGGATCACCGCGACGCCAGTCACCGCCGCCCCACCAGACCACCGCACAGCAGCGAGCATCCCGGCTCGCGGCCTGCCCTCGTTGGGCACTGGGACCTGCACCCTGCTGTGGGACCTGCTGAACGCCGGAGGCCAAAACGGGCTCGTCGCCATCGGTCTCACCGACGGTCAGCACCTGATCAAGTTCGCCGCCAACCGCCCCGCCCTGGCCTGCACCATCGGCCCGGTCGACCTGCCCGGCAGCGAAGCGCTCGTCGGCATCGACTTTCGCGTCCAGGACGGAAGCCTCTACGGCGTCGGCAACAACGGCGGCATCTACGCGCTGAACACGCGCACCGCGGCGGCCACGAAGATCAGCCAATTGACCGTCGCGCTGAGCGGCACGTCGTTCGGCGTCGATTTCAACCCCGCCGCCGACCGACTCCGGATCATCAGCGACACCGGGCAGAACCTGCGCCACAACATCAACCCCGGCGGCACAACCCTTGTCGACGGCCCTCTCACCTACCCGCCCAGCACCGCCGCCGTCGGTGTCACCGGTGCGGCGTACACCAACAACGACCTGAACCCCGCCACCGCCACCACCCTGTTCGACATCGACACCACCCTCGACCAGGTTGTCCTGCAATCCCCCGCCAACTCGGGGCAACTGGCCGCCACCGGCGCACTGGGGGTGAACGCGAACCTCCACGCAGGCTTCGACATCCACAGCCCGCTCAGTGGAGACCGCGCCGTGGCCAACAACGCCTACGCCGTCCTCAACGGCATCGGCGGCTCCCGGCTGTACCGGGTCGACCTCCTCACCGGCGCGGCTCAGACGACAGGCGTGTTCAACGGGCACGTGGTCCTCGACCTCGCCCTGCTCCTGCGGCAGTGACCATCGGGTGGGGTGCCGGGCCGCACCCCACCCACACTCGTCCACCCTCAGGTTCGCACCGCCTCGTCGACCCGTGCGACCGGCAACCGCCGCGTCAGTCGAGGCGGATGCTTGCCAGTGCCAGGCGTTGGAGCGGCTCGGTCTCGTTCCACTGGCTGTCCTGAGTGATCCAGGACAGGCTGTAAGCGCGGGCCCTGCTCTCGTTGATCAGCAGCCGGCGGACGTGCAGCCGCGTGCCGCCGGCCTGGTCGCAGGTGTACTCCCACTCCGCCGCGCCGCCCGGGCGGATGACCGGCCCAATACTGATCCTCTGGTAGCCGGCCAGCGCCCCGGTGGTCACCGCGTCGCGCTCGGCGGCCTCCCACCGCTTCGACGGTACGGAGGAAGCTGTCGCGGCGGGGTCGACGGCGATGGCCCGCACCTCGGCGGGATCGCGGAAGCACACCAGTGGACCCTCGGTGTGCCGGCTCCATCCCTCGGGCACCGCCAGCAGAAATCCGGCGGGGTCCTGGTGCCACGCCCACCCGTCCGGCAGGGCGTACGGCAGCGGTGCGCCAGGCGCTCGCAGAGGCTCGGCCTCGCTGGAGTCGGCGTCCCCCAGGCAGGGGTGGGCCGGCGGTGCCGGCGCGGTCGATTCCACCACGCCGGCGGCCGCACCGCCTGGTTCGGCCGCCGAAAGGCTGTCCTGGCCACGCCAGCCGCCGATCACGGCACCGGTTGCCGTGACGACGACGGCCGCGACCGCCAGCAGGCCCACCACGGCACCGGCGAACGCCCAGCCGGTCGTCCGATCGCGGGAGGTGGGTGTCAAGACCGGAATGACCATTGTGGTGATCGCGTCCGCGACGGGCGGCACCGTCGGCGTGACGGCCCCGGGTCGCCGGCGTGACCTGGCGCGCACACGTGGCCAACGGCCCGCCCGCGCCACCGGCGCGGGCGTCGCCGCGGCCACCTGCTCCAGCTGGTCGCGGGCCTCCCGCGCGGAGAGGCGTTGGCGGGGGTTGCGCAGCAGGAGACCGGTGATCGCAGGTTCGAGCGGCAGGACGGTCATCCGGTCCGGCGCCTCGGTGGCCAGGGCGGCAAGCATGGCCAGGGTCGATGGCCGGCTCCACGGCGGACGGCCCTCCGCAGCCAGGTAGAGCGTCGCGCCGAGGGCCCACAGGTCGGTCGCGGGGGTGGCCCTACCGTCGCGGGCACGTTCCGGTGCGGTGTACTGGACCGTCGACAGGCTCCCCGCGGTGACGGTCGCGGGATCCCGGGAGTCGAAGATCGACAGACCGAATCCACCGAGCATGACCCGCCCGTCGTCGGCGAACAGCACGTTCTGCGGCCGGACCTCCCGATGCGTCACTCCCCTCGCGTGGGCGGCACCCAGTGCCGCGATCAGGTGCAGGCCGACCCGCGCCACCTCGGCCGGCGCCAGCGGACCGTCGCTGACAACCACCTCGGACAGGGACCGGGAGGGCACGTGCTCCATGACGAGCCACAGATACCCGTCGGTGCTCAGCACGTCCCACATCGCGACCACGCCGGGATGATCCAGACCGGCCAGGCCGCGTACCTCCCCGAGCGTTCTGTCCCGCAGCCGCGACCGCTCCGCGTCGCTCACCCAACCCGGGAGGGTGATCTGCTTGAGCGCGACGTGCCGATCAAGCACCTCGTCGCGTGCCAGCCAGACGCGTCCCGAGGACGTGGTGTCCCCAATCAGCAGAAGCCTGCGGTACCGGCCGGCGAGCAGCTCGTCATCCATGCGGGTGATTCGGAGCGGTCCGCCGTCCGGATGGGTCAGGTGACCTCAGCTCAGCGCCACCGTACCCAGGATCTGAGTGGGGGCGACGGAACCACCGACGGGCTCGTTGGACACCCCGAACGTGCCCGCCTCGGCGACCGGGCCGATGACAGTGGTAGCCGCCCTGTCCCCCTCGGCGAGCTGTCCCACCTTGCGGGGCTCACTCCCCCGGATGAGCCAGAGCTCATAGATCCGCCCGGCACCGGGCGCGGGCAGGTCGCGCAGCAGCACCACACCGCGGTCACGGTCACGGGAGACCACCACTGTGGCGGCACCACCGGGCGGCAGCGACCGCTCGAACACCCGGGCGTCCGGGGCGTCCAGGACGGCGGCGATCTGCCGGGCCTGGTCGCTGCTGGCCTGCTCCTCGCTGATCCGATCGTTGCTGACGGTCCAGGTGACCGCGCTCGCGCCACCGGCGACGAGGACGGCTGCGGCGGCGGCCACCGTGAGCTGTCGCCACCTGCCAGCCTGCCGTCCGCCGCTGGCACCCGCGGAGCTGACGCGCAGTTGCGGGGTCCGGGCCGCCTGAGCGAGGGTCCGCTCCCGCAGACCCGGCGGGGTCGCCTCGATGACGGCGTCGTCGGCGAGGCGCGCAACGGTCTCCCGCAACTCGGCCACCTCGACGCGGCACGGCTCGCACTCGGCCAGGTGCCGCTCGAACGCAGCCCGCTCAACGTCGTCGACCGCGTCCAGGACGTACGCACCAGCGAGGGTGTGAACATCGGCGCTCATGCCCGTCCCTCCATCTCGATGCCCAGGCAGTCGCGCATCCGGATGAGTCCGTCGCGCATCCGCGTCTTCACCGTCGGCAGCGGCGTCTGCAACTTCTCGGCGACCTCTCGGTAGGTGTGACCGCCGTAGAAGGCCAGGGTCACCGACTCCCGCTGCACCGGCGTCAACCGGCCCAGGCACCGGCGGACCTGCTCCCGCTCCAACCGGGCGCTGACATCCTCGACCACCTCGTCGTAGGGGACGTGTGTCTCGGTAGCGGCGACCCGAAGAGCACGGTCGGTGTGGGCCTGTTCGGAGCGCACCCGGTCCACCGCGCGGCGGTGCGCCATGGTCAGGATCCACGCCGAGGCGGAACCCCGGCCGGCGTCGAAGCGGCCGGCGGTGCGCCACACCTCGACCATCACCTCCTGAGTCACCTCCTCCGCCTGCGCCGGATCGCGGACGACCCGCCGGGCCAGCCCGAGGACCCTGCCCGCCACGGCGTCGTACAGCATGGCGAACGCCGCCTCGTCGCCCCGCGCGACCCGCGTCAGCAACTCGTCGGCGTTCGGTGGGGTCGCGGTGTCCGGCGGCACCGCTCGCAACCGCCGCCCCTGTTCCGGGTCGCCGCTCATTCTCGGCATGTCCTCTCCCTGTGCTGTCGACGGCTCGGTGTGCCGCCGCACTCGTGTCTAGGCGGGACGAGCGTGGGCGAGGCGCGCGTAGACGATGACATTGTCGCGGTAGTGCTGGGTGGTGTCGTCGAACTCGCCGCCGCAGGTGATCAGGCGTAACGCGGCATGGTCGGTCGCCCCGTACACCTCGGCGGTGGGGAAGCGGTCCTTGGGATGCTGCTCGACCCTGGTGACGGTGAACATCGCGGTGCTGCCATCCTGACGATCGACGGTGATCCCGGCGCCGACAGGTAGCTTGCCCAGGTCGAAGAACGTCCCGCGGCGGCCCTTCCAGTTGACGTGCCCGGCCAGCACGGCCGGGCCGAGAGCGCCGGGCGTCGGCGCCTTGGTGAACCAGCCCACGTCGGTGGCGCTGTCCGGAACCTGCATCGCGCCGTCCGACTGCAGACCGAGCGCGACGATGGCGGCGGTGGCCTTCAGCGACGGGATCGACACCCGCGTCGGCGGTGAATCGGCCATCAGCGGTCCCGAGGTCAACTCGCCCGGCCCGCTCGCCGGGACAGGAGACGCATTGGCGGCTGGTGCCGCAGCGGACGTGTCGGGTCCGGGTGGGTCGCCGCCCCGCTTGGCGACTGCAACACCGATCGTCAGGACCGCCGTCACGGTGAGGATGCCGGCCGCCGCCAGGAGCGCGTGACGCCCCCGGCGACGGCCGGCCGGCGCTGGTTCGCCACCGGTGCCCATCATGATCGCCGTCGGCTCAGCGCTCGCCGGCGGGCCGGCGACGCGCGACGACCGCACCGGCGGCGCCGAGCAACGCGAGACCACCCACGGCGTAGATCATCATCGGCGATCCGCCGGAGGTGCTGCCATCTCCGGTGGCGACACCCCCCGCGGGTACGGAGCCGGCGGCCGCGCCGCTGACCATGCCGCAGGTGGCGGGGTCGGTGGCCTCGGCGGGGATGCCGTTGACGCCGACGGACTTGGCGAACGTCGACTCGCCGAGCGCTTCCATGTCGTACTTGCCGTTCTTGTTGGCGTCGATGCCGTGCTGCACGAGGTGCAGGTCCTTCAGGTGCGCGATAGTGCCCTGGGGCAGGTCCCCGGCGGGGATGGTGCGCTCGTAACTGAGGTTGCCCTTCGCGTCGGCCGTCGGCATCCGATCCACCGCCAGGCCGCTGGCCTTGGTCGTGTCCCCGGTGGTGGTCAACGAGATGAAGATGTCCCCGTACATCTTGAGGCCCTCCTCGGTGCTGACGAAGCCGTTGCCGTTGGCGTCGGCGGACTTGTCCGGGCAGTGGAAGTCCATGCCGTTCGCCGCGCCGTGCACGTGCTGGGCGTGTGGCGAGTTCGGCGTCATGCCCTTCGACCGGATCATGACCTTCAGGTCACCGCCGCTCGTGGCGGTCAACGTCGCGGTTCCGGTGGCACCGGTCTCGTTGAGATCCTGCAGCTGGACCTGCACGCTCTCGTCGGCGTACGCGACCCCCGGAAACGCGAGGACCAGGGCGGCTGCGGGCACGGTGAGCAGGGCTCGGGACAATCTCACAACAAATCTCCGTCTCCGCCTGGGTACGGCGTCGATGCTCAGGTGCTGTCGTGAGGGATTCGTCGCCTCCGGTCCACCGGATTGGTCCCGGCCCGGATTCTTTTCCCGGCCCCCGACGACGAACCGTCGGACGCACCAGTTTCAGGTGATGGTCACTGTCGTGCTGTGCCAGCCGGTCGCGCCATCCGGGAAGGGCGCGGCCCGTTGATCGGTCTGGGTCGCGCCGGTGGCATCGGTGGCTCGCACGCGCAGGGTGTGGCTGCCAGGGCTGGCGTCCCAGCGGTAGGTCCACTGCCGCCACAGGTCCGCTGAGGGGCCGTCGGCGAGGCGGGCCTGCCGCCACGGCCCGTCGTCGATCTGCACCTCGACGGCCGTGATCCCGCGACGTTGCGCCCAGGCGACACCGGCGATCATGACGGGACCGGCGCGCCGTTGGGCGAAGGGTTTCGGGGTGTCGATGCGGGATGCGGTCTTCACGGGCGCCTCGGCGGCCCACCCGCGCTGTACCCAGTAGGGATCGAACGCGTCGAACGTGGTCACCTGCATGGAGGTGAGCCACTTGCAGGCCCCGACATAGCCGTAGAGGCCGGGGACGAGCATGCGGACGGGAAAGCCGTGCTCCAGGGGCAGGGGTTCGCCGTTCATGGCCACGGCCAACAGCGCGTCGCGACCGTCGAGGATCGCCTGAAGCGGGGTGCCGATGGTCATGCCCTCCACGGAACGGCTGACGAGCTGATCCTGCCCGGCGTGGATGCCGGCCTCGCGTAGCAGCGGCGCCAGGGGGATCCCCGTCCAACGGGCGGTGCCGATGTAGGGGCCGCCGACCTCGTTGGAGACGCAGTTGAGGGTGATGTCGCGCTCCACCACGCCGCGGGCGAGGAGCTCGTCGAATGTCCAGGTACGGGGCCGATCGACCGCTCCACTCAGGGTCAGCCGCCAGGTTTCCACGTCGACCTGCGGGACGGTGAGGGCGGTGTCGACCCGGTAGAAGTCCCGGTTGGGGGTGAGGAACGCCGAGACGCCGTCCACGCCAGCGGAGACGCCCCCGGGCAGCGGCGGCGCGGGTTGCGTGGGCGGCGGTATGCGAACGGCCGCGCGGGAACGGGCACCTGCGGCTCTGCCGCGACCGACAGTCTGGCCGATGGTCGCCGTGGCGCCGGCGGTGAGCGCTGCTCCCGCCGCCGTGGCCAGAAACTGGCGGCGGTTGAGCAGCCGCGGCCGACCCGAGCCAGGAACCGGGAGCGTCCGAGCGGCGTGTGCCACCACCAGCATCGCGGCCATCCCGATTCCGGCCCCCGCCAGTACCGGCAGGACGTCCACGAGTGTCGCCGTCGGGCGGGACAGGGCGGCGGCGACACCGACGGCAGCGAACGCGGCAAGGCCCGCCAGACCGTGACGGCGTCGTCGTAACGTCGCCGCGCCGAGCAGGACCGCGCTCAGCGCCAACACTGTGTAGACCCCGGCGAGGAGGGCGACCTTGTCGTTGGTGCCGAAGGTGCGGATGGCGAATGCCTTGACCGGTTGCGGTGCCAGATCCACAGCGGCACTACCGACTGTCAGCACCGGGTCGGCGGCCGGATCGACCAGCGCCGCGACGAGGTGGGCCACGCCGAGGGCGACCCCGGCGCTCAGCACGCCGACGACGAGGCCGCGGGTGGCTGTCATGATTCGGGACGGCCCCGGCCGGCGGTTTGCCGGCCGGGGCTCGACGGGGATGGACACCCTCAGCTCTTGGGCATCAGGACGCTGTCAACGATGTACACGGTGGCGTTGGCCGTCGAGACGTTCCCGCAGACCACCATCGAGGTGCCGTTGACGGTGAACGACGTGCCACTACCGGTCACCGTGACGTCGTCGCCCTGCATCGTCTTGTGGGTGCCGGCCAGGGTGTCCGGGGACAACTGGGTCGGCACCACGTGGTAGGTGAGGATCTTCTTCAGCATGGCGTCGTCGGCCAGGACCTTGTCCAGGTCGGCCTTCGGGATCTTGGCGAAAGCGTCGTTGGTCGGCGCGAACACCGTCACGCCCTGCGCGCCGTTGAGCGAGTCCACCAGGTTGGCCTGCTTCACGGCCGTGACCAGCGTCGACAACAGTGGGTTACCGGACGCGGCGGTGGCCACCGGCACCTTCGCCATCGCCTCGAAACTGCCCGGGTTGGACGAATCGGTCGGCACGGCCGCGCACCCTGAGCCGAACTGACCCGACATCATCGTCGACGGCGAAGCCGAGGCCATCGGCGCGCTGGCCGACGTACTCGGCGTGCCGCTGGCGGTGTCCTCGCCGTCGGTTCCGCCGCAGGCGGACAGGGCCAGCACGGCGATCACGCCGACCGTGGCAAACAGGCGCCGCTTCATACGAACTCCTCAGATGCTTGTACTCGATTGCTGCTGTCATGAGGCATTCGAGGCCGACCCGCAGACGGATGGGTACAAGATCGGGAATTGTGTGCTGCCGGCGATGACAGGCGCCTACCCGGCAGGTCGACCGACCCACTGTCGGCCGGAGCGGACCCGGGCCTACCCCGGTGACAGCCCGTCGTGGGCAGTGGCGGCGCGTAGCTCCTTGAGCACGTACGTGGCGGCCTTCTCGACGACGCGGATGCCCTCCTTCTGGCTCACGTGATGGTCGGAGAGCACGGCGATCAGCCAGTCATGATCGGCCTCGACGATCCGACCGATGCTGTTGACCAGCCAGCGGCCCCCGTCGACATCAGCGGTGTCCCAGCCGTTCTTGACGTACTCGGAACGACCGCCCGGCTCCCGCGCGGCAGTGACTCCCCACCGCTGCTCGGGGATCACCTTCTTCATGAGACCCATGATGAAGGTGCGGTCCTGCGGGGTCAGCGGTCCCGTCGGCGACGTCAGCGCGGTCAGCAGACGAAGCTGGTCGGCGACCGTGGTCGTGGTGAGTCCCCAGTGCGAGTTGGGCTTCGTCTCACGCAGGCCGAGCTCGCGGTTCGCGGCGTTGAGCCCGCGCGAGCCCTCGATCCGCTGCCACAGGGCCACCGCCGCATCGTTGTCACTGGACACGATCATGGCCTCGGCCAACCGCCGGGTGCCAGAACTCAGGGCCTTGCCCGGCGGGTTCTGGCGCAGCAGGAAAGCCGCGAGGATGTTGACCTTGACGATGCTGGCGGTCTCGAACCGTCTGGCGCCGACCGTCACCGAAGCCGTTCCCTGCCGATCCAGTGCCGCGACCGCCAGGTGGCCGTCGTACCGCTCCACGTAGGCCTTGATGCGCGTTCTCGCCTGGCCGATCCAGTCGATGGCCGGCGTCGTGGGGATGGGGCTGGCCGGGGAGGAACCGTGCGATGGTCCGGCTCCGTCGCCGTCGGTGCCACGCGTGGCACCGAAGGCGGCCGTCGCAACGCCGGCCAGCGACATGGTGGCCGCGGAGAGGACCCAGCGTCGCGACAGCTGGCGCCCTGTCCGCTCAGCCAAGGCGGGCCACCACCCTGGCCGCGATCGAGTCCACCACGGCCTGGCTGCCCGGATCGGGCAGGCGGACCGTCGAGACCGTCTCGCCTCGTCTCACCATCACGAAGTACGTGACGGTGCTCGGGGTGTCCGCATGCGCGATACGACCTCGAATGAGCATCCCGGCGCCCTTCAGATAATGCGGATCCACGACGTCGAACGAGACCTGCGATCCGAGGACCGGGTAGCTCGCACACCGCAGGAGGACCTGACGGACGTCATCGACGTTGCGCTCGGCCCATCCAGGTTCGTACGTCTCCACGACGTGGTGGGCCGGCGACGAGCCGTCAGACAGCCGGTAGTAGCGCTCCACGGCAGCGCGCCGATGCGACTTGGCCAGGTAGTCGCTGCTCCGGTAGTTGGGGCAGCTGTCCTGCTCCCACGGCCAGGACGCCAGACCGGTTCGCGCGTCGTCCTCGTGCCAGTCCGCTCCCAGATCGCCCGCCCCCAGCAGCAGACCCGGGTCGCCCCGTTCCGCGTTCACGGTGTGCAGCTCGTCGGAGCCGACACCGGCCTCCCCCCGATGGCACCCTGCGGCCATCACCAACAGCGCCGACAGGACCACCGGCACGACCGCGACCGAACCTCTGCCTCTGCCGCGAATCCGGCCTCGGCTCGTCCTGCTGCTCGATACGGACACCGAAAACCTCCCCAAACGCAGATACCTGCCACCACACGTGGCGCTTCGGCCGGCGACGCGTGGCGGCATCTTCGTCGCCACCCCGGCGGTGCCGGCCGACGGTCCGACCACACCGGGATCCGCCACGCCCCGCCCGCAGACGGGACCTGTCAATGGCGTTCCTCGGCGAACAGCTCGGATCGGGTCTCGCCGAGCAGCTCGCGCAGCCGGTTGAGGGAGCGCATGCTCTGGCTCTTGACGACGGCGATGGAGACGCCCACAACCTCGGCAGTCGCCTCCACGCTCAGGTCGTCCCAGTAGCGCAGGACGATGATCGCCCGGTCCCGCAACGGCAGGGTGGCGACAGCGTCCAGCAACGTCATGCGCAGCTCAGCCGGATGTTCCTCGCCCCGCTCCGGCGGCGCCGACATCGCCAACTCGCGGCTGGAACGACGTCGCCGCTGGTCGAGCATGCAGCGCAGCAGTATCTTGCGGGCGTACGCGTGGGGATCGTCGGCCCGGCGGACCCGCCTCCAGTTGGCGTACACCTTGGCCAGCGTCGTCTGGGTGAGGTCCTGGGCGAGATGCCAGTCGCGGCACATCAGGAAGGCGGCGTCGCGCAGCCGGCCGGCGGCCGCCTGCGCGAACTCCACGAAGTCTTCGTCAGCCATTCGACCGGGCCAACTTGGGGAACCTCTTGGCACCGTTGATGACGTACTCGGCCGGCAGTTGCGTCCCCCAGGCCGGGTTGGCGGCGATCTCGATCGCCTCCTTCAGGGAGAGAACGGCCGGTGCCGGAACGGTTCCCTTGGGGTCCCAGACCAGACAGGTAGCGATCATGAGATCGACCTGGAGGCCGCCGCCGTGGTGCACGGTGATCATCTGGCTCTGCACGCAGTTGCCGGGTACCTCGGTCAGCTCCACCGTCCCCGGGCGAGGGTCGCCGCCAAGGCGGTCCCGGTAGATGGAGAGCCGCAGCATGCCCGGTCCGTCGCCGCGGTCGAGGTGAAGCTGGACGAACGGCATGCCGGGGCCCGCCCCGCTGCTCTCAAGATTCGCGTACCCGCTGGTCTTCCCCGGGGGCAGCAGCCGCATCAGCAGTTCCAGGGCGCCCTGCGGTGTGGTGGTCGCCAGCTCACCGTCCGGCCCCGCCCCGATCCTCACGGTGTCGATCACAGTGGTGAAGGGAATCGGCTGCACTGACCGAGCGGGGTTCTCTTCGGTGCCCGGCTCGAACCCGCCACCTGGGGAATCGGCCGGGGACGGCGAGCCGGTGTCGACCGACCCGCCCGGCAGAACCAGGTTCGGCCCGCCGGGCTGACCGGTGTCATCCGCTCCGATGCCGAGCGGACCGGCGGCCAGGCCGATCACTAGCAGCATCGCCAACGCCGAACCGCCGGCGCAGAACTGCGCCAGGCGACGCCGGCGGCGCAGTCGGCGGCCCTGCACCACCGCCTGCTGGACCAGGTCACCCAGTGGCGGGGCGGGGTGTCGGGCCAGGTCGTCCCTGAAACGCCCATGCACGTCGCCCATGTCCTTGTTCCTCCTCGGCCGACCGCCCGCAGTGGCGATCCGTCATTGACCTGACGGATTGGCACGCCGATTTGGTTACCGGATTTCGACGGGAATTTTCAGCCACCCGCGTCGGCGGAGCGCAGCGTTCCGGTGCGTGTACGGCCACCTCCGTAGCGTCACGCTCCGCTTGCCGGAAGCGTTGCTGCGGGCGGTTCGAGCAGCTGAGGCTGCTGGCGACCTTGTCCAACTGCCGCAGTGGCGACACTGTCGGGTGAGGCACAATCCGTAGAGCATCCTAGGAGGTTAGGTCGACGCTCGTCGGCGATCCGGCCTGCGATTGACCTTCATCGAGCCAGGTCCATAGGATGGCCATCGATGAGGATCGCGAGTTGGAGTCGCGCCACACCAGCCGAGGCAGCAGAGCTGGCAGCACTCTTCCAGCGCGCCGAGGCGGTCGGCCCGGTCGGCATGGAGCAGCGCACTGAGGACGTCCGGAACCGACTGGCCACTCTCGGGCCGGACAGCGCCGGACGCACCCGGGTCGGCCGCGACGACACCGGCAGCGTCGCCGCGTACGGCGAGGTCGCCGACATGGGAACAGCGGACGACGTGCTCCGCATTCGCCTGACCAACGTGTTTCATCCCGACGTCGCGGACGACGTCCGCGCAGAGCTGCACCACTGGCTCATCGACCAGGCGAAGCAGGTGCGGGACGACCGGGGGTCGGCACAGGCCGTCCTCGGTATCCGGTCTGCTGAGAACGACCCGGCCGGCCGCGAGCTGCTGATCCGTGGCGGCTTCGCGCTGGTCCGGCACGAGCGGGACCTCGTCCTGGCGGTGCCTGACGAGCCGCCGGCTCCCGCGCTGCCGCCCGGTCTGGTGCTGACACCTGTCGACGAGCGCTACGACGAACTCGCCCGGTTGGCCCACAATGAGGCCTACGCCGACAGCCCCGCAGCGGTTCGACCAGACCAGCGCACCTGGCCCCAGCACGCGACCGGGCATCCGCGGTTCCTGCCCGACCTCTCCTGCCTGGTGCTCGCCGATGCCGACCGAGGCGACAACCCGGTGGCCGCCTTCCTCTTCGCGCTCGCCGACGGCAGCACGGACACGCCGACGGCGATTCTGCACTGCCTGGGCACCCGAGCGCCCTGGCGCCGTAATGGTCTGGCCACAGCGATGATCTCGCGGGTCCTGCACCGCGCGCACTCGGCCGGCTTTCGACAGCTACGACTCAAGGTCACCGACAGCAATCACAGCGCTCTGGCGCTCTACCGGAAGCTGGGTTTCGTGGAGTCGGGGCAAGGGTTCGCGGTGCTGATGCGCCAGCTCAACCCCGAGGCCGACGAGCAGCCGTAAGCCCGACTTCCGCTCTGCGCCGGGCACGCAGCAGGTTCCGTGATCCGCCACAGCGCGCGTGGAGCCCGCCGATGCGGCCGTCCAGCGTGTCGATTCCGGTCTGGTCCACGCGTAACGCGGGTCGACCAGCCGCTGTGCGCGCGGACTCCACCCCTTCCGCCCGGATCCGTAACAGGTCCGAAACTACCGGTTGAAAACTCTGGAATTTTCTGCCAGCCTGAGAGCCATCGACAAGTGTGAACGTTAACAAGATCAGTTAGCACTGGAGGCGCTCAACGCGACCGTCGGGCTCACCCACCTGCCAGGAGTCCACGTCCACCACCGAAAGAGCCCAACGCCGCAACCACTCCCCCACGGGCGACCGGGCCTACCTGTTACAACTCCTCTATCCGCTGGCCAGGTAGCCCGCACCGACTCGCAGCCGGGCGGACGCCCGACCTGAGTCCCGCCCCCGCTCGGGCGAACTCACCATCGCGTCCGCCGCTGTTCCACCGGGGCCTCCCGCTGGAACAGCGACAGGAATGCCCTACCCCACCACTGGAGGATCAGCATGGTTTCCCGGACCCGTCCCATCGGGCGCACCCGACTACGAACACTCACTCTTTCCGGAACGGCCGCGATAATTCTGGCCCTGGTCGTGTCACTGATGCCCAATCTGGCCCAGGCCGCCGAGACGACCCTCGGTGCCGCCGCAGCCCAGTCCGGCCGGTACTTCGGTGCCGCCGTCGCCGCCAACAAACTCAACGACAGCGCCTACACGACGATCCTGAACCGCGAGTTCAATGCCATCACCCCTGAAAACGAAATGAAGATCGACGCGACCGAGCCGCAGCAGAACAACTTCACCTTCGGCAACGCGGACCGGATCGTCAACCACGCCATCTCCCGGGGTTGGAAGGTCCGCGGCCACACCCTGGCCTGGTACTCGCAGCAGCCGGGCTGGATGCAGAGCATGGAGGGCACCACGCTGCGCAACGCGATGCTCAACCACATCAACCGGGTGGCCGGCTACTACAAGGGCAAGATCTACTCCTGGGACGTGGTGAACGAGGCGTTCGAGGACGGCAACAGCGGCGCCCGTCGTAACTCGAACCTGCAGCGCACCGGCAACGACTGGATCGAGGCGGCGTTCCGTGCCGCCGACACGGCGGACCCGAACGCGAAGCTCTGCTACAACGACTACAACACCGACAACTGGACCTGGGCCAAGACGCAGGCCGTGTACAACATGGTGCGCGACTTCAAGTCTCGTGGGGTGCCGATCGACTGCGTCGGTTTCCAGTCGCACTTCAACGCCAACTCGCCGTACAACAGCAACTACCGCACCACGCTGTCCAGCTTCGCCGCGCTCGGCGTGGACGTGCAGATCACCGAGTTGGACATTGAGGGGTCCGGCACGACGCAGGCCAACACCTACCGCAGTGTGGTCAACGACTGCCTTGCCGTGGCTCGCTGCAACGGGCTCACCGTGTGGGGGGTGCGGGACTGCGACTCGTGGCGCTCCGGCGGCACTCCGCTGCTCTTCGACTGCAGCGGCAACAAGAAGGCCGCCTACACCTCCACGCTGGAGGCCCTGAACAGCGCCGGCCCCGGCACCACCCCCACGCCCACCACGCCGGGCCCCACCCCCACCACGCCGGGCCCCACCCCCACCGTCCCACCGGGCTCGGCCAGCGAGATCGTCGGCACCCAGTCCGGCCGGTGCGTCGACGTGCCGAACGCGGCGACCACCAACGGCACCCGCGTCCAGCTCTACGACTGCAACAAGCAGACCAACCAGGCCTGGACCTACACCTCGGGCAAACAACTCCAGGTGTACGGGAACATGTGTCTCGACGCGGCAGGCACCGGCAATGGAGCGGCAGTGCAGATCTACAGCTGCCACAGCCAGACCAACCAGCAGTGGAACGTCAACTCCAACGGCACCATCAGCGGCGTGCAGTCCGGGCGATGCCTGGACGTCTGGAGCACCGCCAACGGCGCCCAGATCCAGCTCTACGACTGCAACGGTCAGAGCAACCAGCAGTTCCGGCTGGCCTCCCTCGGCGGCGGCACCCAGACGCCCACGCCCACGCCGACCACGACCCCGACGACGCCGCCGCCGACCACCACGTGTGACCTTCCCTCGTCGTACCGCTGGTCGTCGACCGGCGCGCTGGCGCAGCCGAGGTCGGGTTGGGTGTCGCTGAAGGACTTCACCGTCGCCCCGTACAACGGCCAGCAGCTCGTCTACGCCACCACCCACGACACCGGCACCACGTGGGGCTCGATGAACTTCGGCCTCTTCAGCAACTACTCGCAGATGGGCTCGGCCAGCCAGAACGCGATGAATTCGGCGACCGTCGCGCCGTCGCTGTTCTACTTCGCGCCGCGCAACATCTGGGTGCTCGCCTACCAGTGGGGCGGCACGGCGTTCTCGTACCGGACGTCCAGCGACCCGACCAACCCGAACGGGTGGTCGTCGGCGCAGACGCTGTTCACCGGCAGCATCTCCAACTCCAACACCGGCCCGATCGACCAGGCGGTCATCGGCGACGACCAGAACATGTACCTGTTCTTCGCCGGCGACAACGGCCGGATCTACCGGGCCAGCATGCCGATCGGGAACTTCCCCGGCAGCTTCGGCTCCAACTACACGACCATCATGACCGACTCGACGAACAACCTCTTCGAGGCCGTCCAGGTCTACAAGCTCCAGGGCCTGAACAAGTACCTCATGATCGTCGAGGCCATCGGGTCGAACGGGCGCTACTTCCGCTCGTTCACGGCCAGCAGCCTGGGCGGTTCGTGGACGCCGCAGGCGACGTCCGAGAGCAACCCGTTCGCCGGCAAGGCCAACAGCGGCGCCACCTGGACCAACGACATCAGCCACGGTGAGCTGCTGCGCACCAACGCCGACCAGACCATGACGGTCGACGCCTGCAACCTGCAACTGCTCTACCAGGGTCGTTCTCCCAGCTCCGGCGGCGACTACGGCCTGCTGCCGTACCGGCCGGGTCTGCTGACCCTGCAACGCTGACGATCGGACATCACCGGGGGCGGGCAGGCTCGGCACACGACGAGCCCGCCCGCCCCTCGCTCTCCCACCACCAGGAGGTACCGACAGTGCGAGGACCTGCAGACCACTCCCCGCCCACGGGGAACACCAAGGCCGACCGAGTGTCGACCGGCTCGAAGGGCCGGCTGTTCAAGCTCGCCGCGGCCGGGATCGCCGCCGCAGTCGGGTTGCTCACCATCACCCTGGCGACCGGGTCGGCGTCGGCCGCCGACAACCCGTACCAGCGGGGCCCGGATCCCACCCGGACCAGCGTCACCGCCGTGAACGGCCCCTTTGCCAACACCTCGGTCAGCGTCCCGACCGGGTACGGCTTCAACGGCGGCCGGATCTACTACCCGACCGACACCAGCCAGGGAACCTTCGGGGCCATCGCGATCTCGCCGGGTTACACGGCGTTGTTCTCCGCCGAACTGGCCTGGATGGGACCGTGGCTGGCGTCCCACGGCTTCGTCGTGATCGGCATCGAGACCAACAGCCGCAACGACTTCGACACGGCCCGAGGCACCCAGTTGCTCGCCGCACTGGACTACCTCACGCAGCAGAGCCCCGTACGCGACCGGGTCGACCCCAACCGGTTGGCGGTCGCCGGTCACTCTATGGGCGGCGGCGGCGCGCTGAGCGCAGCCACGCGACGCCCGTCGTTGAAGGCAGTGGTCGGCATCGCGCCGTACTCGCCGTCGTCGAACCTGGCCAACGACCGGGTCCCCACCATGATCTTCGCCGGTCAGGCGGACACGGTGGTCACCCCGTCCTACGCCACCGGCCTGTACAACAGCCTCCCGGCCACGACGGAGAGCGTCTACGTGGAGGTCGCCGGCGCGGATCATGGCTTCATGGTCGGGCGGTCGAACCCGGTGATGGTCCGGACCATGCTGCCGTTCGTCAAGATGTTCCTCGACAACGACGCGCGGTACAGCCAGTTCCTCTGCCCCCTGCTGGACTCCAGCGGCGTGGTCACCTACCGCAGCACCTGCCCGTTGCTGCCGTCGACGCCAACCCCGACCGATCCGCCAACCCCCACCGACCCGCCGACCCCCACCGACCCGCCGACCGTCCCACCTGGCTCCGCCAGTGAGATCGTCGGCACGCAGTCCGGCCGGTGCGTCGACGTACCCAACGCCTCGCGAAACAACGGCACCCGGGTCCAGCTCTACAACTGCAACAAGCAGACCAACCAGGCCTGGACCTACACCTCGGGCAAACAACTCCAGGTGTACGGCACCATGTGTCTCGACGCGGCAGGCACCGGCAACGGCGCGGCAGTGCAGATCTACAGCTGCCACAGCCAGACCAACCAGCAGTGGAACGTCAACTCCAACGGCACCATCAGCAACGTCCAGTCCGGACGATGCCTGGACGCCTGGAGCACCGCCAACGGCGCCCAGATCCAGCTCTACGACTGCCACGGACAAACCAACCAGCAGTTCAGGCTCGCCGCCCTCGCTCGTTGATCACGGCCGACTCCGCGCAGCACCTGTTCGAGGGTGTGCGGGTCGACCAGCGGCAGGGCGAGATCCAGCACACCTGAAACGGGCGGACCCGGCGTCGCGCCGGGTCCGCCCGCATCACGTGCCCGGAGGGCGGCGACGCCCTGCGCCCCGGACGAGCGTCAGGGCGATGACGAGAAGGCCGAGCAGGGCGACGACGGCGTTGGCGATCGTCAGGAACACCTTCTCGCCGGGGGTGGCGTGGGCCCGCCCGGCGGAGACCAACCGTGGGCCCGCCGCACGGTCGGTGCAGCGCCCTCAGGTCCTCGGGCCGCACGAAATTCCGGTGTCGATCCGGTGGGCGGTGGCTAGCGTACGCGGATGAGCATTGTCCCGAGGACCGGGCTGCGGCTGCGATTCCTCAGCGATCCGGGCGAGTTCCTGGCCGTTGCGGGTGACTACCTGGGCGCCGATCCGGTGGTCAGCACGGTCGTGACCACCATCGCGCACCGGCTGTTGTCGCAACGGGCAGAGGGTATCCCTCAGCCCGACCGTAACTGGTGGCTCGTGGTCAGCGACGACTCCGGGGCGGTGGTCGGTGCCGGGATGCGCTCGGCGCCGTATGCCCCCTATCCGCCGTTCCTGCTGCCCATGCCCGACGAGGCGGCCGTTGCGCTCGCCCACGCGTTGCACGAGCGCGGGGAGGAGGTCCTCGCGGTCAACGGAGCCCTGCCCGCGGTCGACCTGTGCGCCGCCGCGCTGGCCCAGCTCGGTGGGGGCGAAGTCCGGGTCGACCAGCACACACGGCTGCACCAGCTCGGCGAGCTGACACCGCCGCCACCGGTGCCCGGCAGCTTGGTGACCGCGACCGTGGACGACGCGGGACTGGTCACCGAGTGGCTCGCCGCGTTCGTGGGCGACGCCGACGAACAGGCGGGCCGCCCGCGTGGTGCCAGCGCGCACGAAGCGCCCGACCATGCGGAGGTGCTGCGTCGGATCCACGCCGGACGGCTGTGGTTCTGGCTCGACGAGACCGGGGAGCCGGTGCACCTCACCGGCGCCAACCCACCGTCGTTCGGCGTGGCCCGCCTTGGCCCGGTGTACACACCGCCGGGCCAACGGGGGCGCGGCTGGGCCAGCAACGCGGTCGCCGAGGTCTCCCGCCGAATCCAGGCCGAGGGTACGCAGGTCTGCCTGTTCACCGACCAGGCCAACCCGACGTCGAACAAGATCTACGCGGCCCTCGGCTACCGGCCGGTCGTCGACATGGCCAACCTGGTCATCGTCTGATGAGCAGCTGGTGGAGCGGCTCCGCCGATCAGGTCGAGGTCTGCTCACGCAGTGCCCTGGTCGAGCTGGCGGCGGTGCTACCGGCAGCCGGCAGATTCGTCGTCGCCCGGCTCGACGGTGCGAGGATGACGGATGCGGACCACACCTTCTACGAGTTCTCCGACGCGCTGCTCTTTCCCGGCTACTTCGGCTGGAACTGGGCCGCGCTGTCCGACTGCCTCCGCGACCTGAACTGGTTGCCCGCGGACGGGTATCTCATCGTCGTCGAGAACGCGCCACGGGTGCTGTCCAGCAGCGCCGAGGATCGGCACACGCTGTTGTGCATCCTGTCGCAGGCCGTACACCACTGGGCCAGGCCGTTCGGCCAACCAGAGTTCAAGGTGCTGCTGCTCTGCGACTGCGACGACGAGGCGGCGCTGTTGCGGCAGGAGATCGCCCGTGCGGACGCCGGTACGCCTCAGCGAGACGGCTTCGCTGATCGTCGGCCGTAGGAAACGGTTGTCCCGACCAGCAACGCCGCTCCGGCGAAGAAGTAGGTGTTGATTGCGATGCCGATCCAGAACTCGCCAGTGGAGACGTCCGCCACCCCCATGAAACCACCGCGACGGACACCGCTGACCATCACATAGTTCTCGGCCATTCCTGGCACACCCCGGATGACGAGCAGGGTGCTGCCGAACACCAGTGGGGTCAGAATCAGCCACCGGGGGAGGTGTCGCGCCGGCGGGCGGACAGTGGCCAGAACGACGGCTGCTCCGAGGGCCGACACCGCGATGAGCACCACGTTGAAGATCACGTAGGCCCTCATGCCCCACGGTCCGCCGCCGGTCGGATCGCGCCCAGGGAAGAACACCAGGATCACGTGGGACACCACAAAGACGATCAACCAAGCCAAGGCGCCGTACGCCCAGCGACGACTACTGAAAGCGGGCATACCAGCACCCTCGCCAAGCCGACAGCGTGACGCCTCCCTCAGTGGGTCGGTTCCACTCCCCCAGGAGAGCGAGGTGCGGAAGCACCGACGCACATCCGACCAGACGAGGACGCCTCCAATCGCTCGCTGGTCACGACGGCTGCGGTCCTACCGACTACTGACGGCGCGGGGCCGGCCTCGCCGCTCGCGCACCCAGACCAGCACCACCATGGCGACGTTGACGGCACCGAGGATCAGCAGGGACGCGTCACCGGAGTCGGTGGACCGGTCGATCGCGAAGGCCTCGCCGTCTGCCATCACCGTGTTGACGGTCGTGAACAGGACGTTGTTGGCGACGTGGAAGGCAACCGGTGCCTCGATGCCACGGCTGATGATGGCCATCAGGCCAGTGCTGACCCCGATCACTGTGTAGTAGCCGAACAACCAGGGGTCAGCCGACCCGTGGACCACGGCAAAGCCCAGGCCGGACACGACGAGCCCGACGACCAGGGCGGGGCGAACCGCACGCACCCAGGACGCGGCGGCGGGCAGCACCGCACTTCGGAACATCAGCTCCTCGCCGACGGCCTGCACCGGGGTGCTCAGCGCGACGATCGCCAGCATGCCGATCGTCGTGCCGGTGACACCGAAGGCGGTCCAGCCCGGGGCGTCGGGCGCGACCAGCGCCACGACACCGATCCCGGCACCCACCAGCAGCGCCGCCGCGACCAGGTAGTACGTCAGGCGGCGAGCGTCGAAGGCTCGGGGTGCACTGATCAGGCTGCGCCACGGCACCCTGGCGATCCAGACCAGGAGCAGGATCGCCAGGGCGCCCGCCGTGCCGATGCTGAGGTTGACGGCCAGGAACTTCAACGGCGTGAGGGTGGCTGACATCGGGTCGTCGCTGCCCTCGATGACGCCCACGAGCTGGTAGAGCAGAACCTGTAGCACCACCATCGCCAGCGGCGGCACGCCGATGACCACCAGCGGCTTCCACCAGCTCATCCGAAGGTGGGCGCCGAAGGGCCGGGAGCTGTCGACGGCCAGCCGGGAATGCTCCGGCGTCTGGAGGCGCGAGCCTCCCGCATCAGAAGGGCTCGTCCCTGTCCAGGGTTTCGCGGCTCTGGGGGCGTTCATCGGGGAGCTCCCTCTCGTCGGTGTGGAGATCCCATTGCAGCGCTCATGGCGCCTCGCCGTCAGTGCCACCACGTCACAGTGACATTTCCGCGGACAGTCGCACCTCACGGTCACGGTCGGCGACGGCGGATGCGCCTACAGCCAGTCGTGTTCGCGGGCGTACCGGGCCGCTTCGTGGCGGGTCCGGGTCTGGGTCTTGCGCATCGCGTTGGACAGGTAGTTGCGGACGGTGCCCGGGGCGAGGTGGAGCCTGGTGGCGATGTCGGCGACCGAGTAGCCCTCGCCGGTGACCCGTAGGACGTCGGCTTCACGCTCGGTGAGGGGGTTGTCCTCGGTGACGGCGAGCGCGGACACGTCCGGGTCGATCCAGCGTTTCCCCGCGTGCAGGGTGGCGATGACCGAGGTGATGTGGGCTGGCTCGGCGGACTTGCTGACGAAGCCCTGGACGCCGAGCTTCAACGCCTTACGCAGCACACCGGGGCGGGCATGCCGGGTCAGCATGAGGATCACCTGCTCCGGTCGCTCACGGCGGATCTCGGCGACCGCGCCCAGGCCGTCCACGCCCGGCATCTCCAGGTCGATGACCAGCACGTCGGGCCGGTGCCGCAGGGTGGCGGCGATCGCCGACCGGCCGTCCTGCGCCTCGGCGAGAACGGTGATGTCGCCCTCCATCGGGAGCAGCGCGGCCAGGGCCGTACGCAGCAGCGCCTCGTCGTCGGCGAGCACGATGGTGGTCATCGGTCGTCCCTCCCGGTAACCGTCGGGGCCGCGTCGGCGCGAGCGGGTGGGAAGGTCGCGGCGGTCAGGAACCGCCCGTCCTTCTGTTCCACGGACAGCTCACCTCCGTCGCCCGCGACCCGTTGTCTCAGCGCCGCCAGTCCCCTGAGCTGCGGGGGCATGGTGGCGGTCACGCCGTCGTTGACGATGGTGATGCCCGACGCGGTGAGCGTGATCTGCACCTGGGTGGCCTGCGCGTGCCGCAGGATGTTCGTGGTCGTCTCCCGCAGCACCTGCCCGAGCAGTTCGCCGGCGCGGGCATCGACCTCAGCCTCCCGGGTCACCCGGACCCGGATGCCGGCGGCCTCGAACAGGTTCTTCGCGTTCTCGATCTCCGCGGTGAGGTTGAGCCGCCGCTGCGCGTAGGCGAGTTCCTTGGTCTGCGCGATGGTCTCGCTGACCAACGTGTACACCTCTTGCAGCTCCTTCTCCGCCCGAGCGGCGTCGGCCAGCAACAGCCGCTGAGCCAGGGCGATCTTCAGCTTCACCACGTGCAGGGTGTGGCCCTGAATGTCGTGCAGGTCGCTGGCGAACCGCACCCGCTCCCGGACCACCGCCAACTCCGCCTCGCGTTCCCGAGTCTGTTCGAGCTCCCGGATGAGGTCGTAGAACCGCTCGCCCAACACCGTGAAGACCGTCACGAGGACGGTGAGGGCGGTCGGGATGAGAACGTAGGTGACCAGGACGCCCACGATGTCGTCCCGCTGCACCAGCAGCCGCGCCACGCCGACGACGGCGACGTAGGTGAACAGCCCGGCAATTGTCAGAGCCCGGTGCCGTCGCACTTCGCGCAGGGACAGCGACCCCACGGCGCAGACACCCCAGTAGGCGTTGGGGCTGCCGGTCACCAGGACCCCCAGTGGCCAAACCACCGCCGCCACGATCAGGCACGGCCGCGCCACCCGGGCGAGGTCGTTTGCCGTCCACCGTTCGAAGGCCACCACGGCCGCCACGGCACCGGGTGCCAGGACGACAAAGTGCCACCAGGCGCGCGCGTCGGTGTAGAGCAGGATCACCGCGGCGAACACCACCGGCGGCAGTGATGTCGCGAGGTTGAGCCGGCGCAGCCTTCCCTGCGTCGACTGGGTGAAGCGCGGCGGTCTCGCGGTCACCAGGTCAGTATCCGGCAGCCAGGGGTCAGCACCAGTGACACCACGTCACTTGCGGTGATGACGTGGTGCCACTGACAGATCGGCTGCGCCCGCGCTGTCATAGGTGCATGTCCACCACACCCGTCATCGAAGTTGACCGGCTGAACCTCACCTACGGTGATTTCCACGCCGTCAGGGACCTTTCCTTCGAGGTACGACCTGGAGAGCTCTACGCGCTGCTGGGCACCAACGGAGCCGGGAAGACCTCGACACTGGAGGTCATCGAGGGACACCGCAGGTCAACCTCCGGCACCGTACGTGTCTTCGGGCACCGCCCCGACGACCGCCAGGCGGTACGTCCCCGAATGGGGGTCATGCTCCAGGAGAGCGGATTCTCCCCCGACCTCACCGTTCGGGAGTCCGTCGGCCTGATCGGCCGACTCACCGCACGCACCGACGACGTCGACCGGGTACTCGACCTCGTCGACCTCACCAGCCGAGCCCGCCGCAAAGTAGCTCAGCTCTCCGGCGGCGAGAAGCGCCGCCTCGACTTTGCCACCGCCGTCTACGGCACCCCAGAACTGATCGTCCTCGACGAACCCACCACCGGCCTGGACATCCAGTCCCGCGACGCCGTCTGGACGACCGTCGACCGACTCCGCGAAAACGGCGCCACCATCGTGCTCACCACCCACTACCTGGAGGAGGCACAACAACGCGCGGACCGCATCGGACTGATGCACCACGGCACCCTGCACCGCGAGGGCACCGTGGCCGAACTGACCCGCACCCTGCCCGCGGTCATCCGCTTCACCCTCCCCGCAGGGGCCCCGGCGCTGCCGGTACGGGCCGCCGCCGACGCCGACGGGAAAGTCGTGGTCGAGACCTTCGAACTGCAGAACGACCTGCACCTCCTACTCGGCTGGGCGCAGGACCACGCCGTGGAGCTGCAGGGCCTGGAGGCCGGGCCGACCCGCCTCGACGACGTCTTCCGCGCCATCGACAACTGACCCGCCGTCTCGACAGGAGCGCCACCGTGTTTCCCATCGCCTCCAGCGAACTGATCCAGATCTTCCGCAACCGACTGGTCCTGATCACCAGCCTCATCATCCCCGTCGTCGTCAGCGCCTACTTCGTCCGCCAACACGACACCTTCGCCGACCTCGGCAGCCTCGGCTACATCGCCGCGATCATCCTCTTCACCATCACCGCCTTCGGGCTCTACACCACCGCCGTCACCACCCTGGCCTCCCGACGCCAGAACCTCTTCCTCAAACGCCTACGCTCCACCGCCGCAACCGACACCACCATCCTCGCCGGCCTCCTGCTGCCCGTCGTCGTCATCGCCCTGATCCAGGTCACCGCGATCCTGACCGCCCTCGCCGTGGTCGCCGGCGTACCGGCCAACATCGCCCTGCTCGCGGTCGCGACCATCGCCACCCTGGCCATGATGATCGCCCTGGCGCTGGCCACCGCCGGGCTGACCAACTCACCCGAACATGCCCAGGTCACCACCCTGCCCGTTACCCTCGGGGTGATCGCCGTGGCCAGTTGGGTCGGCATCACCGGCACCGAGAACCTCGCCGGGCTCAAGCGGCTGCTGCCCGGCGGCGCGGCCACCGAGCTGACCATGAACGCCTGGAACGGCGGCGTCGCCGTGACCGACTCCCTGCTCCTGCTGGCGCCCACCCTCGGCTGGGTCGTCGTCGCCGTCGCCCTGGCCACCCGACTCTTCCGCTGGGAGCCCCGCCGATGACCACCGAAGCCCGATCAGTGACGCCGACAGTGGTGGAAGACCTCCTGCTGCTCCTGTTCCAACCCAACTCCGGAACCATCGCGGGAGAGAACACCCTCTTCTACGTCCTCGGCGGAGCCGTCCTCGCGGACCTCGCCCTCGGCGGTCACCTGACCACCGAGGCCCGGGGACGGGTCAGCAGCGTGGCGGGTCATCCACCGTCGGATGACCTCCTGCGCCCGGCGTGGGACTACCTCGCCGAGAAACCGAGAGGGGTGCAGACGGCCCTGGCTGCGGTCGGCCCCGTCCTGCGCAAGCCGGTGTTGGAGCGGCTCATCGCGCGAGGCGACATCGACCAGGAGCCCCGCAAGGTGCTCGGCCTGTTCCGGACGACAGCCCTACGGGAGGGCAGAACCGAACGACGGGCCCGCCTGCTTGCCGACGTCCGGCGGGTCCTCGTGGACGGTGCGCAGCCGCAGGCCCGTGTCGCCGCGCTCGCGGCGCTGCTCTCGGCGAGCGGGACGCTCCCGCAGTTCCACCGCGAGATCCCGTGGACGTCACCGGTCATCACGCGGGCCAAGGAACTCGAGCGTGGCGACTGGGGCGCCGACGCCGCGGCGGCGGCCGTGACCCGTACCGTGACGGCCACCGTCATCAACAGCGCCGTCGCGGCCATCACCGTGCTGCCGCGAGGTTAGCGGTGCCTGCGCACCGGGCCGCCCGAGGGTGGCTGTCGCCCCCGTGATCAGCGCGCTTCCGAGCCTCGATCGGCAACGATGGGCGGCATGGCTCGGCGGATGCGCGCACGACCTACCGGGGAGGCACCGTGACTCAGCGCTCGCAGCACCAACGGGGACGGTGTCCCGTCTGTAAACGACTCGTACCCCTCACCGCTGACGGCACTGTCGCTCGGCACAACGGCACCATTCGTGCCTACGCCCCGCCCGAAGAGTGCCCCGGGGGCGGACAGCGAGCGGACGCCACGGGGTCATGAGCCGACAGCCGGACGATGTCCGGTTCGGCTCACTCTCTGGGATGGGGCGGGTGCGGCCCTTCGGGCGGTTTCCCCCTGGCGTGGACGGCGTCGGAAGCCGCGATGCCGGCGAGGACGACGACGGCGGTGGCGGCCACGGCCAGCGGCGGCAAAAGGATCATGAACGGCGAGGCACCGGCAAGCGCCAGAGCGCCGACGATCCGGGAGTGGGACACCCGGGCGAATACGGCATGTTCCACCAGGGCTCGTCCGATCAGGAAGAGCATCGGTCCGCCCAGGACAACGAGGATCCACGCCGCGTTGGTGTGCCCGAACGGATGTTCGATCACGATTTCGTACCCGACGGCGACAGCGACGATCCCGGCCACCATGAGTACGTGCGCGAGGAAAGCCTCTCGGATGAGATGCGCGGGCTTAGCGGCGACTCTGATGGCTTCGGGTAGCAGTTGGCCCGCCCTGAAACTGTAGACGCGAAACAGGAGCACGGTCGTGATGAATGAGACCGCAAAGGCTGCCACGGCTCCTCCCCGCCGAAACGAGGTGTCGCTGTAGGCCGACCCGGTCGTCAGAATAAGTTCACCGAGGGCGATGATGAAGAATTGTTGGTAACGCTCAGAGAGATATTCGGCCAGGACGGGCCATTGCCGTTGGGTGGGGCGGGACCACGGCGCGGGATAGAACATCAGAAGTGCCGTGCCGTCGATGGCGATCGCGAGCGTCCACAACAGGCTGCGGGTCAGATCCGTCACGATCGCGCCGGCGATCCACGGCACGGCCGACAACGTGAACCAGAAGAACACTCCAGCTGCTCGGCGCTGAGCTTCGTGGCCGCGCAGTATCGGCACGATGACCAGGCCACGGATGATGTGAACCGCGACGTACGCACCGGCGAAGGCCAGACTTCTGTCACCGAACGCGTGCGGCACGGCGACTGCCATCACCAGCGCGCCGAGCATGGCCGTGTAGACCAGCACCTGAAGCTGGGGCCGCTGCGGATCGTAGAGGTCGGTGACCCACGCCGTGACGAACCACAGCACCATGAAGGCCAGCAGCAACAGCAGGGTCTCGCCAGCCTCGATGAGGACGACTCGCTGCTCGGTGAGTTCCTCAACCAGCCGTTGCGAGACACGATTGAGGGCAAAGATGAAGACCAGGTCGAAGAAGAGTTCCAGAAGGCTTGGTCGCTGCGGTTGCCCGGGTTTCCGAAGCAGCGCTGCTGCCCTTGTCGACATGGGCCGCCCATTCCTGCCGGCTTCGCCTTCCCGGGTAATTGGTACCACGCCGGGCCGGTCGTCGAGTCGATACCCGAAGAATGCCCGGCGAACATGCCCGCCCGGATGTCGACCTCGCGCTGCGAGCACGAGATTGCATCTTCCTTCGCGGGGTACGCCCGCTAGGCCACACGGGCGCCCTCGGATCACCCGAGCGGGTCGGTGTGAGCCTCGTACACGCCGGGGGGCCGGTACCGGATGGATCAGCGAGACGGGGGCGGGCGCGCTGGGGCTGACGGCTTGGTGGAACTGCGGGTGCACGGGGTGTCCGCGACCGGCCCGGATGACCTGCTGGACCGACCGCACGTGCAGCAGGTGGCGGGTGACCACCGGGGCGGCTTCTACCGGCCGCGAGCGGTAGACCGCGAGGAGAGCGAGGCGGGCGCGGTGACGCTCGAGGCCTACCGCTGGAACAACCTGCCCGCTGGCAACGCGGTGCGAACGTTGTCGATGGTGATCCTGCTGCCCTTCATGCTGATCAACCTCGCCATCTGGATGCGTCCGGCCGGAGCCGGTGGCGACCCGGTGATCAAGGCCCTGTGCCGGTTGTTGGCGCTCACCATGACCTCGATGTACGTGCTGAGCATCGTGGGGGTCGCCCTGGATGTGATCGCGTGGAAGTGCATGTCCTCACCGGAGTGCCTGGCCGGACGTAGCTGGCTCTCCTGGCTCGGGGGGCGTCCTGCCGGACTGCGCCTGGCGGTGCTCGCACTGGCACCGGCTGCGGCCATCAGCCTGGTGTGGGGGCTCAGCGCGCGCCCGGCACTTCCCTCTGACGTCTTCCGCGCGGCCGACCACCCTCGTGCGGCGGACCGGCTCACCGCCGTCGGCCGGTGGGACAATGAGCCACTGGTGGCACGACTGCGCTCGATTCACGTCGCGGCGGCGTTTGCCACGCTGGACCTCTGCCTGCTCGCAGCCCGGTCCGCACAGGGTCTGTCGATCGGCACCGTCGCGCTGACGGCAGCTGCCGGACTTCTGTTGATCACGTGCGCGGTTCTGCTCTGCACCCCACCCCTGGCCACGCCCACGGAGCTGCGGCTCGACCGGTTGGTCAGCGCGCTACGCACGATCGCCCTCGGTCTGACCGTGCTGGTCTGGATCCTCGTTGTGACCAGCTCGGCATCCTGGCCGGAGCGGAACGGGCTGCCCGGCTACAACCTGAGCGTCGTCGGGCTGTTCATCGGTCAGGCGGTGCTGCTTGCCGCCCTGGGGGTGGTGCTGTTCTGGCATCGGGCTCGAGATCCGAATGTCGCGCCCGCCCTCGGGCTCGGTGCCCTGGCGACCTCCGTAGCCGCGATCAGTCTGGCGATCACGTTCTCCGCTGAGCTGGTCTATCGGGTGTCCGACGTTCTGAACAGGGGCGCGCCCACCGCCGAGGCGTTGATAACCAGCCCGCCACGTGCCTGCATCTGGGCGATTCTCGGCTTCTCGCTGGCGGTGCTGGTGACGCTGGCCGTCGCCGCCGTGGTGTCGGTGGCGTCACGACCGGGACGGATCCGGGCCGCGTCGGCAATCGTTGCTCGTGACTTCCCGGACGCGCCGCCCAATGCCACACCGCGGCTGCACCAGGTGCGCAAGACCGTGGCCCGGGCCCGGTTCACCGAGCGGCTGTTGCCGCTCGCGGTGCTCTACGCCTGCCTCGCCGGGATCGGTATAGCAGCGGTCGCGCTCGGCCTGCTGCCGACGCCTCCCGGCGAAATGGTCCAGCGCTACGTCGGGTTGCCGGTCAGCTTCGTCAACTTCCTCATCGGTGTCGGCAGCTATCTGATCGCCGCTCTCATCGTCGGCCTGGTCCTCGGTGGAATCTTCGCCCATCGCACCCCGTGGTTCCGCCGATACGTCGGCGTGCTGTGGGACCTGGGCACGTTCTGGCCCAGATCCGCGCACCCGTTCGCGCCACCGTGCTACGCCGAACGTGCCGTTCCCGAACTGACCTGCCGGATCACCCACCTCGTCGACTCCGGTAACGCGGTGGTGCTCACCGGGCACAGCCACGGCTCCGTCCTGCTCGCCGCGACAGTGCTCCAACTGCCGCCGCGGGTCACCGACCGGGTCGGGCTGCTGACCCACGGCTCGCCTCTCCGACGGTTGTACGCGCGCCTCTTTCCCGCGTACGTCAGCGACGAGGTGATCCACGAGATCGCCGAACGGGTGAACTGGCGATGGGTGAATCTGTGGCGGGACACCGACCCCATCGGGGGTCGCGTCTTTCCGCCGCACGGCCCCGACAAGGCACCCGCGGCGTGCGACCGGGAGGCGACGGTGGACCGACGGCTTCGCGACCCGTACGCCGTCACACCTCCGGCCGGCGACATCTTCCCGCCACCGATCAAGGGACACCGGCCCTGCGAATCGGAGAAGGCGTTCACTGACGCGGTGCGCCACCTGGCCGACCAACTCCGCTGAGCGGGCCACGAGTAGCGGACAGCCGACACCGGAACACAATGTAGCCGACTGTGACCATCAGATCACCGCGCGCACACTCCTCTCCGACATGTTCCCGTCGACTGGAGGAACAGATGCGTCTCCGATCGTTCGTCACCACGGCACTGGCCGCCGTCCTGGCCGCCGGCGCACTCGCGCCGCCCACACCGGCCGCGGCGGCCACCGCCGACCGCTGGGGCTTCGCGTACGTCAAGGACCCCACAGTGCCGGTCTGGACCGTGCTGGACACCAGCCGGCAGTGGGGCAGCTGGAAGACCGCCTTCCCAGCCGCCTGGGCCGACGGCATCAAGCTCGCGCCCGGCCGGTTCCAGGTCCGTTTCCCGCAGATCGGTGCCAGCTCACGCGGCGTGCCGCACGTGACCCCGGTGAACCGGACCGGTCACTACTGCGAGGTGGTCCGCTGGTTCCAGTCCGGCACCGACGAGATCGTCGACGTGCAGTGCCACAAGCCGGGCGGCACGCGCGATGACACTCCGTTCACAGTGCTCTGGACGACCAGCTCGGGCGTGCTGCCGGCCGGCACCTCCCACGCGTACGTGCAGTGGAGCAGCGGGCTGGTGGCGCAGTCGTACAACTCCACCGGTGGCGTGAACACGGTCGGGCCGCTGGGCGTCGGGCAGTACCTGGTGCGGCTGCCCGGGGTGGGATCGGCCGATCTGCTCGCCGGCAACGTGCAGGTCACCGCCGTGCAGCCGAACGCCGGTCCCCGCCGCTGCAAGGTCTACTCCTGGAGCGCGGTCGGCACCGGCGTGCAGGTGTACGTCTTCTGCTACGACCAGGCGGGCGCGTTCATCAACACCGACTTCGCCCTCTCGTACCACCGTCGGCGGCCGGTGATCGGCTCCCTCGGCCCACCCTCGTACTTCGGCTACCTCGGTACCGCCGTCGGCGGGCCGACAAACGACAACTCGGTGCTCGGCGTCGGCGCGAACACCGTGGCGCCGCTGGCGCCCTCCGGTCGCTACCTGGCGACCTTCCCGCAGATCGGCATCAAGGAGACGCACGCCCAGGTGGTGGCGCAGGGCGCCGGCAGCAACTACTGCCACCTCACCCAACCCTGGCCGTACACCACCAACGCCGACGTCGACGTCATCTGCTTCGACAACACCGGCGCGGTCACCCCGCACAGGTTCCTGGCCACCTTCACCTCCCGGCTCTGACGCCGGGCCGCGCCGGCGGTAGCGCTTCCGTTGCTGCCGGCGCGGTAGTGGCCCGGTGCTCGTGGTGGATCATCGACCTGGGATGTGTGGACCAGACGGAAGCGTCCGACGAGCGACCGGCTGCGGCCGAGCTAGCCGGCGGTCGCCTCACGCTGGATCTGCTCGAACTGGGCGGCCATCGCGGCGGCCAGAGTCTGCGCGGCGGACAGTGGGCGAACCATGACCGTGAACTCGTCGATCAGACCGGTCTCGTCCAGGTGCAGGAAGTCGCAACCTTCGACGGCGACGTCGCCAATCCTCGCCTCGAACACCAGCGCGTGATCGCGACCCCCGTCACCGCTCAACTCACGGGTGTACCGGAAGTCCTCGAAGACCCGCAGCACGCCGCGCAGGATCGCCGCGGTGATGGCCTTTCCCGGGTAGGGCTTGAACGCCACCGGACTGCGGAAGACCACGTCGTCGGCAAGGGCCGCCGTGATGGCATCGGGATCGCGTGCTTCAACTGCCGCGCGGAAGTCGATCACCACGCCAGCGTACGGGGTCTCCCCGGCAGCCGCGTGCCCCGTACTCGTCGAGCCCGCACCGCGCAGCAGCCTGGTGTGGCAAGCGGGACAGCCCGGCGATCGTCGGCCCTCCGCGGAGGGTTGATCGCCGGGCCGCCCCGGTGACGAGCCGCCCCGGGCGGCCCGTCGATCAGCCGGTCAGAGGCCGGCGGCGTGCGCGGCGGCGGTACCGCCGACCACAGGCAGGACGATGTTGCTGCTCTTCAGAGCGACCTGCAGGTTCGCGGCGGTGGTGTCCGCCTGGCTGGAGTACTGCGGGTAGCTGGCCACGATGATCACGCCGATCCGGTGGCCGGGCTTGAAGACATAGTCCTCCGGCAGCAGCGGGAAGCTGAAGTTGTACGACTCCCCCTGCACCAGCGGCACGGCCACACGGATCGACTGCCGGTTCTGGGCGTCCATGATGCCCTTGGTGACCAGCTCGTAGTCGGCCGTGGCCACCCGCTTCGCCGTCTGCTTGTAGCAGCCGTCGTCGGTCGGGCTGCTCTCGCCCCAGCAGTCCGATGTGTCCAGGGTGATGATCCCTTCGCCGGAGGCCCGGTGCGCGACCCGCTCGTCGGTGCCGTAGTCGACCAGGATCGCCCCGAGGTTGGTGTCGGTCTGGTCGGCGGAGGCGCGCAGTTGCACTGTGGGTGTGCCGGAGATGTGCAGCGGCGCGGAGAGTGGCGCGGAGAGGAAGGCCAGCCGGTTGGGCTGCACCACGTCCGGGTTGAGGATCATGGTGTTCTGGCTCTGCGTGCGGCTGTCCTGGAACGCCCCGGTCGCCGGCTTCGCGGTGGGCACCAGCCCGAGACCGCCAGCGCCGGTGGTGGCGGGCTGCAGGAACACCTCCGTGTCCGCCTTGCCGGGGATCGGCCAGTCGGCGTGGGTCTCCCACACGTCGGCGGAGCGCTCCAGGTCCACCCGCGGCTCGTCCATGATGCCGTTGGCGACGTTCTGCAGCCAGAAGTCGAACCACCGGTGCAGCGTCGACACCCACACCGCGCGGCGCGAGTCGAACGGGTCGACGTGGCCCTCCTGCGACAGCCACAGCTTGCGCGGCACGTTGTTCTCCGCGAGGGCGTACCAGAACTTGCTGAAGTGGTCCGGCCGGACGTTGTCGTCGTTGAGGCCGTGGTAGAGCAGCACGCTGGCGGTGACGTTGGGGACCTTCTTGACGTAGCTGCGCTCGTTCCAGAAGGCCGTGTAGTCGCCGTGCTCGTCGCCGTCGGCGGCGCCTATCGCGTCGCGCACCGGCTTGCAGTACTCCCGTCGCTCGGGGTTGGTGACCGTGTTGGCCAGCGACGACACGTAGCTGTTGCCACGGGTGACCACCCCATTGCTGCGCACGTAGTCGTAGTACTCGGTCGGTCCGCTGATCGGCACGACAGTGGTCAGGCCCTTCACGCCGGTCACCGCCGTGGCCATGGCCAGCGAGCCGTCGTACGACTTGCCGATCATCCCCGTCCTGCCGTTGTGCCAGTCGGCCTTGACGACCTCACCGGCGGCGTTACGGGCGGTGGCCCGGCCGTTGAGCCAGTTGATGGCCTGCTTGGCGCTGAGGTTGTCCTGGTTGGCGTTGGTGGTCGGGCAGCCGGTGGAGTTGTTGGTGCCGACCATGTCCAGCAGGATGACCGCGTAGCCGCGCGGCACGAAGTAGTTGTCGTAGAACAGCGGCCACTTGTCGAGCAGCCCGTCGCCGTCGAGGTCCGCCTTGCACTCGGACTCGTTGCCTCGGCAGACCGTCGAGTAGTAGGGGCTGGCGTCCATCACCACGGGGGCCTTGAGCCCCTGCGCGGTGGCTGCCGGCCGCATCAGGTCGAACGCGATGATGTCGCGCAGACCGTCGTTGTCGCTGTCGAAGGTGGAGTCGATGAACAGCCGTTCCCGAATGGCGTCGGCGTAGCCGAACACCGGCTGGGTGACGCCGTCCTGGACGACGATCGACGGCGGGCCGTCCGCCGCCTGCGCCTGCGGCGCCGCGCCGAGGGCGGCGAGCACAGTCGCGGACAGTACGGCCACGCCGGTGCGCCAACGCGTTCCCACTGTAGGCATGCAATCTCCTTGATGTGTCCGAGGCTGCGTACGCTACGAGCCGACCGCCTTGTGCCACCACCTGCACGTGTAGGAACTTCACCGGGTGTGGTTCGACGGGGCGCGGCCCTCGTCGGCGGGCACCCGTGCTCGGGTACGGAGGTGCCTCGGTGCGGCGCCGACCGGTGCCGGGTCGGCGCCGCACCGAGGTGCTGGGGGACGGGACTATGGCTGGTCGGCCAGCACGAGCTCCCGCAGCTGTCGGTCGAGTGTGGGGGCGTCCAGGCCGCCCGGCCAGCCGCGGAGCAGGGCGCCGCCCTTGGCCACCAGCACGACGGCCGGCGGCTCCCGCACCGCATACGAACGCCAGATCGTCTGCTGGTCGTCCACGACGATCGGGTACTCCACCCGGTGAGCGCGGAGGTAGTCCTGGACCTCGTCGGCCTGGTCCGCGCCGGCCACGCCGACGAAGACCACCCGGTCCCGGTAGCTGCGGGCCAGGTCGCCGAGGGCGGCCTGGTTGCTGGCGCAGGTGGTGCACCAGGAGCTGAAGAAGGTGAGCACGACGGGCCGCTGCGCCCACAGCTCGGCGGCGGCGAACGGTGTGCCGTCGGTCAGCGCGCCGGTGAATGCCGGGGCGGCCGGGGCGGTGCCGGGCACCGGGCGCAGCGCCAGGTCGGCGGGGACCGGCCCGGGCAGCGCCGTCGCGCCGCCGGCGGGCGTCGGCGCGGGCTCGGGCTCGGGCGTGCTGCATCCGCCCAGCAGCGCCGCCGCGAGCAACAGCGGCAGGAGTGCCCGCCTCATGAGGGGACCACCGCCACCAGCGCCGGGCCCTCGCTGGTGTCCGGCGTCAGGTCGAGCGCCGGCTGGCCGTCCACCTCCAGCCGGTAGGAGTCCCGCTGCGGCACGCGCACACCGACGGCGAACTCGCAGTAGGTGGGCAGGCGCTCGACCCCCAGGTCCTCGGCGAAGGCCGCCACGGCGGTCCCCGCCGGCAGCCGCCCGCTGGCCAGCGCCGTTCCGTCGGGGTCGAGCACGCGGAACGATGCCCGGTTGTGGAAGTGCTGGTAGGGACCGGTGCCGGCGCAGTCCACGCCCGCGGCCCGGATGTTGATGTCGCGAACAAGGACCCGGACGGTCGTCGGGGAGACCGCCTCCTCGGCAGCGCCGACGGCACCGCAGCTGGTCGCGCCGACCAGCAGCAGGGGCAGCAGAGCCATGGTGCTTCGCCGCACGTCATCCTCCTTCCGTCCGCCTGCCGGGTCCGCGGCGGCAGGCCGCCGCGGACCCGGCAGAAACGGGGTCAACCTTGGGCGTCGATCAGGACTTCTCGACCCGGCACTGCTTGGTCTCCGTCTTCGTCGGGTCGCTCTCCGAGGTCGCGGTGAGCTTCACGAAACCGGTGGCCGCGGCGGCGGCGGTGGCACCCACCGACACCTTGACAGTGGTGGCCTTACCAAACTGCGCGGTGGCGAGCTGGTTGGGCAGCCAGGTCCGCCAGCCCTTGCCGGCGACCTCCGCCGACAGGCGGAAGACGTCCGACTTCAGGTACGCGCTGACGTTCTCCGGGTGCTGCTGCCCGCCGGCCGAGTACGAGCCGGTGTTGGTCAGCTCGAACGAGCAGGTCACCCCGCGGTTGGTCGGCTTGCCGCCACCGGTCACCTCGCCCTTGCCCAGCGTCACGCCGTGACTGCTCGGCCCGCCGGTGCCGTCGAGCGAACGCACCGCCACTGTGTAGGAGAGCGAGCCGGCCGAGTCCCGCTTGAGGTCGATGATGTAGAAGTGCAGTCGGTTCGCCTCGTCGACGTACTCGTACTGGCTGCCGGTGTCCGCGCCGGCGTGGAACAGCGCGTCGGAGAGCTGCCGGTAGTCCCCCATGGTGATCTTCTGCGGGGTGCCGTCGGGGCGGTAGAAGTCGATCATGTTGATGTCCTGCGGGTTGGCGTCCACCACCCACTGGAACGGCGCGCTGTCGGCGTTCTTCGTCTTGCTGACCAGCACGCCGCTGTCCGGGGTGAAGGAGTCCGCGCCCATCCGGTCGACAACCTCGACCGTGTAGTTGTTGAAGTTGCCACCGTCGCACAACGGGTCGGTGCTGACACCACACGTCGGCGACAGGTCCTTGTTCAACGCGATGTTGACGCCGCTCAGGCCCTTCGGGCCGGCGTCGACCGCCCGGGCCGTGACCTGCGCGACCACCAGACCCGACGAGGCCAACGACTCCCGCGACAGTCGCAGCACGTGCTCCTCACCGACCAGACCGATCTTGATCTTGTCCCGCAGGGTGTGCAGCGAACCCATCGAGCCGCCGTTGGTCGGCGGGATCTGCCAGCGGGTGTGCGGACCGCCCGGGCCGTTGAACGACCCGCGCGACATCATGCTCCAGATCCCGGTGTACGCCCTGCGCAGCGGCTCGCCGTACGGGTTGTTGTAGTTGTCGCCGATGCCCAGCAGATGGGACAGCTCGTGGGCGTAGACGCCCATGCCGGAACTCTCCCCCTGCGTCGAGGAACCGCCGCCGGCGTTCGGCCACAGTGTCGCCGCCGCCTTCCACGAGGTCCAGTCCACGTAGCGGGTCTTCGCCCAGTTCGGCAGGTTGGGGTCCGGCGGGCCCCAGGCGTCCGGCACGTCCTCCTTGTTCTGGAAGATCATCTGCCCGAACTCCTGCCAGGTCGACGACTCGTCCTGGCCGGCGCTGAGGATGAACACCAACTCGTACTGGTTGGCGACCTCCTCGCCGACGGCCGCCCGCCAGGCGCCCAGGCCGTCGGTGCGGATGTTCTTGCCGCACACGTCCCCGCTCGGGCAGGCGCCCGGGTTGAACCCGTTGTCCAGCCCGTACTGGTAGGACTTGGACGGCATCTGGTACGGCCCGAACCCGGTGAGGTCGACGCCGTAGCGGCCGTTGGAGTCCTGCATCCAGTACTCGTGCAGGGTGTGACCCTTGTTGAGGGTGTTCGGGGTGTTCAGGAAGTCCTGGTAGAACTTCGGCACGTCCGCCCGGGGGATGTTTGTCGCGACGGACTGGGGGTTGCCGAAGACCGTCGATCGGGCCCGCTGGGAGACCGCGAACGTCTCGTCCGGATAGTCGAGGGCCACCAGGGCGATCTTGAAGTTGCGGACCGAGCCGGACACGCTCGGGTCGGCCCAGTTCTTGCCGGGCACGGCCTTGTAGTCGTTCCAGGTCATCGTGTCCGGGTTCTGCCAGGCCTGCGGATCGAGGACCTGGAACGGCGCGGTGCCGCCGGCCGGGTTGGCCGGGGCCGCGGCGGCCTGCGCCGCCCCGGTAGCCACGAGCGTGGTCACCACGGCGGCGGCCAGCACGGCCCGCCTCAGCCGGGCTCGGTTGGGGGTACGGTGCACGAAACCACCTCTCGTCGGAGGAAACGCGGTGCCGGCGCCCCGGTGGGGGCTTTCGCGAAGCGCCTGTCAGCAGGCCGCGCAGCGAATCTAGGAGCGCGGGTCGGTGCCGGTCACCGTGCAGATGTCGGCAGGTGAGCCGGCCGCTTCCGACACCTGAAGGACCGACGCCCCCGACGACTCAGCCAGGGGAGGCTCCGGAGGCCGGTTCGGTGGTCGCCGCAAGGGCCCGCCGTACGTCCCGGCGTACCTGGTCGACGGCGGCCTCGGACAGGGGTCCGCGCGGTGGGCGGCACCGCCCACCGAACCGTCCGGCGCACTCCATGGCGAGCTTCACGGCCTGCACCGACTCGGGCCGGGAGGACCAACCGAGGATCGGGTGCAGTTCGGCGTAGAGCGGCAGCGCCCGGCCCAGGTCGCGGGCGACGCACAGCTCGTACAGGCGCACGGCCTGGCGGGGCAGCGCGTTGGGCACTGTGGCGACCCAGCCGGTGGCGCCGCACAGCACCAGCTCGAGCACCACGTCGTCGGCGCCGACCAGCACGTCGACGTGGGGGCAGAGGTCCCGCAGGCGATGCAACCTGCGTACGTCGCCGGTGACCTCCTTGACCGCGACGATCCCGTCGATCTCGGCAACGGTCGCCAGCAGGTCCGGCGTGAGGTCCAACCGGGTGTCGGACGGCTCGTTGTGCGCGACCACCGGCAGGCCGACCGCCGCCACCTCCCGATAGTGGGCGACCACGTCGGCGGGGCGGGCAGCGGGCCCCTCGGGTGGCCGCGCCAGCACGCCGTGGGCACCGGCCATGGCGGCCTGCTCCGTCCAGCGGCGGGCCTGCCTGCTGCCGTAGCCACCGACGCCGGGCACCACCGCGCAGCCGGGCGGCGCGGCCTGCACCGTCGCCTGAACCACGGCGGCCCGCTCGTCGTCGCTGAGAGCCCGGTACTCCCCCACCGACGCGCACGGCGCGACCCCGTGGCACCCCTCGGCAGCGAGCCAGCGGACGTGTTCCTGGAGCTTGTCGACGTCGACCGACAGGTCGGCGCGGAACGGCGTGGTGATGGAGACCAACACGCCCCGCCAGGGCCTACCAGTTCCCACCCGCAAGCCCCCCCTCCGCCGGCGCCGCCAGGCGTGGCGGCGCCGACGCGATCCGTACCGGAACCCTAGAAACGTCCGCCGCTGCGGTCTTCGGACAGATGCCGGAACAGCCGCGTCACCGCCCGTCTTTTTGTCGTGACTTCGACAGTGGACCTTGCGCGATGACCCGTCGGCACCGGAGGGTAAGGACTGGCGGTCGCGCGATCCCTGTCACGCAGCGCAACCAGGGGAGTTATATGCACGGTGAGCTCCAGCGAATCGTCGACGCCGTCGCCGCCCGGGTGGGCCGACCCGCCCTCATCGAGGATCGCCGACAGCGGGTGGTCGCCTACAGCGAGCACGACGGTCCCATGGACGAAGTCCGGCGGACGTCGATCCTGCGCCGGCAGACGACGCCGGAGGTGATCGCCTGGTTCCGGGACATGGGCGTGCTCACGGCGCACGCGCCGATCCGCACCCCCGCGTGCGCCGAACTGGACCTGCTGGCAAGGGTGTGCGTGCCGATCCGGCACGACGACCTGCTGCTCGGGTTCGTCTGGTTCATCGACGCGGACGGTTCGATGACCGATGCCGACATCGCCACCGCGACCGGCCCCTTCGCCGACCTGTCGCTGGCCCTGTACCGGGAGAACCTGCTCGGTGAGCTCGCCTCCCAGCGGGAGACCGAGGCCACCCGCACCCTGCTGGTGGAGAGCCGGCAGGCGCGCGAGCACGCGGCGCGGGCGCTGCTGGAGGAGGGCGTGGTGGTCGCCGACGGGTCGACTGTCGCGCTCGTCGCCCAGCTCGTGCCGGCCGCCGGGCGGCAGCCCGACGAGGTGGCCCGGATCGCCCTGGAACAGGCCCTGGTCAACACCCGCCGCTGGATCGGCGTGCGGGAGACGCTGCACCTGGTCTGGCACGACCACGGGGTGCTGCTGGTCTGCGGCGACCGGGTCGCCGGCCGACCCTCGCCGGAAGCCTCCGCCGGGCACCTCAACGACGCGCTGGGCACCGCGACCCGGGGCCTGGCCTCGGTGGACCGGACGGTGACCGGGATCGGCCAGCCTCGTGCCGGGCTGTCCGACGCTGTGGAGTCCTACCAGGAGGCCGCGCAGGCCGCCCGGGTCGGCACGCAACTGCCCGCGCTGGGCGGCGTGGTCTCCTGGGCCGGCCTCGGCATCTACCGGGTGCTGTCCCAACTGGACTCTCAGCACCTCGCCGTCGCGGGCGTCCATCCCGGGCTGGAGCGGTTGCTGCGCGACGATGCCCACCAGGTGCTGCTGGAGACCCTGGAGGCCTACCTGGACCTGGCGGGCAACGCGCACGCCACCGCCGAGAAGCTCCGCTTGCACCGGACGACCCTCTACTACCGGCTGCAACGGGTGGAACAGCTCGCCGGGACCGACCTCAAGGACGGCAACGAACGGCTGTGCCTGCACCTGGCCATGAAGCTCGGTCGGCTCACCGGCCACTACCGCACGCCGTGACGCCGCCGCCCGCCGGTGGGGCCCCAGCGGACAGCAGCGGCTGGTCAGAGCGGCCGTCGGGACGGTCCCGGGCGTTCCTCGTCAGACGAGGCGGGTCATCCACCCGTACGGGTCGGCGGCCCGACCGTACTGGATGTCGAGCAGGTGGCGGCGCAGCCGCATGGTCACCGAGTCCTCGGCGCCGGCCTTCGGGGCCGTCACCTCGCCGCCCTCCCAGACCAGGCGCCCGACCGGCGTGACCACGGCGCCGGTGCCACACGCGAAGACCTCGGTGATCGCGCCGGACGCCACACCCTCCTGCCATTCCCTGATTTCCACCGGGCGCTCCTCGACCTCCAGGCCCAGATCCTTGGCGAGGATGAGGATCGACGCCCGGGTGACGCCCTCGAGGATCGTGCCGAGTGCCGGGGTGACTATCCGTCCGTCGGCAGTGATGAAGTAGAGGTTCATGCCGCCGAGCTCCTCCACGTAGCGGCCCTCGGCGGCGTCCAGGAAACAGACCTGCTCACAGCCGTGCTCGGCGGCCTCGACCATCGGCGCCAGGCTGGAGGCGTAGTTGCCGCCGCACTTCGCCTCGCCCGTGCCGCCCCGCGCCGCCCGGGTGTACTCGGTGGAGAGCCAGATGGAGACCGGCTTGACGCCACCGGAGAAGTACGCGCCGACGGGGCAGGCGATCACCATGTAGGTGATCTCCTTTGCCGGGCGAACCCCCAGGAACGGCTCGGAGCCGAACATGAACGGCCGCAGGTAGACGCTGTATTCGTCCTCGTCCGGCACCCACACCTGATCCGCACGGACCAGTCCCTCGACCGAGGCCATGAAGTCCGGCACCGGCAGCTCGGGCAGTGCCAGCCGCCGGGCGGACCGGGCGAAGCGCTCGCCGTTGGCGTGCGGCCGGAACGACCAGATCGAGCCGTCTCGGTGCCGGTACGCCTTCATGCCCTCGAAGATCTCCTGGGCGTAGTGCAGTACGGCCGCCGCGGGGTGCATGAGGATCGGACCGAAGGGGATGATCTCGGAGTCCTGCCAGCCGCCGTCGGGCCTCCACACCGCCCGTGCCATGTGGTCGGTGAAGTACGTGCCGAACCCCGGATTGGCCATGATCTCGGCTCGCCGCTGCGCGCTCGCCGGGCTCGGATTCTGGTGCAACGGGAACGACAGGCTCATCGCCGGGTCCTCTCAAGGGCCGCATCCCTGGGCGCTCAGGTCACCGAGCACGAACACGCAGGGGAGGTTGTCGGATGACGGGTGCAGAATACCGACGGTGCGCCATCCGCTCGGGGCGCGGCACGTGCGTCCCGTCGTCTCGCCAGCCCTGGTCGAGGAGTCCAAGGAGCCGACCTGGCTCACCATTCCCTCGTGGTCGGTGGTCGGCAAGCAGGACGCCGTCATCCCCGCCGCTCAGCAGATCGCCATGTCCAGGAGGGCCAAGGCGCACACGACCGAGATCAACGCGCCTCACCTGTCCATGGTCACCGACGCGGGCGCGGTCACCAACCAGATCGAGGCCGCCGCCAAGGCGACCGACTGACACCACGGCCCGACTGACACCACGGCCGGCCGTGGCATCGCTCACCGCGATGCCACGGCCGGCCTTTCCGCCATCCGGCTCACGTTGCCGCCGAGGTCAGGAGAACGTCAGGCGGTCGTCCGGGCCGCTTCCAGGATGACCTCGGTGACCTCGCCGGGATGCGAGATCAGGCCCAGGTGACCGGCGTCGATCCGGGTGATGTCGGCGCCCGCCCGCTTCATCATCGCCTCCTGGCTGGCCGGCGGGATGACCCGGTCCTCGGTGCCGATGACCGCCCACACCGGGATCGTCTTCCACGCCGGCTCGGTGGCCGGCACCCCCAGCGCGTTCGTGGCCAGAGCGGTCTGGGACACGGCGAGCACCTCCGCCTGCCGCCGCGGCAGACCGTTGGCGAAGCCGGGGATGAACACCTTCGGCAGGACGTACGCGTCGGCCGCGCCCTCCGGGGCGCCGGGGAACGGTACGAGCTTGAAGACGCTCGTGGGGTCGGTCAGGGCTGGTTCGAGAATCGAGCCGGAGCCCGCGGTGAGCTCTTCCACGGTCTCCCCCTTGTCCGGGGCGAAGGCGTCGACGAACACGATTGCCTTGACGTTCTTGTTGCCGGTCGCGGCGTCGCTCGTCACGAAACCGCCATAGGAGTGGGCGGCGATCACGACGGGACCTTCGATGGTGGACAGGAAGTCCTTCAGGTAGCCGCTGTCGATCGACGGCCCCCGGTTGGGTTGCGGCGCGACCTGGACATCGAAGCCGCGTGCCTGGAGTCTCTTGACCTCCCCACTCCAGCTGGAGCCGTCCGCCCAGGCGCCATGCACCAGGACGATGGTCGGTCTGGTGCGATGCCCCTCGTCCGGGATTGGTCGCGCACCGCCGTCCGCTGACACGCCTGGGGCGGCTGAGCCGAGCACCGTCACCAGCGTCGCGGCGGCGAGCGTTGCGGCGATGGTCTTCGGCCGACGTAGCGAGATACCGAGCATGTCTCTTCTCCCTCGTTGGTCTGTGGTTTCCGAACGCGGGCAGATGTGCGCAGCCGCCATCGCGACCCGGCCCACGCCGTACCGGCCGACAGCACCACGAAGCAGCGCGTGTACCGATGACGCCGAGCCGCTGGGCGCGATGACGTGCCTGATCGCCCGACCTCACCGTATTCACGCCAACGGCGAATCTCGGACAGAAGAGGAAAATAACTCAACTTTACCTTGCGGGAGGAAACGCCACCAAACGGGCTCATGACCTCCCCCGCGCCGACCACTCCCCCAACTTCCCGTTATCTGTAAACAACCCTTGATATTAAGCGTCACGAACGTCAATATGTGGAGGTCGCGGGTCGTCGAAGCCTGGGGAGTGAGCAATGAGAAGACGTCGGATTTTCGCAGCGGTGGCCGGGGCGGCGATGACCGTCACGGCCGCCGTCGCCTTCGTCCCCAGCAGCATGGCGGCCGCACCCTCGGCCAACGCCGTTCCGATGGTCGCCTGCACCGCCCCCACCTGGGCTGAAGGACCCACCTACCAGGCGGGCGCCCAGGTCACCTATGGCGGCCGGCTCTACCAGGCGCTGGTCACCCACACCGCGCACCCCGGCGCCGGCTGGAACCCCGCCTCGACTCCATCGCTCTGGCGTGACCTCGGAGCGTGCTCGGGGACCACCCCGCCGCCCACCACGCCACCACCGACGACGCCGCCGCCCACCACGCCACCACCGACCACACCTCCCCCCACCACGCCACCACCAACCGGTGGGACCTGCGCGGTGAAGTCGCGGCCCACCGGCAAGGTGCTGCAGGGCTACTGGGAGAACTGGGACGGGGCCTCCAACGGCGTGCACCCCGGCCTCGGCTGGATCCCGATCACCGACAGCAGGCTCAACCAGCACGGCTACAACGTGATCAACGCGGCGTTCCCGGTGATCCGCTCGGACGGCACGGTCCTCTGGGAGAACGGCATGGACGCCGGCGTGAAGGTTGCCACCCCGGCCGAGATGTGCCAGGCCAAAGCCGCCGGCGCCACCATCCTGATGTCGATCGGCGGGGCCGCCGCGGGCATCGACCTGAGCTCCAGCGCGGTCGCCGACCGGTTCATCGCGACGATCGTGCCGATCCTGACGGCCTACCACTTCGACGGCATCGACATCGACATCGAGACCGGCCTGACCGGCAGCGGCAACATCAACACCCTGTCCACGTCGCAGGCCAACCTGATCCGGATCATCGACGGCGTGCTGGCCCGGATGCCGTCGAACTTCGGCCTGACCATGGCTCCGGAGACGGCCTACGTCACCGGCGGCAGCGTGGTCTACGGCTCGATCTGGGGCTCGTACCTCCCGATCATCAAGAAGTACGTGGACAACGGCCGGCTCTGGTGGCTGAACATGCAGTACTACAACGGCAGCATGTACGGCTGCGCCGGCGACTCGTACCCGGCGGGCACCGTGCAGGGCTTCACGGTGCAGACCCAGTGCCTGAACAACGGGCTCACCATCCAGGGCACCACCATCCGGGTGCCGTACGACAAGCAGGTCCCCGGCCTGCCGGCGCAGATCGGGGCGGGCGGCGGCCACCTGTCGACCTCGCTGGTCACGCAGGCGTGGAACTCCGTACCCGGCCTCAAGGGCCTGATGACCTGGTCGGCCAACTGGGACGGGTCGAAGGGGTGGACCTTCGGCGACAACGTGAAGCGCCTGCAGGGCCGCTGACGGCTGACCAACGCCGGGCCTCCCGCCAGCCGTACGTCGGCAGGCGAGAGGCCCGGCGCTCTGCATCGTCGACAGCCGTGCGGCATCCGCCGGCGGTTTCAGCGGACATTCCCCTGTGTCCAGTTCGAGTTCACCGCATCGCTCTACGGTGCCAGCGGACCGAGAACGCCCTGCTCGTACCCGGAGAGATGAGGATTGATGGCAGTAAGCAAGCGGGTGGGCCTGACTGCTGCGGCGGTCGCGCTGACCCTGACGCTGCCGGGCGCCGCGACCGCGGCGGCGGCTGAGCGGAACACGTGGGACCAGGCCGAGTTGTTGACGTTCGCCGCGCTGCCAGCGGCAACCTTCGTTCCCGGCAGCGAACCGTCCGGCTCGTCGCTCGGCAGTGCCCCCATCAACGGGATCACCCCGCCGTTCGCCGACCAACCGATCCAGGGGTTCAGCGGCGTCCTGCGCAACACCGACGGCACCTTCGACGTGCTGTCCGACAACGGCTTCGGCAACAAGGCCAACAGTGCCGACTTCGTGCTGCGTGTTCAGCGGGTCGCGCCCGAGTTTGGCAGCGGTGCGGTGGACGTGCTCGGTGGCATCAACCTGACCGACCCGTACGGCAAGGTGCCATTCCCGCTCACTCGTGCCGACCGCGTGCTCACCGGAGCCGACTTCGACGTCGAGTCGATCACCCGGACGGCGGATGGCACGTACTGGGTCGGTGACGAGTTCGGTCCGTACCTGCTGCATTTCGACCGGGCGGGCCGGTTGCTGCAGGCGCCGGTGCCGCTGCCCGGGGTTTTCGCCCCCGAGAACCCGGGCCGCGGCGCGACCCCGGCCAACCTCGCCAGCAGCAAGGGCTTCGAGGGCATGGCCCAGTCGCCAGACGGTCGCACGCTCTACCCGCTGCTTGAGGGCACGACCACGGGTGATCCGGCCGGCACCCTCCGGCTCAACGAGTTCGACACCCGGACCAACGCCTACACCGGCCGACGCTGGGCCTACGCGCTCGACTCTCCCGCGCACGCGATCGGTGACGCCATCATGGTCGATCGCGACCGCTTCCTGATCATCGAGCGGGACAACGGCCAGGGCGAGACGGCGCAGGTCAAGAAGATCTACCTCGCCGACAAGCGCGACCGGAACCGCGACGGACTGCTCGACAAGACGCTGGTGGCCGACCTGATGGCAATCGCCAACCCTCGGCACGTCGGTGGGTTCGGTGACCCGTTCACGTTCCCGTTCCAGACGATAGAGGACGTGGTGATCCTCGACGACCGCACGCTCGCCGTCCTCAATGACAACAACTTCCCGTCGTCGGCAGGCCGGACTGCCGGCCAGGCGGACAACAACGAGTTCATCGTGATCAAACTCGACCGCCACCTGGACGCCGACAAGCGCGTCCTGCGTCGCTACTGACCCGCTCTCAGCGGGGTGGGCAGACCGACAGGCTGTCCACCCCGTCCCGGGCGGCCCGAGCGCGCACCGAACGGTGCCGCGTGGGTCATGCCTCAGCAGTTGGTCGGCTGTGCACCACCAACTCGTCGATCTCCAACCGGCCGACGCGCAACTCCCGCACGACCGCCCGGCGGATCACCAGCCGCCCGATGACCAGCGCCCCGACGGCCACGGCCCCGACGGCCAGCGCCCCCACGGCGAGGGCACCGACCGACGCCGCGCCCGCAGCCCGCGCGCCGGTAGCCGCCGCGCCCGTCGCCACCGCGCCGTCGGCACGCGTTCCGGTCAACCGCATCAGGTTCACATCTCGCTTCATCGCCCCATTGTCCGCGTGCCGCCAGCCGGGTGCCGATCAGGTGCGAAACGCCTCGATCGTGAGCGCGGCGAAGCGCCGAGAGGCGGCAGCCCGGGCGTTCGTCGAGGTCGCGTACAGGCCACCGTTGGCCATCAGCATGAGAACCAGATCGTCCAGGCCCACGTCAGGCCGCAGGTGGCCGGTGCCCTTGGCCCGGCGCATCAGTTCGGCCAGCGAGGCGAGGGCGGCTTCGCGCTTGGCGGGGAGGTCCACGGCGTGGGGAAATGCCGAGGTCAACGCCGCGGTGAAGCCTCGGCTTCAGGCTTCCAGCTCACACAGTTGTTCGATCACGAGACACAGGCCGCGCCAGGGGTCAGGGTCGGTGAGCCCTTCGTCGACGACGGCAACGCACGCGTTCATCTGATCCGCGAACGCCTCCGTGGCCAACGCCTGCTTGGTGGGGAACGAAGGACTGACGTGGGAAGGGTGACGAACAGTGAAGGCAGTAATGATCAGGAAGTTCGGCGATCCCCGTGGCCTGGCGGTCGTCGACCTTCCTGTCCCGGTGCCCGCTCCGGGGCAGGCGTTGATCACCATTGAGGCGGCCGGTGTGGCTGGTGCCGACGTCCTGATCCGAAGCGGCTCTGGCCGCGTACGGCTTCCGCGAGGGCCACATTCCGGGCGGCGAGGTTGCCGGCACGATCACGGCCGTGGGCGACGGCATCGACCCCGCGTGGATAGGGCAACGCGGCTGGGCCTTCACCGGTACGGGCGGCGGCTACGCCGAGCAGGCAGTCGCCCCGATCGCTGAGGTTCTGTCCCTGCCGGCGGGCCTCCCCGCAGTCGACGCCGTGACGCTCGGCAGCTCCGGGGCTGGGGGTTCGGACGATCCCGCCGGCTACGACGTCATCATCGACGTCGTCGCGGGCCCGGACATGCCCGCGTTCTTCGACCGACTCAACCCCAACGGCCGGCTCGCGGCCGTCGGGGCGGTCGGCGGTCAACCGCCAGCGGACTTCGGAACAAGGTTGATGGCCGCGTTCCAGAAGTCGATGTCGTTCGCCACCTTCAGCGCGGCGACGGTGACGGCGGCCGATCGACAGGCCGTACGCACGGAGCAGCTCGCCGCCGCCGCTGGCGGGGAACTGCAGACCGTGGTGCACGAGGTTCTGCCGCTGGAGCGGGCGGCAGTGGCGCACCAGAAGATGGACGCCGGCGAGGTCTTCGGACGAATCGTCCTGACCGCGAGCCCCTTCCACTGAATCCGCTGCACCGATCGGGGTGGTCTCTTAGGCTGCGTGGGCGGGGCGCCCGGTTCGACGAGTGCGTCGCGGTGGCGCTGTACAGGCTGGTCGGGTGCTCCTCTCGGTGGCCTGCTTCCGCTACCTCAGCCGGCACGGGGAGCTGCCGCGACGGCGCGTAGGTCCCCCGGTGTCGTTCGCGGCCAGCGGCCGAGCCCGGCTACCGGTGAGGAGCACCGATGACGCAGAGTGCGCACGACCGCCCGGAGATTGTCGTCGGGCTCGTGGCAACCCCGCCGGATCATCCGGCCCGGGTGGCAGAGCGGCTCACCACCGAACTGACCAGCGGGCTCGCCGAGCGGGTGAACGCGGACGTGCGGTGGACCGTCCGGGAAGGCTGGGGAGCAGTAGCGCCGCGCCGCGACGGCGGCGTTGAGGCACTACTCGATGATCTTGCCTCGCGGCGCGTCGACGACCAGTGGGACGTCGCGATCTGCCTGACCGACCTGCCGCTGCATGCTGAGCGGGTGCCGCTGGTCGTGCAGACCTCCGCTCGGCGTCGAGTCGCTGTGGTGTCCCTGCCCGCCCTGGGACTGCACCAACTGCGAGCGGCCCGGGCAGCCGTTCCGGATCTGGTGAGCCGGCTGCTGACCGACGCCTCCGACCAGCGGGTGCCGCCAGCCGACTGGGCACCGGCCAGGATGACAAGCCGGGTTCCCGCCATCCACCGGGTGGTCGGCGAGACCGACCTCGGTGAGCGGCGCTACGTCGCCTCGCGGTTCGTCGGCCGACTACGGCTGTTGATCGGCATGGTTCGCGCCAACCGTCCGGGGCGCGCCCTGCTGGGCCTGTCGAAGCTGCTGGTCGGCGCGTTCGGCACGGCCGCGTTCGCGCTCACCACGGACACCATCTGGCAGATGGGCGACGCGCTCGGCGGACTCCGGCTTGCCGTGATCATGCTGCTCGGGCTGACAGCGTTGGTGGCCTGGCTGATCGTCGCGCACGACCTGTGGGAGAAGCCAAGCCGCGAGACGCCGAGTGAGCTGGCACGGCTGTTCAACCTGGGTACGATCCTCACCCTCACTCTGGCAACGGTGCTGTCCTACGTGGTGTTGTTCGTGGGTACGGTGCTCGTCGGGGCGCTGCTGGTCGACACAACCGTGTTGGAACAGACCTTGCAGCGGCCAGTCCACTTCACCGACTATCTGACGCTCGCCTGGATCACCAGCTCGCTGGCCACCGTCGGCGGCGCGATTGGCTCTGGGCTGGAGAACGAGGAAACGGTTCGAGCCGCCGCATACGGCTATCACCCACAGCCCGATGGCTGGCGAGATGAGGAGAGCGGGCGGGTCTGATCGGTCATGGCTGATACTGACTGCGGGTGCGGGGCAGCCACTGGGGATGGCGGTCGCGAAGGTAGCGAAGCATTCCCTCGCGCAGGTCGCAGCGCAGGTCCCAGGCGCTGGCGCCGTCGGCGGCCGAAGCCTGTACCTGGATGACCACCGCCTGCGGGGTGGAGTCGACCATCTGGAGCACCCACTGGTCGCGATCCCACAGCGCTGAGGACTCGACCAGCCGGCGTGCTTCCCGGCGCAGGTCGTCCAGGTCGGCGGTGTGGTCGACATGAATCTGGATCTTGCCGATCACTCTGGACTCGTTCCGGGTCCAGTTCTGGAACGGCCGCTCGGTGAAGTACGTCGTCGGCAGGATGAGCATCCGCTCGTCCCAGAGCCGGATCACCACGTTGGTCAGTTTCACCTCCTCAACTCGGCCCCATTCGCCGTCCACCACGAGCACGTCGCCGACATGCAATCCGTCGGCGAAAGCGACCTGGACACCGGCGAACGCGTTGCCCAGCGCGGTACGGGCCGACAGGCCGATCAACGCCCCGACCACCCCCGCCGACGTCAACATGGAGACGCCGAAGAGGCGTATCGGCCGGAAGGTGATCAGGATCAGGCCGATCGCGACGATGGTGACCACGGCGACGGTGAGCCGCCGCAGGGGGCGAATCTGCGTCCGGGCCCGCCGGACCCGTCGGCTGGCGACCGCGTCACCCGGCAGCCGGCTGAACGCGACCGCCTCGGCGACGTGCAACGCCTTGATCACTAACCATGCCCCGGACAGCACCAGAGCCACCAGGACGGCGTGCCGCAGATGACGCGGCCACCCGGCCGGACCCAACGGCAGCGCGTAGTACAGCGCCCCCACCAGCAGCAGCGCCGCGGCCGGGCGGCGGCAGGCATGCCGCAGCGGCTCCAACAACCACTGGTAACGGCCACGGGCTACCCGGCGGATGACCAGGCCAGAGATCAGGTCGACGACCACCGCGGTCGTCAGCGCGGCCACTACGATCAACGCGGTACGCATCAGAGACCGTTCACGGTAATCCCGATGCCAGCTTCCCTCGGCTCACTGCCCTGTCCACGTGCTCAGGGTGCCACCCCGTCCAGTGGCAGGCGGCCAACATCGGCGAACAACCCGCTCCGCGACGAGGGCTGCCCCCGAACCCTGGGAGCGAGCGCGGATGATCGTCTCTCCGGTGATCCGCTCGGTCAGGTTGAGATCCCGAACCCAGCCACGGTAAAACTGGTCTGTCAAGTCCACTTCTGTTCCACCTGGTTACCGCTGTTGTCACGCGAGAAGCGCCAGTTCAGCTTCCTCGACGAGGCAACGGCCCGGTATCGGCGTGACGCGCGCCTCACGGACTCTGGAGTCCAGGAATGGTGGAGACTGCGGGAATACCACCAACCCGGGGAGCGTCTGTACCTGCGTGTCCAGGTGGGCTGGCACGACGACAGGCAGGGAGACGACGTGAACACCGAAAAGGCAATCCTCGCCGGAGGCTGCTTCTGGGGCATGGAGGAGTTGTTCCGCCGCCAGCCCGGCGTCGTGTCCACGCGCGTCGGCTACAGCGGCGGCGACGTCCCGAACGCCACCTACCGCAACCACGGCACCCACGCGGAGTCCATCGAGGTCGTCTACGACACCGACAAGACCGACTTCCGCGCGCTGCTCGAGTTCTTCTTCCAGATCCACGATCCGTCGACGAAGAACCGCCAGGGTAACGACATCGGCGTCAGCTACCGCTCGGCGATCTTCTACACCAGCGACGGGCAGAAGCGTGTCGCCGAGGACACCATCGCCGACGTCGACGCCTCGGGCTTGTGGCCCGGCAAGGTCGTCACCGAGGTCACCGCGGCAGGAGACTTCTGGGAGGCCGAGCCTGAGCACCAGAACTACCTGCAAACCTACCCGAACGGGTACACCTGCCACTTCCCCCGTCCCGGCTGGAAGCTTCCGAGGCGGGCGTCGGCCTGACACCTCCGGCGCGCGGACCCCGGGTCCGCGCGCCGTATGGGACCGGATGGTCCCGGCAATCTCGCACCAACGATGATTTTGGTGATGGTCCCACCGCTCATCAGGAGCACAGAACACGTCCACCCGCTGGACTCCGAAGTCCAACTCGACCTAGATCAGCGCTGGATACACTTGACAGATGAGCGACGAGCAGGTGACTGTGCCGACGAACAGGCGGCGGATCAGTCAACGGGGCATCGCGACGCGAGAGCGGATCCTCGATGCAGCGAACCGGCTGACGCTCGTGCGCGGAGTGAACGCGACGACCCTCGACGACATCCGCGAGGCAAGCCAGACGAGCAAGTCCCAGCTCTACCACCACTTCGCCGACAAGCAGGAACTGGTGCGCGCTCTGGTCACCTATCGGGGCGCGCTTGTGCTTCAGCGGGAAAGCGCCGGGCTGGAACGACTGCGATCGTTCTCAGGACTGATCCGGTGGCGTAACGCGCTGGTCCAGGCCAACTCGCTGAACAACGGCAGATACGGGTGCGGCCTCGGGTCAATGGCTCTCGAATTGTCTGATCAGGATGAGCAGGCTCGATCGTCAGTGTCGGAGACATTCGCGGCATGGGAGAAGCTGATCAGTGATGGTCTGCACCGGATGCGCGACAGCGGCCTACTGCGCCAGGATGCCGATCCGGAGAAGTTGGCCACGGGATTGATGGCCGCTCTGCAGGGCGGCTACCTGTTGGCGAACGCCGCGCACGACGTCGCACCCATGGAAGTCGCCCTGGACATGGCGCTGGACCACATCAGATCGTTCCTCGTGCAGCCGTCCCGCTGATTGGGCCCCGCTGAGGACGGGACGCACCGGAGGAGGCGGCGAGTGATTCCGCCGCCCCCTCCGGGCAGGCTCACTTCCCGTACAGCTCGAATTCGTAGAGCGAGAACCCGTACGAGGTGGCGCGCTTGACCCCGTACACCCGCACGTAGCGGGCGGTGACCGGGGCGAAGGTGGCGTTGTCGACGCCGCCGTTGCCGGTGGTGGTGGCGAACACCGGCGACCAGGAGCTGCCGTCGGCGGAGACCTCGATCCGGTACGAGGTGCCGTAACCGGCCTCCCAGCGCAACACCGCACGGCTGACGCTGCGGGCCGCGCCGAGGTCGACCCGGAGCCACTGGTTGTCGTTGTAGCTGCTCGCCCACCGGCTGCCGAGGCTGCCGTCGACGGCCTTGCCCGGGGTGTAGCTGGTCAGGAACTGGGTGCTCGAGGCGGTGGCCGGACGGCCCTGCGCCAGGTTCGTGACGTCGTCGCCCCGGCGCGCCGGGAACGAGACGACCTGCTGGTAGGTGGGGCGGTTCTGCCAGGCGATCACCGGGTGGGTGATGCCGCCGAGCCCGGAGTGGGCGATCGCGTCGGCACACCACTGGTCGCCGGCCCCGCAGGACTTGTCACCCGGGTAGACGGTGGTGGCCGGCACCGCGGCGGCCTGACCGAGCGCGTCGAGCAGGGCCTGCCGGCATGCGCCGAGGTTGCCGTTGCCGCAGTACGCGCGGCCCAGCCCACCGGCCACCGGGTCGCCGAGCACGGTGCGCAGGTCCTTGTCGACGTAGCCCCACCAGCCGTACTGGAATGACGAGCCCTTGTGCGCCTGGCCCTGCAACGCCCAGTTCGCGGTGCCGTCGCGCCCGCCGTTCTGGCCACCCGACGGCGCCTCGTTCACCTCGATGGCGTCGACCAGCGAGGCGTAGAGGTCCGACCCGAGGCCGGGGCGGAACTGCGCCGAGGCCAGTAGCGGCCACCAGGCGTCGAAGATCCGGATGGCGTCGGCGTGCTGGTAGACCTTGGAGCCGGGGGACGTCTCCACCCGGCGGACCCCGGCCTGCTGCCAGGCGCGCAGCTTGCTCACCGCGTCGGCCAGCGCCGGATCGGTGACCGGCGTGCTGTCCAACACCCGCAGCAGATCACCGAGGACCTGTTGGCCGCGCAGGTCGGTCACCGCCGCATCCGCCATGATCTTCACGACGTCGGCGCGACCGAGCTTGCGCTGCGCGATCGCCGCGCGCACCGGGCCGTCGAGCAGCTGAGCCCGGTGTACGGAGCCGAAGCTGAAGTTGCCATCCGCCGCCCCGAAGTCCCGCGCCTGCTTGTTGTTCCAGCTGACGTAGTAGTCCTGGTTGACCGACTGCGGATGCGCCGACGCCGGGATGTAGGTGGCGTCGTTGGTGTCCGGGTTCCAGCCGGCCCACTCGTACGCCGGCTCGGCCTTCGTGGGCAGGTTCGGGTCGGCGGTGGCCGGACGGACCGGGTTCGCGCCGGAGTTGAGGTACGCCGCCTCGGTCGAGTTGACGTAGAACCAGTTGAACGCGTACCCCACGTCGGCTGCGGAGGTCTGGAAGGCCGCCGCGCTGCCCATCGCCGACGGGTCGTTGAAGGCCTGGAAGCCGATCGCCGAGTCGGCCTCGTGCCGGTAGGTCGAGCGCAGTTTGGTGAACGCCGTCGGCTGCCCGTTCACCAGGCCCCGATGGGAGACCAGCCCGTACCTGGTGCGCAACGCGCGCAGTGTGTACGAGCCGGCCGGGGTGGAGTCGGCCAGCGTCGGGGTCCAGGAGTTGCGCTGCTCCAGCGCCTCCATGGCGAGGCACTGTCCGTGGTAGAGGTAGCGGTTGGTGCGCAGCGTCGGGGCACTGCCGTCGGTGGTGCACAGCGGCACCGCGTACGTGTCGGTGAGGTCCTGGGACGCGGAGGTGGCGCTCCACGCGTAGTCCTGGCCCCGGCCGAGCAGCACGTAGAGGTTCAGCCCGGCGAACGCCGCGCCACGCGCGCTGATGCCCGGACCCTGCAACTCCTGGAGCATGAGCAGTTGCGGGGCGAAGTAGCCGGTCTGCGGCCCGAACACGGCAACCGGATTGCCCGTGGTGGTGTGCCGTCCGGAGACCACCACCGCGTTGGACATGCCGTGCGCGCGCAGGTTGGACAGGCCGCCGAGCAGCTCCTTCGTGGCGGTGCTGGCACCGGTGCGGGCGGCGGCCCCGCCGGTGGCGTCGTACGCGAGGGGTTCGGCGACCACCGATCCGGCGTCGGGGAGCACCGCGCTCGTCGCGCCCGGCGGCGTCGCCCCGTACGGGAAGCTCTGTCCGTCGTGCAGGGTGAGCACGGTCTCCGGGTCGTTCTGCGAGCGGAACGCCGCCCACACCCGGTCGCCCTCGGTGGCGCCATACTTGGCGCGGGCGGCCACCCGGACCAGCGCGGACTGGATCTCGCTGCCCCCGCCCCCGCCGAAGAGCCCGCCGATGACACCGGCGGTGGCGATCAGGTCGGTCATCGTGAAGTGCTTCGGCTTGCCCGCGCCCGCGAGCACGTACTCGCCCGGGTAGTTGTCGTCGGCGATCGACTTGTCGATGTAGGCGTTGATGCCGGCGATGTAGTCGACCACGTCGGTGTAGAGCTGCTGACCCCGGGTGCCCTTGGTGCGCAGCGCGTCCACCTGGACCTGGAGGTCCGCCTCGGTGTAGGGCGAGTTGGCCCAGACGCTCTGCTCCAGCTCCCGGTTGCCCGGTGCTCCGCCGGCGAACGAGGTGACGTTTCCACGGCCGACGTGCCGCAGCAGATCCATCACCCAGAGCCGGTCCTGGGCTCCGGCGTAGCCGGCGCCGAACATGGTGCCGGCGCGGGTGGTGCCGGTGACGTGCGGGACGCCGGTGGCCTTGTCCCGCACGATTGTGACGTCCGATCGCGGGGAGACGGTGCTCTCGACCTGTGCGGCCGGAACACCGAACGAGGCGTCGTTGTAGAAGTGGGCGATCTGCTCGTCGGTCAGCCCGGCGTAGTTGTAGACCAGGTTCGCGTACTCGTCGAGCTGGTCGCTGGAGTGCGCCGGGCGGGTGCCGAGCGCCTGGTGGGCCAGGATGGCGACCAGCGTGGCGTTGCCGTTCTGCCCGGGCGGCAGGATGTCGGCGCACTGGCCAAGGCAGTAGTCGGTGGCGGCGAACGTCGTGGCGGCCAGCGCCGGTGACGGCGGGGTCACCGTCAGGACGCTCGCGGTCAGGACGGCGGCGGTGAACGCCGCCAGCCGGTTACGGAGAGCGGGACGGGGCATGGCGATCCTCCGGGGACGCGGAGTCGGGCCGTACGGTCTCGCCCGGCTACCGGTGCCGACGTCTCGCCCTCCGCGCCCGGGCGTTCCACCCGGAGGTGAGAATCATTCGTATCGATCTCGGAGCAATGATCGGCGCAGAACCGCCGTCCGGGATACCCGTCGTTCACCACGCGCCAATGCCGACGTTTCGCCGCCTTTCGCCACCGGGGGTCAACGGCCGGGGCCTCCAGCGGCGGCCCCGGCCCCAGGATCAGCTCCCGCAGATGCCGAATGCGTTGAGGCTCCACGAGCCGGCGAAGCCGTCGGCGTCCTCGTCAGCTCGCAACCGCACGGTGTTCCCCCCGGTGATGTTGACCGCTGTCAGCAGCACCTGACCATTGCCGGCGTTGATATCCACGCCCGCGCTGTAGAGGCCCTTGCCGGCCGGGCACGCCTTGACGCGGCTGGAGGACGGGTCGCTCGCGCTCGTCCCCGTCGACGAGATCCGCTCCAACCCGGCCGGCGCGGTGGCGCAGACCGCGATCGAGGTGGCGCTCCAGCCGGACGGCGAGGTGCCCTGCACCGGGACCGCCCGGACGGTCACCGATGTCAGGTCGAACGACGGCACCACCTGGTCGAGCACGACGTCGCCCAGGCCGCTGTTGATCCGCCCACCCATGCCGATGACCTTCTTCGTCCCGCAGCTTGCCGTGACGAACTCCGTTCCGATCGCCCCGGTCGTGGCCACCACCTGGTACCCGGCCGGCGTGGTGGCGCACTGGGCGAGGGCCTGTAGTGCCCAGTCGCCGGTGAAGTTGACCGGGCCCACCTCACGCATCGTCACGAAGAACCCGGTGCCGTTCGCCAGCGGCTCCAACCGGTCCAGCCCGACCCGTCCGGCGGCCGACGAACCGGCGAGGAGGAAGCCGCCGCCCCCGGTGACCACCTTGCCGGTCGGGCAGGACGCGAACGCCGACTTGTCCAGGCTGCTCTCCGCAGCCGACTGGGTGACCGTCTCCAACCCCGCCGGATCCGCCGAGGCCGGTGCCGCCCAGCCCAAGCCGGCCACCACGGCAGCCGTCGACACAACGGCCGCCAGCATGCCCCGTCCCTTGGTTACTCGCATGTCGCTCTCCCTGTCCGCCTCGGCCGACGTCGTGCCGGCCTGCCTCCCGCCCGGACCAACAGATCCGGCGACTTAGGAGAGCCTGGGCGGACCCGCTTGTCGTCCGCTATCCGACCGCTTGGCGCCGGCCGTGCAGGGCCGTGCCGTCCCTAGACTGTGGACGTCCGAAAACGACCGAACAGGAACGCCATGCGGTGGTCCCTCCTCGGCCCCGTCCAGGTGACCGCCGGAGGGCGGGTCCTTCCCATCGACCGCCCCCAGCAACGCGCGGTACTCGCGCTGCTGCTCCTCAACGCCGACCGGCTGGTGCCCCTCGGGCAGATCGTGTCGGCGCTCTGGGCCGAAGGACCACCCGCCAGCGCCCGCACCCAGGTTCAGGTCTGCGTCTCCCGAATCCGGTCGGCCCTGCGCGAGGTGGGAGTGGCCGACCTGCTGACGACCCAGGGCAGCGGCTACCGGCTCACCGTACCCATGGGCGAGCTGGACCTCGCCGAGTTCACCGTGGCGGTCGAGCGGGCCCGCGCCGAGGAAACAGCCGGCCGGCGGGCAGAGGCGGCGCGACTGCTGCGCGACGGCCTGGCGTTGTGGCGTGGGCCGGCGCTGGCCGGAGCGACCGGAGCCTTCGTCGACGCTGCCGCCACCGGCCTCGACGAGCAACGCCTGCTCGCATACGAGCGGCTCGCCGCCGTGGAACTCGGCCTCGGCCGGTTCGCCGCGACCGCGCGTGCCCTGCGCCCCCTGGTGGCCGAGCATCCGCTGCGGGAGTCGCTGGTGGCTGGGTATCTGCTCGCCCTGGACGGCTGCGGCCAGCGGGCCGCCGCGCTGCGGCTCTACACCGAGACCCGCCGCCACCTCGTCGACGAGTTGGGCGTGGAGCCCGGCCCCGAGTTGAGCGAGGCCCACCTGCGGGTGCTGCGGGGGCGGACGCCGGCCGAGCCCACAGCCGCGGAGCCCCACGGCCCGTCTCCGGCCCAGCTCCCCGGCGCCCCCGCCTGGTTCACCGGCCGTGCGACGGCGCTGCGGCAACTGGACGCGCTGCTGCCCGCCGAACTGGCGGGAGCCGCCCGGAACGGCGGCGACGGCGAACCGGGCCGGGCGGTGGTCATCTCCGCCATCGCCGGCACCGCCGGGGTCGGCAAGACCACCCTCGCGGTGCACTGGGCCTACCGGGTCGCGCACCGGTACCCGGATGGGCAGCTCTACGTCAACCTGCGCGGGTTCGACCTCGACGGCCGGGCCGTGTCGCCGGGCGAAGCGCTGCGCGGCTTCCTGGAGGCGCTGCACGTGCCGCCCCAGCGGATGCCCACCGACCTGCCCCGGCAGGCCGCCCTGTTCCGGACCCTGCTCGCCGACCGCCGGGTTCTGGTGCTGCTCGACAACGCCCGCGACGAAGAGCAGGTGCGCCCCCTGCTGCCAGGATCCCCGGGAAGCCTGGTCGTGGTGACCAGCCGCAACCGGCTCACCGGCCTGGTGGTGAACGCCGGGGCCCACCCGGTGACGCTGGACGTGCTTCGGCCGGCCGAGGCCCGGGAGCTGCTGGCCGGTCGGCTCGGCCGCGGGCGGGTCGGGCGCGAGGCGGCGGCGCTGGACGAGATCGTGCGCTGCTGCGCCGGCCTGCCGTTGGCCCTGGCCGTCGTCGCGGCCCGCGCCGTCGGGCAGCCCGACGTACCGCTGGGGGCGTTCGCCACCGAACTGCGGGACACCGACCCGGTTCGGCTCACCGCACTGGCCACCGGCGACCCCACTACCGACGTACGGGCGGTCTTCTCCTGGTCGTACCGGGCGTTGGACGCCGATCCGGCCCGGTTGTTCCGGCTGCTCGGGCTGCATCCCGGCCCCGACGCCGGACGGGCGGCGGTGGCCAGCCTCGCTGGCCTGCCGCCGGCTCGGGTCGAACCGCTGCTGGCCGACCTCACCCGGGCGAACCTGCTCACCGAGCGCACCCCCGGCCGGTACGCGATGCACGACCTGCTTTGCGCGTACGCCTCCGAGCTGTGTCAGGCCACCGACCCCGAGGCCGAACGGAAGGCCGCCCGACGCCGCCTGTTCGACCACTACCTGCACGCCTCGCGCGCGGCGGACCATCTGCTCGACCCGTACCGGTTGGCGCGGCCGGCAGCGCTGCCTGCACCCGAGCCGGGTGTGACGGTGGGCGACCGCCCGGAGCACGCGTGGGCGACCGCGTGGTTCGCCGCCGAGCACCACGTGCTGCTGGCGTGTGTGGAGCAGGCAGCGGGCACCGGCCTGGACCGGCACGCCTGGACGCTGGCGGCGGCCCTCACCACGTACCTCGATCGCAGCGGGCACTGGGCCGAGCTGGCCACCGCGCAACGGACCGCCCTGGCGGCGGCGCTGCGCCGGGGTGACCTGGCCGGTCAGGCCCTGGCGCACCGGGGTCTCGCCATCGCCTGCACCTGGTCCGGCGATCACGAGGCGGCGCACCGGCACTACCGGCGCGACCTGGAGTTGTACCGCGAGTTGGGCGACGACACCGGACGGGCGCACACACACCTCGGGGTGAGCTGGGTGCTCGCACGGCAGGGCCGGCTGCGGGCGGCTCTCGACGAGACCCGGCTGGCCCTCGACCTGTACCGGGCCGCCGACTACCAGGTCGGGCAGGCCAAGGCGCTCAACAATCTGGGCTGGATGCACGCCCGGCTCGGCGAGCCAGGGCCGGCGCTGCACTGCTGCCAGGCGGCCCTGCGGCTGCACGAGGAGACCGGCGATCGGCACGGCGCGGCGCTGACCTGGGACAGCCTCGGCTACGTCCACCACGGCCTCGGCGACCACGACCGGGCCGCGGACTGCTACCGGCGGGCGTTGGAGTTGCACCGGGAGCTCGGCGACCGCTACGACGAGGCCGAGGTGTTGGACAACCTGGGCGACAGCCTGCGGGCGGCGGGTGACCTCGACGCCGCGCGTCGGGCGTGGCGAGAGGCGCTGACGATCTTCGACGAGCTGCGCCATCCGGACGCCGACCGCCCCAGGGTCAAGCTGGCCGCCCCGGCCGTCCCTGCGGCGTCAGCGGGCGGCGGGGAACCGTAGGTGACGTGGTACGCGCCACGCCGCCTCAGGCTGACCGATGCGCGGTGTCGCCGTCGCGGAGACGGTCCAACTCCGCGAGGTACATCGCCTGCATGCGGTCGTAGTGTCGGACCAGCAGCGCGACCTCCTCGACGCTGTAGCCCTCGACGAGTCGCTCCGCCCGCTCGGCGAACCGCTCGTACGGCCGCTCCAACTCGGCGGCCCGCTCCGGCCGCAGGGTGACGATCAACCGCCGCCGGTCCGCCGGATCGCGCTCGGCGGTCACGTAGCCCGCCTGCTGAAGCCGGCGGAGCATGCTGGTCACCGCCCCGGTGGTGAGGTTGGTCCGCTCGGCGACCTGCCCCGCGGTGGCGGATCCGACGTCCGCCAGGTAGTCCAGGCACTCCAGGTCGCTCACGGTGAGGCCCAGCCGCTCCGCGACGGCGTACCGGAACACCATGGACAGCCGCGACGTCTCCCGCCCGGCGCGCATCAGGTCGGTGATCGCGGACGCACGGGCCGGCTCGTGGGACATGCCGGCAATCATCCCTCCGGTACGGTGACGCGGTGCAGCCGAGGTAGCACGCGGGTCAGCACCCAGTGGGGTGCCGCCGCTCCCCCGGTGAGGCGGCGCATCAGCCTGGTCGCGGTGTCGACGGCCTGGAAGGCGTAGCGCACCATCTCGTCCTGGTAGCTGGCGATCGCCTCCTCCACCGGCGCGCCGGCGGCCCGCGCCTCGACCAGCTTGTGGCCGAGCAGGGCGGCGTCACGCAGCGCTGTGTTGCCGCCGTGCGCGCCGAACGGCGGCATGACGTGCACGGCGTCGCCCATCATCGTTGCCCGGGGCACCGCCCACCGACGCGGGCGCTGGCCGGCGGCGAAGAGGTTGAGCACCGTGGCGTCCAGCTCGGCCGTACCGACCAGCCGCCGGATGACCGGGTGGAAGTCCATGCTCATCCCGGAGGCCAGTCTCCACAGCGTCAGCAGGTCACCCCGGATGCCCATGGGCACCTCCTCCTGCCGGAGCAACAGTCCCCACATGACGTAGTCGTCGCCGGTGGGCGCATAGCTGCCCGGGGCCAGGCGCGCGAACGCCTCCGACGGGCTCTCGCCGAACCGCATGGAGGTGAAGAAGAAGGCGCGGCCAGGCCGGTCGGCGATGGCCAGGACCCCGCTGCTGTGCAGCGCTTCCGGGATGATGCTCTCACCGTTGCGCCAGAGGGGCGACCGGCCGTAGATGCCCGCCATCGGGCTGTTCGCCGGGTTCGCGTCCGGCATGATCTGCGCTCGCAGCGCCGAGCCGACACCGTCCGCACCCACGACGACGCTTGCCGCCGCGGCGCCGCCGTCGGAGAACAGCAGCCGCGGCCGTGCCGGGTCGCCGCTGTCCACCGCGATGGCGTCCTTGCCGTAGTGGATGCGCCCGTTCAGCCCGGACTGCAGGATCGACCGCAGGGTCAGCCGGTCGACCTGGCGGGTCGCGTGCGGCTCGTCCTTGAAGGTGATGGTGAATGCGTCCCGCAGCCGGCTGTCGGTGAAACGTAGGTGTCCGCCGGGCTCGTCGCCGGTGGTCAGCGCCAGGTTGTACAGCGAGCGCGGCAGGCTCTCGCGCAGCGCTTCCAGGCCGTACCGGTCGAGGATGATCCGATAGCCCTGCCGCCGGACGAAGGGGCCCGGGTCCCGTTCGTAGACGTGTACGTCGATGCCGGCGCGCATCAGGTACTGGGCGAGACAGAGGCCGGAGAGGCCGGCGCCGGCGATCGCCACCGAGAAATCCGTCGATATGGTCACACTGCATTATCTTAATGACTAAGATGATTTGGGCAAGGCCGCCAGCCGCGACGGCCGGACCGGTCAGGTAGGTCGATTAGTGTCGATGCATGACGCCAACCTCCGCCGCCAGTGCCTTCGACTCGCTGCGCCTCGACGCCGTGTCCGACCAGGAGGCGCTGCGCCGGGTCTACGAACTTCCCGGTGACGCGGCCGTACGGAAGCAGATGACCGAGCTCACCGAGCAGACCCGGCGATTGATCGGCTGCTCGTCGCTGGTCCTGGTTGCCACCGTGGACGCGAAGGGCAACTGCGACGTCTCCCCGCGCGGCGGCCCCGCCGGTTTCGTCGCCGTCCTGGACGCACGGACGGTGGCGATACCGGACGCCACCGGCAACAAGCGTCTGGACAGCCTGCAGAACGTCGTCACCACCGGGCGGGCCGGGCTGCTGTTCATCACCCCGGGGCGCGCCACGACGCTCAGGGTGAACGGCCGGGCCTGCGTCTCCACTCGTCCCGAGCTGCTGTCGCAGCTGACCGCCGTGGGCAAGCCACCAGCCAGCGCACTGGTGCTGGGGATCGATGAGGTCTATCCCCACTGCCCCAAGGCGCTGCTGCGCAGCGGGGCCTGGAAGCCCGAGCAGTGGCTGCCGGCGGACGCTCAGCCAACCTCGGCCGAGGTGACGCTGGCCCAGCTACGAATGCCCGAGCTGACGATCGCCGACATCGAGAAGGCCGAGGCGGACTCGCTGAAGTACCGGTACGAGTGAAGGACATCGCTGAGTTTCGATGAATTTCGGCTCGCGCCTGGCGGGTCTCCGTGGGACTGCCCTAACCTCGATATATGGTCTCGCGTCGATCCGTTCTGCGGGCGGTCCCGCTCGCGGCAGCTGCCCTCACCGCCGCCCCGGGTGATCTTCGTTGGCCCGGCCCGCCGTCCACCTCGGCGGATACGGACCGCGTACCAGCCGACCCGGCCACGATGCAGGCCACCGCCACCGCCACCGCCATTCGCGGCTTCACGGCCGACCTCTACCGCACGGTGGCGGCGACCCGGGCGGGCGGCAATGTGGTGTGCGCGCCGTACTCGGTCGGGCTCGCGCTCGCGATGACCAGGGCGGGCGCCCGCTCGACCACGGCAGACGAGCTGGACACGGTGCTTCACGCGCCGCGTCCGCGCCCCTGCGCGCTCGACCGCGGACTCAACACCGTCGAGCAGGCGCTCGCCGGCCGTTACCAGGACGGTGACGGAGTCAAGCAGCCTCGGCTGACCACTGCCAACGCGCTGTGGACGCGGCTCGATCTGGTCCTGCGACCCAGGTTCAGGGACACCCTGGCCGGCTATTACGGTGCCACGCCACGACCGGTCGACTTCCGCGGCGCGCCGGAAGTGGCCCGACAGGAGATCAACACCTGGGTTTCCGATCGGACCAACGCGAAGATCCCAGAGCTGTTGCAGTCCGACGCCGTGAGCCCCAACACCAGCCTGATCCTGACAAACACGCTCTACCTCAAGGCGGCCTGGAAGTACCCGTTCACTGCTGCGGCCACCGCGACGGGACCATTCACGAGAGATGACGGGACCGTCGTCGACGTCCCGACCATGCGCGGTCCGTTCGACCGGATGGGCTACCTCGAGGGAGACGGCTGGCGCGCAGTCGACGTGCCGTACGCGGGCGACGGGCTTGCCATGGCCATCGTCATGCCCACCCGGGACGATCTCGCCTCGGTTGAGGCGAGCCTCGATGCGACCTGGCTGGGCGCGTTGCTGACCGGGTTCCAGATCACCGACGTCGAGCTGCGCCTGCCCCGGTGGACGTTCCGCCTGCCGGCCGAGCTGCGTGCCGCGCTGAGCAGCCTCGGCATGCCCACCGCGTTCACGTCACAGGCCAACTTCACCGGCATGAGCACCCAACCGGCCCTGTCCATCGACGACGTGGTGCACGAGACGTTCATCGCGGTGGACGAGAAGGGTACCGAGGCCGCAGCCGCGTCCGCCGTCATCGTCCGGCCGCCGTCGATCCCGCAAGGGCCGCAGTTCTTCGTCAACCGGCCATTCCTGTACGTCATTCACGACCGGCTCACCGGCGTACCGCTGTTCCTCGGCCGGGTCCACGACCCGCTGGCCGAGGGCCCAGATCGTCAACGGCGCACCCGATAGCGCAGGTGAAGCACCCGGTTGCCCTGAATCACCACGTCAGGATCCCCCAACGGGTGCTGCGCGTGGACCGACCCGAAGTAGCGCTTTCCGGACCCGAACACCACGGGTACGACGTCCATGCGCACCTCGTCGACCAGGCCCGCGGCAAGCACCTGGCCGCCGACGTCGCCAGCGGCGACCTCGACGACGCGGTCACCCGCGAGCTCCTGCGCCTTGGCCACGGCGGCCGTGACGCCGTCGACGAAGTGGAACGGCGCTTGGGGATCCCAGCCCTCGGGCTTCGGCCGGTGCGTCACGACGACCACGTGGTCGATCCCGCTCGGCGGCTTCCCGTCCCAGCCGTCGGTCATGTCGAAGACGTGACGGCCGGCGATCGTCACCCCGATCTGGTCCCAGTACGGCCGGACATAGTCGTAGGACGTCTGTGACACCTTCAACGCGCCGCTCTCGTCCAACGGGACGTCACCGCTGGTCAACCAGTCGAACAGTGCTCCAGGCTGGTCGTTCTCGTCCGCGATGAAGCCGTCCACCGACACCGAGCTGTACATGACCACGTCGCCCATCGGCGCGCTCCTCTGCTTGGGAATGCCCTGAGGTTAGAGTGAGCCTAATCGAAGTAGCCTGCGCCACCGGCGAGGCCGGCCCAGTCAATAGGTTCGGCGGGGTTACCGGCTGTTAGGCACTCAGTAAGTGCTGGAATGAAGTGGTGAACTTGAGGGAGTGGGCGAAGCGGGAGGGTGTTCATCCGTTACGGCGTATCGCTGTTCCGGGAGGGCAGCCTGCCCGTGCCCGCTCGGCAGGTCGGTGGGTTGGTCCTAGAGGAGCAGCCCACCACCCCGCCGCCGCCGGATTTCACGGTGATATGCCCGCGTGCTATCGACCAACCAGAGGTCCGACCTGGACCGCCAGGTCGTTCGGCTGACCGCGTGGGCAACCGGGGGGACCTCGCGGTGTCGCGGGTAGTGACCAAGGTCGGCTCGGCGCTGGACGAGCGACGGGAAAGTTCCTTGTGGACAATGATGGTGGGTGACGTCGCCGAGATTCTGACGTCACTGTGTGCCCGGCTACAGGGCCGCCGTGGCACCGCGAGCCGCGCCCGCCGCGCGGTCGACGCTGTCACCGACCCGGAGGCTCCGGGGTGAAGTCGTTCCAGGCGTACCGGTTCGCCCTGGACCTGAGTCCGGCGCAGGAACGGGCGGTGTACGCGCATGCTGGGGCCGCTCGGGTGGCTCATAACTGGGCGCTTGCGCGGGTGAAAGCGAACATGGACCAGCGGGCCGCTGAGCGTACCTATGGTGTGCCGGACGAACTGCTGACGCCGTCGCTGTCGTGGTCGCTGGCGGGGTTGCGTAAGGCGTGGAACGCTGGGAAGCGCGAGGTGGCGCCGTGGTGGGCCGAGGTGTCGAAAGAGGCTTTCAACACTGGCTTGGATGGCCTGGCCCGGGCGTTGAAGAACTGGGCCGACTCCCGGTCAGGTAGGCGCACGGGACGGCCGGTCGGGTTTCCCCGGTTCAAGTCGCGCCGCCGCTCGACGCCATCGGTGCGGTTCACCACCGGTGCCATCCGCGTCGATCGGGATCGTAAGCATGTGGTGCTGCCGCGGCTGGGTCGGTTGAAGGTGCACGAGTCGACCCGGAAACTGGCCCGCCGTGTGGAGGCCGACACCGCCCGGATCATCTCCGCCACTCTGCGCCGCGACGGCGGACGCTGGTATGTCGCGTTCTGCGTCGAGGTCGAACGCCCCGACCGCACGCCGGCCCACCCCGAGTCGGTCGTCGGTGTCGACGTCGGCGTTCGGCACCTCGCGGTCCTGTCGACCGGCGACCTGGTACCGAACCCGCGTCACCTCACCGACGCCCAGCGCCGCCTGCGTACTCTCGCACGGGCGGTGTCCCGCAAGGCCGGCCCGGACCGGCGCACCGGGCAGCGCCCGTCGAACCGGTGGCGACAGGCGTGCACCCGCCTCGCTCGGGCGCACGCTCGGGTGGCGAACCTGCGACGCGACCGCCTGCACAAACTCACCACCCGCCTGGCCACCACCCACGGCACCCTCGTGGTGGAAGACCTGAACGTGGCCGGGATACTGACCAACCGGCGACTGGCCCGACACGTCGCCGATGCCGGGTTCGCCGAGATCCGCCGCCAACTCGCCTACAAAACAACCTGGAACGGCGGCCGGCTCATCACCGCCGACCGCTGGTACCCGTCCTCGAAAACCTGCTCAGGCTGCGGCACAGTGAAAACCAAACTTGCCCTGTCCGAGCGCAGTTACGAATGCGGCACGTGTGGCCTGGTCCTGGACCGGGACCTCAACGCCGCCCGCAACCTGGCCGCCCTCGCGGCACAGACAACAACCGCCGGGAGTGGCCCGGTGGCAGCACGTGGAGCCGACCAGAAGACCCGCACCCGCGGGCAGGTGGCCGAGAAACGTGAACCCGGCACGGCACCCGCCGGCAAGACCGGGACCGTCCCACCGCAAGGCGGGACTACCGATCATGCGCTAACCAAAGCGCACCGAGAGGTAACGGTTGATCGAGAGCACGGTGGGGCGGCGAAGCGGTAGGTGCGGGCAAACCGTTTCGGTGTGACGCCGACGAGCTCCTTGAACCGCTGTGCGAGGTGAGTGCTGCTGACACCGGCGGAAGCCCGCAGATCGTCGATCGCCACCGCCCCACTGGTCGCGGCGATGATGCGGCTCGTACGGCGGACCAGCCCCAGGCCGGCCGCGTCGCCCAGCCGTCGCATCAGCTCGTCCTCAAGCAGCGTCAGCATCTCGTGGGGTCCCTCGGCCGTGGCCAGGCGGTCTCGCAGCTCAGCGATGGCGGGCCGGCCCCACACCTGCTCCACCGTCGCCGGCCGGTCACACAGCTCCACCGCGGGCATCGGCAGGAACGGTGCCAGCCCCCACGGCTTGAAGTGCACGCCGACGGACCGGGTCCGGAGTGGGTAGCCGAACTCGAACGGTCAGCCGGGCCGAAGGGTGTGGCAAACCTACTGTCGACGCTGAGGTCACCACCAGTCGAAGTAACGGCCCGCGTGGAAGATTCCCACGCCGATGGCCGCGACGATGCCGACGACGAGCACGACCGGAGCGATCACCACGCTGCCGGCCGCGATGCCGATGGCACCCGCGGCGATGGCCAGACCCGCCCCGATGCCGACGCCACCGGCCACCACCCCCGGCGTGTCGCCGGCCTCGGCGGCCCGGTTCATGCTGACGTACGAGACGGCTGCCAGACCGATGCCACCGATCACCAGTCCGGCTGTCATCGCGCTGACGGTGGCGACAGTGGCACCGGGCACGGCGATGGCGTACAGCTCCAGGCCACCGCCGACCGCGCCGAGCGCGTCACCGACGCCCATCTCCCAGTCGCCGTGCTGGTAGTCGCCCCACAGGGCGAACGCCGACAGGCCGAAGCCGAGGACACTGAGCCCCTTGCCGAGCATGCCGGTCCGGCCCGGCAGCCCGCGCACGTGCTCCGGCGCCGTGGCACTGGCCGGGATATCCCGACCGCGTCCCGGGTTGGTGGCAGTGCGGATCGCGTTTCCGGCGCTGGCCGGCGCGTCGGTCTCGGTGATGATGACGGCCTGAGATCGCTTGCCGGCCATGGTGCCGCTCGGGTTGGCCTGGATCGCGGCATCCGCGTCCCGGGTCGCCTCCCGGGCGATGTCACCGGCCTTGCGGTACCGGTCGGTCGACTTGATCTGCTTGACCGTGGTGCTGGTCTCCAGGTCGAAGTCCGCCGTGTTGTCGCGCCACGGCATGCCGTACAGCCATTCGAGGATGTTGCCGCGGAACGTCCCCCGGCCGCCCTTGAACTTGAAGTTCCAGATGAACTTCTCGGCGGCGGGCGCGGTGTGCGCGGCGGCCCCGCCGACGGCGCCGGGTGCGGCCGGAGCCTTGCCGCCGCCGGAGTCGGCCGGCGGCGCGGCCGGCGGCGGTTCGGGTGGCGGGGCCGGTGTGGGTGGCGGCGGCTCGGCCGGTGGCGGCTCCGGTGGTGGCGGAGGCGGCGCCGGCTTCGGCTTCGGTGGTGCCGGGGGCGGCAGTACGGCGTGCAGCACCCAGGTGCCGCCCGGGTGCTCGGACCAGTTGCCCCCCTCCAGGTTGAGGGTGACGTTGGCCTGGTAGTAGATGACCGAGTTCTTGTTGTTGATCCGTGGGTCGAGGGTCGCGCCGTGGCTGCTGAGGTAGCGGCGGAAGTCCTCCACTGTGGGGTTTTCGGACCCGGTGAAGTGGGACTCCGTTATGGAGATGTCGTGGGTTTCCGGCCCCTTGACCGTGGTGGGATTGAACCCGGCCGGGTCGACCATTCCCACCGGGTTGTTGCGGCAGTACCGGAACAGGTTGCCCCCGTCGGCGAAGCCGCCCGGGTCGCTGCTCGCCCACCGTCCCAGCCACGGCACGTAGTACCGGGCCCCGGCGTAGCAGAAGCCGGTTTCGTCGTCCACCTCGTGCCCGCCGAAGCGGTACCGCTTCAGGCTGAGGTCGGCGCCCGGCCGGCCGTACCGGTAGGCGGTAGTTCCGTACGGGTGGTACTCCTCGTAGGAGATGAGCACTCCGGCCGCGTCGGTCTCCAGCACGGCCGAGCCGAGGTGGTTGGTGAGCTGGTAACGGATCAGCGGAACGCCGAGCGGGTTGGCCGGGTCGAAGCCGCCGACGTCGACCGTCTTGACCTCTACCTGGGCGACCGGACCGGTGTCGTCGGCGATCGTGGTGGTCCACCGTTCGTGCTGGAGGGTGCCGGTGACCCGGTTGCGTCGGCGGAACACGGTGACCGCACCCAGGAAGATCCATTCGAGTTGGACGCTGCCCGGCCGGTCCACGACCTTGCGCAGCCGCTGCCCGCTCGCGGCGTAGACGAACCGGGCCTCGCCACCGCCGCCGAGGTCGACCCGGCGGAGCTGGTCGTGGACGTTCCACTCCAGGGCCGGCAGGTGCGGCATGACGGTCAGGTTGCCGACGGCGTCGTGCGCGTACAGGGCCGAGTAGGGGCCACCGTCGGCGTCGCCGGGGAGGCTCGTGGAGGCCAGCCGGTTCGTGGCGTCGGCCGGGTCGTCCTGGTACGCGTACCGGTGATGCCGGGTCCAGCCGGCACCTACACCGGCCTGCGTCCGGAACCGGTGCCGGAGCACTGTGAGGTTGCCCAGCGGGTCGTACTCGTACTCCTCGGTGTAGGCACGTACCGCGCCGGCATCGGTGAGGCTTCCGGCCGGCGGCACATCGGTGTGGTCGCGGATCGCGTCGTTGGGCGCCCCGGCCAACTCCCGCCCGCTCGCACGGACCAACTGGTAGAGCGGGTCGTACGCGTAGTCGCTGGCGGCCGGCACCGCCGCATTGCCGAAGAAGGTGGGCGCGCCCGGCTCGGCCACCCGGGTCAGGTTGCCCACCGGGTCGTACGTGTAGTGCAGGTCGCGCACCCCAGCGGTGAGCAGACGTTCCAACCGGAACGTCATCGGGTCGTAGAAGTACTCGGTGACCAGCCCGTTGCCGTGCCGGGCGAACCGCCGCCGACCCAGCGCGTCGTAGTCCTGCTCGGACAGGAACTCCACCTCCGCGCCCTGGCCGCGCAGCCGCGCGGTGAGCCGGCCCAGCATGCCGCCCTCGAGGTAGGTCGGTCGTAGCTCGGTGGCGTCGGGCAGGGTGACCACTGTCGGGCGGTTCACCGCGTCGTACTCGGCGGCGGTGCCGAAGACCTCGCTCTCCAGCAGTGGCGCCGCGGCGGCCAGCAGCGCGACGTGGTCGGGCGCGGCTGCCACCGGCGACCAGTCCGGGCCGTCGACGTGATCGGTGGCGAGTCTCCGTTCGGCGCGGCGCGGGTTGCCCTTGAAGTCCACCTCGGGCACCCGCACCTGGCCCGCCGGGTCGAACACCAGGTACGGCACGCCGTGCAGGCCCAGCGTCGCCGCGTCCGGATGCCGGTCGCCGAAGACCACGTACTGCACACAGCGCTCCGCGCCGGCGGACTCGCGGACGTACACGCCGACGGGCCGGTGCAGGGCGTCGTACGTCGTGCGGAAGGTTCGGCCGTGTTCGTCCCAGATCCGGCGCACGCCGCCGAGCACATCCTGGAACACCCACCGCTCGCCCTTCTCCGCGCTCCACGACCGCACTCCCGCGCCGTGCATGGCGGTGGCCGCGTTGGCGATGTGCCGGCCCAGCGCGTCGTACCCGTCCGAGGACCGGCCGGTGAGGTCTCCCCTGGTGCGTACGCCGAACCGCTGGCCGGCGCCCCGGTCGGCCACCGTGTAGACGGCCCGACCGAGGCTGTCGAAGTGGATCACGGAGGGCGTGTCGGCGTGTTTGGCGGCGAGCCACGCGGCGCGGGTGGCCGGGTCGGCCGGTTCCGGATCGGACCCGGCGGGGCTGCCCCGCTCGGCGTACCACTGGCTGTCGAGCACCGTGTCGTTGGCGTCGAACAACCGGTGCGACCAGGCCGTGGACTCGACCCGGCTGAGGGTGCCGTCCGGATACCGGGTCAGCACGGCCCGGCCCAGCGGGTCGTAGTAGCGAATCGCTGTGGCGCCGATCTCGCGCAGCGCCGCCGCGTCCTCGTACTCGTGGGTAGTGCTGAAGTAGGGCTGGTACCGCTTCACCGGGTTGCCCTTGTTGTTGACCACAGTGCGGCCGGTGCCGACCCAGCGCGGGTCGGCGTCCACCTCGATGGCCACCCCGTCCTCACCCACCTCCAGGGCCCTGCCCGGATGCACCCGCGACTTGGTGATCGCCACACCACCGGTGCCGGTGCTGTACTCGTAGCTCTCCAACCAGCGCGGGTTGGTCGGGCCGTGCCGTTCCCGGTGCCGGCCCCGGCTGTACGCGGGCTGGCCGTTGACCATCCAGTTGAACGGGTCGTAGGTGAACGTCAACGTGGGATCGTCGAGCGTGTCGCCGTCCCCGGCGCCGGGCCGGCCGAGCAGCGCCGAGGCCACCACCCGGCCCAACTCGTCGTAGCGCACCGCGCGGCGCTGCCCGTTCGGGTCGGTGACGAGGCTCGGGCCGAGCACCCGGTAGTCGTTGACAGCTGTGGTGACCGACCAGGCCGCCTGGTCGATGGTCACCCGCTCGGTGAGCAGGTGGTAGCCGTCGAAGGTGACCGCCGTCGCCATGCCCAGCGCGTCCCGGGCCCCGTTGGACAGGTAGAAGTGCGCGGCCGGATCGGCTGGGTAGCGCAGCTCGCCGGACGGGATCCACCAGTCCGGGCCGCCGTCGAGGTGCACGTAGCCGGCGGCGGCCAGGTCCGCGTCGGTCACCGCCGTGCCGTAGCCGGCGGCCAGCGCGGCCGGGGTGAAGGCGAGTTGGTACGTCTGGTGCCCCAGCCCCAGGCTGTCCCACTGACCGGCCGGCAGCGGCGTCAGCGCGTTGTCCCGGAACCGCACCTGTGACCGGGACAGCAACCGCCGCTGCGCGCCGACCTCGTCGGCCACCACCTCATACCCGATCGGGGTGGCCGCGGCGAACCCGACGAGCAGTTCGGCGCGGGTGAACAGCGGGCCGGCCGGGGCCAACCCGGTCAGTTCGTGCCCGACCGCCTCGTACGCGGCGCGGATCCGGTACGCCGGCACCGGCAGAGTCTCGTCGATGTCCGGGGTGTACCACTGCTCGCCGTACGTGACGTGACGGCGTCGCTGTTCGGCGGTCACCTCGGCGGGCAGCTCCGGGTCGGGCGTGGTGCGGCCGTAGACCACCGCCGCAGCCTGGACGACGGTGCCGTACGGGCCGAGGACCAGGTTGAGCCGGTGGCTGATCCGGGGCTCGTCCGGCTGCCGGTCATAGGAGAGGCTGACCGCCTCCCGCTCGACGGCGACGAACACCCGCGCGTCCAGCCGCTGCACCTGGTACGTCTGCTCGACCACCCCGTACGGGTGCTCCTGCGCGGCACTGCCGTCGTACGAGTACACCTCCTGCCGAAGCGGCAGGCCGCGCAACGCCCGCCGGCTCTCCCGCAGCTCCGCGGCGGAGACTCCGGCCGGCAACTCCTCGCTGGGCAGGTGCCGGCCGGCGTACCACTCGGCGGACAGGTCGACCGGGGCGCCGGTGTGGTACCAGGTCTTCGTGGTGACCGGTGGCTGGTACAGCTCGGGCGAGGTGTCCTGGCTTCCGTCCACCGCCTCGACGCCCAACACGTGGTCCACGAACGACTCGCCGTCGATCTGCTCGACCATGCCGAAGCCGGCGAACTCCCGCTCGACGCCGTCGTAGTGCCCGTGGTGGTAGCGGTAGCCGGTGACCAGCCGGGTCCCGGTGATCCGGTCCACCTGTTCGACCCGCTCGACGACCTGCACCGGGAACGGCAGCACGGTCACCCACGGCTGGCCGGCTCGCCGGTCGGCCAGCTGGAAGGCGGTGGAAGCGGCGTACCGGATGGTGGTCTCGCCGCCCAGGTTGTTCACCACCCGGGTGAGCAGGTGCGGCTTGCCGTCGGCGGCCAGATTCAGGTAGCGCACCGGGCCGGCGGCGTCGCCGGGCAGCGGCGACGACCACACCAGGCAGCCGGTGCCCGTGCCCAGCAGGTCGGTCACTGTCACCGTCGAATCGGGCGTGACATGCGGCAGGTCAGGCAGCTCGGCGGGGGCCGACCAGCCGTTGCCGGACTGGTTGTACCAGAGCCGGATCTCGCGCCGGCCCAGGTAGCACAGGTCCATCACGCCGGTGCCGTCCACGTCGGTGAGGAGCACCCGGGCCGGATCGAACTCGTCCAGCCCGGCGAACCACGGCGCGTCGTCCATCTCGACAGCGGCGCCGAATCGTCCGTAGCCGACGTTGGGCCAGTAGCAGACGGAACCGTCGCGGACCCGGACCAGGTCGGTGAGCCCGTCGCCGGACATGTCGGCGAGGAAGATGCTCTGCCGGTCATCGGAGCGCAGCAGCCGCGGCCCACGGTCCTCGTCGGCGGGCCAGATCGCGGGTCGCGCCGGGCCGTATCCCGCCTCGGCCAGCGACTCGTGCCAGGCCAGCACTGTGTCACCGGCGATCAGCAGGTCGGCACGGCCGTCCCCGGTGAGGTCCAGCAGCAGCAGGTCGGGGCTGGCCCAGTCGACGGCGGGCAGCTCGCGGAACGGCTGGAAGCCGGACCAGCCGGCGTCGTCGGTACGGCGGACGAAACCCGCCGGTACGGTGCCGAGCTGGACCAGCTCGATCCGTCCGTCACCGTTCACGTCGACCAGTTGCTGGCGTCCGCCGGCCAGGTTGGTCAGCGACGGCACGGTGGGCAGCGCGGCGACCGGGCCGATCCGGCCGGCACCGAGGTTCGGCCGGTAGTAGAGGGCACCCTCGTGCCCGGTCAGCACCCCGGCGAGTCCGTCCCCGTTCAGGTCCACCCACAGCTCGGTCCGTCCGTCCACGCCGGCCGGCAGGTTCTCCAGGCTGCCGCGCTCCAGTTCCCGGGTGGTCGTTGCGATGGTGGCCGGTGTGTATTCGAAGGTCACCGGGGGCAGTGCCGCGCTGGTGCGCCCGCCGCCGGCGGCCGGGGCGTAGCCGCGCTGGACCACCTCGACCAGGGTGGACAGCACCGGCCCGGTGGCGTATTCCAGCTCCACCGCGCGGACCAGGCAGTCCGCGCCCACCTCTGGCTCGTCGGGGAAGTGGTGGAACATCAGGATCCGGCGGCACAGCCGGTAGGTGCGGACCTCGAATCCCGCGCGGTAGGTGGAGAACGGGTCCGGCCGGCAGGTCCAGTCCCCGGTGTCAGCAGGTAGCGGGGTGTCCGGGTGGTGCTCGCCGTAGTCGAGCACCACCTCGAACAGCCAGCCGGCGTCGGCGATCTGGGTCGGCGTCAGGTCCACCGGGCGCCGGCCGTCGGAGTCGAGCAGCGGCACCGTGTTGCCGTACCGCACCGACTTGAGGTAGCGGTTGACGTTCCGGTCGGTGCGGTGCCGTTCGTGCGGCCGGTCCAGGTCCAGGCCGGCGGTGTCCTCGGCCTTGTAGGTGTAGGTGACCGCGTTGCCCCGATCGTCGCGGGTCTCGCAGAGCAGCCAGGTGTGCACCCGCCCGCCCAGGCCGACGCGGGAGCCGCCGTCGCGGCCGTACACGGCCAGCAGGTTCGACCCGGACAGGGTGCGCCAGTGCACGTCGCCGTCGGAGTCCCGGGTCCACCGCTCGATGCGGGCGAACGCCCCCTCGGTCCGTGGCCGGAACCGCTGCACCGTGTGCCCGGCGACCGGTGTGCCGCCGGGTACCGGGACCAGGTCGTCCTCCCCGGACAGCAGGAAGGTGTCGGTGTCGTCGTAGCGGGGCAGGCCGCGGTCGGTGCGCCGGGTGATGGCTGGCACGGGCACCTGCCAGCCGAGGCCGAACGGGCCGTTCCCGGTGCCCGAGTCGTAGCTGAGGGTCAGGTCGGGTTGGAACCCGGACCGGCCGCCGCTGACCGGGATGGGAACGGACATGCCGCCGGTCCCGGTGACCGGGTGGGCGGCGAACGTCTCGCCGATGGCCCGGATCGCGCCGCCGCCGGTGGGCAGGCTGATCGCCGGTCCGCCGAGTCCCGGCCCGGTCCCGCCCCGACCGGCCGGCGGCGACCCGGCGCCGGTCGCGTCGGTCGGCGGCCCGCCCGGTCCGAATGCCCCACCCGGTCCGCCGGGAGCGCCGGCGCCGGTCGGGTCGGCGGAACCGCGCCACCGGGAGCCGGGCGCCGGCCCCCACGATCCGCCGCCGACCGGGTAGCTGGTCGTCACCGCTCCCCCTCAGCCGTCGAGCCGGTAGTGCAGCAGGACGACCAGGTCGGTCAGGCCGTCCGGGTCGGCCGCCAGCGTGACCGGGGTGCCGAGAACCAGCGGATCGGACTGACCCACGCACTGGTGCAGGTCGGCGTCCCGGTTCAACGTCACCGGGTCACCGGCCACCGTGAGGTCGTACGTCCCGGGGTCACCGTCCACCCGGGCGTACCAGGTCACCTGGTCCACCACCGGCTGGTGGTCTCGGGCGAGGTACGGCAGGTGCTCCGGCCCGATGGTCAGCTCGGTGCTCTGCTGCTGGGTGAGCTGCCACCACTCGTCCGGGAAGTGATGGCGCAGGCTGTATGCCTGGTACAGCCCCGTCCGTCCGGCGTCGACAAGCATCTCGTTGAGCACCTCCCGCAGGGAGTCCTCGACCAGGCCGCGCAGCGTCGAGCCGCCGTCGCGGGCCGTGTACCGCAGGTGCAGGATGATGTCGCTGATGCTGTCGTAGTCGAACTGGCGGACTGCCGTCGGCAGTTCCAGTCGCCAGGTGCCGATCGCGCCCTTGCCCTCGAACGGCAGGTAGCGGTCGTCGGCGAAGTTCAGCTCGAACATGCCGCTGTCGCTGAGGCCGCTGCTGGTCGCGATCGACTCGATCCCGCCCACGTTGTACGCGAACCGCTCGTCGCCGGGAACCTCGGTGTACTTGTCCTTGGCGCTGGTGGCGGCCTGCCGGGCCGCGGTGGTGGTCCGGTACCGGTTGCCGATCAGGGAGAGCTTCGCGGTGACCGGGGTGTACGGGCCGGCCACGCACGGGATGGACAGACTGACAGTGCGGAGCCGGCGGAAGTAGTGCCCGGGGTGGTCCAGGTCGAACAGCGCCTCCGGCACGTTGACCACGCAACTGCCGGTGGCCCGCAGCTCGATCAACGCCGCCGGGTCGAGCTGTGCCAGCGAGACGTGCCGGGTCAGCTCGCGCTCGCGGCTGTGCCGGTCGAGGTAGGCCACCTCCATCCGCTTCAGGTCGTGGCGCAGCGCGTCCGCCACGGTCAGCCCCTTGCGCAGGCTGTCCCAGTAGCCGGGTTGGAGGAACGTGGCCTCGCTGCCCAACTCGTGGGCGAAGCACCGCTCGGCCTTCTTCGCCACGTCGAAGGCGAGCTGGTACGCCCCGAAGTAGACCGAGCTGGCCCGGCTCACCATCCACTGGTACAGCTCGGTGTTTGTGTACTTGCCGCGCAGGTACTCCTCGGTGGCCCGGGCGTTGTCGGCTTCCCGGTCGTGCGCCGCCAACTCGTCGGTGAGCATGGCCACGTGCAGCCGCCCGGTGAGGAGCTGCTGGTCGAGCTGGGTCAGTTCGAGACCGGCCAGCGCCGCCTGGTGTTCCCAGTCGTCCATCCGGCGGCGGTAGCCACCCTGGTTGGCGGCCATCCCGGCGGCCTTGTCCAGGGCCCGGGCGATCGCCTCCAGGGTCATCACCGCCGAGTCGGCGGCGGCACCGGCCTTGTCCCCGCCGAGGGTGAGGGTCACAGTGGGTGAGCCACCGAAGCCGGCGCCACCGGCGGTGAAGTTGGGAATCAGCTTCAGCCCGCCGGACAGGATGTAGCCCACCGCGATCGCGGTCTCGCCGAGCAGCGACACCCCGGACAACGCGGTGGCGGTGATCTCCCAGGCGTTCATGTACGGCCGGCCGGCGTAGTAGCGTTGCCGCTCCTCCACCACCTTGCGACTCAGTTCCAGCGCCGCGACGTTGCCCTCGGCCTCCGCGATGGTGGCGACCTTCACCGCCCGTACCGCGTCGAGCAGGGCGATCTCCTGGCCGGCGCGCAGCCGGGTGAGTTGCTCGGCGTCCCGCTTCTCCATCGCCGCGAGCAGCCCGCCGCCCAGCTCACCGACGTACCCGACGAGTTCGGTGGCCTTCTGGGCCAGCACCCGGAACCGGTAGTTCGGCAGTGGTGCGCCGAGCCCGGCCAGGAACGACGAGACGGACATGCCGGCGGCGGCGGCCCGGACCAGTGCCCCCGGGTCGATCGGCGGTGAGAACAGGGCGAGCATGCTCTCCACCCCGTCGATGTTCTGGCAGTTGCGGATCTTGAAAAGTCGATCGGCGATCAGATCCCACAGCCGCAGCATCTCCTCGTTGGGCGGGACGCAGAAGTACAGCGCCGAGTAGCTCAGCGGGCTGGGCAGTTCCGCCCCGCCGTGCGGCAGCAGGTCCAGGTCGGGGATCAGGTTCTCCAGGTCCAGCAGCGCGTTGCCGAACAGGTCCACAGTGGCCTGGAGCTGGTTGACGGTGGCTGGCGCCGGGCTGACCAGCGGCGGCACCACGCTCGGCTTCGGCCCGAGCAGTTTGTCGGCCAGGATGTAGAGCTGGGTGGCCTGGGTGACGGATTCCCGGGTGAACTGCCGGAACAACTGGTCACCCCAGTCGACCAGGTTCTTGATGTAGCTGACCACCACGGCGAGCTGGTAGGCGACCGGCCGGCTGCGGGCCACCACGTGCGGGTTGAACGGCTTCGCCCGCCACTGCTCCACAGCGAACTTCAGGTCGGTGATGCTGGCCCCCGACGGGTCGGCCGCGATCGCCGTGAGAATGTCGCCGATGCGCTGGTTGAGCAGCTCGGGCACTCCCGTCTGGAAGAACGGCTTCGTGACCCAGTACTTCTGCGGGGCGACGGCGCCGTCGGCGGTGCCGACCGGGTTGAAGATGTGGTGGAACCAGTTGCGCGCCTCGGCGAACCGCTGGTCCCGGTTGAGCCGCAGCGCGATGTCGAACGGAAGGTGGTAGAACAGCTCCCAGTTGTAGCCCGCGTACGCGCCGTCCGCGGCGAAGTCCAGATCCTCCACCGGGTACGGCGACACGACCACCGGCGCCGGCTGGTAGGTGGTTGCGAAGTCGAACCCCGTGTTGGTGAGCTGGGTGGTCCGACTCAGCAACGCCGCCACGCCCGACCGGTAGACGGTGGCCCGCAGGACACACAGCAGCGGGTGGTAGAAGTTCGCGAACCGCACCCCGTACGACAGGGTGCCGTAGACCTCGAACTCGGCGACCAGCCGGTGGTACTCCGCGTCCTCGGTCATTGCCTGCACGGCGGCCGCCAGGTCGTGCGCCGGGTCCTCGGCGTATCGGCGCAGGTACTCGGTGAGCAGCGCCAACACGTCGCGGGCGAACTCGTCCACGTCGCTGTACGTCTTCTCGATCCGGTCGGCCGGGTCCTCGGCACGCCGGTCGTAGAAGCCCGGGATGATCACGTAACCACGGTCGTAGTCGCCGTAGAAGTACGGCATCAGGGTGCCCAGTGGCAGCACCGGCCGGCGGTCGTGAAAGCCTCGGACGCTCTGCGCCATCCCCAGCAGCATGATGATCCAGTCGAGCAACGACATCTGCATGGGGTACGTCACCCGGAACCGGCCGGGCGTCTGCGCCACCAGCGTCTGGAACGCGCCCATCAGCGGAGTGCTGATCGCCAGGTCGTTCTGCTCCCGAAAGACCAGTTCGGTGAACCGTTCGGCCAGCAGCTCGGTGTCCTTGAACACCGGCGACAGCAGCAGGCTGCCGGAACCGCCGCCCGGCACCGGCTCCGGATAGCCTCGGCAGCCGGTCAACGCGAACGAGCCGACGAACTCGGTGCCGGTGAGCACGCTGATCGCCTGGCCGGCCGCTCCGGCCGCGTACGCGAAGCAGGTGAACTCGTCCGCCTCGGGGAGGTCCTCCCGGTAGCCGCTGGCCGGGTAGTACAGCGCGTCCTTGGAGATCTTCTTCGGCTGCCAGCGGTCCTGCGTCCGCTCGCCGATGGCCAGCTGGATTCGCCACCGCCGGCGCGGCCGCTCCGTCTCCGTGCCGCCCGGCGGGATGCCGTCCGGGTCCGGAATCTGGGAGGTCTGCGACGTGTCCGTCTCCTGCGTGAAGACCGGCCAGGCCACTGTGAGCCGGCTGTTGCGGTCGAAGGCGAGCAGGTGGTCGCCCGCGATGTCCAGCGGCACCCGCCGCCACGGCGTCCAGTACCGCTCCCGCTCGAACTGCCGGTGGTAGTACACCGTCGGGTCGCCGCCCCGGGTGCGGGCGAACACGTGCATGAGATGCCTGTCGTGCTGGTAGTAGCAGGCCATCACGTCCAGGTGCGCCAGGTCATCCAGCTTCTCCAGGTACGCGATGGTGGCGTTCTCCACCGCCAGGTCGGTCAGCTCGTCCTGCTGCAACTGGTCGTCCAGCTCGGTGAACAGCTCCGACTTGTCGTCGCGCAACTCCGGCAGGATCCAGTTCTCCGGATACAGGAAGATCTTCCGGTTGGCCTCCCACACCCGGTAGTTGGCCATCCAGTTCCACTGGTCCCAACCCGGATCCTCGGTGACCGCCGCGACGCTGTCCGGCTCCAGGCCCAGCAGGCAGCGCTGCACGAACAACTGAACTGTGGCGTGCGCCTGCACGATGCGCGACGTCGCCATGCAGGCGCCCATCTCGACATCGATGAGGAAGTGGTCGTACAGGTCATTGGTGTCGCGCAGCCCCGGGTTCTCGGCCAACAGGTACGCGACCAGCGCGTCCCGTTTGGCCACCCGCAGCCGGTCCTGCACCCCTTGGAGCACCCCGAACCACTCGGCCTCGGCGTAGCGCGCCTTCAGTGCCTGCCGCATGGTGGCCGCCCCGGCCGCCGTGGTGACCGGCTGGACCAGCGGCACCGCCGCCGCCACCGGTAGGCCCAGCCGGCGCAGCAGGGTGAGCGCCCGGGCCAGTCGCTGGATCGTCGCCGGCGACCGGTACGCGGTGAGGTCCATCGCCGACAGTTCGAGGTGGGTGTCCAGGTCGGCCAGCACTGTGGCGTCCCAGCCACCGAGCTGCGCCAGCTGGGTGTGGACCTGCGTGGAGGTGGTGCCGGTCGCCAGGACCAGGTCGAACAACCCGTACACCGTCCACGGCGTCGCCGCGTCCAGCGGGTTCGCCACCGGTGGGTAGGTGCGGGCCAGCTCGACCCCGGCGGCCAACCTGATCCACTCGGCCAACGGGGCCGGCGGCCGGCCGGTCTGGTAGGGCGCCCGGTCCGGGTCCAGCCAGCCGAGCGACCCGGCGTTCGTCAGCAGCCAGCCGAGATCCGCGTCGGGCACCGTCAGGTGGTCGACGAGTCGGCTCAGGACGTGCAGCAGGCGCAGTGCCCGGTACTGCTCGTCGAACCCGGCCGGGGTGACCGTCGGCGGCGCCGCTGGCTCGTTCACCAGGTCCACCAGCGCGTCGTCGGTGAGCACTGCGAGCAGCGGCCGGGTCAGCTCCGCGCCGGCCAGCACGGTCGCGGCGGCGTCCGCCGAGAACCCGAAGGTGCCGGCCACCGCCGCCACCGCCAGCTCCTGCTTGGTACGGGTGTACGCGTAGCTGGACAGGGCCGTGGTGATGGCCAACAGCAGCGTGGTCTGCTGGGCCTCGGTGGGGCTGGCCACGATCGCTGCGGTGATCGGTGTGGTGTCCACCAGGGCGGCGAGCTTCGCGTCGACGAACTGCGCCGGGGTGGTCACCGCATCGGTCCAACCACCGTCCACGATCGAGGCGAAGCCGGCCAGGTCCGCCTCGGTCATCCCGGGCACGGTGGCCAGCAGGGCACGCATGCCCGGCAGGTTCTCCTCGGGGGGCGCCGTCGGGTCGACAGCGGGTCGGGTCGCCGCGTACCCGCTCTGGTAGCCGGTCTGCAACCCGGTGAGCACCGCGGTCAGCGTCTCGTCCGGCAGGTCCCGCGCGGCCAGGTCGTCGGCTTCGTGTCGGAGCAGGTAGCGCAGGTCAGCCGGGCGGATGCCGGTGCCGGCCCGGGCGGCGTCGAACCGCTCGACGAAGGCCAGCGCGGTGGCCGGCGCGGTGAGCGGATCCGACCCGATCAGATCCTTCATGATCAGGTACTCGGTGGCGGTGAGGCCGAGCGCCCGGGCCAGCAGCGTCCCGGCGTATACCGCGTGCAGACCGACGTTGCTGACGATCGCCGGGGCCGGAAGGTCGGCCACCAGCAGGGCGGTGTCCGCCGTGGTGGCCCCCAGGCAGGTCGCCAGGTACGCCTCGTGCGTCGACAGCGGAGCACCCGAGCCGGGTGTGGTCAGCTCCGCCTGCTCGTTGGCGAGAACGTTGGCCGGCTCGAACGCCTCGAGGACCGGGCCGTTCGCCGTGTTGCGGAACACCTCGGCGTACCGGGACTCGTCCAGCGGCGCGAACAGGTCGACGACCTCGGGCAACGGCAGCCCGAGCCGCGCCGTGAGCCGGTGCAGCGCCGCCACCGCGACCAGGAGACCGTCGTCCAGGGCGCCGCCGCCCAGCGCGTCGGCCCGGATCGCCCGGTCCAGCAACGGCGGCGTCCAACCGGTGCAGGCCGGCGCACGCAGCAGGCGCAGGAACCGGTGGATCCGGTCCAGGCGCGCGTCGGCGAGCTGCTGGATCCGCTTTGCGCTGAGGTCGGACCCGGTGTCCAGGTGCTTGACGAACATGGCGTTACTGGGATTGACCCAGGCCAGCGCCAGCAGCTCGGTCAACTCCCGATAGTCCAGGCGCGCCCGAGCGAGGAAGTTGTCCACCCGGGCGATGCCGCCCAGAGCGCCGAGCGGCGCGGTGTTCCAGATGTCGTCCTGAGCGGCCGGGTCGGCGGTGACCACCAACTGCCGCTGTGCGTCGCTGATTCCCAGTTCCTCGGCCGCGATGGCCTCGTCGCTCGGGCCCGCCGACCGGCGCAGCGCCCGCATCAGGTCGGCCCGAGCCATGTCGAACTGGGCGAAGTAGCTGCGGGTCTCCTCGTGAGCCAGGTCGAACGGTAGGGCGAACGCGTACCGGCTGCCCGCCAGCAGGGTGTAGGCGGCGGCATTCACGTGCTGCGGCGCGGCCGCCAACTCCAGCGCGGTGCCGGTGGTCTGGCGCAATCGGCGTACGAACCACCCGCCGGCCCCGTCCGGCGTAGCCTTGGCCACCACGCCGATGTCCCGTACCACTCGGGCCCCAGCCAGGTCGGGCTCGTAAACGAGGGAACGGTCGGTGAACGGCCATCCCTGGCCCTGCAACAGGCTCAGCAGCCCGGCCGACGGCGCCTCCACCGGATCGACGCCGCCGCTGAGCGGGCCCCCGAACGCCAGGCCCGCGTCCGGCGCCACCGCCTCCTCCAGCAGCTCGCACACCAGGTCCAGGTAGGGCAGCGGAAGGTCGGTGTTCTCGCAGCTCAGATCCAGGTCACCCAGGTCCGGCCGGCGACCGTACAGGACGTCCCGGGCGACCGTGGTGGCCGGCCCCGGGGTGTCGGCGTCGGTGACCAGCCGGTTGCCGAGGAACTGAAGGACGTCCACCAGGTACGCGGCGGCACTGTGCACGCTGCGGCACGGCTCGCAGTAGCTGGAGTCGGCGAGCTGGAACAGGCTGCTCAGGTTGGGAAAGTCTGCGCTGACAGCGGTGAGGTCCGGGGCCGCCGAGCCGCCCAGTGCCCGGACCGGCAGCGCCCGCGCCGCGCTTTGAAGCTCACCGGCCAGCAACCCGCTCGCCACGTGCACGTCCACGGCCCGGCGATACACCGACCGGGCCTGCTCGTCGGTGAACCGTCCGGTGTCCACGGCGGTGGCCACGAACCGCGTCTCGCCGAGGGCGTGGATCCGAGCCGCCGACGGCACTTCGGCCGCCAGCAACGCCGTCGTCTGCCGATAGGTCGGCGCCAGCTTGAAGATCCGCTGTGCGGCCTTGAGCGCCGGCCGCCCGGTCCGCAGCCGCTCGGGGTGGTCCCGCAGCAGCCGCTCCACGTTGCCGGTCGCGAGGTCGAAGTCCGGATTCGCGGTGAGCAGTTCGAGCACCGCGTCCCGGTGCCCACCGAAGGCGCGCTCGGCGGCGCTGACCCGCTCCTCGTTGCCGGGCTGCTCGTCGGGGTCGGCCCGTTGACCGGGGCCGGGCCGATCTGGACTGCCGTCGGGGCGTTCGCCTTCAATGCCGGATGCGGCGTTGGCTGTGGTGTCGGCCACGACGCCCGCGTCGCGTTCGAGCTGCGCGGTGAAGGCCGTGGTGGGATAGCGCCTCTCCAGCTTGCGGGCCAGCGCGCCGGCGTGCAGGTCGATCAGCTCCGGCCGGACCGGCTGACCGGCGACCCGGACATCAGTGGTGCTGTCCCGCAACACCCGCCGCCAGTCCGCCGGGGCCAGCCGGGCCAGCCGGCGTACGTCGGCCGCCCCCTCGATCCCCTCGCGGTCGCGGACCCGGTCGACGATCGTCTCGTCGTAGCCCAGCACGTCGGCCAGCACGCTCGCCGCGCCGGCCGCCTCGGCGGCCGACCGGTCGGGAAACGCCGCCGCGTCGGCCAGCCGGGCGATCAGCCCGGGCAGGTCACCGGCGGCGTCGGCGGCGAGGAGACTCTGGACCCGCTCGTGCGCGCCGTCGGCGAGGAACCGTTCCACCCGCCCGTACAACACCTTCGGCCGTTCCTGCTCGACGTACTCCTTGGCCTCCGGCCGTACCCGGGCCAGCATGTCGAGGATCCGGTCCAGCTCGCCGAGCAGGTCCTCGGGAACGTACCGATGGCGCACGGCGTCGGCGACGGCGTTCCGGACGGTGTGCTCGTCGAGCAGGGCGATGTCGTAGTACAGCGGCCGCAGCTCGGTGTTCAGATCGACGTCGAACCGGGCGAGCGCGGCACCGGTGCGGCTCGTGGTCAACAGCGTCCGCTCGGCGAACAGCGCGTAACCGAACACCGCCGGTAGCTTGTAGGACGCGGCCAGTTTCTGCGCCACACCGAAGTGCGCCAGCGCCGTCGCGGGCAGTCCGGTCTCGGCGGCCAGGAACGTCACGTCCTCGACCTCGTCGTCCTGCCTCAGGTCGTACAGCGGGACCTGGCCGAGCAGCGGGACAATCGTGGCGAGGATCCGCTCGTACTCACTGCGTTCCCGGTCCCCGCCACCGGACAGATCCACAGTGAGCGCGGCCAGCTCGGGAGCGTTGAACAGCACCGCGCTCAGCGGCGGGTCGGACAGGAGCCGATCACCAGCGGACACCCGGACGAACAGGTCAGCGGACTGCTTCTCCGAGCGGGTGAACTGGTCGCGCGAATAGTCGACGCGATACAGCCCGTCGTCCCCGGTGGTCGCCTCGCCGAGCTGCTCGGCGTGCCGCAGGTCCCGGTCGAACGCGCCGACCGTCAGAGCGTTCGCTGGCTGCCCGTCGACCCAACGAACCCGACCCACCACCACGAACCGGGACGGCGGCTCGGCCAGCACCATCTGCACCGCGTCCCGGGTCGCCCCGTCCACCGTGCCGGTCACCGGCAGCTTGTGCGCCCGTTGGAACTCGGCCACCCCGCGACGGGTGGACGGCCCGTACCGGGCGTCAACCAGTTCGTCGGTGGCGATGTCGACGGGCATCCGCAGCAGCGCGGTGTGCAGCCGCCGGACGTCGTCGCTGGGGCGGTGCCGGCGCGAGCCCATCGGGGTGGTCATCAGCATCTCCGATCGTCCGGCAGCCGGCGACGGCGGCTGCTGACGCCGGTGTCGGCCGGGGGCTACCTGGCATCCTGCGGATCAGAGGAGCCCACCAGCATCGCACTGTCCGAGATCCGCCTTCCCTTCTGGCTGAACGACAGCGGGCGCTACCGGTACGGCCGGGCTCGATCTCGGGTCACTCCTGCGGCGCGATCAGCCGGTCGTCGGTGGTGTCGTGGACCGTGATCGCCTCCACCGGGCACGAGTCGGCGGCGTCGAGGATGACGTCGTCCGGGACGACGACGTCGGTCAGCGGCGTGGACCGGCCGTCGACCAGGCGGAAGTGCTCGGGCGCGGTGCCGGCGCAGATGCTCGTGCCGATGCAGCGGCCCGAGTCCACCCCGATTCGCCAGGCGGTGCTCACCAGGCCACCGGCATGCCGAGCAGGCCCCGCACCAACATGCCCCGCTTCCACCGCAGATCTGCTTCCGGTACGGCGAGCCGCAACCCGGGCAGGCGAGTCACGAGGGTGGCGACGGCGACCTGCAACTCCATGCGGGCCAGCTGCGCGCCGACGCAGTGGTGTACGCCGTGGCCAAAGCCCAGGTGCGGGTTCTGCTCGCGGGCGAGATCCAGCCGGTCCGGGTCGGCGAAGACGGTGCCGTCCCGATTCGCCGACGACAGTGAGCCGAGAACCGGCTCACCTGCCCGGACCAGCACCCCGCCGACCTCGACGTCCTCCTTGGCGTACCTGGCGAATGAGGAGCCGACGCCGAGCGGCACGTACCGCAGCAGTTCCTCGACCGCGGCCGGCACCAGCGACGGGTCGGCCCGCAGCCGAGCGAGCTGGTCCGGATTGTGCAGCAGGACGTAGACGAAGTTGGGGATCTGGGTGACTGTGGTCTCGTGGCCGGCCGCGAGCAGCCCTGCGGCCAGCTCCACCAGCTCGGTTTCGCTGAGCCGATCCTGATTCTCGTCGCGGGCCCGCACCAACGCGCCGAGCAGGTCGTCGATCCCGGGCTCGCGGCGGCGCTCGGCGACCAGACCACCGATGTAGCCCCAGAGGTTGTTCAGGTACTCCTGGATCGTCTCCGCGGGCAGGGAGGTGGTCGAGACGATCGCCTCGGACCAGATGTGGAAGCGGTCGCGGTCGGCGTACGGGACTCCGAGCAGCTCGCAGATCACCTGGATCGGCAGCGGCGTGGCGACGTGCTCCACCAGGTCGGCCGGAGGACCGAGCTGGACCATGGTGTCGACCAGCGCGTCGGCGATCTCCTGGGTTCGGGGTCGCAGCGCCTCCACCCGACGTGCCGTGAACGCCTTCGCCACCAGCCGGCGCAGCCGAGTGTGATCGGGCGGGTCCAAGGTCAGCATGCCGCTGTACTGCTGGCGCGGGGTGAGCCGGGGCTCGTCACGCTGGACGGCCGGAGCGCGACCGAACCGCACGTCGCCGAGGACCGTACGGACGTCCTCGTACCGGGTGGCGAGCCACGCCTCCTCGCCGTAGGGAAGCTTCACCCGGGTCATCGGTTCGTTCTCGCGCAGCTCGCCATAGGTCGGGTCGACGACCAGGCGGTCGGGCACACTGAACGGGTACGGCCGCGCGGGCGGGAGGCTTCGGCTCTCGGTGGTCTGCGCGCTCTCCGTCATCCGGATTCCCTTCGTCGAGACGGCGTGGATCCTCAGGTCGGCACCACGTTCGTAGCGGCGCCGGATTGCCAGCGTCCAGGGCTTGCGGACAGAACACATCAACGCTCAGTAATCCATCGATGTCGGATCGTAGCGGGAGATGTCGATGATCGCCATGGAGGCCGGTCCGCGTCGCCGGGGTGCGGCAGCAAGGCCGCACCCCGGCAGAGAGCCTCCGAGTCACCGGCCTCAGATCAGCAGCCGAGCCGCTTGCTCGAGAGGGCGATGTCGTCGATCCAGAGGTCGAACTCGCCCGGCGTCGTGCCGCCCTGGTAGAGCTGCCAGCCGATCTTCACCGTGTCGACCGTCGGCAGGACAAAGGGCACGTTGTTGCCACCGTGGTCGGTCGTGGAGGCTGTCAACTCCGGGTTCGCCACGCCATCGATCCACACCTCGACGCGGTTGTCCGCCGAGTCGATCTTCCACTCGAAGCACTGCCAGGTGTCCTCAACGACCGGGGCGGACTCCCGCCAGTTGGTCCAGTCGCCGGTCGGACCGCCGTCGGCGCCGATCCCCCAGAAGGTTCCGGGGACCGTGGGCGCGTACTGCCCCCCGACCGGCCGGACGACCTCCGCGCTGCCGGTGCCGGTCGCTTCCACCAGCGTGAAGTGCGCCCAGTCCGGGGCCGTGGGGAAGGCGTCGACGCGTAGACGCATCCGCCCGTAGAAGCGGTTGCCCGGCGCGGCGAAGTCGTCGACGCGCAGGAACGCACGTCCGTTGTCAACGGTGCGGATGTGCAGCGCCTGGTTGCCACGACGGGCACGTTCGACGGTGAGCGTGCCGTGGCGGGTGTCGACGCCCCAGTTCAACGTGCTGGGCCCCCCGGGAGGCAGTCGCTCGAAGTCCTCACAGAAGAGCAGGCCACGGGGGCACGAGGGCCGGGAGGCCCCGGATGCCCCGGCCGGGACGCTGCCGACTGCGGCGCCGAGGATCAGGGCGGCGCTGAACACAGCGAGAAATCTGCGCATTGTCATCCTCCAGGACGGCTGGTCTCCCACCACAGGGGCCGGGCCAGCAGGAACGTTCCGGTCATGCGACGCTGAGGTACGCATAGATAGACGTCAGTATAAGTGAAGCCGACCTGCCGCTCGCCAACTGCCCCTGAGTTGGGCGTTGACTCGAAGCCGCGAAGACGTAACGCTGTGGAAGCGCTCCCATCGGCGAGCTCCTATGCGAAAGGAATGCTCGTGCGTCCCACCACAGCTCTACTTCCGGTCGTGCTCGCCACGGCCCTCGGCGGTCTGGCCCTGCCGGAGCCCGCCCTGGCCGCGGCCGGCCCGGCGCTGGCCGTGGACACCACTGCCGCCCGGCACCAGATCAGCCCGTACATCTACGGCATGAACTTCGCCGACCAAGCCCTCGCCAGCGACCTGCGATTGCCGGTGCACCGCTACGGTGGCAACGCCACCACCCGCTACAACTTCCGTGCCGACACCACCAACCGCGCGTCGGACTGGTACTTCGAGAACATCCCCAACGACAACCCGAGCCCCGGCGACCTCCCGAAGGGCTCGGAGAGCGATCGGTTCGTGCAGCAGAACAAGGCCACCGGCGCCGCCACGGTCATGACGGTGCCGATGCTCGGCTGGATCGCCAAGGACCGGTCGCGGGCCTGTGGCTTCAGCGTCGCCAAGTACGGCCCGCAGGAGTCCACCGACACCTGGGCACCGGACTGTGGCAACGGCAAGAAGCCGGACGGGACGCTGGTCACCGGCAACGATCCGAAGGACACCAGCGTCGCCGTCGGCCCGGAGTACGTCACCGACTTCGTCAACCACCTCAAGGGGCAGTTCGGCGCCGCCACCGACGGCGGGGTCCAGTTCTACAACCTGGACAACGAGCCGGACCTGTGGCAATCCACCCACCGCGACGTCCGCCCGACCGGCATGGGATACGACGAGCTACGCGACCGCACCTACGAGTACGCCGCCGCGATCAAGGCTGCCGACCCCGGCGCGAAGACGCTCGGTCCAGTCGGCTGGGGCCTCAACTCGATCATCTTCTCGGGCCTCGACCAGGACACCTGCTCACGCACCGGATGCTGGTCGAACCCACCGGACAAGGCCGCGCACGGCGGCCAGGACCTCGGCCCGTGGTACCTGGACCGGATGCGCGAGTACGAGCAGCAGCACGGCACCCGCATCCTCGACTACTTCGACGTCCACCTCTACCCGCAGCAGTCCGGCGTGCTCGGTGACGCGGCCGGCGACGCCAACACCCAGGCGCTGCGGCTGCGCTCGACCCGCCAACTCTGGGACCCGACCTACGTGGACGAAAGCTGGATCAACAGTCCGGTCCGGTTCATCCCGCGCCTGCGCGAGTTGGTCGACCAGCACTACCCAGGCACGAAGGTCGCGATGACCGAGTACAACTGGGGTGGCTTCGGGTCGCTCAACGGCGCCCTCGCCCAGGCTGACGTACTCGGCATCTTCGGCCGCGAAGGGCTCGACCTGGCCACCCTCTGGACCGCGCCCACGGCCGACCAACCGGTGGCCAACGCGTTCCGCGTCTACCGCAACTACGACGGCAAGGGCGGCGCGTTCGGCGAGACCTCCGTCCAGGCGACCAGCGCCGACCAGGGCAAGTTGGCGGTGTACGCCGCCGAGCGCAGCGCCGACAAGGCCCTCACGGTGGTCGTCGTCAACAAGACCGGCGACGACCTGACCAGCCCGGTCGCCCTCACCGGGGCCTCCGCCAGCACCGCTCAGGTCTACCGCTACAGCGGGGCGGATCTCAGCGGCGTCGTCCGGGAGGCAGACCTTCCGGTGACCGCTGGCGACCTCACGACCACCTTCCCGGCCAACTCCATCACCCACCTGGTGCTGCCGCGCGGCACCACGCCCGGCGACACCCAGGCCCCGACCGTCCCGGGCAAGCCGACCGCCGGCACGATCACCGGTGACAGCGTCGCGCTGACCTGGACGCCGTCCACCGACAACACCGCCGTCACCGGCTACGACGTGCACCGGGTCGACACCGCCGGCACCGTGAAGGTGGGCAGCGCCACCGGCACCGCGTACACCGTCACCGGGTTGACGCCGGACACCCCGTACACCTTCGTGGTGACCGCCCGCGACGCGGCGGGCAACGTCTCGGCGGCCTCGCCCGGCCTGACAGTGCGGACCGCGCCCACCGCCCCGACCGGCGGCTGCACGGTCGCCTACACGGCGAACAGTTGGCCGGGCGGCTTCACCGCGACACTGACTATCAAGAACACCGGCACCACCGCTGTCGACGGCTGGAAACTCGCCTTCGACTTCCCCACCACCGGCCAGAAGGTCAGCCAGGGGTGGTCGGCCACCTGGAAACAGAGCGGAACGAGCGTCACAGCGGACAGCATGAGTTGGAACGGCAGGCTCGCCCCCGGCGCGTCCACCAGCATCGGCTTCAACGGCACCTGGAGCGGCACCAATCCGGCGCCGACCGCCTTCAACCTCAACGGTCAACGCTGCGGGTGAGCTGAGAGATTCCTATCCCCGCGCCGACGGAGCAGGCCGGAGGGGTCGGGGTGCAGCAGCACCCGACCCCTCCGCCCTCGAGCGGCCGTCCGGGCCAGACCCGTGGCCCGACCCCGCGCACCGCGGTTGCCGCCCAGACGGTCAGTCCTCGTCGGCCTTCTTCTTGTCACGGTTCATGGCCAGGTCGAGCGCGAGGACGCTACCGATGATGAGCAGCGGGTCCACGCCGGCGGTGACCTGCACGGCGTAGGTGTCCCGGATCGTCAGCCACCGCTTGGAGACCGAGGCCACCTCGGTGCCGTCGCGTTCGATCACGTACTCGTGGTCGAGCAGGTCACCCTTCATCTCCAGGTCATCGGGCCCCGGCACGTCGATGGTGAACTTGTCGCGGAACGGCGTGAGCAGCTTCTTGCGAACCTCAGCGGCCTTCTCGCCGCCGATGCGGATCTCGTACGTGGGACGCAGCGCCACCAGGTGCCGGTGCAGCGTGGCGACCTCACGGCCGGTGGCGTCCTCGATGACGACCTTGTCGCGGACGCTGAGCACCTTGCCGTCGACGTGGAAGACCTTGGTGCCGTGCTCGTCGAGCACGTCGAAGTCGTCGCCGATCGAGAAGAACCGCTCCTTGATGACAAACATGAGTCGATTGTCCCCCACCGCACACCGAAGTGCCGGCCGGGCCGACTGGGGGCACCGCCAGCAATCGGCTCGCCCTGGACTTCCCCGGGTGATCGTGCGGAGGGCCAGCGCGGCAGACGTGGCGGCGCTCGCGGGGCTACGCGGCATCGACGAGGGCAGACTCAGTGCGTACACCGACTGGGTGGCCTCCCACAGGGACACACATCTGCCGTTCGTCGCCGAGATCGACGGGCACGTCGTCGGCGCCGCCTGGCTCCACGTCTCAGCCACCACCGCCAGATCCTGCTCTGGGAGCCGGCCGGTTCCTGAGGCCTCGGGTCAGCCCGCTGGCCACCGGAGCGCGCCCGGTTGATCGGGTAGCCCGTGGCCCCAAGCGACGGGACCTTGCCCGTGACGGCCTCTGACCAGCGTGGAATGCGGTCGCCCTGCCGCCTAGGGTCCACTCTGGCAAGCTGTCCCAGTGATGGTCGGTGATCTGCTGGACGGCAGGTATCAGGTCGAGAGCCGTCTCGGCGCTGGCGGCATGTCGGTCGTCTGGCGGGCGTGGGACCGCGTCCTCGAACGTGGGGTGGCAGTCAAGGTCCTGGCCGGCGCGCAGGCCGCCGCCCGAGGCGCGCGGCAACGCGTCCAGGCAGAGGCCAGGGCCGCAGCGGGGCTCTGGCACCCGCACGTGACGAGTGTGTACGACTATGGCGAGCACACCGATGCCGCCGGCCGCCAGGTCTCGTACGTGGTGATGGAACTGCTGCCCGGCGAGACCCTGTCCGAGCGCCTTGCCGCCGGTCCGCTGCCGCCGGCCGTCGCGATGCGGACGTGCGCGCAGGTCGCCGAGGCGCTCGCCGCCGCGCACGAACGTCAGCTTGTGCACCGGGACATCAAGCCGTCCAACGTGATGCTGACACCGGCCGGTGTGAAGGTGGTCGATTTCGGTATCGCCACCACAGTGGGTCGGCCGGAGCTGGAGGCGGACGGACAACTGTTGGGCACTGCGGCCTACCTCGCGCCGGAACGGCTCGCCGGTGGCACTGTCCTGCCCGCTTCCGATGTCTACGCGCTCGGGCTGTTGCTGTACCGAACGCTGACCAACGAGCTGCCCTGGTCGGCGGAGACCCCCACGCAGATGTTGACGGCTCACGTGTACGTCGATCCGGCGCCGCTGCCGGACATCGAGGGCGTGTCACCGGAGGTTCACCGCCTCCTCGACCGTTGCCTCGCCCGGGACCCCGCGGATCGACCGGACGCCGCGGAGGTGGCCGCGGCCCTGCACGGCCTCGCCGATGACGCCGAGCGCCGGGTGAAACAGGCGGCGCAGTCGGCATCCGTCCCGCCCGTGTCGGCCCCGCCCACCGCCGACCCCGCTCCCGATCGGCGTCGCCGCATCCCGAATGCCGTGTTGATCCCCGTTCTCATGGCGACGGCAGCGACCGTTTCGCTAGTGCTCCCTCAGTTCGTACCTGGCGACGGCGGATCGGGCGGCATCGCCGCACGTGAGGGTGCCGCTCGGCCCGACGCTGCCCTCGATGTGTCTGCCACCGAGACACCTGCTGCCCGGCAGACGTCCGCGGAGCCCGCACCAGTCTCTCGACCAAGCCGCACGGTGGCCGCTCCGGCTGGGCCGCTTGAATCGAGCGCCGGAGCCGGTTCATCGGCCGGCCCTGGTCCTACGACGTCAGCCAGTGCCGAACGGTCGACGGTCCCGTCCAGTGCCGCGCCGGCGCCGACCTCCCCGAAGCCAGGCACGGCCCTGCGGGCACTCGGTGGTGTGGTGACAGTGCTCTGCACCGGCGATCAGGCTCGCGTTGTGGACGTCGCTCCTGCCGCCGGCTACCGCCTCAAGGATTACCACCCCGGGCCGGCCAAGGAGATCCAGGTGGTGCTGTTGTCCGCGGGCAACAGGAGCGAGATCAAGGCGCGGTGTGACCACGGCACGCTGTTGCCGAAGATCAAGGAGAGCCGTCAGTGAGCTGACGACACGCTCCGTAGTGGTGGTATTGCACCGACCGCCTGGTGACGCACGTCGGCGCCGGGCGGGCATTTCCGGTCATCAGGTCGACTGAGGCAGCGGGTCGGCGAGGTATTTGGTGATGCGGAGCAGCACCTGATCCGGTGGCCCGGCGACGAAGGCCGCCGCGTCGGCAAGTGCGGCGATCAAGGGCAGCCCACGGCCGCCGACGGTGAGCGGGTCGGGCAGGTCGACGTCGAGCCGCCCAGCGCCGTTGGGACTACTGCCGCGGTTGCCGACCTCGAGCAGGCACATGTGATCATCGATATCGATGCTGATGTCGACGGTGCTGTCGAGATCGGCGTGCATCACCGCGTTGGCGCATGCCTCGGTGATCAGCACGGCGAGATGGCCACGAGACTCCTCGGTGGCCTCGGTGAGGCTCAGCAAGGTGACGAGTGTGTGGCGGGCTCGGGTCACCGAGGTCGGCTGCCGCGGCAGCGACAGCGTCATGGTCACGCGCATCGCGAAGTTCCTCCTCGACCCGTACGCAACCGCGCCGGGCTGAAGCGGGACGCACCGGCTGTTGTCAGCCTTACCCGGGGTTGCTGAGCTGAAACGGTCAAGATGTCCGCTCGACGTACACCTGCCGGCGGCGCTTCGCCCGCCGGCAGAATAGAGTATGCGGGGATCATCGGCGTGGGGAGTGTGTCGTGGACTTGCTGTTGTCGGCCCGGCCGGGCCGGGGTTGCACCGTGCTTGAGGTGCGCGGCGAGCTGGACATGGCGACGTCTCCGCAGTTGCGCGAGGGTCTGCAACGGTTGGTTGACGCCGGTGAACCGCAGGTGGTGGTGGATCTGGCCGGGGTGGGCTTCATGGATTCCAGCGCACTGGGTGCGCTGGTGGTGATGTTCAAGGCGATGCGTGTCGCTGACGGACGGTTGTCCGTCGCCGCGGCGCAGCCCGCCGTGCGTAACGTGCTGACGGTCACATCGGTGGATCGGGTCATCGACGTGTATGACAGCGTGCAGGCCGCCGAGGCGAGCGTGCCGTCCGCCGATGACGCGACGGGCCGGTAGCTCAGTCAGGCAGCGCGGCGCTGGCGCGCGCCTGGTCGGCGCCGGCGCTAGTCCGCCGCTCCTCGCTGTGCCCGCCGTGCCAGTCCAGGATGAACAGCGTGGCATCGTCGGCGAGGGTCGGTCCGCTGACCTCGAGCGCGGCGTCGGCCAGGGCCCGGGCAGCCTCACGCGGGTGCAGGTGAGCAATCGACCGCAGCATGTTCGGTAGATCCAGTTTGGCGGCGTTACGCTCCCGCATGCCATCGGTGAGCAGTACCAGACGGTCGCCGGGTCGCAGCGTGATCTCGCCATCGCGGTAACCGGCCCCGGCGAACATACCCAGGGGAAAGTTGGCCGGTAGCGGCAGCGACCGGACGTCCCCGTCGCGCACCAGCAGCGGCGGCACGTGCCCGGCGTTGAGCAGCGCGCACACGCCGGTACGCAGGTCGAGGCGGCCGAGGATCGCGGTGATGTAACTGCCCGGCACGGCGGCGTGTTCGGCCACCTCGGCATCCGCGGTGTCAGCCTGTGCCACCAGAGCAGCCGTGCCGCGGCGACGGCTGTTGCGCAGGCTGCCCACGCCCAGGGTGGCGGTCAGCGCGCTGGCCACCCCGTGGCCCATCGCGTCGGTGACGCTGAAGTGCAGCACGTCGCGGGCAAGGCTGTAATCGAAGGTGTCCCCGCCGACGCTGGCGGCGGGCTCCAGCCAGCCGGACAGGGTGAACGCACTACTCTCACAGGTGAACGAGGCGGGCAGCAGGCGGCGCTGGATCTCGCCGGACAGGGTGAACGGGGTCGTGCGTTGCCCCCACTCGAACAGATCGGTGTACCGCCGGTTGGCGATCACCACGAACGCCAGCACGTGCGCCGTGCGGGCGATCTCCTGCAGCATCGCCGGGGCGGGCTCGTCAGGCAGGATCATCTCGAGCAGACCGATCGCCTCACCACGGTCGGTCACCGGCGCCAACACCATCCATCCGTCAGGCTGCGCGAAAACCCCCGCTGTCTGGCTGCGTAGCGCCTGCTCGGCGGGGCCGTTGTCGAACGGCATCACCGTGGCAACCTCGTCACCGTCCCGGCGGCCGTCACCGGCACCGCCGAGCGGCACATGGGCCAACCGGACCAGCGCCCGACCGCTGAGGTCCGCGATCAGGAATGACACGCTGCGCGCACCCAGCGCCGCACCGAGCTCCCGGGTGACCGCCTCGACTGCATCGACCGGCGAGGCGTTCTCCGCCGCGTCCAACATCTGCGTCATGATCCGTCCTCGACTGGTCTGCACTGACAGAGCCTACGAGACCCGCCGGCCATCGCCGAGCACAAGGACCGTCACCGCCGCGCTGCCAACCCAGCGGACCACACTCAGGCGTGCAGGTGGCCGGGGCCGCGGATCCTCAGCCCGGGGACTTCCCGGGCAGGCGGTCAGGACGTGCAGAACGACGCCGGCTCGGTCAGGTTCAGGTCCTTGCAGTCCCAACCGGTGCCCTGGTCGTGGAATCGCCAGCCCGTGGCGGCCGTGTAATGGAACAGGTAGATGACGGCGCCAGCGTCCGGACGCTGCACGTCGGCCGCCGCCCACGTCTCGACGCAGTCCACTGCCCTGGAAGCGAAAGTCCAGCCCGCCGGCAGCTCGACCAGGGTCCCGAGGGTCTGCGTCGTCGGACAGGTGGGATTTTGGGGTCCATCACTGGTGCTGGTGGATCCGGGTGGCGTCGGAGGGTCGGGTCTGTCACGGGTGGCGAAGGCGACCGTGCCGCCGATGGCGAACACCAGCGTCGCCGCCGCTGCGCCGGTGGTGAGCGCTGTCCGCCGTTGTGACTGCCGCGACTTGCGCAGGGTGCGCTCGTACATGTCGGCGGTGCCGCCGTGCTCGCTCAGATCCGACATGGCCTGACGCAGGGGCCCGAGGTTGTTGGTCATCAGGCCTCCTCCATCACTGCCGAAAGCAGCTCGGGCGCTATCTCCCGCATGCGGGCCAGAGCCTTGCTGGTCTGACTCTTGATCGTGCCGACTGAGCATTGCAGCAGATCCGCGGTCTCGGCCTCGCTGCGGTCCTCGAAGAACCGCGCCACCAGCACGGCGCGTTGCCGCTGGGTGAGTTGAGCGAGAGCCTGGTGCAGGGCAAGCTTGAGATCAGTGCGGCGAGCATGGTCGCTGCCGGGCTGAACCACATCGGCCAGTTCGCCGGGCAGGGACTCGGCTACCTTGCGGCGCCGCCACCAGCTCACATGCTGGTGGTACATGGCGGTGCGGGTGTACGCCTCGAAGTGCCCGGGATCATTGAGCCGGCGCCGGCCCCGGTGCGTGCGGGCCAGCGCGTCCTGCACCAGGTCCTCGGCGAGGTGCCGGTCGCCGGTCAGCAGGAACGCCGTTCGCAGCAACGCCGGCGAGCGGGTCCGCACGAACTCACAGAAAAGATCGTCCACGGATTGCGCCATGCCGAGCTCGTCCCCCCACGTACCCGACGTCCTTCAGGCAGCAGCGGCGTCGATGCGGCCGATTGACTGTGGCGCACACCTTAGCTACCGCCCTTCTCCGACCGCGACCGGCACGGCCGGACGGGCAGATCCTGACACGATCAGGCCGTCCGGGCACCTGCCCGCAGGGAGTCGATGG